>CAZUFC010000004.1:0-139419 GCA_964619725.1 uncultured bacterium | reverse complement strand
GGTGGTAAACTTATTTCCAGAATCGCCGGCAACTTTCACCGGAATACGCAGTCAAGGGGGCGGCTTATTTTTTTTAAAATTTTCTATGGGGTGAATTTCTCGTTTTCCGCATTAAGACGTCCATTTTGTTTAATAATTCCATTGCCGTATTGGGGTAATTAATTTCCGGGACCTTCATTTTTAATTGGTTTTACTTGGATCCACACACAGCGGAAAAAGCTCTTCGTTATTTTTTCAAAATTTATTTTAAACCCCGGATAAAATAATAAAGAAAAAAAATGCAAAGAAAATGAAGCGCTTTCCGCTTAAATTACCATCCAGTAAATGTATGAACGAAAAACAAAAATAAAAAGAAAGTTTTTAAAGAATAAATTATTGATTATAAATGTTTTAAAAGCCTCTTGTTTTTTCCCGTATCTATGACTTGATGAGTTAACTGTTTGTTAAAAGGCAACTTCGACAAGCGATAAGCCGCGCAATTTGTGCATTTTTTTTCTTTATTTTAAATTCGTTTTTCCTTTACAAATTTCATAAAAAATAGTATTTCCGAAGAGGGAGGAGAACTCGAGGAAAGGGATCATGATAAATTTTGAAAAGATAAGTTTGAAGGGATTCAAGTCATTTGCTCAGAGGACGGAGATATACGTACCGCAGGGAATAATGGCGATAGTAGGACCCAATGGTTGCGGCAAAAGCAATATAGCGGATGCGATAAGATGGGTGCTCGGAGAGCAGAGCGCGAAATCACTAAGGGGCGGCAAGATGGAAGACGTGATCTTCAATGGGGCTTCTGGAAAGCGACCGTCGGGATACGCGGAAGTATCCCTGCATTTTCAGAATACGAACGGAGATTTGCCGTTATCTTACCGAGAGCTGACGATAACGCGAAGATTGTATCGTACTGGTGACAGCGAGTATTCGATCAATAAGACGAATTGTCGTTTAAAAGATATTGTGGCGTTATTTGCGGATATGGGCGTGGGAAAAAACACTTATTCGATACTCGAGCAGGGCAAAGTAGATTTCATTTTGAATTCAAAGCCTGAGGACAAGCGGAGTTTATTTGATAATGCGGCCGGGATTTATAAATATAAGATCAGGAAGGCTGAAGCATTGAAGAAGCTGGAGAGGACCCGCGACAATTTATTACGCATAAATGATTTGCATAGTGAAGTAAGCAAGCGTTTAAGGTCACTGAAGCGTCAGGTCAGAAAAGCGCGTCGATATAAGAAAGCCGGCGAAGAATTAAAGAAGAAAAGACTGATTTTTTCTGGAACGAAGTATATGAATTTCCGGAAGCGATTAGGGGAATGTGAAAATTTTTTAGAAGAAGCGACGCGGATTGAGACGGAAAAGACTTCGGAAGTGAATCTGTTGGAGAATGAGCTGGAGAGCGTAACGTTGGAATTTGAGGAACTGGAGAGGGTTCAGAACGATTACCGGCGGGAATATCATAAATTGAAGCGCGATATCGAGATGCGAGAAACCGATATCATTTATAAGAAGAGGAGAATAGAGGATATAGAAGATTCCGAGCGACGTGAGCGTGATGAATTGCAGACCATGCAGGAAGAGTTGGCGGAACAGAAGCGTCTGCTGATTGACGGCGTCAAAGCGCTTAAGGAATTAAAGCGTAAGCTGGAAGAGGTGCGAAGCGAGTCGGAGGAAATACAGAGAAAGATAACTGAAGAAAAAGTGCGGATAAGAGATGTGGAGGAAAAAATTGAGGATTTGAAGGCTGTATTATTGGGTAAGGAATCGGAGCTGGCTGAATCCAGGAACAATATGAATGAAATGAAAGCTCGAATGAACGCCGTTAAACGCGACATTGAAAAATCGGAAAAGGAGAGAAGGCTTTTAAACGAAGAAACGGTTCATTTGAATAATTCCAGGGAAGAAAAAGAAAGAGAATACCAGGAATTGCTCGCTCGTGAGGAGACAGTCCGAGGAGAAAAGGAAGAGTTATGGGAAAAGATAGCCGATAAAGAGGAAGAAAGGGATGAGGCTGCGGCTATGTTGAATGAAGTTCAAGCGAAGCTTCAGGCAGCCAAATCCCGTAAGGACTCCCTGGAGGAAATTCGCAGAAAGATGGAAGGTATCGGCCCGGGGGTACGCGCATTATTGAAGAAATCGAATTTGCAGGGCATTGTTGGAATATTGGGAGATTCGATTGAAGTTGACCCCCGTTTTGAAAAAGCGATAGAGGTCATACTGGAAGACAGGATATACACCATCCTTTTACGTGATCGTGAAAACGTTTTTGAGGCGATTGAATTTTTAAAACAGAAAAATTTAGGACGCTCCACGTTTCTGTGGAGAAAAGCAGTAAGCGGACTGCCTGAGGAACCGGCGTCTCATGAGGAGCTGTCGAATGAGCCGGGAGTCATTGATTCTGCATGCAAATTCGTATCGGCCAAAGAAAACTTCCGCGAACACGTCAAGCGCCTTCTGCAAGACGTTATAATCGTTGAAGACATTGAAACCGCGTTGAACTTGAGGGAAAGAAAAAATGGAAACCTCACTTTTCTAACTGTTGAGGGGGAAGTAATCCGTTCCGATGGTTCTCTGACCGCAGGAAAAATATCGGCGGAAGATTTCGGATATTTGGCGCAAAAGCGGCGTATTAAAGAGTTGAAAGCTGAAATTCAAAATGCCGACAGTGCGGCAGTGCAAATAGAAGCCCGTAAAGAGGGAATTGAAAGCGTCCTGCACGATCTGAATGATCTCTTTAACAGCAAGGAACAGGAACTAAGAAATTTCCAGATAAAAAAAGTCGAAATAGAGAAGGATTCCGCTCACATCGACAAAATAATCGAAAGTTTGGAAACCAGAAAGCAGAATTACAATTTAACTCTGGAGATGCTGGAAGAGGAGAAAAACGAATGCAGCAGATGCGCGAAAAGTCAGGAAGATGCCGTAGAAAGTCTTATGGAGGAGAAAAACGATATCACTGAAAGAATGAATGAACTGAATAGAAAAACAGAATCGGACAGAAGACTGATTGAGGAGTTAAGAGAAGAAGAAACGGCCAAAAAAGTCGTTTTGGCTTCGCTTGAGGAGAAAATAGATTCCACGGGGAAAGAAAAGCGCGAAGGAGAGCGTCGTTTAGAATACCTGGAACATAAAATAAAACAGAGGCATAAAACAGAACAGGATCGTGTAGAAGATAAAAAGAATCTGGAAATGGAAATCATTCAGATTAAAGAGAAAAATAAGGACGCCGTTCAAAAGTTGGATGAATTGGAAGAGATAAAGCGGAAGAATTCCGACGAATTGACGAAAAGGGAAGACAAAATAATTGAAAACAAGCGCCGGTTAAAAACGGCAAAGAAAGAGTGGGAAAAAGTATTCAACGATCTCCAGGAAAAGAAGGTACGGAAAGCTGAGCAGCAGGCGAAGGTTGATAATATATCAGAGCAAATTCGGATGGAATTTGGAAGTCAGCCGGAAGAACTTTTCAAGGGCATGGAAGCGTCAGAAGAAAGCCTGGAAGAAATTGCCGAACAGATCGAGGACCTCAAAAGCAAGATGGAAAGAATCGGGGATGTTAATTTAGGGGCAATAGACGAATACAACGAAGTGAACGAAAGGCATGAATTTCTGACGCAGCAAAAGACTGATCTGGAGGAATCGCTGGAAAATCTGCAGAAAACGGTGGCCAGGATAAATCGAACGACCATATCGAAATTCAAGGAAACCTTCGAAGCCGTACGGGCTAATTTTCGGGAGGTATTTCAGCGTCTTTTCAACGGCGGAGAGGCTGATCTGATCCTTTCTGATGAGAAAAATTTGCTGGAATCCGGAGTAGACATAGTTGCCATGCCTCCTGGTAAAAAACTACAATATTTAAGTCTGATGTCCGGAGGTGAGAAGGCTTTGACGGCTTTAGCGCTGCTTTTTGCATTGATTAATTACAGGCCCAGTCCGTTTCTGATGTTCGATGAAGTGGACGCTCCTCTGGATGAGAGCAACGTGGATCGTTTCGTGAATTACGTTCAGGAGCTGTCGGATTATTCGCAAGTGATCCTGATAACTCACAATCAAATGACAATGAAATCAGCGGATGTCCTCTACGGGATAACGATGTCAGAGCCTGGAATTTCCAAACTTCTTTCAGTCAAGTTGAGGGAGCGGGCCAGGACGCGGGAGCCGGCTGCTGAACTGGCGTAATTTCGAAGGAACCCGAATAAAAAGACGACCGCGATAAAGCGAGGAGAATATAAAATGAAAAAAGCGGATTTCATTCATCTGCATGTGCATTCTGAATATAGTCTGTTGGACGGCGCCATCAGGACAAGCGATTTGATCGACAAGGCGGCGGAATTCAATATGCCGGCAGTGGCGGTCACGGATCATGGGAATTTATACGGCGCTGTCGATTTTTATACGAAGGCCATGGAAAAGGGAATCAAGCCCTTAATCGGTTCTGAATTTTACATGGTTAAGGGTTCCAGGCATAAAAAAAGCGGTAAATCGGGCAAGAGCAGTCTGTATCATTTAACGATTTTGGCAGAGAACAATACCGGCCACAAGAAGTTGAACAAGTTAAGCAGCATTTCTTTCATAGAAGGATTTTATTACAAGCCGCGGATAGATTTCGAAGCGCTTTCGGAGTGCGCTGAGGGTTTGATAGGATTTTCCGGGTGCCTTAAGGGTCTTATCCCGCAATTATTGCTGGAAGGCAAGGAAAAAGAAGCGTATGAGCAGGCGGGAAAATTTGAAGATATTTTCGGTAAGGGAAATTTTTATATTGAATTAATGGATCATGGATTGAAAGAACAGAAAAAAGTCAATCCAATGCTAATAAAATTAGCTCGAGACCTTTCGATTCCCTTAATCGCCACAAATGATTGCCACTATTTGGAAAAAGCCGATGCCGAATTTCAGGATATGCTGATATGCATCCAAACCAGGAAAAAAGTGCAGGACCGCGACAGAATGAAATTCAGTTCGCAGGAGTTTTACTTCAAGAGTCCGGATGAGATGCGGGAATTATTTTCAGAGGTTCCCGATGCGGTATCCAATTCGGTAGAAATCGCGGAGCGCTGTCATGTTAAAATGAATTTTCAGAAGAGTATTCTGCCGAGTTTCGAGCTTCCTCCCGAATACACGGGCGTTGATTTTTTAAAAAAACTGACGGACGAGGGGTTGCAAAACAGATTGGAGCAGAACGGCATTAATGAAGCGGAGCAGATCGAAAGATATAAGAGGAGACTGGAAAAAGAATTGGAAATAATCATCGGGATGGGATTTGCGGAGTATTTTTTAATCGTCTGGGACATCATCAATTACGCCAAAAGGAACAATATCCCGGTGGGCCCTGGTCGGGGTTCCGCTGCGGCCAGTCTGGTCAGTTACACTTTGGGGATAACGGACCTTGATCCGTTAAAATATGATCTGGTTTTCGAGCGTTTTTTGAATCCCGAAAGAGTCAGCATGCCGGACATCGACATTGATTTTTGCAAGGATAAGCGGGAAAAAGTCATTCAGTATGTCGTCGAAAAATATGGCCACAGCCATGTCGCTCAGATAATAACGTTCGGAACGATGGCTGCCCGTGCTGTAATACGAGATGTCGGAAGAGTGATGGATTTTTCCTATAGTGAAGTGGATCGCATAGCCAAGCTGGTTCCGGAGACGTTGAAAATATCCATCAAGGATGCGCTGAAACAGGAGCCGGAGTTAAAAAGAATGATGAGCGGCGACGATAGGGTGGATAAATTAATCAAGGCGTCAATGGCGCTTGAAGGACTGGCAAGGCACTGTTCGACGCACGCCGCAGCCGTAGTTATTTCAAAGGAAGCCCTGACGGACTACGTGCCTTTGGCGTATGATCCTAAATCAGAGAGCAATCTGGCTTTAACTCAATATTCGATGGATTACATCAGTAAAATCGGGTTGCTGAAGATAGATTTTTTGGGTCTGAGAAATCTGACCATTATTGACAAAGCCGTTAAGATTATAGAAAAAACGAAAAACATCACGCTTAATCCTAACGAAATTCCGCTGGATGATAAAAAAACATATGAACTGCTGGGCCGTGGGGAAACAGTGGGCGTATTTCAACTTGAAAGCGGCGGGATGAGGGAATACCTGATACAATTGAAACCCAACAAATTCGAAGATTTGATTGCCATGGTGGCCCTATATCGCCCTGGTCCTATGGAATGGATAGGAAAATTCATTGACGGAAAATACGGTAAAGCCGCTGTTGAATATCCCCACAATCTTCTGGAACCGATATTGAAAAGCACATATGGAGTAGCGGTATATCAGGAACAGGTGCTCCAGATGACCCGCGCCATAGCCGGTTTCAGTTACGGCGAGGCCGATATTTTGAGGAAAGTGATCAGCAAGAAGAAGACTGAGGAACTGGTCAAGCAGAAGGCTAAATTTGTGAAAGGCGCTGCTGAAAACGGCATTGATACGAGAGTAGCGGAAAAAATCTTTTCATTCATTGAGCCGTTCGCAGGTTACGGTTTCAATAAAGCCCATGCGGCCTGCTACGCCTATATTGCTTTCCAGACGGCCTATTTGAAAACCAATTTCCCCCTGGAATACATGGCCGCGCTCATGGCTTCAGACATGGGAAATACTGATAAAATAGTCAATTTCATTAACGAATGCCGCAATATGAATATCAGAATATTACCGCCGGACGTTAATGAAAGTCTCCATGATTTCACTGTCGTCGGCAATGCTGTTCGATTCGGATTGGCGGCGGTGAAAAATGTCGGCGATGCCGCCATTGAATCGATTATTGAATCAAGAAAGAAGGACGGCAAATATGAATCCCTGTTTGATTTTTGCGAACGGGTGAACCTGAAATCCGTCAACAGACGCGTTATAGAGAGCCTTATAAAATGCGGCGCTTTCGATTCTTTCGGCGCTAAAAGGTCTCAATTGATCGCCATACTGGATCGAGCTATGAGCATCGGACAAAAATTTCAAAAGGACCGCGAGCTAGGCCAGAGAAGTTTGTTCGGCGGTTTTTCTTTTCGAGACGAAACCGTCGACAGGTCTCTTCCTGACATGCCGGAATGGAGCAAATCCGAGTTGCTGTCTGCGGAAAAGGAAAGCGTCGGTTTCTATATTACCGGGCATCCTCTGTTGTCCATAGAAAATGAATTGAAGCATTATGTGCATTCCTCAAGCAAACAGCTCAAAGAGCTGGAAGGAAAAGCCCCTGTGAGGCTGGCGGGAATTATATCAAAATTGAGAAAGTTACAGAGCAAAAAAGGCGAACTGATGGCATTCGCTATGTTTGAGGATTTGGAGGGTCTATTCGAAGTCATGATTCCGCCTTCCCTTTTCAAGGAGGTCAGACATTTGCTGAGTTTAGAAAAACCCTTGATAACCAAAGGGTACGCGGAAAAAAACGATAAAGGAATAACGGTCGTCGCCGAAAAAATCATTACTCTGGAAGAAGCAAGGCAGATGTTTCTGAACAGAATAACCATTAATCTCCCCGTCAGCGACATTACTTCCAAAAACTTGGATCAGTTAAGGGAAATTTTTCAGGATTGCTCAGGCGAATGTCCGGTATATTTTAATTTATGCTATCCCCCGGGAAATCATATTAAAAATGTACTCATGGAAGTATGCTCGGATTTCCATGTCGATCCCGGCATCCCTGACCTATTCAATAAAATAGAAAATGCCGCAGGCAGCGATGTCGTCCGGTTCAACTGAAATCAATGAAAGAACAACGGAAAGAAAGCCCTTGAACCGGGTGCACATGATGTGAGATATTTTCATGAACTCTTCCGTTCCGGCGGGGGATGAATGAAGAACATCTCAACAAACCTAAGGAAGTGAAACAGAATGCAGGAATCTCTAGAATTTGAAAAGCCGATCAAAGATTTGGAATATAAGTTGAAACAATTAAGAGAATTGACGGAAAGAGATGAGTCGCTGGCTGATCAGATCAAATCTCTTGAAGACCAGATCGACTTGATGTACCAGAACATCGTGGATCATCTTGGTCCGTGGCAGCGAGTATTAATCGCCAGGCACTCGGATCGTCCTAATCCCATGGATTACATAGAAAGAATAATGGATGATTTTCTGGAATTACACGGCGACAGGAGATTCGGCGATGACGCTTCGATTGTAGCGGGACCGGCAAAGATCGAGGGGCGACAAATAACAGTCGTTGCTCAACATAAAGGAAGGGGTACGCAGGAGAGCATTCGAAGGAATTTCGGCATGAACCATCCTGAAGGATATCGTAAAGTTCTGCGAATAATGAAATTGTCGGAAAAATTCAAGCGTCCGGTAGTTTGTTTCATTGATACTATGGGAGCCTATCCCGGTCAGGGAGCCGAAGAGAGAGGGCAGGCTGAGGCCATTGCCTTGAACCTGCTTGAAATGTCGATGCTGACCGTTCCGATCATCGTTTTGGTAACAGGAGAAGGCGGAAGCGGAGGAGCATTGGGGATAAGCATAGGCGATAGAATCTACATGCAGGAGAATGCCGTTTATTCTGTAATTTCTCCGGAGGGATGTGCGGCGATTTTGTGGAAAGACAGAGTGTATGCATCCGCTGCTGCGGAAAAATTAAAAATCAGCGCAGCAGACCTTTACGAGATGGGCATCATACATGGGATCATCCCGGAGCCTCCCGGCGGCGCTCATCGCGAGTGGGAAGATGCCGCTGATATGATAAAAGAAGTCCTTTTGAAGGCGCTTGATGAACTATCGGATTTCAGAAAAGAAGAGCTTCTTGAACAGCGTTATCGGCATTTTCGAAATATCGGCGAGTTCGCTTCCGTTCCTCTTTCCTGATGAGGAGTTATTTCGAAAAGCGATCCATTGATGAACAGCACAAAAACACTATCTGACTGGCTGTTTTCACCGACAATATTTCCTTATATAATAAAACCGCTTATCGTTCTTTTTTTTATTTACCTCTTTTTCATAGTCAAATCCTTTTATTCCTATTCGGGCAAACGGAAAAAGTCACGCAAACAGCTTAAAGGAAACCGGATTCCTCGGATACTGTCGCTCAGCGCTGTGGCGCTTTTCATAGGCTTGGCGCTCTACCAGGCATACTGGCATCTTTTCGGATTCACTTATGGCCCATTGATAAATGCAATGAAGCGATATTCCATCCGTTATCCGAATCCTGCTCATCATCTGAAACGCGGCACGATTTATGATCGTCATGGTTCTGTGATGGCCGAAGACGTGCTGAAGGATGGGATATACAGACGCCGTTATCCCGGTGGGGACGCGACCTGTCATATTCTGGGATATGATCATTATAGATTCGGCAGCGCCGGACTCGAAAAATTAATGAAATCTTATCTGGCGGGTCGTACGCTTAGAAGTCTGAAAGAAATCCGGTCGTTTTTCAGAAATGCTTTCAAACATGATGCTATGCAAGGCAATGACTTGCATTTGACGCTCGATTTGGAACTTCAAAAAAAATCCCATCAGCTCATGGATGGTCGCAGCGGTGCGGCAGTCCTTTTGAAAATACCTGAAGGCGATATTCTTGTGTTATACAGCTCACCGGGATTCGATCCCGGTAACCTTTCAGAAACATGTTTCAAAGACGAAGAAAAGAAAGCTCCTTTCCTGAATCGGGCAATCGCCGGAATATATCCGCCGGGATCGACCTTTAAAATCATCGTCGCTGCAGCAGCTATGAAAGACGGTTTTGACGGATTAATAAATTGTACGCCCCAGGGTTACTCTCCAGCTCCCGGCGCTAAAAGAATCAGAGATCACGAATACTATGAATATAAAGACAGAGGTGAGGATTGGCATGGATACGGAGAACTTTCTTTAGAAGATGCCCTGATTTTTTCGTCCAATGTCTTTTTCGCTCAGATGGGCGTCAGGATGGGGCCTGAGAAATTGTGGAGAATGTCAGAACATTTTTTGTTCAATCGCTCCTATTCCATCGGCATAGACCCTGAACATCCGGGGTTTTCGATCCCTGTTAAGCGGAGTCATGTTCCGAGACTGGCGGAAAATAATTTGGAAGGTCTGGCTCTGATGTCTATAGGACAGGGACCCGTTTACGTTACGCCTATCCATATGGCTCTCGTTTCAGCCGCTGTCGGATGCCGTGGGATAATACCTTCTCTCTGGCTTAATAATGAGCATCCCGACAGCCTTATCATGGGAAAAACTCCGGGAGAAACGAAAATTGACGAACTGAGAAACTTAATGAAAGAGGTCGTATTGAGAGGTACGGCAAAAAAAATGAGGATTCAGGGATTGACCTGCGCCGGTAAAACCGGGACAGCGGAAAATCCTCACGGCGAATCCCACTCCTGGTTTATCGGTTTCGCTCCGGCTGACAACCCTCTCGTCGCCTGGTCGGTTATAATCGAACGGGGCGGATATGGCTCCCGATCAGCTTTGCCTATGGCACGTGAATTGCTCCTTTCAGCTATTAACAAGGGATACTTCAAATGATGAAAAACCAGGCCGGTAGAAAAAAGCCGAACCCTATCAAGGATATTTTCAAAAACAGAAAAATCGAACGCCTTCTGCTGAAAAAAATTTGCATACTCATTTTCATCGGTTTCTTTATTTTATCGCTCGTCAGGCATGCCCAGGGAATGACCTTCTCCAGAAACGCCTTTTTTCTCGTTTCCGCCTATATCATATCTGCCGTTCTTCTTCACATTCTCCTGGTTATCTTGAAATGCCGAGGAGACCTCTTGCTGCTGCCGGCAACGATTTTTCTGCTTGGTATCGGCATTCTTGCGCAACTCCGTATGCAGATTTTTTCTATGGAGAATATGCTGGGAGAACGAAGCATCATTTATATCGTATCATTCCTTTGCATGCTTTTCGTTTTCATATTGTTCAGGGGACACCGATTTCAACGATTATCAAAGTTTTCATGGATTTCCGCCATTCTCTCCGTATTGATTTTAGGATTTGTAGTGGGTATGGGAGTGACCTATAGAGGAGCGCGGTTCGGACCGGGATTAACCACACCCACGGAGGCTTTAAAAGTATTATTGGTTATTTTTCTCGCAGGATATTTGAGCCGTTATGCAGCGGATTTTTCCAGGAGTTTTTTAGGGATTCCTCTTCCCCGCCCCGGAAGGGTTCTTCAGTTTTTATTGATATGGAGCGTTCCGCAGTTTTTAATTCTTTTTCAACGTGACATCGGCATGATAGCCATATTTACGGCTGTGCTGATAATTTTGTTTTACACGGCCACGGGAAAATTCGGATATGTGGTTTTAGGCGCTTTCGGCACATATGGAATAGGACGGTTCGTGTATTATTTCTTCAGTCATGGTCGGTTAAGGATCGAAGTATGGAAGGACCCGTTCAGCGATCCTACCGGGGCAGGCTGGCAAAGCATCCAGTCCTTGTCCGCACTTTTCTCCGGCGGGATATTGGGCCGGGGATTCGGCATGGGAAATCCTGAGAAAATACCGGTGGTCAGCACGGATTTCATATACGCCGCTATCGGAGAGGAGTTGGGTTATTTAGGGTGTTTGGCCGTTATTGCTGTTTATCTTATGTTCTGCATTCGATGTTTTAAAATCGCTTCTGATGCCAGAGTTCAGTTTACGCGGTTGACTATAATCGGATTGACGTCGATCCTTATTGTCCAGGTTTTCATCAATATCGGGGGCGTGATAAAACTATTGCCGGTCACCGGCGTTACGTTGCCGTTTATAAGTAGAGGAGGAAGTTCCCTGATAACCAATTTTGTTATCCTGGGTTTGCTGATGGCTGCTTCGGAAAGCCCTTCCCTGAAGAAATAGCACAGAACGTATTCGAATGCCGTCTGGTTATACGCTGACTGAGAAAATCCGAAGCCTGACCTGGCATTCGGAAAAATCGCCGTTATGGACAAAAACCGCCCTAAAAAAATAATGCCCCGATACTTGAAGAATTATTATACTTGACATAAAGAAATTGTAGTTCTAACTTTTACTCGTTTGTTTCGCCGGACGCGAGGCCGGCGACTGATTTCGAATGCGACAAGATTTTCTTGTTTTGGGATGCTCGAAAAGAGTTAAAGGAGTGGTTATATGACGAATCAAAGTAAAATCATTATTGACGGCAACACTGCTGCAGCTACCATCGGACATGCGTGCAATGAGGTCATTGCAATATATCCGATCACGCCTAGTTCAGCGATGGGGGAAATTTCAGATGCGAAATCTGCTGCAGGCGAAACCAATATCTGGGGAACTATACCTGAAGTCTCTGAACTCCAATCAGAAGGCGGCGCATCTGCTGCAGTTCACGGAGCCTTGGCTACCGGTTCTTTAACGACTACTTACACGGCATCGCAAGGGTTGCTGCTGATGATTCCTAATATGTTTAAAATCGCTGCAGAGTTGCTTCCGACTGTATTTCACATCGCAGCGCGATCCATTGCTTGCCAAGCTCTATCGATTTTCGGCGATCATTCCGATGTAATGACGACCAGGGCTGCAGGTTTCTGCATGATCCCTTCAGGAAGCGTACAGGAAGTCCTTGACCTGGGGCTTATCGCCACAGCTTCTTCGCTGGAAGCCCGGCTTCCATTCCTTCATTTTTTCGATGGTTTCAGGACGTCTCATGAGGTCAGTAAGGTTGATAATGTAACCAAGGAAATCATGAAAGAAATGATTGAGGATGAATTTGTCATCAGGCACAGAAATAACGGTCTGTCGCCGGATCATCCGATGATCAGCGGAACCAGTCAGAATCCGGACGTTTATTTCCAGGGGCGGGAAACCGTGAATCCTTTCTATGATAAAGCGCCTGAAATAGTTCAAAAATATATGGATAAATTCAAGAAGCTGACGGGACGCGAATACAGGCTTTTTGATTATGTGGGCCATCCGGAGGCTGAAAACATCGTTGTCGTAATGGGCTCTGGAGCGGAAACCGTGCATGAAACTGTCGAAGACCAGGTGCATAATGATCGGAAGATAGGAATGATTAAGGTCCGCCTGTATCGTCCCTTCTCCGTCGAGCGTTTTATAGATGCATTGCCGACTACCGTAAAAAAGATTGCTGTGCTTGATCGGACGAAAGAGTCGGGTTCAACCGGCGAACCTCTTTATCTTGATGTTTCAACCGCCGTCACCGAAGCAGCGGATGCGGGATGGGCGAAATTTGAACGGAACCCCACCGTGATCGGCGGAAGGTATGGGTTGAGCTCCAAAGAATTCACTCCCGGCATGGTTATGGCCGTTTATGACAATCTGGAAAAAGATGAACCCAAAAATCACTTCACCATGGGAATTTATGATGACGTTACCGGCACGAGTCTGGAATGGGACAAATCCTACAGGAACAGAAGTTTAGACGCTTTCCAGGCTATGTTCTACGGATTGGGATCGGACGGTACGGTGGGAGCAAATAAAAACTCAATTAAAATCATCGGCGAAGCTACGGATTACAACGTGCAAGGGTATTTCCAATATGATTCCAAAAAATCAGGCGCCGTTACTGTAAGTCACTTGAGATTCGGAAAAAAACCGATACGCAGTCCTTATTTGTGCGATGAAGCACAGTTTTTGGGATGTCATAATTTTTCTTTTCTCGAAAAATTCGACATGCTCCAATATCTGAAGGAGGAAGGTTATTTCCTTTTGAACAGTCCGTTCGGACGGGATGAAATTTGGGATCATCTTCCGAAAAAAGTTCAACAGCAGATCATTGACAAAAAGGCGAAGTTCTATGTCATTAATGCTTATGATTTAGCAGAGGAACTGGGACTGGGAAGCCGCATCAACATAATCATGCAGACAGCATTCTTCAAAATAATGAGCATTATTCCGGAAGATGAGGCGATAGAATTGATCCGCAAATTCATCAAGAAGACCTATGGCAGCAAAGGGCAGAACATAGTCGACATGAATTTGAAATCAGTTGATGCTGCTTTGAAAAACATCTACGAGGTTGATTATCCGAATGAAGCAAACAGCGAAATTGAAATGCCTCCGACGGTCCCGGAACATACTCCTGACTTTGTCAAGGAGGTTACAGCGAAAATCATCCGACGAGAAGGAGATGAAGTAAAAGTATCGCAAATGCCCGCAAACGGACAGTTTATTACGGGAACCACTCAATATGAAAAGAGAAACGTAGCAGTAGAAATCCCAGTATGGAAACCGGAAAATTGCATTCAGTGCGGTTTTTGTTCGATGGTTTGCCCTCATGGGACCATAAGAATGAAATACTATGATGAAGAAAATCTGAATGGCGCTCCTCCGACTTTCAAAAGCGTTGACGGAAAAGGCAAACAGTTCAAAGGGATGAAATACACGGTTCAGGTGGCGCCGGAAGATTGCGTGGGTTGCGGAGTATGCGTTGAAGTGTGTCCTCCGAAAAATAAGGCTCTGGAAATGAAGGATCAACTTAAACTGCGCGACGACGAAAGAGATAATTACGATTTCTTCCTGAGTTTACCGGAAACGAGTCCGGAACTGATTAAAAAAACGACAGTAAAAGGCAGCCAGTTGATTCGCCCCTTGTTCGAATACTCAGGCGCCTGTGCAGGATGCGGAGAAACGTGTTATATAAAATTATTGACTCAATTGTACGGCGACCGGGCCATTTTAAGCAATGCAACCGGCTGTTCGAGCATTTACGGCGGAAATTTACCTACAACCCCGTATACCAAAGGAGCTGACGGACGTGGACCGGCCTGGACGAACAGTCTCTTTGAGGATTGCGCTGAAATAACGTTGGGATTCCGTTTAACCGTCGATAAATTCACCGAAACCGCTCAAAGATTGCTCAAAGAAGCTGATGTTCCGGCCGAACTCAAACAAGCTATCCTGGATTCCGAGCAAAAAACTGACGAAGATATAAACGATCAGAGAAAAAGAGTCGAAGAGCTTAAGGGACTGATCAAATCGAAAGACGAACATCTTTACTCTCTGGCGGATTACCTCGTGAAAAAATCGACTTGGGGCATCGGCGGAGACGGCTGGGCATACGATATAGGTTACGGCGGTCTCGATCATGTCCTGGCGTCCGGAAAAAACGTCAATCTCCTGGTTCTGGATACGGAAGTTTACTCAAATACGGGCGGACAGATGTCAAAAGCGACTCCCAGAGGTTCGACGGCGAAATTTGCTGTGGCCGGCAAACCATTGCCTAAAAAAGATTTGGGCATGTTGGCTATGACTTACGGAAATATCTATGTCGCAAAAATCGCCTATGGCGCCGATATGAATCAGACGGTTAAAGCTTTTGCTGAAGCGGAAAGTTATGACGGACCGTCGATCTTGATTGCATACGCTCATTGCATAGCACATGGCATCAATATGACAAAAAGTCTGGAACAACAAAAAAGAGCGGTTGATTCAGGTCATTGGATTCTCTATCGTTTCGACCCGCGACGCAGCGATGAAGGCAAAAATCCTCTGCAGATCGACAGCAAAACCCCTTCCATCTCCATGGCAGACTACATCTATAAAGAAATCAGATACCGAACCCTCAAAGCTTCCATGCCGGATCGCGCTTCAGCGCTTCTCGAATTAGCCCAGAAAGACGTTCTCGCCAGATATCACATTTACCAACAACTGGAAAAACTCGATTTTGACTTCAAAAACATCGAATATGACTTCTTGAAAAAAGAGTAAACTGATTCGAGCAGACAGGAAAATTAAAACGCCGTGTTTTCTCAAAATCACGGCGTTTTTTTATGAATATCTCTCGAAGTATACTCCTCGCCTTTCTCAATCAGCTTTTTTATCACCTCTTCGCCTTTATCCTTCATCATTACCGCTGCACCTATGCTGAACAACAAACTTTTTCTGATTAACTCGATCATAACTTCCCTTTTACTAAAAGTTTAATTATAAAAAATAATCTCGTCGTCGCCTTACATTTCTTTCTCTATTAACAGATCACTCAACTTAAAAATCAGATTCTCCGCCTTTTCTAACACGAGTATTTTCACGAAAAACTTTGGAAACGGCATTATGAGCAATTCTCATTATCATCCCCACATTTTCTATATATTTTAAACTCGCCTCTCCCTCAACTTTCGCAGCGATTAACGACATCATGCTCTCTTCGGTACAATTCATAGCCATCTGAATGTCTTCTAATCTGTAACCCTGTCTGATCCGGTCGCTGCTGAACTCCTGCGCATATTTGATGACAGGAAGGATATTATCGTGCTGCAGTGATTGAAAAACGGCTATGCAGAATTTCCTGATTCGTGATTTGAGTTCCTTGTCTTCGAGTTGCAGATAGGACTTTAATTCCCGTTCAGCGAAACGCTCATGCGTCTTGTGAACCAGTTCATCGAAATTGTCTATGAAAAATTCTGCGATTTTTTTACTCATTTTGGGAAAAAGAAAATATACTGGTTATGGTCGTTACGAATTTCTCCATTATTGATCTATATAACGATTTGGGAAGAATGTCCAGAGATTTGCGGTTAATTTGCTTGACAAATAAGGATTCACGCTTTCATAATGACGCGATAATCCAGCTTTTGCTGATTATCCGAACAAAAAAGGAAATTATATTTGGAAAATGATGCCGATTTTCAAAAACTGTTTAAAGGAGAATTTTGATGTCCGTCGAAAACGAAATTTTTGACGTTGACGTGCTGTTTGTCGGGGGCGGCCCTGCCAACATCGCCGGCGCCCTTCATTTAACTCAACTCATTAAAAAACACAACAAATCAGTCGACGAAGGAAAAATAAAGGGACAACAGATAGAAGAGCCCTTGATAATGGTTATTGAGAAAGGCAAGTATATCGGGGCCCACAGTTTGTCAGGAGCCGTGCTTGATCCTTGTTCGTTGCAGGAATTGGTCCCGGAATATCAAGAACGGGGATTCCCCCGGGAAACGGTCGTAAAAGAAGACCTCGTATACTTTCTCACGGAAAAAAACAAATTCAGGTTGCCCTACGCTCCGCCTTTTCTCCAAAATAAAGGCCATTACATCCTGTCTTTAAACAAATTCATGAAATGGATGGGCTCAATCGCTGAAGAGGAAGGCGTTGAAATTTTAACGGAATTTTCCGGGAATGAGCTTCTCTATTCATCTGAACGAATAATTGGAGTAAGAACCGGTGCAAAAGGAATCGACAAGAATGGCAAACGGAAAAGCAATTTCGAGCCTGGAACTGATATTCACTCAAAAATAACGATTTTAGGTGAAGGAAGCAAAGGTTCGCTTACGGACAAATTAAAAGAGAAGTTTGATCTGGAAGACGAGAAAAATCCCCAGGTTTATGCTGTAGGCATTAAAGAAGTTTGGAAGCTGTCTGATGAGAAGGTTAGTCCGGGGAGAGTAATTCATACTTTTGGGTGGCCGCTGGGCAACAATCCCTATGGCGGCGGATTCATATATTTTATGGACAATAATCTGGCAAGCATCGGGCTGGCTGTCGGTTTAGACTACAAAAATCCTTATCTGGACCCTCATCAGCGTTTTCAACTGTTCAAAACTCATCCTTTGATCGGCTCATTACTCGAAAACGGAGAAAACCTTTACTACGGCGCCAAAACCATTCCCGAAGGCGGGTACTATTCAGTTACAAAATCGCCTGTAGAGGGTGTTCTGGTTATCGGCGACGCAGCAGGATTACTGAACCCGAGACGCCTCAAGGGCGTTCACATAGGGATTAAATCCGGAATGATAGCTGCCGAGGCCGTTTTTGATGCAATGTTGAATGATGATTATTCCATCGGGCTGCAGGAAAATTTCAATAAAAAAATGCAGGAAAGTTGGATCGAAAAAGAACTATACGGCTCAAGAAATTTCCGGCAATGTTTCGAGAAAGGCGTCTATTATGGCGTCGCCAAAGCCGGATTACATTGGCTTCTCGGCGGAAGAGGTTTGAAAAACAGACTGCCGATTTCGCCTGATAATTCCAGAATGGTTAAGTCGGCGGAGAGAAAAGAAAGTCGTGAAAACGATAAGAACGATTTTAAACCGGACGGCGAGCTGACTTGCGACAAACTCACTGACGTATACAACGCAAGTATTACGCATGAGGAAGATCAGCCTTCTCATATCAGCGTGATTAATGAAGAAATATGTTCGACAAAATGCTTCAGGGAATATGGGAATCCCTGTTTAAGATTTTGTCCGGCGCAGGTCTACGAAAATGAATGTGATTCCGAGGATGGATTCAAACTGAAACTTAATCCTTCCAATTGTCTCCATTGCAAGACTTGCGTTATTGTTGATCCATACAATAACATAATTTGGGAACCTCCCGAAGGAGGCAGCGGGCCCAATTTTACAAACCTTTAGTTTGAGCGGGAAATACTGAAAGTAATGATGAATAGAATAGAAGGCGCAGAGAGAGTTTCGACAAATCCGGAAGTTACCGTCGAATCAATACGCAAAAATGGAATCGTCGGAGCCGGCGGGGCTGGTTTTCCGACTTACGCCAAGCTGCGAAACTGGGCTGATGTCCTGATATTAAACGCGGCTGAGTGCGAACCGCTTCTGCATAAAGACAAGCAGATACTGGAAAATTACATGCTGGAGGTCTTATCTGGGATGATGACCATACAAAGCATGGTGGGAGCTTCCAGGTCTGTGCTGGGAATAAAGAAAAAAAACGAGGAACTGATAGAAAAGCTTGAAGCGATGATTCCCGATGAGATGGAGATTTATCCTTTTGATGATTTTTATCCTGCAGGCGATGAAGTCATCATGGTACATGAAATCCTGGGTAAAGCTATTCCGCCGGGAGGTTTGCCCATTGATGTCGGTGCGATCGTCCAGAATGTGGAGACGGTATACAACGTAAGCAGGAATGTTCCTGTCACTTCGAAGTTTCTGACCGTGGGCGGCGCGGTGGAAAATCCATTTACCGTGGAAGTGCCGCTGGGAATGCTCATGGAGGATGTCCTGAAATTTGCTGGTAGTTTGAACCTGGACGAACCGTATGAAATTCTATCCGACGGCGTGATGATGGGCAATCTGGTGGAAGATGCGGCGACACCCGTAACCAAAACATGCGGAGCTATTCTGGTTTTTCCAGTCGATCATCCGCTGATACGGAGGTACCGAAGACCGCTGGAGCATTCGAGGAAATTAAGTCAATCAGCATGCGATCAATGCGTTTTTTGTACTCAGCTATGTCCCCGATATCTTGTCGGACATCCCATTCAACCCCATTTATCTATGCGTGCTCTAATGTTTAAAGGATGGGAGAAAGGTTACACGGCTCACAATCTGTTTTGCAGCGGTTGTAATTTGTGCAGCATGTTCTCTTGTCCTGAAAACCTGGACCCGCGCAATGTAAGTATAATGTTCAAAGAAGAAGCGCAGAATGCAGGCTTAAAATACGAACAGAGCTATCCGCTTTCGGAACCTCACCCCTTGATCAAGCAAAGACGCGCTCCTTTGAAGAAGATTATTCAACAATTGGGCTTGGCGGATTATTCAAATACAGGACCGCTGATGAAGCACAAGATGGAATGCGACCGTGTCGTTCTGCCCCTGAAAATGCACATAGGCGTTGCTGCTCAAGCCATAGTAAAAAAGAACGACACGGTAAAGGAAGGGCAATTAATTGCCGATGTTCCCGCCGATGCACTGGGAGCGCCTGTTCACGCATCAATTTCTGGAAAAGTAGTTCATATCGACAACAAGGAGATTAGAATTGAGAAATGAGAGTGAAACGAAGGGATATTCGCTTACAGCGATCGGTATGATTGAATTATCAAGTATTGCTGCCGGTTATGAATCAGAAGATGCCATGCTTAAAGCCGCTGAAGTTACGCTTATTACAGCCCGTACGGTTTGTTCCGGAAAATATATCGTTATTGTGGGCGGAATGGTGGGTCCGGTAGAGTCTTCAGTCAGAGCAGGCGTTCAAACCGGAGGAGCTGAGATCATTGAAAGCCTTGTTATTCCGAATGTTCATCCGGATATTTTTCCGGCCATCACCTGTACTTCACTTCTGGAACTGGAAGATATGAAGGCTCTGGGTATCATTGAAACCTTCTCGGCCGCCTCCATCATCGAAAGCGCAGATGCTGCAGCAAAAGCTGCCATGGTTAAACTTTTCCGGGTTCACGTTTGCATGGCTATCGGCGGAAAAGGGTATTTGTTGCTGACCGGAGATGTGGCCGCCGTGCAGTCTTCAATAAACGCCGGGGCTGAACTTGCCGGCGCAAGAGGCGTCCTCGTCAATAAAGTAGTTATTCCTGGTCCTCGTCCGGAACTCTTTAGAGATTTCATCTGAACGAAAACTTAGGATTTTCTTCTGAATTGCTCTAAATATTATGAGAAAGAAGAAAAATTTCATCGTTTTTTTATTTTCCGGCTTGTTTTTTTTGTCTCTTTCTTTTTTCAGCGATCCGTTTCTTAGCCGCATTATCGCGCCGGTCATTCCCCCAGGCATCATTCACTGCTATATCGATAACATTGCAAGGTATCCTCTGGAAGATTTTCAAAGCAAGCTTCAATTCAATTCCGACGTAGAATCGAAAATTCATCCTGCTGACAACTCGGTCATTTTCAACAATATATCCGAAAAAAAACCTTGCGACATACTGATAACTTCCTCCCCGGATTATTACTATCCCCTCATGGAAAAAGGACTGATCGACATCTCCTCACGTTCCACGCCCGTTTACCTCCTTCCCGCGCTTATTATAAAGAAACGCAATCCAACCCGCATATCCCGCATACAAGACATCCTAGAAAAAAACGTCAGACTCGCTCTTGTCGAAAAAAACTCCTGTGATCTGGGCGCTTTTTCACTGGAAATACTGGAAGAAAACGGTATTTCATTCCAGGACGTTAAAGACAAAACAGTTCTCTGTCGCGATGAAATCGATATGGTCGCAAAAATTTCTTCTGGAAAAGCCGATGTGGGTATAGGCTGGAGAAGCCTTCACCGAATCTTCAAATCCGCAGTCGATATCATTGACCCTTTGGCCGGCGATTTCTTCAAAGTCCCTCGGATCGGCACATTAGATATTTACAAGACGAATTACTCCAGAAACAAAAAAGCCGCTGACCTGGTTATATCCCGCATTATGTCCATCGAAGGTTATCGTTTCTTCAAAAAATACGGGTTACTCCCCAAAAATTATGTTGTTTTGAAATTCGGAAAAGCTGAAATCGGCGGACTTTTATCCCTGTAAATTTCGTATCTTTAAAAACGGTTTTGAATAAAACCGATTAACTTCGTTTTTAAAATAGTCCGGTACTCCTTGTGTAAATATTGAACCGGAGATTCGTAGTATTTCTTTAAATAGTAATGCTCGAAGGATTTGTTGAACCAACTGTGCATGATTAATCCTGACAGACGGACATAAGAAGGATCGATAAACCCGTTTCGACATTCGCTGATATTTTGAGGATTGCCGATTCTTATGGGCATACCCAACCGGCTCTTGGTAACCTCGTAAATTCCCTTCAATGAAAGATAGTTTTCTCCTATGAAGACGATCCCGGCAGTAGCAAAATCCATGTGTCCCTGAGCTACATTCAAATTCTCGAATAATAAAGAAGCCATTTCCTCTGAAGACAATTTGATCAGCTCATGAAATTGAGACGTCGATACAGTCTTCAAAGGATATCTTGTCATCGAATCCGAAAACGCTCTTGAATCCACAGAATCGTCAAGCATCCATTGCTCCTTACCCTGAACAATCCTTTCCAGTTCTAAGTAACTTGTACCTATGCTCCTTGAAATGTTCTCGGAAATACGATGTCCTCCCATATCGACAGCGGTTATGTTGAACATCTGACGATGATAATGAAAGCTGCAATAAGCGCTCATCTGTCCTACATCTACAAGAACAACGCCCGTTTCCCTCTCCTCCTCGCTTAACGTTCCCGTTGACGCCGCTACTGGAGCCGATACCATTTGATCGACCCGGATTCCTAATTTCTGAAGACATTCCAATATCGTATTCACAAGTCCCACGTCAGCGCATATCAATAAAGCCTGCAAACTCAACTTCTCCGCATGCATGCCCACGGGATCCCTTACACTCCGCTTGTCGTCCAAAACAAAATAACGGGGTATAATGTCCAACACTACATAACTCTCAGGAATTGAATTCTTTCTTATCTTGTCCATCAACCTTTCAACATGCTTTTCATTGATCCGGGATACCTCTCCCTCTATCGGTATCTCTACGCCGGTTTCATGATAACTGATGTCCCAGGACGGTATGCCAAGATAAAAACGACTGAAATTCATCCTGCAATGCATCCGGATTCGATCGAAACAATTCTGTATCGCCGCCGTCATATCGTCCAGCGACGGTATGTAATGCCGACCTAAGCCCAGCTTGGCTTTACTGTAAGCCAATGGATACATCCCCTTATGATCTTGCATTCGACAAATCGCCATGCTTAGCTCTCCGTCACCTATGCTTAAACCGGCTACGTTCCTTTCACATGACAATTCAGCATTTTCTAAAAATTGACGAAGCTTTAATTCTCGACGCCTCCTCAATACGCTCCTGAACATAATTATTCCCCCTTATTCTTCAATGCCCTCGGCTCGATTCTTCGACCAGCTCACGCTCGGCCATATCTCGAATATTTGAAAACATCCAATAAAAACAACCTCTTCTTCATCCTTGAACCATTGCCTGAAATTTTCGGGCAAACTTATGCGACCCTGCTTGTCGAAACTCAATTCAACATATCTTCGCGCCTTCTCGCGCATCTCAATTAAATTCTTCTTATCGAATAACTTCTGAGGATCGAATCCTTCCGTTATCTTTTCCAGCAAATCGCTCGTATAAACCTCTAAGTGTTCCTCTTTGGGTAATAAATACAATCGCTTGTTCCCCGCATTTTCCTCCACAGCCTGCCTGAATTTCGAGGGTATCGATGTTCTGCCTTTTTCATCAATGCCGTGGCGATATGTTCCCACGAAAAATGCGGCCATCGCTTCCTTCTTTGAAAAAATTAACGGACTTGTCGGTAAAGGAAATTGAACCTCTTTCCCGCCCCACATTGAAATGCCTATAAATGGGAAATTCAGGTTCTGTATTCCAATCTATACCATTTCATGGGCGTTGTCAAGCCGGAAATGAGCCTGCGGCATAATTTTTTTCTTTTTTTATAAAAACTTAGCTAAATTTTACAACTTTATACACGATATATAGTATGGAACATTGAAGCAGCATACATAATCTAGTGGTTTGCCTGGCTCAGCCTTGAAACTTTTTTATGAAATCAAACGGCAGTTATACCTTGAATATTCATCCAGCTCTGATCATTTCGCCAATTTTTTCTTACTTTAACCCAAAGCTTAAGGAAAACTTTATTGCCGAGGAAGAACTCAAGCTCCTGCCTGGCAGCCGAACCGATTTGTTTGATTTTATTTCCGCCTTTTCCTACGACGATGACTTTTTGAGAATGCTTTTCGACGAAGATGACGGCATTAATGAGGTCGACGTTATTATTTTCGTCTTGTTTCCAGTTTTGTATTTTGACTGCGATGCAGTGCGGCAATTCTGAATAAGTATAACGAAGCGCTTTTTCTCTGATAATTTCAGAGAAGAAAAACAGGTCTGACTGATCGGTGATGGTATTTTCTGGAAAGTATAAGGGACCAGGAGGGAGAGTGGAGATCAGAGATTCGCCCAGGCGTGAAACGTTGTCACCTTTGAGAGCAGATATGGGAATTATTTCTTTAAACTGGAAAGCGTTATTGTATTTTTCGATAATTTTCAAGAGGTTGGTTTTTGGAATGAGATCAATTTTATTGATTAAAAGCAAGACGGGAAGGTCGGAATTTTTAAGATGAAAGATAATTTCTGAATCGACCGGTCCGATTTTTTCATAAGGTTCAATGACATAAGCGACGGCATCGACACCTGAGACGGATTCAGCCGCTTTTTTCATCATGTATTTATTCAAGGAGTGTTTCGCTTTATGGAAACCCGGGGTATCGATAAAGATTATTTGGGCATTGCTTTTAGTAAGTATTCCTTGTATCAGCCGTCTTGTCGTTTGGGATTTATCTGAAACTATTGAAACTTTTTTTTCAAGTATGCGATTAAGAAGGGTTGATTTTCCCACATTTGTCCGGCCGACAATGCTGATGAATCCTGATCGAAATCCTGATGAGTTTTGCAAAAGCTGCTCTTCCGGCAATGATTTATCATGATCAGCGTTCGATGCGCTATTCATTTCTTTTGACTTCATCAACTTTTTCGACTTTGTGTATTTTCACGGATATAATGCGCCGGTCATCGGCTTTATCCACGGAAAAGAGCAAGCTTTTAAAGCGGATTTGTTCTCCGACCACGGGGACTTTTCCTGTCTGCTGAAATATGAAGCCTCCTACAGTTTCATAGTCCTCTTCCGGGAAGGAAACAGAGAAAAAGTCTTCAATTTCTTCAATGTTGATTCTTGCATCGACAATAATCGTGTTGTTATCGATCACTTTCAAGGTGTCGGTTTCATGATCAAATTCATCCTGTATTTCGCCCACTATTTCTTCAAGTATATCCTCAAGGGTAACCAGTCCTTCGACGCCGCCGTATTCATCAACGACGATAGCCATGTGAATTTTTTCTCTTTGGAATTCCTGGAGCAGATCGGTTACTTTTTTCGTTTCAGGAATGAAGTAAGGGGGCCGCATAAAGTCTTTAATGGAGGCGGATTGTTTTTCCGCTTCCCAATAGGCGAACAGATTTTTGGCATTGACGATTCCGATAACGTGATCGATTTTACCTTCGTACACGGGGAAACGCGAATAACCCGTATCAATGATTAGTCTTCTGAAATCATCCAGATTTGAAGAAACCTCTATGCAGGACATATCAGTTCTGGGAACCATAATTTCTCGTACGACCGTTTCGGAGAATTCCACTATGCTGTTCATCAGTTTTTTCTGATTTTCTTCTATTAAGCCTTCTTCTTCTCCGACGTCGATAATGGTTTCTGTTTCCATTTCCTGTTTTGAGGCATCGAAGTCTTCCTGAAAGCTGTTCAAGGATCGAGCCCAGATAATGATTTTCCAGATGGGTTTGCTGAACAGGCAAAAAACATAATGAACCAATTTAAGGAAATAAATTTCCAGAGCGGTGAATTGGGACCTTTTTTTTCTTACCAACGCAGCCGGCAACAATACGTTCAAGATTGCGAGAACGATAAAAGCGGAACCGAAAGCAGTCAATCGGCACAGAAACGTATTTTTCATTATTAAATCTTCCGCGACAATAAAAAACCATATGACGACGGGGATGTTTACGAGAATTAAAGCGAGCTGAACGGAAATTTGAAGCAGTCTCGAATCGAATGTCTCTTTCAGATTCTTTTCTCTCTCCTCTATCTCTCCCTGTAACATGGAACGTATTTTCACGCGAGAGAAGATTTTAAAAAGCATCTCGTAATATGCGAAGATTCCTGAGAGGATCAACAGAATGACAAACCAGTGTAAATCCTCCAACTAAAGCCCTCCTTATGAGTACGATTTTACAATTTGGTCGTAATGTTTTAATTCAGCGATCAATTTATTTTCCATTCGTTTCATCTCAAGGCTTTCTTTTGTTCCTGCATGATCATAACCCAGCAAATGCAAAAACGAATGAATGAGAATGAATTTGAATTCAGCGTTTAATTTTTGTAAATCAGGTCCTGCGCTTTTTCTTATGGTTTCCAGAGAGATTACGATGTCTCCCAGGATAATCGGAGGAGTCACTTCGAGGCCGTTTGCTTTTTGTTTCAATAACTGATTCAAATCATTTTTTTCAAACTGCGGAAAAGAGACGGTATCGGTTTTTTCGTTTATATTTCGATATTTGTAATTTATTTTTTTAATTCGTTCATCATTCGTCAAAAGGATTGAGACTTCTATGGAATCTAAAAGTAAAATTCCGGCAATGTCGACGATGAATGCTTTTAATTTTTTGTAATCGATCAATAAGCTCTCTTCATCCTGCACCACGTCGACAACGCAATTGATTTTTCGAGATTCGTCCACAATTATTATCTACTCATATGATTCGCTGAATCTTCTTATCCTCTGCAGGTTCTTCAGGATAAGGGATTCGCTGATGATTATACTTCAACAAGGTCTGAAACAGCGCATCATGTATTTTCGTAAACTCTTTAAAGGAAAGATTGCTTTCATCGAACTGTCTGTCCAGGAATTTTTCGTTAGTGATTTTTCGTATCAATTCCCTAAAAGTATTGGGATTTGAGTTAAATTGAGCTCTGAAGGCTGCTTCGACCGAATCGGCCAACAGTACGATAGCCGCTTCTTTGGTCTTGGGCTTGGGGCCCGGATATCTAAAGTCTTCTTTTTTTACAGAAGACTGTTTAGGCGATTCCGTTTCTATCGCTTTTCGATAGAAATAAGAAATTAAACTTGTGCCGTGATGTTGCTGAATGATATCGATTATCTCTTTGCTCAATCTGTGTTTTTTAGCCATTTCAACGCCTTCTTTCACGTGAGAAATGAGAATCAGCCGGCTGAGGTGCGAGGCGAGGTTATCGTGACGTCTTTTCGCATGCGGACAATTTTCGATGAAATAAAGGGGTTTGGAGATTTTACCGATATCGTGATAATAAGCTCCGACCTTTGCCAACAAAGTATTAGCCCCGATTTTTTCCGCAGCGGCTTCAGCCAGGGTGCCGACCATAATGCTATGATGATAAGTTCCCGGAGCTACAAGCGCCAATTTTTTGAGAAGAGGATGTTCTGAGTTGGATAATTCCAGGAGACGCATATCCGTGGATATCTGAAAAAGACTTTCCAGACCGGGGATTATCACCATCGCTATTGAAGCAGTGAGCAATCCTCCTATTATTCCGCACAAAATTTCGAACGATCCTAACAGAATCGAGGTAAAGTCTCTGGAAAGATTTAAAGCAGTGAGTAATCCTATATTGGCGAGACTTACAAGCAAACCGCTGAATAAAATTACGGTCCTTTGTTTGTATCGAGGTATCCCCAGCAATCCGAAAAGAGCGCCGATTGTTGCAAAAAGTCCTATTTCCAGGTCTGTTCCAACGGCGAGAGAATTCATCAGTCCGAAGACTACTGATGAAATAACCGCTACGGGCAGATTCACCAGAAAACCAATTATTAATGGCCCCAGGGCATAGGGCGCTGCAAAATAATAAGAATGGACTGAATTATAAGGAAATTTTTCTGCAGCATCAGCCACGTATTCCGATAAAAAAATGAATATCCTGGGAGTCAGAATTCCCAGTACAAGGATCACGCAAATGACGTTAAACGTTTTATCAGGAAATTTATTCTCGCCCGTCACTTTTTCGACAATGGCCTGGAAAACGTATAATATCAGAATAACGACTAAAAAGTATCCAGCGAAATTCAATTCAACATTACCTGACTGCCTCATTTTCTTTAAATGCCTTAAAATTGCGACATCTTCTTCATTGATGCGATCTCCTTCCCTGACGATCATTTCTCCTTTTTTAACCTGAAAAAAGACTGGGCTGACCTCTTCTCGAGCTTCCCGTCTGATTTTTTTAGTCAACACCAAATTAGGAGAAAGATTGGGTTTAAGGAAACCTGTGACCATTTCAACGATTATCTTTCTTTTTTGATCATCCAGGGGAAATATTCTTTGGGCTTCTCTTTCCACGCGCTTTCTAGCTTCTTCCATGGACAGAAAACGTTCAAGATCGGTAACACGCGTCCTATAATTCGTTTGAGTATTTCTTTTTTTAATTCCCTCGGTTCCTTCGAGAATTAACATAGCTTTATTATCCACTACGCCGATATTGAAAATGAGATTCAACAATTCAACTATTCTGTTCTCCAGTAAACGATCGAATCCAGTCGATTTAATGATTTCATACTGTTCGTACGAAATCGGAATTTTATACCTCTCCGTTAAATTTTTATAAATCTCCCGACCTTGCTCGCCGGGTTCACCGGATTCCTCATCTGCTGCCGGGGTCATCTCTATCTGCTCTTGCTGCCTTTCTTCCTGTTGAGATTCCGGCCTCTGTTCTTCTTCATGAACTTTCTCTTCCTCAACAAGCCTAATCCTGCCTTCTCTGAAGAACTGCCTTACAGAATCAGCCGTCATTTCAGCATACGAGCTGTCGAAATCATAAATCGGTCTAACTTTTGACGCAGACTCGTCTCTTCTTTTCTCCGTCGTTTCCTTATCTTCAATAGAAAAATGGTATATCGACCGAATGTCTTTAGGGGCGATTTCACCGACTCGAAAATCAGGAATAGAAGGGGTTCGAGAAGGAATAATGATAAGCGTAATGATTAATCCCGTGAGAAGCGCAGTGATTCTTTTGCGCCATTTCTCCGACGGCATGACGGAATTAAGACGCCTGAGCAGCCTTTTATAGAATACTTTTCTTTTTTCGAAGCTATTTGGTCTTTTTGGCTTCGTATTTTTCATAGGCTTTTACAATGGCCTGCACAAGATCATGCCTGACGACATCTTTTTCGTTGAATTCGATAAAATGTATTCTGGGAATTCCCGCAAGCACTTCTCTGATCTGAACTAAACCGCTGATCTTGTCTCTGGGCAGGTCAATTTGCGTTATATCGCCGGTAATTACGGCTTTGGAATTATATCCTAACCGCGTAAGAAACATTTTCATCTGTTCCGGCGTAGTATTCTGAGCCTCATCGAGAATGATGAAAGAATCGTTCAAGGTGCGGCCTCTCATATAAGCTATAGGGGCGATTTCAATAGAACCCCGCTCCACAAGCCGATTGGCCTTTTCTACGTCCAGCATGTCATAAAGGGCGTCATACAAAGGTCGCAAATAAGGATTTACTTTCTGGTACATATCTCCAGGCAGAAAACCCAATGATTCCCCCGCCTCAACTGCCGGTCTCGCCAATATAATGCGGACCACTTCCTTTTTCAGTAAAGCCGCAACAGCCATGGCCATCGCAAGATAGGTCTTCCCGGTTCCGGCAGGTCCGATTGCAATGACCAGATCGTAATTTCGAATGCCGTCAATGTAACTTTTTTGATTGGGAGTCTTGGGAAAGATTTTCCTTTTTGTGGAAGAAATCAGTATCGTGTCGAAAAGGGCCTCACGCAGACGTTGCGTCGGCTCCTTTCCAAATTTTTTAATGATCAGCGATACATCCTTTTCCGATAAGGGATACCCCTCCGAAGCCAGCGACTCCAGTTCTCTCAATATCGCCGCTACCCTCTCCGCAGCTTCCCTGTTGCCCTTGATCGAAATATTATTCTCGCCAGGACTTATTATTACATTGAATGATCTTTCGAGGAGTTTTTGATGATTGCATTGTTGACCGAAAAGCAGTGGAAAATGAAAATTCCTGGTGATGGGCAGCTTTACGGTCGCTATTTCGTCATTATCACCCATATTTCTATTTCAGCAGCCTCCCATTTTTTTCTAACATCAGTGATTTATCGTGTCAAGAAAACAATGAGCTCCCTGAAAAGGAAATATAATTCTAAAAATCCTTTTCCAGGGAGTAAAATGCATATTTCCGGCATCGCTTTTTCAACCAACAATCTATTGCGGGACATCAACATCCAGGGATAATCCTAATTCTTTCAGTTGCTCTTCGCTGACCGGCGCCGGGGAATTGGTTAAAGGACAGGTCATATTAAGCGTTTTGGGAAAAGCGGTAACGTCTCTGATGCTATCCATCCCGGCGAAAATCATTATAAGACGGTCCAGTCCCAAGGCGATCCCGCCGTGCGGGGGCGGCCCATAATCAAAAGCATCCAGCAGAAATCCGAATTTCGACCTGGCTTCCTCATTGCTGATTCCAAGGAGATCGAAAATCGCTTGCTGAGAGTCTTTCCTGAAAATCCTTATGCTTCCGCTTCCCAATTCTACTCCGTTTAAAACCAAATCATACGATCGGGAAATAATGCTCAGAGGATCTTTTTTTAAAGAATCGGGAGTATCTCCGATAAAACCTGTAAAAGGGTGATGTTCCGAATCCAGCCTGTCTCCGGTAGATTCCGGGGAAAACAGCGGAAATTCAGTTATCCATAGAAAACGGTATTCGCCTTTAGGAATCATTTTTCTGCGACGCGCCAACTCAATCCTCAGCGCTCCAAGCGTTTTTCTGGTTCTGAAGATATCGTCGGCTATCAGTAAAACCAAATCTCCCGGCTCCGCTTCGGCAGTCTTCTTCAGAGAATCCATCTCCGTTTGTCCGGCGTATTTGGCGAAGGAAGATTTTACTGAACCGTCAGCCATGAATTTTATCCAAAAAAGTCCGGGCGCTTCCTGCTTTTTAGCCAGTTCGGTCAATTCATCCAGTTTTTTTCGGGAATATTCGTCTGCAGCACTCTTTACGTTTATACCGGCAATCAATCCACTTTCTTGAGAGAGCGTCCGTTTGAAAGGTTTAAATTCGGAATTCCCGAAAACATCATTCGCTTCGAAAATTTCCATACCGTATCGAATATCCGGTTTGTCGGTTCCATATCTGGACATCGCCTCTTTGTATGTCATTCGAGGTAAAGGAATCGAGATTTCATTCTCAAGCGCTGTTTTCGATATATCGCTTATCATCTTTTCCACCACTTCAAAAATATCCTCTTCAGTTATAAAGGACATCTCCAGATCAATCTGCGTAAACTCAGGTTGCCGATCGCCGCGTAAATCTTCATCCCGAAAACACCTTGCAATCTGATAGTAACGATCTATTCCCGCCACCATCATCAGTTGCTTATACAATTGAGGAGATTGCGCTAAGGCATAAAAGTATCCCTTATGTATTCTGTTCGGCACCAGAAAATCCCGGGCTCCTTCCGGCGTCGACCTGGTGAAAAAAGGAGTTTCAACTTCAATGAATCCCTGTTCATGCAAACAGTTTCTTACAGAATTGGATATGTTGTGTCGAAGAATCAGATTCTTCATCATTTTCTTTCTTCGCAAATCTAAAAACCGATACTTTAAACGTAATTCTTCAGAGGCTTCCGTTTTATCCGAAAGATGAAAAGGCGGTGTTAATGAAATCGAATATATTTCCATCTCATCGACCAGGACTTCAATTTCGCCCGTTTTCATCTCAGGATTCGTCATACCCTCGGGTCTCTTCCGCACCTTCCCCGCTACGCCGATGACGTATTCCCTCCTCAAAGACCCGGCCTTTTCGTGCAATTCCGCGGATACGCCGGGATCGAATACTATCTGGACTATACCTTCACGGTCCCATAAATCTATGAAAATCAAATTACCCAGAATTCTGCTTTTTCTTACCCAACCCGTTAAAAATACAGAACGTCCTTCGTCTGTTCCTCTTAAATGACCGCAATAATCTGTTCGTTTCATTTTTTGCTCCTAATCCAAAAATTCGGTTTCCCGTCGGAAGCGAAACCGATCTACAAATTTTTAGCAAATCAACGACTTCTTGCCAAGTTCAATTTTGCCGTATTGTTGAATTCTTTTTAAGATTCGATGCATTGTTTTATCACGTAAGCTCATCAAGAGCTTAAAACCGGGGCGAATGTGCCTCCTTGATTCCCGGATTTAAGGGTTTTCACTCTATTCAGGCCGCTCAGTTCTGTCAACGATTAATATGCTCATTCTGTCCTCTCAAGAATACATGTCTGTTGTTAAAAGAGGACGAATTCGCCTGCAACGGGAACTGCGAGCTGTGAGGATAATATCATTTAAAATCAATGAATTAGTTTTATTCAGATGAGCCGGCACGGTATTTGATATTTAAATGTCGGTTTTGATTTCGTGAGGGAAAAGATAATCACGATCTTTGAAAGGAGGATTCAAATGAAAAAATTACTTATTCTCTCATTAATGTTTTCGACGGCGCTGATCGCCGGCGCTTCGAGGAATGTGGAAGCCGGCGGATGGTATTTCGGTTTTGATGCCGGCCCGGTATCTTTTCATTTCGATCATGATTTCTGGTATGGCAGTTCACGCTCTTACAGTCACGCGGATTTCAGTTTTCAAACGGCTCTGGAAGGTTATGGATATTGGGTTTATATTCCTTCCTACGGAAGAGTCTGGGTACCCTATGTTGAATCAGGCTGGAGACCCTACTCATGCGGTTATTGGATATGGACTGACTACGGCTGGTATTGGATGTCGTACGAACCTTGGGGCTACATCCCGCACCATTACGGCAATTGGATATATGATTCCTATTACGGCTGGATTTGGGTTCCGGGTTACGAATGGAGTCCGGCCTGGGTGACATGGCGCGTTGCTTCCGTATACATAGGATGGGGACCGTTGCCTCCTCGCAGTTACTACAGCAGCTACAGTTATTCCGGATATCACGGCGAATACAGCAGGAGAGGCTGGGACGGCAGGCGCAGAGACCGTGATGATTACTCGAAGAGAAACTATCCTATGGCATATCCTCATGAAGTTCAATACGAAGGTTGGACCTTTGTAACCAAGCAGCAGTTCGGAAATTCCAATATCATTGATGTGGCTCAAACTCCAGGACAGAATGCGGCTCTCAAACGATACTTCAACGAAAGCAAATACAGTTCAGAACCTCCAGCAAAATCTATGATAGAAAGAGCGACCGATAAGCGTTTCGAAAAAGTCGACACTAACATCGAAACGACAAAAGTCAACGGCCGCTCCGTAAAAATCGTAAGACCGAAAGACCAACTGAACCAGATCAAAAAAATAAGTCCCAAAATTGAAAAAACCTATATCAAGAAGCGTGCCGAAAAAAAATCAATAAATCACAGAAAAACACAGGATGGCGGTTCGCGTGACTTAGAACAATCAAAAAAGCAGCGATATTACGACGATTCGAGGTCATTGAAGGGCGATAGGTCGAAAAGAAACCTGGAATACGAAATCCCGAAAAGCAAAGAAAATCAAAAACGAAATTTGGACTCCCAGTATAATCCTAAAACTAATTTTTCACGTCCAGGAGATTCCAAACCCCATATTCAAACAAGACCGGATTACAGACGACCTAAATTAGCGCCCCGCGAAAACCAGGAAAAAAGAAAACAATTTCAAAGGAAACCTCAGAAACGAGAAAAGCGGGAAATGAGACAAAAAGACAAAAACATTGACAGAGCTCCCAAAAAGAATATCGATAGAAAAGAAGCGAAGGACGACAAGAATAAAAAATCGGACGACATAAAAGATTCAAAAAAGAAAAAGAAATTTAAACTCTTCTGAACAGGATGTCTGCTGTCGCATCAACGTATGACGTCCATAACCCCTCAGATTGATCGCTAAGAGGCATTGTTTAATCCGGGGGGTTATGGATGTTCCATAAAAAACAAGAAAAATTACACTCGCACCCTATTTGTTCTTTCCTTTTTGCAAAAGAAACGAGTTGGACTCGAGTCTTTTGCGGTTCTAATTCTTTTCTGCTCGCAAGATGGGTTTTTCCTGTAATACTGGATCGTATTTTTTATTTGCTGAATGAACCTGAAAAGATTAGGTTTCCTTGACGAGATTTCAGCCGGGCGTTGATCTGCAGATTTATTACTTCTGACTAAATTCCTTAATCAGCTTTTCAATCGCATCGAAAGTTTCGCTTTTTCTGTTTCCTTGAGAACGAAGCATATTTATGATTTCAAGCGATAGTGTTCCATAGGTCTCCAGGAATTCCGGATTGTTGCGCTTTAAAGTCGCAAGATGTTTCTCAATTACTTCAGCATCTCCCCTGACCAGTGGCCCCGTCAAAGCTTTTTCCGCCCCGTCTTTCCGGAAATTTTCCAAAACCCCTCCTGCTAATTGCCCGATTCCTTCTCTTATGAAATCTTCCTCAATATCAAGAGAACGCAACAGAATTTGACTTATCCACAGCATCAGGGCGGTAAAGTTGGCTGAAAAAACGGCTGCAGTGTGATATAAAACCTTCTTATTCGTTTCGATTATTATGTATTTTCCACCAAGAATTTCTGCAATCGCCGCCGCTTCTTTCACGCCTTCAACATCACCCTCTATAGCGAAGCAAATCCCTCGCAGCGATTCAGGCGACTTGATCAATTCGGGAAAACTGAAAAGAGGATGAAGAGAAACGGCATGCACGTCTCTCCGATCGTCAGGATTTAATATTGCCGCCGGCAGGGCTCCTGATGCGTGCATGATTATACTGCCTGGTTCAACGCTTGCAATTATGCTCCGGGCGATTTGCGGTATCTCTGTATCCGGGGTTGCCGTCAAAATCAAATTGCATCCCTTAACGGCTTCGGAAGCTTTATCGAATACGGTTCCCTGCTTGATTTTCTTAATCAGAACGTTTGCCTTGTCGTTGTCGATGTCGAATAAAGACTTCAGCCTATATTTCCCTTGAACCAAATGATATGTCAATGTGGAACCGACTTTTCCCGCTCCTATCAAACAGACCGTTTTATGCTGAACTTCCTTCATAGTTGTCGAATATATTATTTTGAATTGAAACATGCAAGCAGCAATATAGGCCTTAAGTCATTTCTCGGGAAAAATCGTAAAAACGATTTGAATTCTTGCCGCATCAATCGTTTCTTGTTAAAATCACAAACGCAAACTCAAGCTTCAACGAAGCTTGATGAAGTCTAATAATTACTCAGAATTCCCAAAAATGAATCACCCTCCAGATATAATAAAAGTCGACCGGAAAAAACCGGAGAGAAATATCATCAGGTTTGCTGCAAGCCTGCTGGAAAGAGGAATGCTCATCGTCATACCGACAGAAACGGTTTACGGGTTAGCGGCCGATGCCCGAAATAAAGCTGCTGTCATGAAAATTTATAAAATTAAAAACAGGAAAATTACGAACAAGCTTCCCCTGCAAGTGCACGACATCGCTGAAGCGAGAAGATTAACGTCTGCCCTCCCAAATTTTGCAGAAAAAATTATGAAAGAATTCTGGCCAGGACCTCTGACGATGATATGCAGGGCAGCGAATAACGTTCCTGAATGGCTGACGGGTCCGGAAAAACGATTAGGAATTAGAATTCCAGATGAACTGTTCTGCCTTTATCTTCTCAAAGAAACCGGTTTTCCTCTTGTAGTCACCAGCGCTAATCTCTCAGGTGAGGAACCGGCAAAAAGCGCCGCCGATTTGACTAACTCATTTGCAATCGAAAAGGGGATACAAATTTTCGATGCCGGTAAGTGCAGTCTCGGCCGCTCTTCCACTGTCCTGGATATCACACGTCGACCGCCCTTGATATTGAGAAACGGTCCTGTGACCAAAACCGACATTGAATCCGCTATTGGAGGTAAAACAAATCAATTCCATGCGAAGTAGAGAAATGAAAAAAATTACTGTTTTTGCCGCCGTTCTGATTCTGACGATTATCTCGGGCGCAGGAATCATTGATTCATTCTCGTTTCCATATGCCGGTTGGTCCCGGTCTGGAGAAAAAAGCTTCCTTATCAAAAACCTTGAACCTTCTGGTCCGGCTGCAAAAGCGGGTTTTATGGAAAACGATAAAATAGTTGAAGTCAACGGCGAACCGGTCGACAATTTCAAAAACATTATTGAGATAGGAAGAAATTTCCAGGTCGGCGATACTGTCGTTTACAAGGTTAAAAGACAAGATGATATCCTGGAAATTCCTTTAACTTTTCAGTCCTTACCCGCGCATGCCGTACTGGAGCGCTCGATAAACAACATCGTCGGCTTGCTTTTTCTGGCGGTTGGTGTTTTTGTATTTCTGAATCCGCCGGAAAAAAAACTCGGGATTCTCTTTTTCCTGCTTTGCACTGGTTTCTGCTTTTTTAAAACTGCTCCTCCAAGATTCTCCTCAACTGTTCTTTCCGAAGCCTACAGGGCTGTCTATCTCTTTATTTTCTATACGCTGCCGGTCCTTTTCTTTCATTTCTTCCTGCTTTTTCCAAGAAAAGTGAACTGGCTAAGAAGATTTCCTCGTTTCCAATTCTGGATTTATCTGCCGTCGCTCTTTTTATTCTCGTCAGCGCAAATAATGAATCTGATCATTCTTAGAAAAGGAAAAAACGCTCTCTTATTTGAAATGAACCTAATGATACTGGGTTTTCTCCTCTGGTTCGTCTTTTTCCTCGGCGGAGTCATCTCCTTCCTCCAAAACTTTAAAACTAAATTATCAAGAATCGAAATCCGAGCCCTGAGTTGGATATTCTGGTCGATGGCGGTCGCTTTTGTCCCTTATTTCATTATTGCTGTCGGTGATGTAGCTTTTCACGCTCAAATCCCTCATTACGGACTGGCCGATCTTCCCACAGTGTTCATTCCCTTCGGATTCATGAAAAGCCTTTACGCGTTTCAAAAAATAAAGAATGCAGAAGATGATGCAGTTATAAAGATATGAACGAAAACGAACAGTTCCACCCAACAGCTCACGACTTTTTATCAGTTTTATTTCACTGCTTTTAACGTACAGAGAACTATTGAGAGTTGAATCTGTACGTCTGGCGCCTTTATTGCTTCCCATTATAGCGGTTGAGTGGAACCCTTGACTCTTCGATTGAGGGTGCGAATTTCTGTTCGATCGCGGACACTTCTTGTCCGATTCACCTTCTGAACAAACAATTCTGCAATCCTTAAGATCAGGGGGGAAACGGTATAAAATCTGTCTCCCGTTTTATGAGCAACGGCTCCGGTAAAGATTCGACAGGGACGTAGGGTTGACTCTGTCGGGTGGGGTAAAATGAAACATCGATTTTCGCAATCATTATCGGTGATGCCTAACTTATGATGAAATATCAAATTACTAAATTCCGTTTCCCCCCTCTTCACTCCAATTTTTCTTGAAATAACTTGAAGTTTTATGATTTTTCACAAAGTCTGTGGAAAACCTGTGATTACTTTGTGGAAAAACTGTGCATTCTATCATTGTCTTTCATTTGTATCTCTAACTTTCAGTAATGCTTGACTATTTTATAAGCCATTGATTTTTAATATCATCAATTAAACCTTTCATTTCAGTTTTCAGCTTAGGGACGGCCGGAAATTCCGTTTTAACAGGAAAAGGATTTAAATTCTCTTTGGGTTGTGAGTAAATGTCGGTGTGATTTATTCGTCTTGCGGATGTCGCTTTAAAGAGGTCCAAACGTCCTTCTGAATCGGTTGATGTCTGAAACCGGAGCGACTCATAATATTTTCAAAAGAAAAGTGTAAATATGAGATTAAAAACGAACGGCATTGACATCCCGGAGACCCATATGGTAAATTCCTTCGGTGTTTTTTTTCGCTGAACACTTGAGGAACAAATGAAATTTGCCATAGTAATAGGAAATGTCGTAGCGACGCAAAAAGAAGAAAGAATAGGCGGCCGGAAGCTGTTGATTATCCAGCCGGTTGACCTTAATTTTGAACCATCAGAAACGGTTCTGGTGGCAGTCGATGCTGTAGGCGCCGGAGAGGGAGAATTGATATTGTTCGCCTCCGGTTCGTCAGCGAGACAAACCTCATTAACGGAGGGGTCTCCTTGTGACTGTGCAATCATGGCGATAGTGGATTTAATTGAGCGTGACGGCCGCATCGTCTTCGATAAGTCACGAACTCAGGAGTATTTCGGAAAGAAATAAGGTATGAAGCCAGGAATCGTTATTGGCCGTGTAGTAGCAACCAGGAAGGATGAGCCGTTAGAGGGTTTGAAGTTGATTTTATTGCAGCCGACAGATTGGAAACGGAATCCCCGGGGAGACCCGATCGTGGCTATAGACACTGTAGGAGCGGGTTATAAGGAGTTCGTGTTTTATGTGGGTTCGCGTGAGGCGGCTGTATCCTACAAAACAGTTCCGGCGGTTGATGCCGCAATCGTAGGGATTATTGACGGCGCTGATTTTAATGAGGTGTAATAGTGTTTGTAGCGAGGGTAGTAGGAAATGTTTGGGCGACAGCTAAGCACCCGGAACTGAAAAATCACAGGATGTTGCTTGTACGACGTTTAGACAGGGAATTGAACGAGACCGGCGACGCTCAGATGGCTTTATGCAGTGAAGTGGATGCCGGTATCGGAGATACGGTTCTGGTTCTTGACGAAGGCAATTCAGCACGACTTATCCTTGATAACAAGAGAGCGCCGGTGCGAACGGTAGTTGTCGGCATAATCGACGAGATACTCGTGGACGGCTCGCTGGTAAAATTCTGACGCTTTTTGATTTAGGGTCGCTGCAACGCAAGCGGTAATGATCTTGTCTTTTGATGAATTAATAAGCAAATTTCGAAGAAAGCAAAAATATTTAAAAAGGAGAGAGTAAAGCATTGAAAAAGATGAAAGCGATAGTGAAGCTAAAGCCCGATTATGGAGCTGAGATGGTTGAGGTTGATCGACCCATTCCGGGTGAAAATGAAGCTTTGATTAAAATAAAAGCGACATCTGTATGCGGAACCGACGTTCACATATACACTTGGGATAAATGGTCTCAAAGTCGCATTAAAACCCCGCAAATTCTCGGACATGAATTCGCAGGCGAAGTGGTGGAGATTGGTTCGGGCGTCAGAAACATCAAGATAGGTGATTATGTTTCGGGTGAAACCCATATTCCCTGCCAAAATTGTCTTCAATGCTTAACGGGACAGATGCATATATGTTCAAACGTCGAGATTCTGGGTGTAGACAGGAATGGAAGTTTTGCCGAATACATAACCGTTCCGGAGGTATGCTGCTGGAAAAACGCTGCATCACTTTCTCCAGTGATAGCATCCATTCAGGAACCGTTCGGCAATGCGACATACACAGTTATGGAAAGTCGTGTATCTTTGCAGCGAGTAGGCGTAGTGGGCGACGGACCGATTGCGGCTTTTGCCGTCGGGATATCTCGTGCTGTGGGAGCAGCGAAGATTTACAATATTGGTATGCAGGATTTCAATCTCGACATTTGCAGGAAGATGGGAGCTGATTACACATATAATGTAATGAAAGAGAAGGATTACATTGAACGAATACTTGAGAGCACAAACGGCGGAGTAGATGTAGTATTGGACATGGCGGGCAACGAGAAAGCAGTTGCGGACGCCTTTGCGATGTTGAGACGCGGAGGGTCTTACACTGCGTTCGGCATACCTCCTGAGCCGATCAAGTTTGACTTGGCGAATAATATAATCTTCAAGGGAGCCAATATAATCGGCATTAACGGTCGTAAGATGTTTGAGACCTGGATACAGATCAGCCGATTGTTAAACAATCAACTTGTGGATCCGACCCCCGTAATAACTCATACGATGCCGTTTTCAAAAGCGATAGAAGGCCTTGAGCTTGCTGCGGACCCAACAAGAAGCTCATCTAAAATAGTTTTTTATCCCATGCCGGGTGAAGAATAAAGAAACCGCTCCAAACGCGATCTGAACCTATCTTCAGCTTCAAATCAAAAAGGAGTCTTGATAAATGAACAACATCGGTAATTATGAAGAAGCCAGAAAAAACTTCTCTTGGGACATTGCCAAGCGCGAACTGAATTATAAACCAGGCGAATCCATCAATATAGGGTATTATTGCAGCGACAGAATATGCGAGCTCGGACTCGGAGAAAAAAAGGCATTATTGTGGGAAAACTTCAAGGGAGAGTCAAAAGAATACACCTTCAACGACCTGCGATATTACAGCAACGCATTCGCGAATTTGCTTAAAGAACTCGGCGTAAACAAAGGCGAGCGAGTATGTCTATATCTTGACAGGGTCCCGGAGCTTTATATTTCCTTTTTAGGAATATTAAAGAACGGTTGTGTTGTGGTTCCGCTATTTTCGGCCTTTGGTGAGGAATCATTATTGACGAGGATAGAAAATTCAGGGGCCAATGTAATCATTACGATGCGAAAATTGTTGAGGAAGGTCAGACCGATAAAAGAGAAGCTGCCTGACTTAAAGCATATAATCGTTATCGATGCCGGCGAAAAAACCTTAAAGGAAAAAGAAATTCCCTTTTCAGTGGAAGCTGCGCCCAGGAAGGAACATTTCGATATATGCGAAACGGATGAAGAAACGCCTTCTGTCCTTCATTACACATCGGGAACAACGGGACAGCCGAAAGGGGCTTTGCACGTTCACAGTTCAATTTTTTCTCAATATCTGTCGACGAAATGGGTTCTCGATCTGGATGAAAACGACATTTATTGGTGTACAGCAGACCCGGGCTGGGTAACAGGAACCTCATACGGAATAATCGGACCCTGGAGCCTTGGAATTACTCAGTATGTCCTCGACAGCGGTTTTTTTCCTTCAAGGTGGTATGAGGCCATCCAGAAGCATAGAATAACAGTCTGGTATTCCGCTCCGACGGCTATCCGCCTGCTCATGCGTGAAGGGAAAGAGATAATCAAAAAATACGATCTGTCATCGTTGAGACACTTGTGCAGCGTGGGAGAACCGTTAAATCCCGAGGCCGTAGTATGGTCTGAGGAAGCATACGGTCTGCCTTTCCATGACACATGGTGGCAGACAGAAACCGGCAGCATCATGATTGCGAATTATCCGGGCATGAAGATTAAGCCGGGTTCGATGGGTAAACCGTTTCCCGGAATAGAGGCTGCCGTTTTAAAGCCTAAAACGTATGAGCCTGTGGAAAAGGCCGGTCAGTTGGGATTACTGGCTCTCAAACCGAAATGGCCCTCCATGTTTCGCAACTATTGGAAAAATGAATACGTGTACAAAGAAAAATTTAAAAACGGTTGGTACATAACCGGCGACAGAAGCCGAATCGACGAGGAGGGTTATTTCTGGTTCGTCGGCCGTGATGACGACGTTATAAATACCGGCGGTCATCTGGTCAGTCCTTTTGAGATTGAATCAGCGTTGCTGGAGCATCCGGCTGTCGCCGAATCCGCCGCCATCGGAAAACCCGATCCGATAAATATGGAAGTAGTCAAGGCTTTCATCGCGCTTAAACCGGAATTCGAACACGACGATGATATGGAACTTTCGATCATGAATCATATTCGAAAACGGCTCTCTCCATTGGCTATGCCCCAGGAAATAGAATTCGTTCCTTCTCTTCCGAAGACCAGAAGCGGGAAAATTATGCGGCGGCTTCTAAGGGCAAAAGAAACTGGTGAACCCATCGGGGACACTTCAACACTTGAAGAAGAATAAATTACGAAAGGAGACGTGAATTATGGCCTTAAAAGATGAAATAATTGAATACATTGAGGATGAATATCTTGAAGAAGAAGATGATGATGATGAAATGGATATCGAGGCGGATACGCCTCTTATTTCAAGCGGAATCGTCGACTCCTTCTCCATGGTTTCTTTGAAAACGTATCTTGAGAAAAAATTCAAAATCCAGATACCTGATGCTAAAGCGACCCCCGACGCTTTCGACTCCGTCAACAGCATTATAGAGCTTTTAAAGGAGTACGTACCTGAAGATCAACTAAAATAAGTTTAATGATTTTTTTAGCGAAATTTCCTGAATGAAATCTATGAAGGAGGAAAGATGGCTTATCCAGATACTATCAGGAACACATTTCAAGGAGAACTGGACAGCATAAAAGAACAGGGGCTATTTAAAGAAGAACGCTTCATCCATTCACCTCAAGGAGCAGACATCGAGGTGGAATTCCCCAAGGGAGCTCCGAAGCAAACTGTTATAAACTTCTGTGCGAATAATTATTTAGGATTATCCAGTCATCCCGATGTTGTTAAAGCGGCCCATGAAGGATTGGACGAAAGAGGATATGGAATGTCTTCGGTTCGTTTCATTTGCGGGACGCAGGACATTCATCGATCCTTAGAAAAGAAACTGACGGACTTTTTGTGCACTGAAGACACAATTTTATTTCCCTCGTGCATGGATGCCAACGCAGGCGTGTTTGAAGCCGTTCTGGGACCTGAAGATGCCATGATTGCAGACAAGCTGGTTCACGCCAGCATAGTAGATGGAATGCGATTGTGTAAGGCGCAGCACTATGTGTATAAGCATTCCAATATGCGACATCTGGAAAAGAAATTAAAAGAAGCCAAAGAAGATTGTCGATTCAGCATGATCATAACAGACGGCGTTTTTTCTATGGACGGTGACCTGGCGAAATTGGACGAAATGTGCGATCTGGCAGAAAAATACGGCGCCATGGTACTTGTTGACGATTCACACGCCACAGGTTTCGTCGGTAAGAAGGGGCGCGGAACGCATGAACATTTCGGAGTTTTAGGCAGGATAGATGCCATAACCACTACGCTCGGCAAAGCATTAGGCGGTGCGGCCGGAGGATGCGTCAGCGGCCGGAAGGAAATCGTCGAACTATGCAGACAAAAAGCGCGACCCTATCTCTTTTCCAATTCAATGCCCTCTGTCGTCGTTTCAGCCGCTAATGCCGTTATGGACATTATAACCAAAACTACTGAAAGAAGAGATATTCTGGAAGAAAATACGATGTATTTCCGGAAAAAAATGACTGAAGCCGGATTCGATATAAAAGAGGGAATTCACCCCATCGCTCCTATTATGCTTTACAATGCTAAACTCGCTCAGGATATGGCCCGAGACCTTTATTACGAAGGCATTTACGTCATCGGCTTCGCTTTTCCCGTCGTTCCCAAAGGTCAAGCTAGAATCAGGACTCAAATATCAGCCGTTCATACCCGTGAGCACCTCGACAAAGCCATTGAAGCATTCATCAAAGTCGGCAAGAAATACGATATTCTAGGCAAAGACAAAAAAGAAATAATCGCTCAATATGGGCTGTAATGAATCACGAAAAGAAGAAGCCTGCCATACATGGTCAGGCTTCTTTTTTTTAATTATCCAATTTTACTGGTTCGTTTCTTCCATGATTATTCCGCTGTCCACTATTATGTCCCGGGCCGCATCTTCTCCGCCTCGCCTGCCGTCTTTTCCGAATGTATACAAAACGTATTCGGTCTCGTTGAATTTCCTGTAATTGTAAACAGCTCCCCACGGGTCTTTCGGGATTTCCTCAATGTATTCAGGAATCATTGTCGCCAATGAGTCAGGATAAACATTCTGATTATTCAGAAAATACTCGTTCAATAAATTGACCAACTCTTGTAAATCTTGCCGCGCCTGTTCAGGCCTTGACTGAAAACCGGCGAAAGGCAAGTTTATTTGTCGCAGATTCTCATAAAAACCAGATTCCTTTATTTTTTCTTTGTTGTAGAAAACAAAAGCCCCTAAAGCGATAAGGCATACCAGAATGATGATGAATGCAGCCGCTGATCGCCGCTTCTTCACAGGCTTGAAAACCGGCTCGATCAATTCAAAACTGTATTCTGAAAAATGTTCGCCCGTCATGACCGATGTTATGTAAAGAGCGATTTTCAACAATTTGTCCAGCAGCTCCGATCTTTGCACCAGTCCTTCATGATGAATGATGACTTGACTTCGGGTTTTCTCAGTCGCCGGAAACAGGCTGATGTCGATAATATGATCAGACCATTCAAATTCGTTAAGGAGCGTCTCCAGTTGTTCGTTTTCTTTATGAAAATAGCGTGGATTATATTCAATAACGTAAGATGAACTTTCGGGATCATTTGTCACGTGAAGAAAAGAAGATGATTCCAATTTTTTTTTCGCTAATCCGCCGAAGAAATAGACGGCGACGCGTGTAAAATATTCCTTTTTAGATTTTCTGCCTTGCTTTCCAGCATAACCCGGCAGACGATCGGTCCATGTAATTTCAACGTTAGCTCCAGCAACAGTTCCTTTTAGTTTTCCAAAAGATGATAGCCTTGATTTGTTGAAAGCCAGATTTCTTTTTACCGCGTATTGTTGCAGAAAACCGTTATAAAGAGTTTTTTTCATTTTTTTCTTTTCTTTTCAGTCTATTGATTTCAGCTTCCGGCCGTCTGACATATACGGGATTTACATTACTTGAATATTCCATACTCCATTCAAAAACAGTTTCCTCTTTTTTTGCTTCAAAACGTTTAAATGCCAGGCGCCCTATACTGGAAGCGTGATGTATGCTGCGATCTCTGTCGCTTAAGGTCAATGCATCGGATTCGCAATCGGCTATTCGGCGCTTATATGCATCTATTGCATTGCCGACGAGAAGAGCCGGTTTTTCGATTCGAGCGATGAATTTCTCAACAGGTTCTACGAAAGGACCTGCAGACAGGCGTAATTCTCTGCCGTTCGATTGATAAAGAGCTGCAAATATTTCTTTTTTTCTTGCATCGATCATCGGCGCTATAAATCCCGCGTGCTCGCGAACATTACATGCTAATCCCTCCAGCGTGGATATTCCCAAAGCAGGTTTCTTTAGACTGAAGGACAGTGTTTTTATTGTCGTTACTCCTACTCTCAACCCCGTAAATGAGCCGGGTCCTGCTGCAGCAGCGAACAAATCAATATCTTTAATATCAGCGTCAATTCTTGATAGAAGCCTGTCTATTGAAGGCATTAAATTCGCCAAGTGTGTGTGAGCCGATAAGACCGTCTCTTCAGCTAAAGGCAGATCATCGTCGAGCAGCGCTGCGCTGCTGCAACGGGTGGCCGTATCGACAGCTAAAATCAGCAATTTGCTTCTCCTTTGGTTGCGATAGTTTAAACTTTTCTGAAATGCATACGTCCACAAAGCGATTCAGCGTTTCCCCCTTTAATATATCGAAAAAAGTTATAGTTTAAAACCGAAATTTGCCGGGAAGGCATATTACTCAGAGGGTAATGGAGAAAAACAGTAAGCTGACGCCGGCTTTGGAAAAACTCACCGTTTGTCAATAGAAACTCATGAAAAATATGACAGCATTTTTGATTGAAAAAAACAGCCGGACTGTTATTATGAATTTGTGCCAATGAGGGAATGCGCCGATCAGCAGGGATTCGGAATGATTCCATTAGAACAGAACATCCTGATATGAACCAAAAATCACATCTGAAACTGAATTTAATATTCATGGTCATTCTGTTGTTCGGAGTATTGATTCGTATGCCGGATTTAATTGAACCTCCTGGAAGAGATCAGGGAGTTTTCTGGGTGGTCGCAGAAGGCATGCTTAATGGTGAAAAACCTTACCAGGATATTTGGGATCATAAACCTCCGTGCGTGTATTTTGTTTACATGGTCGCTCAAGTGTTCTTTCATGATTTTATCGGAATAACAATAATGGAAATAATCATCGTTCTGCTCAATGGAATTTTGCTGTACAAGTTGAGCGGCGTCTTGCTGCGACTGATTTATCCGGCCGAAGATTTCGAAAAGCGTCCGATAAAGAAACATTTTTTCTCTTTATTCGCTCTTTTCCTTTATCTGATATTTTTCAACAGGCTACCCTTCGGAGGCTACTGGAATCGACTGCAAGCTGAAATTCTAATCGACTTTTTCATGTTATGCAGCTTATTGTTGATTTTAAGAAGAACCCGCAGGGTTGAAAAAGGCCATTGGATTTACTTCAATGAATTTCTGGCAGGATTATGCATCAGCCTGGCCCTTACGGCAAAAACCACCGCCGTCCTTCTCGTTCCGGTTTGTATGGCTGCAGCAGCAATTCATGGAAAAACAAACAAGTTAAAATCCCTCTTCTGGTTTTGTTTTGGTTGTGCCTTTCTTTGGATGCTCTTTTTTCCATTACTTTATTTTGCCGGCATTCTGTCCGAATTCGTCGAAGCGACGATAATTTTCAATCTTTATCATTCAAGCGCCGGGTCAATTTCTATGGGTACGCTCCCACTATGGCCGAGAATACTGTTTGCTTTCCCCTATTTGTTTCCTCTCTACATTTTGTCTTTACTGGGAATCATCGGTTTAGTTGCCGGAAGGCGTTCCGTTGACATACGATACGCAGCAATCCCCCTGTTATGGTGGATCGCTGTTCTTTGCAGCGTATTCGTTCAAAGAAAATTCTGGCTGTATCACTACCAGAATATCGTTTTACCCCTGGCGATAATGGCATCGCTCGGACAAAACTGGATAATGCAATTAACCCGCAGACCTTATTCGTCTTTTCTGAAATATTTATTCTGCGCTTTATTTGCGGCCTCTTTGGTTCCTTATACGGCATTTCATTCAAGATATTACAAATCTCAGGGATATTGGGACTACTATAAAGGAGAACTGAGTCGAAAAATTTTTTATTCTCGATTCAGGTGGGGACTCAATGATTTTAATTATTATGCTGATGTGCTCGTAGCTGATTATATCAAAAAGGAAGTCCAGGATTCAGAAAAAATTTTCATCTGGGGATATGAACCTCTTGTTTATGCTCTAAGCGACCGCCGACCTGCCTCCCGGTTCATTTTTGATTATCCCCTTTCGGTAATCGAATGGAACAAAACAAAGCGAAGACGGATATGCATCGAGGAATTAAAAAAGAACAAGCCTGAGCTTTTTCTGGTGTTGAAGAGAGATAGGAATGATTTGGAACTGTTCACCTCTGAAGTGCAATTACGAAATTTCCCGGAGCTTTATGATTATTTGGAGTCTGATTATAAACGAATTACCGCCATAGAAGATTTTGCGGTCTATCACAGAAAAACGGATTAATGCCTGGCAGTTCGATTAAAGTCAGAATTTCGAAGTTCGGCCGTCGCCTGAATTTTATTTTTTCTTAGGATCGTTCAGCAATCTGTGGCGCAGACGTTTGAATTCTATTTTATCCAAACCGAAGTGATGTTTCCCGATTTCTTTATTCTCTGAAAAGATTCTGAATTCAAAAATGTGATTACCTTTTTGAAAATGTTTGATGCCCAAAGAAATGGGACCTTTTCTTTGAAATTTTTCAGAGAAACAGTTTATTTTGGGGCCGAAGGCAAATCCGTCGAGGAAGAGCTGCACGGAACCGAATTCCTGTCCTGCAGCATAAAATATTTGGACTTCATAATCGTCTTCCTTTTCGATTTCAACGACGGTCATAATGTATTCATAACCTAAGGGGCATTTGCCGTCGCCTTTTAATCGCAAATATCTTGCCTGGCTCCATTTTTCTTTGTCGACCGCGGGTTTGTCGACGGGGGGCCCTGTGAAAGACCATTGGGGTATCGGCAATTGTTCTCCTTCGAAAACCAACAAATCAGGCGCCATGATTGATCTTTCATCCAGGCCAGGTATTTTTTTGCCGTTACCAGCAGGAGAAGCTTCGTAATAGTATGCGGTTGAGCAATAATCCGTTAAGATGTTGTTGTTAACGGGACCGTGTTCGATTTCCATGCGAAAGCTCCTGGAGAAGGGGACGAAATCGCCTATATACCATCTATAGGCGCCGGTTTGCGAAGCGCTGAGATCGAAGCGTGTGCAGCCGTACAAAGGCAAATTCTGCTGATGATCCCAACGCCCGGTGATATTATACCAACCTCCGTTAAAGCAATCTTCCGATCCAGTTCCATGAATGGCTAATTCTCCGTCGACGAAAATACGTTCGTCGCCCTCGAAATATTCCAATAATCCCGGTATTTTCCCCGTGCACTGCAGTTGAAAACCGACGAAATGCCCCGATCCTTCCACATCGAGGATAGAATAAGGCAAATGCTTAGTCGTGGGATTCTCTCTCCTCCAGACGGCATGGAAATATTTCTCATTTTTCATCTGTTCAGGATTTATCGGTTGAACGGCTACCTCACCTGACAGGACCAGTAACTTGTCGAACTGATCATGATAATTCTGTTCGTAATCCAACTCAAAAACGGCCTTCTTTTTAAAAGGCATGGGAAAAGAACATCGGAACCCGGGCTTTGAAGAAATAACATATGATTGAATAACCGATTCGCCGAAAGCTTGTCCGAAGAAGTCACCCAGCGGGACTTCCACTGCGGGCAAAGGCGAACCGTCCCAGAATATACGCAAAATCACAGCTCGCAATACCCCGCCGTCGTAATCAGACGACTCCAGTTCAATATTCAATATCTTATAAGCTCCGTGGCATTCCCACAATGTCGCTTTCTGACCCGGGGCCAGCAGCATTTGAGGAATCTCTCTCGTTTCAGATCGAGCGTGCCTGAATTCACCTTTCATCGCAGAAAGAGTTTTCAGTTCAAACATCTGATGATGCTTCCTGTATTCTTCGTCGGGAATCGACGGAAATGATTCTAAGGGTTGTTCGTCATACTGATGATACGTTATCTGATAGAAATTCATTTTTTCGCTGTCGATTGCAACCTTGCAGGATTCGCTGAACGGAATCGGTACATAAGAAACGTAACCTCCCAATGCTGATTCCGCTGATGGAGAGATGAAAGGAAAAAACGAACCGTCGAACAGTTTTCTGAATGGAATGATTAAAGCGGCCTCTTCAGCTTCGTTAAAATAAAATTCGATGTTTCTATCCAGTAATGTGGGCGTCCAGATTCTGGTGATGCAGCCGGGACCTTCCAGATCAGCTAAAACCAACTTTCCGCCTTCTCTTCGAAGAAAAGAATATTTCCCGCTGAAACCATCATCATTTCCTCCCGTGCGGTCAAAACTTGAAACCTGTCCTGCGCGAATTTTCGATTTTCCCTGAGAAAGCTCCGATATTTTGTAAAGATCATCCGGCAGATATGATGAGACGCCCTCAGCAAATGAAATAAAGGAGGATACGGAATAGAAAAGAATTAGCGAAAAGAAAATCATCAATTTTAATATAATCTTCATCGCAGAAGTTTTTTATTCAGCATTAACGATATGCTTCAATTTAAAATGACGGATAAGCGTTCAGGGTCATATCATGTCGTATTCCTTCCGCAAGTTTATGATACGCCAGCCCGGCTACCATTGCGGCATTATCCGTGCAAAGTTTTGGAGACGGATAAACTACTCTGCATTCCCGTATTTTTCCCTCTCTTTCAAATGCTGACCGCAGAGCGCCGTTAGCTGCCACTCCGCCTGCGATGGCTGCTGTTTTGAAATGAAGGTCCCGAACGGCTCTAAAAGTTTTAAAGGTTAATATTTCAACAACGCTTTTCTGAAAGCCTGCACAGACATCGACCAAATCGTAATCAGGATTCCTCAAAAGGTAATTCCGCAGAGCTGTTTTCAATCCGCTGAAACTGAAGTTGAAATCGCCGCTATCGCGCATTGGTTGAGGAAATACTATTTTTTCCGGGTCACCTTTAGCTGCCTTCGATTCTATTATTGGTCCGCCTGGAAATCCTAATCCAAGCAATTTTGCGGCCTTATCGAAAGCCTCTCCTGCAGCATCATCAACCGTTCCTCCCACAATACTGAACTGCCCCTGATCATTTATTCGGACCAACATGGTGTGGCCTCCTGAAACCAGCAAAGCCAGGTGCTGTTCGGGATACTTGAGTTTCTCGAAAAAATTGGCATACAAGTGAGCTTCAAGATGATTAATGCCTATCAAGGGCAATTTCCAGGCATAGGAGAGGGATTTTGCAGCAGCGACTCCCACGATCAAAGACCCTATCAATCCTGGTTTAAAGGTAACAGCGACTGCTGATAAATCTTCCGCTCTGACTTTTGCATCCTTCAAAGCGGCATATACGACAGGCAATATGTTCTCTATATGTTTTCTTGATGCTATTTCAGGCACTATGCCGCCGTATTCTTTGTGAAAAAGCGTCTGATTCGAGATGACGTTTGATTTTATTATCCGGCCGTCTTCTACGACCGCAGCCGAGGTATCGTCGCAAGAGGTTTCAATTCCCAGAATAAACATCTCTCAATTCCCTTATTATTGGAGCGTGGGATTCGTGTTTAACATTTAATCTGAAGATTCTTGTTTCGCTATCATCCGAGGAACCAAATTCAATAGATATTTCCAGGCGTTCTTCAGGCAGCATTTCAAGACATCGATCCGCCCACTCTATGAGTACGACTCCTTCACCGTCGAAGAAATCTTCTATACCCGTATCGTAAACTTCCGACGCGTCTGCAAGTCGATAGAAGTCAAAATGATAGATAGGTAAACGCCCTTCGTATCTGTTCATTAAAGTAAAACTGGGACTCGAAAAATGTTCCTCATCACTTATTTCCAATCCATAACAAATTCCCCGGATCAGGCATGTCTTCCCGCTGCCCAGATCACCGAATAAAGCGATCAGATCTCCGGCGTCGAGTTTCGAACCGATGAATCGACCCAGGTCTATAGTATGGGCCGGCGAATCCGTTTTTATTGTTGTTAAATGTTGATTTACTGCCATTGCAATACTTTCGTCGTTTTTTCTTTGCCGTTGAATGTTCGACAAGTTTAATTCAAGCGAGAACTTTTTTAGTATCAAACCGCTCCAATGCCGCGAATGGCTGATACGATCGTATACACGATTATGATGAAATCCAGCAGCAGGGACTGGTTTTCCGCGTAATAAGTGTCATAATCGATATTTTCGTGTATCGGTGAAGCCCGATCTGCGCTTATCTGCCAGATTCCTGTAATGCCCGGACGCACTTTCAGTCGCTGCATCTGGGCAGCGTTATAAGATTCAACGACAAAGGGCATTTCCGGCCTTGGTCCCACCACGCTCATATCCCCTTTCAATACGTTGATGAATTGAGGGATTTCATCAATGCTGAATCTCCTCAGAAAACGGCCTATCCTTGTTATGCGGGGATCATTCGGGTCTTCAGGAGTCTTCATGTATTTCGGCGAATCGTATCTCATGGTCCTCAGCTTGTAGATGTTGAAAATTTTTCCGTCCTTTCCCACACGCTTTTGTCTGAAGAAAATCGGACCTTCCGAATCCTTCTCAATTAGATACGCCACAATGGGAAAAAAAGGCAAAAACAGGAGCAGCATGGTGCATGAAAACACAATATCGAAAGTACGCTTAAGGATTCTGTAAAGGTAACTCGTATGACTTTCCTTTAAACGAAGGACCGGTATTCCGTCGATTTCTTCAAATTGCACATTTTGAATCATGAGATCAAAAAGGTTAGGTACAAAACTGAATTTCACTTTCTGATCAGAACACACTTTTATTATCTGATATATTTTTTTCGGCGACGCTGAGGGCATTGCTATCAGAACTTCGCCGATTTCATGATCGCGAATTATCCTGCACAGATCATCATAATCGCCCAGAACTTTCAAACTCGTCTCAGGGCTTCCCTTCATGCCGTTGACGACCATATTCTTCTTCGAAGGATCGTCATCAATGAATCCGATCGCCTTCATTCCCAGTTTAGGCGATTGATACAAACGTCGCATTAAACTCTGTCCGATTTCTCCCGCGCCGTAAATAAGAACCCTGTGTATGCCTCGCCCTTTCACATAAGATTTCTGCTGCAATTTGTATATGATCACTCTTTCGGCAATCGTCAGGATCGTCAGGAAAATCAGCGAGTAAGAAATTATCAATCGAGAGTAAGTCCAGTCGCGGTAATAAAACTGAACCGTGAAAAGAAGCATGGCTCCTACTATCACAGCCTTGATTATTCGCTTTATCTCCTCCATGTTCATTATGCTGGATTGAAGAGTGTATAATCCGAATCTTTCGAAGATAAACAGAAAGATAAACGCGCCGATCAGGGATAATTTTAAATAAAGCGATAGAGGTTGGGGACCCTGCCCCAATCCTATAGAAAGGCCGAAGAGATGATAAAAATGATAGCCCAGAAAGAAAGAAATGAAAAATACTGAAAAATCAATTATCACCTGCAACAATACCATCACTTTGGAATAGTAACGTTTTAGAAATTCCGAATGAGTTGATTTATGGCAGTTGTTTGCAGGTAAATCTCTCACTATCGAATTCTTCGCCTGGCTGAAAGATTTCTCAACACAGCTTTGTATACCTGTTCTGCCGTTAAATTTTCCATGCAACTTACGTGATGATGACATATTTTCTTATAACAGGGAGCACATTCGAAGTCTGTGAAAAGTATCTCCCCTCTCCCATAAAGATCGATTTCCTGAGGACAAGTCGGACCGAATAATCCGATAACATCGGTTTTTAATGCGATGGCCAAATGCATGGCTACGGTGTCGCCGGTAATGAGCAGATCACATTTTTCCACGATGGCAGAAAACTTTTTGATAGGATGATTCGTTCCCGCATTGATGACCAGCTCAGGTACGGCTGATGAGATTCTTTCGTTCCTCTCAGCTTCATCCGGTCCGCCCAGAACCAGTATTTTAACGTCAAAATCCTCTTTTATCATTTTAGCCAGCTCGATAAAGCCGGATTCCGTCCATTTTTTCGTAGCGAAAACCGGTCCGCATCCAGTATTAAACCCAATGACCATCTCATCAGGACAGATTCCAAGCCTTTTGAAGAAGTCATCCGCGTAAAGCCGATCCTCTTGCGATAATTCGTAAACGTATTCCTCCCGATTATAATTCATCCCCGCCATTTCAAAGATTATTTCCTGATAGGTCTTTTCATTTTGGTAAAACTTCAACGGATCATCAATACCCAATCTCAAGGAATACTCCGAATCGGGATTGTAAATATCCAGTGTGCCGACAGAACTCAGTTTAAATCCCAATTTTTCCTTCGCGTTGATAATTTCAGCTAGAGCGAGCGCTGCAGGAACCTTGTCGAAATTGTACAATTTATCGAAAGTTTCAACCTGCATCAGCAAACTGGTCTCAAGATTATGAACCAGCAGCCTGTCGATCAGAGGATTATTTTTAAGCAGGGGAGAAGAAATTTGATCGGTAATCCAGGTTACATACACGGAATCATATTTTTCCCTGATTACTCTGAGGATAGGCGTAGTTCTTAATGCATCTCCCATCGCTCCGAATTTGATTATGACTATCCTGAGGCCCATAGGCGAATAATGAGGGCAATCCCGACAATGCCTTTGGAATCTGCAGGGCTTTTCTCCTATATACCACCGGCAGTCAATATTAACCGGCCATTCGCTTTTTTCGGCTCTCATTACTTTCATTCCTCAGCGCGTTACGCTCGGAGCAACAGGGCAACCGTCGTTTTTCAGCGATTCCTCGACCGCCTGAAGCACATCCACCACCATCAGCCCTATTCGACCGTCTGAAATAGGAGACTTTCTGCTCTGAACGGCTCGAATAAATTCTGAACATTGATTCTTCAAGGGTTCTTTCAGCTCCAGCTTGGGACTCACAATGTCCCCGTCTCTCAACAAATACTGAAATTCGCCGAAATTGTCCACTGATTTATTGATTGATATTCCTTTCTCAAATATCCGTATTTTTTCAAGATTATCCAAATCATCAAAGACGATTCGACCTTTGCTTCCCACTACAGTGACTTCACGGACTTTATTAGAATTGATCCAGCTGACGTGAATATTTCCAATGACTCCCCCGGGATACTTCAATGTTATAAAGGCCACATCCGCCCGTTCCTTTTTCAGAAAACCTTCTCCAACAGCGCTCACGCTTATCGGCAAATGATCCAGAAAGTAATGAAAAATTGAAATATCATGAGCAGCCAGGTCCCAAACGGCATTGACGTCCTCTCTGATCGGTCCGAGATGAGTTCTTACGGCATGCATGTAATAAATATCTCCGATCCTTCCGTTCTGAATAAATTCTTTCATTTTGCGAACAGCGTCATTGAACATGAAGGTATGACCGACCATGAGAATGGAATTTTTCTCCTCAGCCAGATTCAACAACTCCCTCGCCTGTTCCGTTTTTATGGTCATGGGTTTTTCAGCAAGCACATCCAGCCCCATCGCCAGTGATTTTTTTATTATTGGATAATGAGCTTCAGCCTGTACAGAGATCACGGCGGCATCAATTTTTTCCTTGTCCAGTAAATCATCGCTGGATTGATAAACCGGAATTTCCGGATAATTTTCTCTGGCCCAGGCAAGACGATCAGGGCGCAAATCAGCAACGCCGACCAACCGGGCTGCAGATGATTTGCTGAATATTCTAAGATAATTACATCCCCAGGGACCCAATCCTATAATAGCGGTTTTTATCATTGCATCACCTCTTATGCCGTTTCAGAAATTAATTCCAACAATTTACTCGTTGTATAATCAACCTGCTCCTCAGTCATTTCAGGAAAAACAGGCAAAGAGATCATCTGTTCGGCGGCTTCTTCCGCAACAGGGAAATCACCCTTTTTATAGCCCAGCTCACTGTAACACGGCTGCAGATGTATCGGGCACGGATAATGCAACCCCGTTTGAATTCCCGATGCATTCAGCCCCTCCCTGATCTTGTCTCGAGAAGAAACTCGAACGATGTACAAATGATAAACGGGAGTACAATTTTCAGGAACTTTGGTCAGCTTTACATTCGTATTTTTCAAGCGTTCCCGATAATAATCAGCGACTTTTCTTCTGTTTACATTCCACTCTTCAAGTCTCCTCAGTTTGATTCTTAATACAGCAGCCTGCAGCGTATCCAAACGGCTGTTGAACCCTTTATGCAGATGATTGAACTTTTCCGCCTGGCCGTAATTCCTTAACATTTCTATACGTTTGCCCAATTCGCCGTCATTTACGGCAACGAAACCCGCATCGCCGTATGCTCCCAGGTTTTTCCCCGGATAAAAACTGAATGCGGCGAGCTGGGCGAAAGAACCCGCTTTTTTACCGTTCATTTCCGCTCCATGTGATTGACAGGCATCTTCAATGACAGAAAGACCATAATGATCGGCGATGTTTAATATTTCTTGTACCGGCGCCGTCATGCCAAAGAGATGAACCGGTATTATCGCCTTCGTTCGAGGGCTTATTGCCTCCTTTACTCTATCCGGTTCTATCTGAAGCGTTTCCGGATTCACATCGACGAATACGGGAACGGCTCCGGCCTGAGAAACAGCAAAAGCCGTGGCAATGAATGTATTCGCTTGCAGAATGACCTCGGCATTCTCCCCTATTCCCATTGCCCTTAAAGCTAAATGTATTGCATCAGTCCCGGAGGCGACTCCTATTCCTCTTTCGATATCCAGATATTCCGAAAATTCCTCCTCGAATTTTTTTACCTCTTCCCCTAATATGAAATCCGTGTTTTCCAGAATCTTTTGCCATGAGTCCCATATTTCCGATTTTAAAGTTTCATACTGGCTCTTAAGATCGATAAACGGTACGACTGTTTTCAATTCTCTCTCCTTTAAATTTATATATCTAAATTGATGTCCCGGTGTACTTCATTTTTGAATTCCGGAGGAATCGGACCTGCCATGACTATAACATGGTTGTCCTCGTCCAGGCATATTTGCGCAGCTTCCTGTATCTCTTCCGGAGTCACAGATTTCATGCGCTCCACGAACTGGATTCTGTAATCCCATGAACGATTATAATAAAGAACGTCGAGCAGATAATTGGCTACGTCCCCATTTGTCTCAAAATTAGTGAGATAAGTCCCAAGCTTATAATTTTTTACGCGTGTGAGTTCATCATTATTGACTGGATTTCTTCTGATATTTCGAATTTCTTCTTTTATTCCTTTTATTGCAACTGAAGCATTTTCGGGAGATGTGCCGATAAAAGCCTGAAACACTCCCGGCGCTTTTGAAGCGGTAACCGTAATGTGGGAGTAGACATCATACGCCAGCCCTTCAGTTTCTCTTAGCCTGGAATTTATTCTGTCGGTCAGCCCCGAAGACCAGCCGAGTATGTTGTCCATTAAAAACAAAGGAGTGTAATAAGGTGAATTCCTTTTTATACCCAGATGCCCCATGAAAATATTTAATTGCTCCTTATCCATTTCGATGCATTTGATGGATGAATTCCTTTCCGTCCTGACTTCGGGCGGCGGAGCGGCAGTAACCCCGGAAGCGGTCCAGGATTCGAGTTTTTTTAATAAATTAATATATTCCTTTCCTTTATCCAGGTTTCCGACAATCACGAGAAAGGCATTGTCGGGTCTGTAAAAAGTTGAATGAAATTCAATCAAATCTGATTTCGTCAGGCCTTCGACGGTTTGAATTTCTCCTTCGACCGCTCTGCTTAGAGGATGACCTCTATAAATAAGCCTTCTGAACCAGCTAGATGCCACATGCTTGGGAGAATCCAACTTGCCTTTAATCGAGTCTGTAACCAGTTGCTTTTCGTGAATCAGTTCATCTTCATCAAAAACAGGATTCTGTAAAATATCCAGGATAATTTCAATTCCTAATTCAAAATCCTTGGAAAGAGATTCAAGGGAAATTTGTGTAGTCAGAGCGCCGGAGCGAGCGCTTAAATCGGCGCCCACTCTTTCCAGAGCTTCGGCAGTTTCCATTGCATTCCTGTTTATCGTTCCCTCTTTTAACATCCGTGCAGTCATATAGGCCAGTCCCGATTTGTCGTCGGGTTCCAGGACTGAGCCGAAATTCATGAGCAATTTTAAAGTAATGAGCGGCAGGGCAGGTCTATGCAGCGTAACGACTTTTAACCCGTTATCAAGGGTAAATTGATCCGGTTTGAGAATTTTGAATTTTCGGAAGTTATTAAAGGAGACTGGCGTTTCATTTTTAACTTGAATTTTCTTTTGGGAATCCAGTGTTACAGAATCAGCCGGGTAGGAAACGATCCCACGGAAGGGGCCTTTTTTTCTGACGGTTTTCCTGTGAGATGCCTTCTCAGGCAACAAAACTCCTCGTACCCGGTTTTTCTTTTTGAAGTACTTGCGTATAACAGCCCTTATGTCTCTGGCAGTCAATGATTTTAATTGATTAATGAAATCCGGGATGTTTTCAATGCCCCCCAGCAATTCCCATTCTCCGAGCATAGCGGCCTGATCTTCGATTCTTTCATGCGATTTTACAAAATCAGCCTCCATCTGATGTTTAGCCTTTTCCACGATCGAATCCTTTAAATCAACAGCTAATGTCCTTACAGTATCATCGAAAGCCCGGATCACCTCTCTGTAGTCGATTTCCGGATGAATTGAAATTACAACGTCAAAAAGAGAGTCCAGATAGGAAGCCCTGTACTGAGTAAATAATGAAGATGCCGATTGTTTCTCCTCAATCAGCATCTTCGACAACACAGAACTTTTTCCCTCAGAGAAAATGAAAGACAAAAGCGTCAAAGCCGGAAAATCATCACTGAAGGCTCGAGGCGCTTTGTATGCCAGATGAATAATCGGAATCTGCACATCTTTTTTAATGGTAACGCATCGCTCTCTATTTTGATCGGGTTCCTGCGGAAATTTCGTTTCTTTTACATTTCCAGAAGGAAGCGTGCCGAAATATTTTTCAGCAGTCTCCATTATTTCAGTATGAAGGGCATTTCCGGCGACCACCATTAGAGCGTTCGACGGGACATATTTTTGTCTGTAGAATTCAAACAAATCTTTGTATTCAAGATTCTGCAGATCACCAAGCTGGCCGATCACGGGATTTCTGTACGGATTTTCAAGAAACGCTTTTTGATGTACCTTTTCGTAAAGCGTATTTACTGGATAGTTCCGGTACATAAGCGACTCTTCAATTATGACGCGCCTTTCTCTTTGAAACTCCAACGGATCGAAAAGGCAATTCACCATTCTGTCCGATTCGATTTCAAGGGCTTTTTTCCATCCGTCAGAAACGAAAGAGAAAAAATAAGTCGTGAAATCCGGCGAGGTCATGGCATTATTGTATCCGCCGTACTCCTGCGTTATTCTGTCGATCTCTCCCGGTCTGAAATTTTTACTTCCTTTGAACATCATGTGTTCAATAAAATGCGAAACACCGGTTAAGCCAGGTTTTTCATCTTTCGATCCCACGTTATAAGTCAAAAAAACAGCGACTAAAGGAGATGAAAAATCCTCTTTTGTTATCACTTGCAAGCCATTCTTCAGACGCATTTTTTTGACGTTTTGCAGCAAACCGTAATTATTTGAAATTTCCCATTTTTTCATCATTCGATCCATAAAGCGAGGAGTGCACGTCCTTGGCCGAATGATCTTTATATACTCTCCTCAATCCCCATGTCAATGAAATGTGCCCTGAAGTTCAATCTGCCGATTGACTGTAAATTTCCAAGTCCAGGCAGAGGATAATAATCAAACCGGGCTGAACCGCGCTTCCCGGCTTTACCTGTTTCAACAGGTTTCAGTAAAGGCATCGTTCGGTAAATGCGGGTGACTCGACGACTTTTAACCCGGGAATTACCTTTAAAAATCAGGCTCATTGCCGGAACCTCGGAAATTTCAAATGCGGGCTTGAAAAAAAGAAGGTGAATTGCTACCTTCAATCTTCATCGGGATAACAGTCTTCCCGATGCCAATTGTATTTTCTGATAACGTTCATGGGAGATGAGGATAAACCGCATGGAGAAGGAAAATTTAACCGATATTGAAAATAAAGCAGTCGAATTGCTTGATCAGGAATTTGAAACTAAAAGGAAATACATCGACAATCTTATCCGTTTATTCGATGAAGGCGCTACAATTCCGTTCATTGCTCGCTATCGAAAAGAGATGACGGGATCAATGGATGAAGTAACCATACGTAACATCGAATCGCGATACCATTATTTCAAGGAACTGGAAGAAAGAAAACAGAAAATTTTAAGTACGATTGAGAATAAAGGGTTGCTGACTCCTCTGTTGAAAAAGTCGATCGAAGATTGCCGCGTGAAGCAGGAATTGGAAGACCTTTATCTCCCATTCCGGCCAAAGAAGAAAAGCAAGGCTAAAGATGCCAGAAAAGCGGGCCTCGAACCTCTAGCAAAAAAAATATTGACCGAACAAGATCAAATTGATCTGAAGTCGGAAGCTGAAAAATATGTTTCCGAAGAAAAAGGAACGCCGGACGTCAATAAAGCCCTCGAAAGAGCAGGATATATTATCGCTGAATGGATGTCTGAAAATGCAGAGGTGCGACGTTTTCTGAGAGAGCTTTTCTACAAAGACGGCGCCGTGGTTTCGGAAGCTGTTGAGGAGAAAAAGGAAGCAGGAAAAAAATTTAAGGATTACTTTGATTACAACGAACCTCTAGAATCTATTCCTTCTCACAGATATCTGGCGATCAGACGGGGATGCCGGGAAGGCTTCCTGAAAATGCATTTGTCGGTTCCTCATGAAAAATCAATGGATTACATGGAAGAAGTCTTCCTTACGACAGCCGATCCGGATGTCGGCAGTTATCTTCTAGGCATCATTAAAGATTCCTACAAAAGATTAATATTGCCCCAAATCGAACTCGACGTACGTACCAAACTGAAGGAAAGGGCCGATTGCGAAGCCATTAAGGTTTTTTCCGAAAATCTTCGAAAACTCCTGCTCTCGCCTCATGCCGGAGGCATCCGCGTCGTCGGCATTGATCCGGGATTGAGAACGGGCTGTAAATTATCAGCAGTCGATGAGACCGGCCGCTATCTGTCGCATACTATTATTTATCCTCATTCCGGCCAGGAAAAAGAAATTGAAGCTATGAAGGAATTCACTAAATTCATCGGTGTGTATCAACCTGAAGCGCTGGTTATGGGGAACGGAACAGGTTCTCGCGAAACAGACATATTCATTAAAAAAGCATATGGCGAGTCTTCCGGTCCGAAACCGCCCGTAGTAACCGTCAATGAAGCCGGGGCAAGCGTTTATTCAGTTTCTGCCGTATCCAGAGAAGAACTGCCCGATCTTGATGCGGGAATCAGGGGGGCCGTCAGCATCGCCAGACGCTTCCAGGACCCATTGGCCGAACTGGTTAAAATAGACCCCAAATCAATCGGCGTCGGTCAATACCAGCATGACGTCAATCAGAGACGTTTAAAAAAATCTCTGGACAGCGTAGTCGAATCTTGCGTTAATTACGTAGGCGTAGAGTTAAACACAGCATCCAAATGTCTGCTTTCGTACGTATCAGGATTAAGCGATTCGATCGCCGCATCCATCGTTGATTTCAGAAATACAAACGGGAAGTTTATAAACCGCTCTCAACTTATAAACGTGCAAGGTTTGGGACCGAAAACTTTCCAGCTCGCCGCAGGATTCCTTCGGATCAGAGAGGCCGAGAACCCGCTGGACAATACTGGAATACATCCAGAGTCCTATGAAATCGTTAATGACATCTGCAAGGTGACAAATTCGACCGTTACGGAGTTGCTTGCTAATAATAAATTAATCAACGAACTTGATTTAAAACGTTTCGTGACGGAAAAAACAGGTATGCCCACCATCAGAGATATTGCACAAGAATTAAAAAAACCAGGCAGGGATCCCAGGAAAAATTTCAAAATTCCAGAATACAGGGCAGACCTTATGGATATCGACGATTTGAAAGCCGGTATGATTTTAGAAGGCCGAATAACAAATGTAACCAATTTTGGAGTATTCGTCGATCTTGGCGTTCATCAGGACGGGATGGTTCATATTTCAGAAATGGCTCATGAATTCGTAAAGAATCCTCAGAATATTGCCTCAGTAGGAGATGTCGTCAAAGTCAAAATTCTGGAAGTAAAGCCGGAACTTAAAAGAATCTCACTTAGTATGAAATCACTGACTCGTCCTAAACCCTCAAAAAAGCAGCAACGCAAACCCAGGAAACCCAGGAAGCCTTCTCCGCACGATCCCGCCTCTACAAAAGACCTGACCAAACTCAAAAAGTTCTTCAACCGGAATTAATTCTTCCAGAAAACCGATGCTTCATAATTTAAGGAAACGCTTCGACGCTTTTTTGCTTATCCTGTGCGGGAATTCAATCATTTGATGCGCGTTTGCGATTTTTCCAGTTTTTTTCTAATTTGCGTTTAAAGCCTGCTTCATGACCGCTGTCGGAAGGTTCGTAATATTTTCTGGGCGTCATGCCGTCAGGGAAGTAATGCTGTTCGATGAATGCATGATCGAAATCATGAGGATATTTATAATTTATGCCCCAGCCCTGATTTTTATCCAGTTTCGTATATCCCCCTTTTAAATGATCGGGGACTTCCAGGGGGTTGGATTCATTCTGAACATCTTGCATGGCTTTCATTACGGCGACAATCGATGAATTGCTTTTGGGAGCGCAGGCGGCATAGGTTACAGCCTGCGCCATAATGATCTCGGCTTCCGGTAGTCCGACGAATTCGACAGCCCGGGCAGCGGCAGAAGCCAGTATCAAGGCTGTAGGGTCTGCATTTCCTATATCCTCAGCCGCTGCAATTACCAATCGCCGCATGATAAAATTCGGGTCTTCTCCGCCTTTTATCATCTTCGCCATCCAGAATAAAGCTGCGTCAGGATCAGAACCCCTGATGCTCTTAATGAAAGCAGAAGCAGTCTGGTAGTGTTCCGCTCCCCCCTTATCATACAGCGGTCGGTCAATACCGCTTGAATTATCAAAATCTTCAATGGTCAAATGGATTTTCCCCTGTCCATAATCAGCATTCAACTGAGCCGCCGTCTCCAGGCAATTTAAAGCCTGCCTGGCGTCGCCTGCAGAGCGGTCTACGACCGCTTTAATAAACGCTTTGTCCGCCTGAACAGTAAAAGCGCCCAGTCCGTTTTCATTGTCTGTTAAAGCCTTCTTTAATAGGTTGCGTAAATCTGCCTCATCCAGCGCTTTTGTCCGAAATATCCTCATTCTTGACAGAAGAGGACCGATTACTTCGAATGCCGGATTCTCGGTCGTCGCGCCGATCAGAGTAATCGTTCCATCCTCAACGTTCGGCAACAGAAGACTTTGTTGAGATTTATTGTAACGGTGAATTTCATCGATGAACAGAACGGTTCTCCTGCCTCCGGCAGCCAAGTTGTCCTCTGCCCTGGCGATGACCTTACGAAGATCGGCAACTCCTGAAGCGACTGCGCTTAATGTAAAAAATTCAGCCTTTACTGCCGATGCTGTCAACCGCGCCAGAGTCGTTTTCCCCGTACCCGGAGGACCCCAGAAAATTACAGAGAACAGCCGCTTTTTTCGGCACATCAGATACAACGGCTTGCCTTCTCCCGTCAGATGACTCTGCCCTAATACTTCATTCAACTTTCGAGGACGCATTCGATGCGCTAAAGGGGCATTTCTCATCTTGGCGATGTTTTTCTGTCTATCGAATAAATCGATTGCTATCACTCCATTTCTCGAAGAAACGGCATAGACTCCATCCCGTAATTTTCACTGAATCGACAAAAATGAAAATTAAATCAGTCTGAAACAAATTCCGTCTTATACTTCAAGGTTGTATTCCTTAATCTTATACTGAAGAGAACGTAAGCTGATGCCGAGAATCTCAGCCGTTTTCCTTCTGTGTCCGTTGAAAGCCTTCAACGTTTTTGAAATGACTTCCTGTTCAATTTCAGATAATGATGCGCCGACCTCGATTTCTATTTTATGCTTCGGAAAATAAAATTCCTGCAAAGATGGAGGAAAATGTTTTGCTAGTATTTCATTGCCTTTACCCAATATGACGGCTCTTTCCAGACAGTTTTTCAATTCCCTGACATTTCCGGGCCAGGGATAATCTGTGAGCAGTTTCATGGTTTCCTCGGAAACTTGAATATCTGTTTTTTTGTGTTTTATGCCGAATTCCGTCAGAAAAGCTTCCACCAGGATAGGAATGTCTTCTTTTCTCTCTCGCAAATAAGGCATGTTAATAGATACTACGTTCAAACGATAATAAAGGTCTTCCCGAAAAAGGTCCTGCTCGCAAAGCTCTGTCAAAGGTTTATTGGAAGCGGCAATTACTCTTACGTCAACTTTGAGCGGCGTTGTTCCTCCTATTCGCTGAATAACTCCGTCCTCCAGCACCCTGAGAAAATCAATCTGGCTGTTCTTCCCCATCTCAGAGACTTCGTCCAGAAATAAAGTGCCTCCGTCCGCCAGCTCGAAACGTCCTTTTTTAATGCCTGTAGCTCCTGTAAAAGCCTCTTTTTCATGACCGAATAATTCGTTTTCAAGAAGCGTTTCCGGTAAAGCTCCGCAATTGACTATTATAAAAGGCTTATCATGCCTGGAACTTCGCCGGTGGATCGTTTTCGCTACGACATCCTTTCCCGTTCCGCTCTCTCCCTCAATTAATACCGTAACGTCCGTGTCCGCCACCTGATCGACTATGTCATAAACTTCTCTGATCTTTTTACTTGATCCGACGACCAGTCCGTCGCCGCTTTTAATGTCGAGGATTTGCTTTAATTCAACGTTTTCACGGAGCAAATTCTGTTTTTCCAGGATTTTTTTAACGACATTTCTGAAGTGAATCAAATCCAAAGGTTTCGTTAAATAATCATAAGCCCCTAACTTCAAAGCCTTAACGGCAGTTTCTATCGTCCCGTACGCGGTTATGAGCACAACATCCGACAAAGGAGAATGATCTTTGGAAAATTCAAGTACCTTCAAGCCATCGACGCCTTTCATTTTCAAATCTGTGATGATTACATTATAAGGGGCCGGCGCAGTCTCAATTTTTTTGATACCCGTTTCTCCATTTTCGGCAGAATCAATTACCAGATTCTCCTCCTCCAAAGCTTCCTTCAAAGCCGTTCGTATGTTCTCTTCATTATCGATAATTAATACGCGGTCGGCATCTCCCATTATTACTCCTCCATCTGCCTCCAGGGACCGGCGACTGGCAATTCAATAACAAAGCGAGTCCCTTCATTGACTCGACTTTTTACGTCCAGCGTCCCCTTGTGTCGCGTGATTATTTGATGAGCAATACCCAGTCCCAGTCCTGTTCCGCCGGATTTGCTCGTGTAATACCAATCAAATATTTTGTCCATTTCTGACGCCTTAATTCCCACGCCGGTGTCCTTGATGTGGATTTCTACCGTATCCTTCTTTATATTATGCTCCGTGCTGATGCTTAATGTCCCCCCGTCTCTCATAGCATAAAGAGCATTATTGATAAGATTTAAGACCACCTGGCGTATCTGATCGGGATCGCACCTCGTCGCGGGTAAGGCCGGCGCATAAGTCTTCTTGATGTCAACATTGTTTTCGCCGGCATTGGGTTTTATCAGTTTTAATACCCCGTCCGTCAGCTTGTGAATATCCACCCATTTTAATCGCAATGGACGCTTTCGCGATATATGAGTAAAATATTCTAAAAAGTTCGTCAATCGCTTTAATTCATAATCCAAAACATTCAGATGATTCCTGATTTTGTCGTACGTCATGTCTTCGAGAATCTTCGATAACTTTTCCTGCAAAAGCTGTAAATTCATCCCCATTGCGCTGAGAGGATTGCGTATCTCATGCGCAATTTCCGATGACAGTCTCCCGACAGCAGATAGCCTCTCCGTCCTTCTTATACGCTGACTCACCTGATTTAATCGCTCACTGTCCTGGAGCAAAACAGCAAGACCTATTAATGACGATTGCTCATTTTCCGGAAAAAACGATGAAACCAACAGTTCCTTTGAATCCTTCTCGCTCCCCAACCTCACCGTGCGCTCTTTCACAAGCTTACGATTCAGTAAACCCGATTCTATTATCGTCGTTAAATCTCTTACATCACCAAATAATTGCTTATAATGTCCGTTCGTCAGATTCTCGTCTTCCTGATTCTCAAGCTCTAAAAACCTGCTTGCAGGAAAATTGCAATGGATAAGCCGTCCCTTTAAATCAAAAATCAGTATTCCGTCGCTTAAATACTCAATAATCTCCTTGTTCGCAAGATTGACGTAATATTCTTCATGCGACTTCCTGATGAATCTCACTGATCGTATCAGATAGACGAACATCAAAACTATAAATAAAATCAAAGAACTAAAGAAAAGCAGGTTGTAATTTTCCGCCTCTAAATATAAATCCAGTTTCTCCGTGATTAATTGAATGTGAGCACGCTTGAGCAACTCTGTATGATGAATGAGAAACCGCGTGATGAAAAGCAGCAGTACGCTGTAGGAAAACAATAATGCAACAATCCCGATAATGAATGTCGTTACTTTCGGATAAATATACAGCCTTTTCCCTTTTCGTCTTCTGTCGTTCAAAATCCAGCTTCCTTCCAGGACAAAAATGCTGAGACGACGCAAAACCCAAACAATTATAGCTTCAAACAGGTCTGTGAGTCAAACCTTCGATTGCTCTGATTCATCCGAACATTTCTGGCTTCATCCCCTGAGAACGCCATGAACGCTTCATCATCTCCTTAGATTAAAGGCCCCAAAAAAACACAGGAACCCTATTACTTCTTAGAGGATACTTCAGAAGCGCCGACCGGGATTCATTTCCCATTCTGGATTCGTTCGATCCCCGCGAACTATTCGCCCCTGCTGAATTTAAAACCTCTGCCTTTCTTAACGCGTATCTTTTATAAATGAAAATTTCAGATTTATACGCGCCTTGTTGCATCAATTGAGGTTTGATATCATCTGTCCGTTTTTCGTGATTGGGAGGTCCGCTATGAAAAACGAAATAGACAACGAAATGGATAAAAGAAATATGAATTTCCTCTGGATCGTAGGCTCAAGTTTCTACAACCCGCCTTTCGTATACATGAACGGTCGTTATACTTTATTCAAAGCCGCCATCATAAAACAAAAAGGAAAAAAACCATGGCTGGTCTATACCGATATGGATCGGGATGAAGCGAGAAAAAGCGGCCTGAATCTCGTAAATATCAAAAAACTCAAACTCCATAATATCATAAAAAAATATCCCGAGCCTTTCAGACGCAATGTGGAAATATTAAAGCAATACATTAAGTTTTTCAATATGAAAGGTCGGATCGGAATATATGGAAACTCTGAGGTCAAAAACTTCTTCTTCCTATGGACCAAATTAGTGCAGGAAGTCCCCGATATAGAACTGGTCAACGATTTCGGAAATGATTTGATTGCCGGCGTCCGGGAGACTAAAGATGAAACCGAAGCCGCCCGGATCAAAAATGTCGGCCGACGATCTCAAAAAGTAATGAGTAACGTATTCGATTATTTAAGCTCACTGAGCGCTGTGAATGGACATGCCGTTACGAAATGGGGGGAGCCGGTAACCATCGGTGCGGTGAAGAAAGTGATAGCGCTTGAAATGACAAGGCAGGATTTGCTGGAAGAATCAGGCGTAATTTTTTCTCAGGGCAGCGAAGCCGGCATACCTCACCACCAGGGCGATTCGGACTCCAGGTTGAAAACCGGATCAAGCATCGTATTTGATTTTTTCACGAGAGATAAGGAATCGGGATATTGTTTTGATATGACCCGGACGGTGTTTCTGAATGAAGCAGAGCCGAGGTTGTTAGAGGCATACGAGACGGTGAGGAAGGTTCAGGAAGCCGTTATCAGCTCCCTGAAAACGGGTCGCCCTCTCAACTATTTCGATAATTTAGCCTGCGACATTTTCGAGTCGGCCAATCATGTGACCTACAGACAGGAGCCCTCTGCGACACAGGGTTATTGCCATTCTCTGGGACACGGGCTGGGACTGGAAATACACGAAAGTCCGGCGATCAGCATACATGTAGCAAACCGAAAAAAACTGCAGAAAGGGCATCTTTTCACTGTAGAACCGGGACTGTATTATCCCGATAAAGGCTGGGGAATTCGACTCGAAGACGTTTTATGGATAGACCAAAACGGACAGCCTGAAAATTTTACCGAATACCCTAAAGAACCTGTTATAAAACTGAAAAATAGATAACCGGCGCCGGTGATCATACAGCCTTCAATTTTGTTCCTTTTTTGAACCTTTCGATTTTTGCCACAGAGTATCCATCTCTGCGACAGTGAGCTCCTCTAATCCTGAACCCGAATTCTCGGATAATTCCACCATGCGCCTGAATCGACGAATAAATTTCCGGTTTGAAGCTGTCAGTGAAATCTCCGGATTAATATTTTTGTACCTGGCAAGACTTACTACTGCAAACAACAAATCCCCCAGTTCTTCTTTTATATCCTCTTCATCGCCAGAAAGAAGCGCCTGCTTAACCTCCGCCACCTCCTCATCGATTTTCGCCAGTATCTCCTCCGTCCCTGTCCATTCAAATCCGATCCCAGCCGCTTTCTTTTGTATTTTATAGGCTTTGAACAAGGCAGGCATAACCGCCGGCAATTCCCTGAATAACGGATCAGCGCCGCTTTCCTCGCCGCCTTCTTCCTTCTTCGCCTTCTCCCATTTTTTCAAAACATCTTCCACCGTATCTGCCGTCTCACCTTTGAAAACGTGAGGATGTCGCCTTACCAGCTTCAACTTCAGGTTCTTAACAACATCTTCTAACGAAAAACTCATCATCTCTTCTGCTATTACACTCTGCAGCAATATCTGAAGCAATAAATCACCCAGCTCTTCGCAGATTTTTGATTCGTCCTCTTTTGTTACAGCATCAAAAAGTTCGTAGGCTTCTTCCAGAATATACTCTCTCAGCGATTCACGAGTCTGAGCTCTGTCCCACGGACATCCCTGCGGTCCCCTTAATCGGTATAGAACTTTAAGAAGTTTATCCAGTTCGTCTCCCGCTTTGCTGTTCCTCATAACCGCTCGCAATCCTTAACGTTTTTCTTCTTTTATTTCTTATTTAACAAATTCTGAAGCTCAATAACTTGTTGTCCTTTCGGCGCTTCAAAATTTAAATCTCCCCTTAAAATTCGGTTGATTAAGCCTATCACAGACACCGCAAATTAAAGGGGAACATTTGAAAATTTCTCCGCTTACCAGCTCCGACGGCCGCCTTCCTTTATCTTCAGTTTTCCAGTTGCTTTCTGAAAATATCAGGAAGACGATTCATCGATAACCAGTAATTCGCAAGATCACCGATCACCCTCTTGAATTCGCCGAAATCCGTTGGTTTAACCACGTAACTGTTGACTCCCACCTTGTAACAATTCCGTATATCTTCCTTCTGGCTGGAAGTGCTGAGTACTATGATCGGTATCGTCTTCAGCCTAGAATCCTTCTTCACAATGCGGAGGATATCGACACCGTCTAACTTGGGTATGTTCAAATCCAGCAAAACAAGGCCGGGCATTGGATAAAGATTCACATCCGAATACTGACCGCGATGGAAAATATAATCCAACGCCTCTTCCCCGTCGGCAACCGATCGTATCCTGTTTTTTATGTCTCTTGATCTGAGAGCCCTTTTTAAAAACTGGACATCGTTTTCATCGTCCTCAATCAATAAAATATCGAGCGTCTCAGCTTCGATTGTCAGGCTTGCCATTTTTTTCCTTCCATCTTTGGTCGAAGGTTTTCCTTCAACATTTTTTTTATAATTTGTTATTGAAAAAATGTCAAATTTTTTTTCATATTTTTACAGCTCTTTGCCGGAACTTTCGCGCTGCCCCCGCTGATTTCGTACCTGTGCAGCCCGAGAACCGCATAATTGAAAAAGGAGCTTTGAACTTCAAAAAAGGCCTTATCACCCTTTGCAAACATTTGAGTCAGTAAGGCATTGACCTTACTCTGATAATCGTGTATCGTCCTTAATGAAGCTTAAACGTCGTGGAATGGAGTGGAAAATATGGGTTATGAATCGCTTTCAAAAATAATCACATCCAGGATAAGATTAAAAATATTGGAAATGTTCTTCCTTAATCCCGGCAAGCCTTTTTATTTACGTGAGATGTCCAGGGCGACGGAAGAGGATTATCAAAATGTGAGCCGGGAGATATACCGACTGGTTGACGCCGGATTGCTTGTTTCGCGCAAGAAGGGAAAGACGAAGTATTTTTCATTGAATAAGAAATTCAGTTATTTATGGGAGCTAAAGGCGTTGATTATCAGTCAGTCAGAGTTTGGGAAGGGATTAAGCAGGCGAATCGGAAGCGAAGGAGTAATATGGGCAGGATTGTTTTTGGCTTCTGAGGAAAGAATGGAGTTGCGCGTGCTTTATACCGAAGAGTATAGAAGCGAATTGGAGGAATTGGAAGATTACGTAAAAAAGAGCGGAACAAACGTCAGTATTGATTTTCTGAAGACGGGCAAATTTCAAAGCCGATTTTCCAGTAAGGAAAGGGCTTATGAATGGTTCCATTCTTCCGGAATGTATGAGTTGCGACGTAACAGGGAGATTTTTAGATATATCGACATAATCGGAAGTATGACAGACAGGAGGATCGAACGCCGGCGTTATCAGCCTTTCCGGCCTTTTTTAGAGATGGGAGAAGATTAGGGTTGCTTTTTAGTTCCTGCGGTTTCGGTTTGTAACGCGTTGGGGATGAAAAACAAAGGCCTGAAAGTAGTTATTTCGGCAAGAGCAGATCAAACTGTGAGCCTTTGTCTGCAACGCTGTAGGCATAAATATTCCCGTCCATCAATTCAATCATTTTTTTGCTGATGTATAAACCCAGTCCGTATCCGATCGTTTTTCTGGTAATCTCGTTATCGACTCTGTAAAATTTTTCAAAGATTTTATTTATTTCGGTCTTGGAAATTCCTATTCCTGTATCAGCAATCGACAATCTGACATGAGATTCTTCATCATTAAGAGACAAAGTAATGATGCCGAATTCCCGAGTGAAGACGGCAGCGTTTTGAAGGATATTTTCGACGACGCGATAGACGGCTTCGCGATCCACGGTGATATATTCGCCTGAGTCTTCAACCTGGTTTTTGACGACTAATTTTTTTTCCAGGATAAGGGGTTTGACGGCAGCTAAAGCTTTTTGAATGATTCGTCTGACTGCGACCGGTTCTGGAGAAAGGTATTTTTTCGCCGTATCGCTCTCTATAACGAAAAGGTCCCGCAGGTCATTCAGGAAAAAGGTCAATCGATTGGTTTCAGTTCGGCACATCGATATAATCTCTTTAACCTGTTCAGTCAGGGAGAGATTCTGAGATTTAAGGAGAAAATCAAGGCCCGTTTTTACGGTAGTCAAGGGAGTTCTTAACTTATGGAGAGTAGAGAGGACGAAATCCGCCTTTACATTCTCCAGTTCTTTCACATATGTCACATCCTGAATTATGAGAAGGAAGTGACAATGGTCCGCATCTTCATCGTTCAACAGATCGACTGTCACTTTCAGATAGCGATCATTTTTCAGGAATTCGATGGTCCGTCGTTTATTATTCGAATTTGAATCAACGGCGCGAAACAATTTGGCGAGTTGCGATTTTTTGGTCATTTCAAACGGAAGTTCGTCTGCATTTTCGCTACCGTTGTTTTGAAACAGCCGGCGCGCTTCGGCATTAGCGAATAAAACTCTTCCGCCGTTTTCACAAATAATGATACCGAGGGGGAGCTTTTCAAGAACATTTTCCTTCATATAATTAGTCTTCATTTGAAGCACAATTCAACCTCCCTTAAAGGCTTGGAAACTTATCAACGAAATAAAGGCGCATCTATTTGTCCATGGCCACGGCCTTTTTCTCCGTACGGTTTTTATTCAGTATTTGATCGATGGTCTCAATCAAATCCTCAGCTTCAAAAGGTTTGCTGATGTACTCCGCCGCACCGGCCTGTCTGCTCAGCTCTCTGCCTCTGAAATATTCCTTGGCCGTGAAAATAATGACGGGAATATCCGCTGTTTGAGGATCGGACTTCATACGGCGAAGCGTTTGCCATCCGTCCATTCCCGGCATCATAATGTCCAGTAGAACAACATCAGGAGAATAAGAACGGGCTTTTTTCAAACCATCTTCACCGTCGACGCTTGTCGCCACTTCGTAACCATAAGAATTGAGCACTAACTGAGTTGCTTTCAAAATCAATTTTTCATCATCAATTATCAAGACTTTCTTTTTCAACATCATTTTCCTCCTAATTTACCTTTTTCTGATCCACGGTAAACAGGAATTCGCAGCCCTCGCCTTCCCTGCTTTCAACCCTGATATTTCCTCCGTGGAGTTCTATCAGCCTTTGCGCAATAGTCAATCCAAGGCCTGCCCCCCTGATTCCCTGCTCTTTCGCCCTTTTCGCTCTTACGAATTGTTTGAAAATCTCCTTCTTTTCCTTTTCGCTTAATCCATATCCCGTATCCTTAACTGAAAAAACGAAATGTTTGCCTTCAGACTTTCCGGAAAGAAATATCCTTCCTCCCTTTGGCGTATACTTGATGGAGTTGTTAACCAGATTCGTCAGAATTTGAATGAGTTTATCCCGGTCTGCTTTTACCAGCGCTCCGGTGGATGGAATATGAATATCGATCTGCTTTTCTTCAGCTTGCGGCTGCAAAAGTTGATTCACCTCTTTGAGCACTTCATCAACCAACACAACCTCTTTCTTTAAATCGAACATGCCGGAATCGATCTGAGCCAATTCCAGCATCCCGTTGATCATGCGGAGGACCCGGTCGATACCGCTCATTACATCCCCGACGGTCTGTTTCTGGTCGCTGTTCAACGGGCCGAGCGTTTCTCTTATCAACATTTGAACCATTATCCTGACGGCGCTTAAAGGCGTTCTGATTTCATGGGCTAAAGCAGCAGCATAATCAAAACTCTCCTGCTTCTTTTTTTTAAACTGTATTCCGGCTCTTTTCAGCGAACTCGTCAAAATCTTATTATTTTGAACAAATTGTTCCGCATTCTTTTGCATAATTACTTTTCCTCTGTTTGTGAAACATTAAAAAAAATCGACTACCTCTTCCCATACGGCTGTTGACCCAAATACGACCGCCGCAAATCTCGGTCAGGCGTCTTACGATGTATAAACCCAGACCGCTGCCCCCATGACGCCTCGTCAGCGGCGACTCGACCTGCTCGAACATTTTGAATATCCTCTCCTGATCATTCCTGGGTATGCCTATTCCCTGATCTTCTATGCAAATGTATACCGAATCCTCTTCCAATTGATCCATTTTTCCGTCGATCTCATCTCCATACTTGTCTCCATCGGTTATCGTGATATTGATGTTTTCGCCCTTCGAGCTGAATTTTATTCCGTTAGCAAGCAAATTAGCCAATATTATCGAAATCAGTTTGGGGTCTGACCTGATGATTACTCGCTCCGAATTGGACTTCAACTGAAAATTTATCCCTCGTTGCCTGCCCAAAAATTCATACTTCTCTAAAGTTTCCTTTACCAATGCGTTTAACTCGACTTCTTCCCAAAATGGTACAACATCATCTGAATTGAGATTCGATATGAAAAGTAAATTCTTGATCTCCAACTCCAACCTTCTCAATTGTCCCATCATAATTTCAAGCGTCTCGTGCGCCGCCTCATTCAAACGACCCATGGAACCTTCAAGCAAAAGAGTCATATAGGTCTTAAGGGGAGTCAAAGGCGTTCGCAGTTCATGAGATATTAATGAAATGAACTCTTGCTTTTTTTCCTCCGTCTCCTTTTCAATGCTTATGTCTCGAATCAAATGAAGATAATTTTGCACTCTCGCGTCGTTCTTCTTTATCACCGTGCTTAAAACAAGCAAATGAACCTTACCCTTATTTTTGTCGTATGTTTCAAATTCCTCCGAAATTTTTAATTCGCCCCTCCTCAATCTTCCCACATGACTCTCCAGCAATCGCCGAAATTCATTGTCCGTAAAATTATCGCATTCCAAAGGCATATCCTTTTTGCTTTGTGGAATCGTAATCCTTTTTGTACTCCGGTGACTCTGAAACAACAATTCCTCAGCCGTATCGTTCTTTAATACTATCCGGCCCTGAGAATTTTTAAGCACTAATGCATCAGATATGTTGTTGATCAATGACTCCAGACGTCGCCTTTCTTTCAGATGCTTGAAATTGCTCTTCTTCAGAGACCTTATCGTTACCATAAGACGGTTATGCAACGATATCGTCTCAAGCCGCATTCCTGCTTCTGTCGCTATTATTCCAAGTAAATGCAGATCATAGTCATTAAAAGACTCTCCGTTGGTTTTGTCGTTTACATTTATTACGCCTATTACTCGACTTCGCGTTTTTAACGGATAACATAAAAACGATCGGCTCTTATACCTTCGGCCTGAAGGCTTCCCGAATCGGGGGTCCTTTTCTATGTCCCGGATCAATAAAGGATTGCCTGTTTCATATACCCACCCCGCTATCCTGTCCCCAGGCGTGACGCTTACCTTCTCCGCCAAATCCGGAGACATGCCTTTGTATGCTCTGATCGATAACTTTCCCTTCTTGTTCCTCAGCAATATCGTCGCCTTGGAAACTTTCAAATACTTTACTACCTGTTCCAATACCTTATTTAAAAATTCCCGTGAATTATACTCCGCACCAAGAACACGAGAAATATCCCATAAATATGAAATATCTCGATTGCTCTCATCGCCAAGCGCCTCTTCCATATTTATCTCTTCTCTTACTCCCCGGCCTCGCTCGCTCAACCTTCCCCCTCTCTTGTCTTTTTCCACATGCAGCTCCTGAATTTCGCTTTTGTTTTTCCAAAAATGCACTTCAGAAAAAACTGGCTGCTGTCTATTGAATAATTAAGTGGATTCCCAACCCGTCCCTTACCTTAAAAAAATGCAACCCCGGCTCAAAGGAAGCCGCAGGGGCTTCCGGTTTTGCCACAATTACTATTTTTACCAGATAATTGCCGCTTTGTCAAATTTGTCCGTTGCTTATCGGACTGCAGAAAAAGTATGAAAATTCCCTGGTCAAGCGCTCTTGTTGAAACATCAATGAATGAAAGACGAGAATCTTCTGATTTCAGGAATGCTCAATAAAAGACGTTGCGTGCTGGGGCTGCAAAGCTTATTTTTCAGGCATCCGGGGACTTCTTGATTGATAATGACAAGCGAGGCGAGTGGAACTTAAAGAGGAGCGGAAGGCTTTTTTAATTCAAGTCCGAATTTGGTGCCTTTTCCAACTTCCGAATAGACCTCCACTTTTCCACCCAATCTGTCCATTCCTTTTTTGACTAGCGCTAATCCGATCCCAGTTCCGGGATATTCGCTTTGAGGATTTAATCTCTCAAAGACGTTGAAAATTTTATGGAAATATTTATTATCGATACCAATGCCGTTATCCTGAAGCCAGAATCGAACGGAGTCATTATCGTCGTCAGCCCAGACCTTGATTAAGGGTTTTTCACTCGGTTCGACGAATTTCAGCGAATTACCGATGAGATTGAAGAAGATTTGCGATAAAACAGTTTTCTGACCGTAAATTTCAGGGAGCGGTTTACGAATGATAATTTCGGCATTTTTCATTTCGATATCTGGTTTTAATTGACAAATGACGTCATCCAGGATTTTATCTGGTTTGAGGGGAGTCAGTTTCACTTGATCTAAAGCCAAGCGGCTGTATTCCATCAGGTCTTGAATAAGTTCATCCATATATTCGGCTGATCTTGAGATGCCCTCAAGATGCCGTATTCCTTTTTCGTTCAAATTTTTTTTACAGTCAGCGCTGAGCAGTTGACAAAAAATTCTGATAGCTCTTAAAGGAGCTCTCAAATCATGAGAAACTGAAGCGGCGAAAGCTTCGAGTTCAGTATTTCTTTTTTTGAGTTGCGCAGTTCTTTGTTGCACTTTAGTTTTAAGCAATACGGCATTTTTTTCGAGAGTTTCATGCAAAGAGGACTGTTTAACGGCAATGGCCAAATGGTCAGTCAGGTCTTTGAGTAATCCGAGGTTATCAACCTTAAAAGTACTGGGTGTTTTGCTTTGCAGGGATAACGCTCCAAGCAATGCACCGTGATAAATTAAAGGCGATAAGACGAATGATCTGATGCCTTGACGGTAAGTTTTTACAAAATAGGGAGATACGCATGAAACATTCCTGATGTTTTTTTTCAGAACAGGCTTTCCATCAGACAAATCGGAAATGAAATCTAAATCGTTCATGCTGATCCGGTCTTCCGGGATCATATCTTTTTTAGCGACTGATGCGATAACCTCAGCCTTGTTTTTTTTCAAATCAAACAGCATTATACAAGCTCTGTCATAAGGCAATAGTTGATCAACCTGCAGCAAACTTGATTGCGCCATTTCCTCTTTCGTTTCAGCCTCCAAAATAACCCGATCAATCCGGCGCATCGCTTCAAGTTTCTCGGCATAGATTCTCGAAGCCAACTCGGCTTCTTTTATATTCGTAATATCCTCTCCTGAGCTCAATGAACCCGCGACATTTCCTTCTGCATCGAAAAGGATCGTATTTCTCCATGAAATTAAACGTTCTTTTCCCGCAGCATCAATAATAGGGTTGACGTAATGCTGATGTTTTTCATCCGGATTCTTCATCAGCTCATTAAAGACTTTTTTAACTTTTTTGTTAAGGCGCTTCGGAATAAACATATCGAACCAATTCTTGCCGATTAACTCTTCTTTTTTCGCGCCCAGAATCTTACAGCCCTTTTGATTGATCAGCGAAATTTCTCCGTTCGGGTCAATAATCACTATTATTGCGCCGGCGATATCCAAATATTTCTGAGCATAACGGCTCGTTAACCATGAACTGGAATTATTTCCCGGCAAGCGCCCGTCAGGAGAATTTTTCTTTAAGTTTCCTTCGTTTTTTTCCTGCTTTTTCTGAACCTTTTTTTCCATGTCCGATTTCTCTCATTTTTCATTAAAGCTCATCTCATCCTTCATTCCCTGAACTCAGCAAAGAAAGTCCCCAAATCTTCCTGGTTTCAAAAGCAAAAGAACGGAAATATCCGATCATCTCTTAAGTTACAAAAAAATCATAGCACAACCAGTCGAATATTTCCAATCAATTTTCCAAATAATTTCAGAAAATTTGAAAAATTGTTGAAAAATGAAAGTCGACAACCGCAGGCTCAATGTCCGGCGAGCGGTTGTCGACTTTACTTGCGGGAAATTAATCTTTGAAGTTTATTTTCCAAGAGATTCTTTTATTTTGACAGCATCATATCCGACGATGCATTTCTCGTCATCCACAACCAATGTAGGAAAAGAGCATCGAGGATTGAACCTACTTAACTCATTCATGGTATCGGCTTTTTCGTTTACATCTAATTTATCCACGTCAACGTATTTGTATCGGATGCCCAATTCATTCAGAAATTTTTTCGTTTTTTTACACCACACACAGGTACTTAAGGCAAAAAGCATAACCGAACCTTTGTTTTCACCTTCCACTGTTGTGACCTTTGAGTTCATTTTTCACTCCTTCTCTTCATATGCATTGAAATAAAGGAATTTATCCATCGCGAAACGAACAGGTCTTTCTTTTTCTAACTCGATTTGCTTGTCGGACAACAAATCTTCAAACTTTGCGGAATGTTTTCCAAGCACAATAACCGTAATAACTCTCATATCCTTTGGAATATTAAGTATCTCTTTAACTTTTTCTTCGTCGTATCCGGCAATGGGATGAGCGACCAGTCCCAATTCAACAGCCTTGAGGATAAGAAAGGCCGTGGCCATGCCGGAATCGAACAGGAAATATTCACGTTTTTTAATTACGCAGTCGAAATCTTTTCGGCTGAATACGACGGCGAACCCAGATGCTCTGTAAGCCCAACGATTTCCTTTTGACAAGGCGTATTTCATTGCTGTCATTTGTTTTTCGCTATGAATGAAAACAAAACGCCAGGGTTGATGATTATAACAAGAGGGCGCTAATTGTGCAGTTTGAACCAATTGCCTTATCATGTTTTCGTTGATCCGGGTTTTCTCCAGCGCCCGATAAGCCCTTCTTTTCTCTATCGCTTCCATCAACTCCATATTGCATCCTTCATTTTAAAAGTAAGTAATTTCGGTAATGATCAAACGAGAGCTGCAATTTTTGCGAATCGCTTCTTCTCTGCCAGTAAAAATCCTTGCCATCCGTGGTTGCGTGATCTTTGCAATCGATTCCATAAAAGCTGGGTATTTTCATCTCACCGAAATTTCATCCACAGGATTAAGCCTTGCCGACCAACTCCCTTAATTTTTCTTTCACTTCTTCCACATGCCCTTTAACTTTTACTTTTCGCCAGGCATGAGCTATTTTTCCGTCGGGATCAATAAGAAAGGTGCTTCTTTCGACGCCGTAATATTCTTTACCGTACATTTTCTTCAATGCCCAAACCCCATAACGCTTTATTATGGATTTATCAGGATCGCTCAACAGCACGACTTTTAAGTCATGTTTCGCTTTAAAATTCCTGTGACTCTGACAGGAATCCGGACTGATGCCGATGATTATGCCGCCAAGTTTCTTAAATTCATCCAAAGCATTGGTAAAATTTACGGCTTCCAACGTGCACCCGCTCGTATTGTCTTTAGGATAAAAATAAAGCGTAATCCATTTTCCGACCAAATCGCTCAAGCGTATTTCCTGTTCTTCCGCGTTTTGCAATACGAAATCAGGGGCCTTATCACCCGTCTCCGCTTTTTTATCTTCGACCATGATGGAGCTCCTTTGCAATAAATGATGTGGAACGATTTAATTTAAGTTCCGATATCATGATCAATGGTATCCCGCGAAAGGCTCTGCTCAGGCCTACCATTTTTTTTCTGTAAGGAAATTATCATCATATTCAATTTCAAATTTCAATTTATGTTTTGCCTCTTCCTGAGCCAATGACAGGAAAACTGACTTGAGTTCCGGATCATCTATTCTTCCCGCCAGGTCCGAATACAATTTAAATGCAGCTTTTTCTTTTTTCATGGCAACGACTAAGGCTTGCTGGTAATCCATTTCCGGGTTCGGTTCCATTTCTACAAGATAATCGGCTATTTTTAAATCCATTACTTTTCCCTTAACATCAACCAGTACCTGCTTCCCTTCTTTAACCTGGAGCAATTTTTCTTTGTGAGACGCCTCTTCACGAGCAAATTCCATAAAAACTTCCCTCATCCAGGGTTTTTCAGTTTTCTCAGCCAGACTCTTGTAAAACTGAAACGCTTTTTCTTCCTCCTGTACCGCAAAATCCAAAATTTCTTCGGTCGAATTGAATTCTTTCATTATAAAAACTCCTTTTCAGCAATTGAGACGTCATCCAAAACAAACATATCCTTCGTTCCCTCTTAACTGATACAATAATTCACACGTCGATTCACTAAACTTACAGAAATTCGGAACTCATGCGATTCCGAACTATAAAAGAAAACCGTCAGCTAAAAATCCGGAATACCTATTCCTCTTCAGAGCCAGACTCTGCCTTCCTGTTTCCCAATTCTCTGTCGATCATAAAAAGACCATGCCCTTTATCTCCGATGAGTTTGAGCTTCTGAAGGACTGTCTGAGCTGAGTCTTCTTCTTCAACCTGTTCTGATACGAACCATTGTAAAAAATTATTGGAGGCGTGATCTTTCTCTTGCAGCGCCAAATCTACGAGATCGTGAATCATTTTCGTCACTTTCTGCTCGTGACTGTATACATCCTCGAAAGCGTCCAAAGGGGACTTCCATTCACTCTGTGGGGCTTCTATCGCCGTAAGGATGACTCGGCCACCTCTTTGATTGACGAAATCGTATATTTTCATAGCATGTTCCGCTTCTTCCTGAGCCTGAAGTTTCATCCAGTTTCCGAATCCCGCCAGATCAATTGATTCAAAATAAGCTGACATCGAAAGATAAAGGTACGCTGAAAACAATTCAGCGTTAATCTGTTCATTCAATGCTTTTTCCATATTTTCTTTAAGCACGATCAATTTCCTCCTTTAAAAATGAACTCTACATTTCCTCCTGAATCGTTCAATTCGTTGAAACCGTTTGTTCGAACGGCTTTATCGAATTCACAGGAGTTCGACGACGTAATTTATTTAACCTTCAATTCCGCAACACTGCTCCACAGCCCATGGATGTTGCAATAAGCCATTGCGTGGATGCTTCCGGACTTTTCCGTTTTCATAGAGCAAACGACTTTGGGATGAGTATATACAGTACTCGAGTCAGGCCCCTGGACTGAAGCGCCGTGACATGAAAACTCAAATTTGCCCAGGGCATAAGGGAATTTCTCACCTTCGGGATGGAAATAAAGTTCGATCCACGAAATGTGATGTTCAGTGGTATTGGGATGCGGTATCTCTTTGCCGACGCTTAATTCTATATCCAGGATTTCCCCTTTTTCAGCGGATTCGCGTACCGTAATGACAGGCGCGTGTTTTTCCGATTTCCAGTCAGCTGTTTGAAATAATTCTTTCATTCCTTATCCTCCTTTTTGAAGTGCATGAGATGGAACGTTGGTCGATTATACCTCAGGATTGCGATATTGCAACAAAAACAGCAATCACCATTATGTTCCGGCGATGGAAGCCAGGGCCTGATAATGATTGAACGCCAACAGACATCCTGATTAAGGCAGAAAGAAATACGGCGCCTTCGGTGTGAAAGATTCTTGAGGATAATGAAGGGATTACAGAGAATGGGGCGATGACCTGATAGTTTCTTTACAGCAGTAAAATTTTAAGCGGTACTCGAACTTGCGGAAAGCGGCCAAATAGAATCAATCAAACCGACAAGCGCCGTATCAATTTATGAATCAATTTTCGTCTAAATTACAAAAAGGCATCCGGAACCACGTAATCTCCGTATTTCTCTCTTGCTTTTATCAGTTTTTCTTTTTCCTTGTTCAGGACTTCGAAAAAGACTTGCGGCGCATCTTTAACTTTGTTCTGGTAAATGTTCAAAATTCGGTCAATTTTCGCCAGATTCTCAGGAATTCTCAGCTTAAACTGCTTTTCATAATCATCTTTTGAGTATTCTTTGGACTGTATGTCTTTGAAGAGTCTTTTCAGGTCTTCGTATTTCGGAATGTATCCGATCGGCGTTTCAATGGCTTCCACATCCTGGTGGGCTCTCAATTCCGCCCATTTCAACCAGATAGCTTTGTCTGTTTTTGCATTGAGGAAATCTCCGTTCTTATCTTTGAGGAAGTAGTTCACCCCAAAGATCAAAGGCGGATTCTCCACGCCCTCAACAAAGTCAAGGTTCATCTGAATGTATTTACCGATAGGGACGGATAGAAAGTCAAGGTTAGACATAGGATTGAATTTTCGGACGCCTTCTTTTCCCAGAGTCGCAGCGGTGGTTTCCGATTCGAGAGAGGCGGCGATGGTGATGATGCCGTGTTGCCAGTTGAATGCTTCTCTGATGGGCATCCATGTATCCGAATCTCGTCCCCCGTATATGGCTCCTCCGACCTTCACGCCCGCGGGATCGTTCAGGGTGGGGTCTAAATTATCCAGGTATTCGAGTTTCAAAGTGAATCTGGCGTTTCTGTGAGACGGCGGGATTTCATTTCCATCTTTGTCTATCTTACCCGGCTTCCAAGCTCCTGAATGATTGATTCCTTCAGAAGGCATTTCCGTTCCTTTATCGATCCAGTAAACTCCACCATCTTTGGTTACCAATATGTTCGAGAAGATGATTTCATTAGGCGCGTGCAAGGCTTTCCAGATAAGAGGATCGTCTTTTTCATTGACGCCCATAATGATACCGAACATGCCCGATTCCACGTTAACGCCTTTTATTTCCCCGTCGATTCGACGTAGGTAGGCAATGTCGTCGCCTACGATTGTTTCGCCTTCCATCATTGATGTCGAGGTTTTTCCGCACAAGGAGGGAAAAGCTCCAGTAAAATAGGTTTTCCGTTGATTCGGCCCATGAATGCCCATGAGCAGCATATGTTCCGTCAGCCAACCTTCTTTTGCCCCTCTATTGATGGCGAGACGCATGGAGAGTTTTTTCAGCCCCAGCGTGTTTCCTCCATATTGAGTGTTGGCGCTGTATACTAATTCATCTTTCAAGTCTATGTAAACGCGTCTCTGCTCAATATTCTTGCTCACATAATTTTCCAACTCACCCTGACTGTGAACGACTTTGAAGAACCTCGCCTTTCTTCCCAGTCTCCTGAATTCCTCGTAACCTTGTCGATAAAGTAAATCCAGGCTATGGGCGACGTATGCCGAATCGGTCAACTGGAGACTGGGTTGAGTAAACTCAGAATTCGTAGGTCCCAGAGCAAAAAAACGGACGAACATCATATGGCCCTTCATGATGTCTTTCATAATGCCGTGAATCTCTTTTAATCCTTCATCTCTGTCTATTGCCTGAATGTTCGGACCCAAATCCACGTCCTTTGGAAGTAAAAACTTGGTGTGCTCTTTATCTCTGGCTTGATCGTAATAACCATCAAAATGAATTGTGTGCCCTTTTGTCGCCAATTCCTTCTCTTCTCCGCTGTCGATCGCCGCCTGCCTGACAAACTGTAAATCTTCCGATGAATCAGTACAAACGAAAACCTTATCTGGATTGCAATGAGCAGTCCATCGAGCTACAAATTGATGAATATCAGGATTATCGATCTCCATCAATTTCCGGTAATTTTTCTCTCCACACTTTTCCTTCAATAGCTCCATCTCTTTTTCCATTTATTACCTCCGGTTGTCTCTTAACTGAAAAGTCAGAGGACGATAAAACTTAAAACGGTACAAAATGTAATTTCGTAAGTAATTACGGAAATCACATCAAGATTCGGGAGTATAGTATCAAAGTGTTCGTATGTCAAGATTGAAAAGAGGGAGAAAAAATATTAGCATATTTGAGCTTATGCCTTGCGTAGTTAGTTTCGGCATGCTATTGTTAACGGCTTCATGGAAGGGAGGTTTACAATTCATGTTTATTGAGGATTTAGAATTAAAACTGAGACCGCCGTCAAGGAAGATGACGCCGTATCCGCCTAAATTCATTACATTGGCATCCGGCGAAAAATTGGTAATCCGTCAAGCGACAAGCGAAGACATACCCGCTTTATTGGAAACAGTCAGTCCTTTAATGAAAGTAAGAAGGGACTTTTATGACATTGTCGCAACCAGGATGTACGGCGAGCTTTTAGGGCAGTTGCTGTATCGGGTGAGGGACCCTTATTGTTTGGTCGGGTCCATTGATGGAGTTATTGCGAGCATAGTAAACGGGAGAATGATCGATGAGGCTCGGGGAATGAGTTATCACACAATGACGATACGGAGAGGGTTGCGTTGCGGAGCGATGATGTTTGCCGCCAAAATGGAATATCACATGGATTTTCTCAACCAGGAAGAAGTATATATCGTTGCGGAAAGTTTTATCGGATTCAAAAGATGGATGATAGAGTATCAACTTGAACCTCGTATGGAATTTCAGCATGAACTGGGGGGCGTGCCTTCTTACGTTCTGACGAAAGAACTGTTCGATAAAGCCAGATCAAGACTGTTATCCGGGACTCGTCCGGTTCCGGCTGATTTACTTAAAACCGCGGATAATCTCATTCCGCCTGATGAGTATCCGCAAATTCCGGAGTTTAAACGATGAGAGAAGTTGGAATAGTAGGAATCGGTCATATAAAATTCGGCAGATTGGATTATGATCTTGTGGACATATTGGCCTGGTCTTCGTTGGAGGCAATGGAAGATGCAGGAATCGACAAGGGAATCGATCAGGTATTCGTTGCAAACATGGGCTCGGCGTTTCTTAATCATCAGACAGGCATCGCATCATCTCTGGTGAGCCGGATATTTCTTGAACCCGCTATGGCGGAAACCGTTGAGAATGGTCCCGCATCGGGCGCTTCTGCGATCAAATGCGGATACATGGCTATCGCGTCAGGCATGGCGGACATCGTGATGGTTACGGGCGGCGAACGCATGCGCGAAACGACCGGCTGGCGAAGCACTGATTTTATTTCCACGTTGACTCATCCGGAAGTTGAATATCCGTACGGCATAACTCTTTCGGGATTCGCAGGGATGTTCACAAGAATGTACATGGAAAAATATGGTCTGAAGGAGAAGCATTTAGCCATATTAGGAGAAAAAGCACACAGGAACGCTGATCTTAATCCTTTCAGCCATGTGGAGCAACAAGCATCGTTGGACGGCATATTGAATAATCCGCATAAAGAATCCGCCAATCCGATCATGGCGGACCCGTTAAGGCTTTACGGTATATGTCCTGTTTCCGACGGCTCAGCATCAGTCATCATGTGCGGCATGGACGTAGCGGACCGATTTAAAAAGAAACCGATCCGTGTAGCAGGAATCGGACAGGCAACCGATACTCATTGCGTCCATAACAGGAAAGACCCTCTGGATTTAAAAGCCGTCCGGACGGCTGCTGAAAAGGCATATAAAATGGCTGGAATAGGACCAAAAGACATCTCGCTGGCAGAACTTCATGACGCCTTTATTATTCTGGAAGCAGCCATCAGTGAAGAGGTCGGTTTTTTCGCGAAGGGCAAAGCCAAAGCCGCCATCGAACGCGGCGATTTGGAAGTTAACGGCAAGATTCCCGTCAACGCTTCCGGCGGCTTAAAAGCAAAAGGACATCCAGTGGGCGCTACCGGCGTCTCTCAAATACACGAACTTGTAAAACAGTTGAGAGGCGAAGCTGAAAAAGGAAGACAGGTCAAGAATCCGAAGTATGGACTTGCCGTCAATTTCGGAGGATTCGGAAACAACGTACTGACGACGATATTAGCTAAATAACAACAGAGGAGAATCGAGATGTACGAAATTCAAGACCTCTATGCTGTAGACAAAAATGTTTATGCCTATAAATGCCCGAAATGCGAAAAACTCTACTACCCCGCACCAATGGTGTGCGAAAAATGCAGAACCCGACGGGACCCCTCAGAAGTTATTTATGATGATTTCATCAAGGTGCCTCTGAAAGGAAAATGCAAATTACTGGCATATTCTCAGGTTTTCGCTCTTCCCGAAGGCTTTGAAACCAAATCTTTAACCTTCGGTATTGTGGAATTCGACAATGGCATAAAAGCATTGGGACAGATTAGAGACGCAAACGTCAAAACAGGAGATAAGCTGATAGCTGAAACCGACGTGATTCGGGAAGTCGCCGGAAATAAAACTTATGGATTCGTGTTCCGAAAGGGAAAAAAATAGTCGGAAAACCAATGCCGGCGGTATGAAATAATGGACTGCAGCGTGGCTGTAATCAGGAAGGCTCGCAGCAAAAAGATATCTTTCTGTCTTCAAATGAAAAGATTTTTTTCACAGGAATTCTGTTTTGCGGAGTCGACCTGATTATAGAACCTGCGGCTGATCTATCAATTACATCAAAAGGAGTCCATTTTTCAAAAAACATATTCGAATTCTCCAGGCAACTGATCCTCATCAGGCGAAATGAAACTTTCCTGATTCCTGTTACGAATACTTCACTGGGAAATTTCAGTTTTTTAATTGGAAATCCTCGTTATTATGTTAATATCGTCCTCTCATTTCCCAATCCTCAGATATGAGTGACAAGGAGGTCGACGAAATGAAAAAGGCTCATATCAAGAAGAAAGAAAAGAAACTCAAAAAAAAATGGACCGTTCAGGATTCAAAAGATTTTTACAGAGTCACAGATTGGGGGCAGGGATTCTTTTCCATCAATGAGCAGGGGCATGCTGTCGTAAGACCTTACAAAAACATGCAATACGAGCTCGATCTTTCTTTCCTCGTGCAAGAATTAATGCAACGGGACATCAATACTCCGGTGCTCCTTCGTTTTACGGACATATTGAAACAAAGAGTCAAAGAGCTTTACCAATCTTTCAGAAAATCAATGGATGAAGCTTCTTACAAGGGTGAATACATGGGGGTTTATCCGATTAAGGTCAACCAGAGCCGGCAAGTTGTGGAAGACATACTGGATTTCGGGAAGGAATATAACTTCGGCCTGGAATCGGGCAGCAAAGCTGAACTTCTTATAGCCGTCGCCCTTATGGAAAACGAAAAAGCCCTTATCATCTGCAATGGCTACAAAGATCAGGAATACATAGAAACAGCGCTTCTGGCATCGAAAATCGGCAAAAATATTATACTCGTCGTGGAAAAACTCAATGAAATGGATTTGATTTTATCCTGTGCGAAAAAGTTGAATGTGGAGCCCACAATTGGGGTAAGATGCAAGCTTTCTTCACGAGGTGCGGGAAAATGGGAAGGATCAGGAGGTGAATTTTCAAAATTCGGATTAACGACTGTTGAAATACTGCAAATCGTTCAAATCTTGCGCGAAAGGGACATGTTGCATATCTTTAAGCTGTTGCACTTTCATCTGGGTTCGCAAATTACTGCCATAAGAAGCATAAAGGAAGCGATGGGGGAAGCCGTACGGATTTTCTCCGAATTATATCGTCTCGGAGCGCCGCTGAATTATTTTGACGTCGGAGGAGGTTTGGCCATTGATTATGACGGCAGCAAAACCAATTTCGCATCAAGCGCGAATTATTCAATGCAGGAGTATGCCGCAGACATAGTGTGGTCCGTCTGCGAAGAATGCGAAAGACGCTCTGTTCCTCATCCCCATATTATCTCGGAAAGCGGCAGAGCTCTGGTTGCGCACCATTCTGTTCTGCTGGTCGACGTAACAGACGTTTCCAGTTATTCCGGACGATTCAGCAATTTGCATTTTCCGGACAATCCCCCCGACTTATTAATCGACATGAAGGATGTACTAAAAAATATTACAATAAAAAATTACCAGGAGTCGTTCCATGATGCGATGCATTACAAAGACGATGCGTTGGCCAGATTTAATCTGGGGCTTTTGAATATTGAGGAACGGGCAATAGCTGAGGACCTGTTCTGGCAAATTTGCGTGAAAATTTTGAAAATCGTTCAGGCGCTGGATTATATCCCTGAAGAATTATCAGGATTGGAACGTTTTCTGGCAGATACTTATATCTGTAATTTCAGCGTATTCCAATCATTACCGGATCATTGGGCTATCGACCAGTTATTTCCCATCATGCCTATAAGCCGTTTGGATGAGCAACCCGATTGCAAGACCACATTAGTAGACATCACATGCGATTCGGATGGAAAAATCGAGCAATTCATTGACCTGCGCGGAGTCAAGGACACATTGAGCCTGCATTATCCCGACGACAGAGGATATCATTTAGGCATCTTCCTTATCGGCGCTTACCAGGAAATACTCGGCGACCTCCATAACCTCTTCGGAGACACAAATACGGTACATGTATCGGTCTTAAAAGACGGGAATTATATCATTGACAAATTTATCGCAGGCGATACCGTCGGAGCTCTGCTCAGATATGTTCAGTACGACGTCGAAACACTCATCAACAAATTAAGGAATGCAGTCGAAGCCGGCGTTAAATCCAAAAAACTCTCGTTGAGAGAATCAGCCAAATTTCTCAAAATTTACCAGGATGGCCTCAATGGTTATTCTTACCTTGAAAAAGAATGACAATCTCCACTCTGTCTTCAAGGAGCTGACAAATGAGCTTATTAACAGGAACATTCAGTTTTACCCGATTTTTTGTTTTTGATGCGCTTCCTGAAAATTATCACGATTCCTTGTTAAAAGGAGTCAATGACAATCGTTTTCAATCCATTCCGCCGGACAGCGAACTGAAAGAAAGCTGCGGATGGACTCTGTTCGATGATTTTTCCAGTACGGAGTTTCATACGGGGAACATCTTCTACGGTGAATTTCTCACACTCCAGATGCGAATCGATAAAAGAAGAATACCTCCCAAACTTCTCAAACTGGAACGAAGACTGGCTATCAATGAATTCATCAAAGCTACCGGAAAAAAACGGCCGGGTTTTAAAGAAAACAGACAAATAAATGAACGCGTGGAAAGAAATTTACTCAAAAAAATGCCCGCAGTCCCAGATTTCTTTGAAATGGCCTGGAACCTTCAGGAAAACTTCGTTCTTCTCGGCTCCGTTTCCTCGAAGGTCATTGAACAATTTATGAATCTGTTTGAAGATTCTTTTTCCGTCAAGCTCTATGAGGCAAGCATGCGTTCTCTATTCTGGAAAAACGGCGATTTGCGTAAATCGATCGAACAATGGGATCAGGCTGAACCCACAGTGTTTGTTTAATGTTTTATAAATGCCGGGAGTTTGATGATGGAGCAGTCCGCTTTATGGAGAGGAAAAGAATAAACGGATGAAAGTTCGCTTCAAAGGAAAAACGCTTGATTTACGTAGGAATTACGATACATCAGTTTTTCATACCTTCTTTCAGAGGAAATGACAATCGGCCTGCTGTAAGGGTGATTGCTTGATTCCTTTTCGGAGTATAAAAATGAACGATAATGAAAATGAAATACACAATATCGAAGATCAGGATGCAAAAGAATTCATGGGCAGCGATTTCCTTACCTGGTTACTTGCTGAAAGTGAAATCAGAGAAGGCAGCTTCACGGTATCGCCTGTCGGCGATTTTACGCTTTTTTTCGACAACAAAATAGTCTTGGGTTTGGACGAGGAAGTATCGACATTCAAAGGCGAAGTATTGAACATCCAGGAAGCCAAATTTGCGCTGAAAAACGGAAAGAAGGTCAAAGAAGCCCGCCTGCGAATTGATGTTGACGAATCAATCTGTTATCTGACGATCAATGCTGAAAAATTGCAATTCAAATCAATGAAAATACCCAAAACATTGTCGACAGAAGATGAACAGGTTTTTTACGACAGAGCCGATGCTTTCGCTACTTTTATAAATATTATGGATGCCCTTTTCTACCGCTTTCTTGAATTGCGCATATCGTCCGATTGGGAGCGGGAGATGAAAAAAGTCGGAGCCTGGTTGAGAGAAATCGATGAGGAATAAAGCGAGGTAAGGAAATGGTTGAATGGCGCTAATGCGTTTTCGAAGAAGATAATTTCCTTTTCAAAAAATTTTTACCCATAATCACATATCTTTTAAAGTCATCGAAAGATTTAACGCTTCTTATTACTTTCGGGATATGTCTCCATATGGGATAATTCTGCAGTTCAGCCCACTGGAACAGGAGGCCGCTGATTTGATCCCAGGTAAGTTTATCCTGGAATATAGGGACGTTTCCCTGAGCTGACGGCAACGTTTTGACCTCTTTCCGATCTTTGTGCGTCCAAGAAAAGTCTCTGGGCAAAACGCCTTTTTCATAAGCGGTTTTTTCCAGGGCCGTTCCGGGGTAAACATGCAGCAAAGCCATGCTGGCTTGAGCTTTGTCTTTATATTTGAGAATAAGGTCCATGGTTTGCTGGGCATCCTGCATCGTTTCTGTAGGGTGACTGAAGATGTAGAAGGGATTTGGTTTCACGTCGAGTTCCAGGCACCATTCGATCAATTGTTCTACTTTTTTGAGGTCCAGATGTTTTCTGATTACTTCGTCCAATATACGCTGAGAGCCGGATTCGACTCCGAAACCGATACAGTAACAACCCGCTTCTTTCATTTTCTCTAAAAGGGGTTTGGACATTTTGTCGACCCGGACTTCACAGAAGAAGGAGAGATTTAATTTTCTCTCAATGATAAGATCGCAAATTTTAACGACCCGTTCGGGAACCGAATTAAAAGTATCGTCAAATATCCAGAGTCCTTTTGCATCATATGAAGCGGCGATTTCTTCAATCTCCCGGACAATATTATCCGGCGAGCGAAGCCTGCATCTCTTGCCCCACATTATGGGCGAGGCGCAGAAGTTGCAATGAAATGGGCAACCTCTGCTGGTCATAATGTTGCCGAAGGGTATCGAACCCCGCCCCGGAACATCGAATTGAAAATTATAATCGTTCATGGGATAAAGATGCCTGGCGGGAAAAGGAGTTTCGTCCAGATTCTTTATAGGTTGCCGCGGTTTTGAAAACAAAATCCTGTCTTCTTGCCTGTAAGCCAGGCCGTCAACCGTCTCAGGTTTTCGATTCTTTAGAATTACATCCATTAATTCGACTGCTGTGAGCTCGCCTTCCCCCACCACGACATAGTCAATTTCGCGGATATGTTCCAGCGTGTCTGCGGCCGCGAGCGAAACATGAGGTCCGCCTGCAACAATCGGAACATCAGGCAGGACTCGCTTGATCTCTGCAGCCGTCTGAAATCCCTCAAATCTTGTCTCTGTCGTAAATGTCAACCCTATGCATTTCGGAGTATTATTTTCGAGATATCGTGCAATCTCCTTCATGGACATTTTCTTCACATGGGCATCCAGAATGCCTGCTTCATAACCTGCTTTTTCAAGCGCAGCAGCGACATAACCGATTCCCAAAGGAGGCATCAGCACGCCTTTTTGCCACCTCTCCGCGTAATAACCTCCCGGCGGTACTATTAAAAGCATATCCATCTATATTAACCTCATTCCTGATCCTCTGAGAACCACGCGCTGAAGAACTCCATCGTTCGTTCCTCTAAAAAAGCAACTCACCGGTTCATTCATAACCAGCATTGTTCCCGATACCACTTTATCGCAGCAGTCATACCCTGTTCAAGAAAAGTTTCCGGATTGTACGACAGTTCTCTTTTCGCCTTTTCTATGCTGTAAGCGCGATTTTTGACGAAAAAATCAACTTTTCCCCGGTCTACCGGCGCTTCTTTTCCAGCTAAATCAAAAATTTTTTCGGAAAAACGGGCTAGTATCTTAGCTGCAAATAAGGGCAGAGAAACTCTCGGCAGTGATACTCCCAGGATGGAAGCCGCTGTTGTGCATAGTTTTCTTACTGTTACAATTTCCGGACCACCTAAATGATATATTTCTCCTGCAGCTCTCTCATTATTCACACAGAGCATTATGCCCGTTACAAGGTCGGAAATAAACACGGGATGCTGCAGGTTCCCGGCTTTCCCGACAAACATAAATTTCTTTGATGCAATGGCGTTTATCAGCTTGAAGGTTCGCCTGTCTCCCGGTCCGTATACCCAGGCCGGGCGAATTACAGTTATGTTGAATGATTGACTCTGAGCCTCTCGAACGATAAATTCAGCCTCGCATTTCGTCTTTTCATAAACAGATTCCGGGCTGCATTCTGCCGACTCGTCCGCAACGACTCCGGCGACGTCTCCAAGAACGCCGACCGTGCTCCCATAAATAAATTGTCTCACGCCTGACTTTTGTGCTGTTTTCAGCAAATCAGCCGTTGCCCGGACGTTAACGTCATAGAAGATTTTCTCCCGAATCTGAGACGGTCCCAAAACAGCAGCAAGATGTATTACGACGTCAACGCCCGATACAGCCTTGTCTATTGTTTCGCGGCTTCTTAAATCCCCCCTGACTGTTTCCGTCGGTTGCACTGAAAAAAAATGCTCATCGGTTTCCCTTCGCAAAAGAACCCGCACCTGATGTCCAGATCGCAGCAGAGTTTCCGACAGATGTCTCCCGATAAATCCGCTTGCCCCCGTTATCAATATCATATTCTTTTCGCTTCTTTCCTGAAAATGTACACGAGTCCGCCTATCAATCCATAAACCATCGTCATAGCGACGGATACCCAGGAAAATGATATCGCCTTTCCGGCTGATATTCCTGCTTTTTCAAAGAAAAATATGTCTATGGCTTCCCGTAATCCGAATCCGTTAATGAAAACCGGGGTCATCAACAGAACCGCTCTAACCGGTATTAAAAAGAAATAAAAGGCGAGATTGATGCTCTGGAACCCCAATGCAAGCCCAATAACGTAGTAATGCATCACGTAATTTACCTGGAGGGCGGCGCCTGCTGCCAACGCTTTAAATAAATACAGTCTTCTGTTTTTGTAAATCACGACGGCGCGGTAAAATTTTTCGGCAAAGGGTTTCATTCTGTTCAACCATTTTTTCTCAAATAAATTCAATAATATTTTCACCATTGAAGGATGAAATAACATAACGAAAAAAACGACGATTAATAAAAGAAAAAATAGTGAAATCCAGAAACTTTTCTGGAACGGAGCGATGTCAAAACCGACGTCAAAATTCATTATCATGACGAAAGCGGCTAATCCAAGCAAAGTCAATACTCCCGATCCTCTCTCGATAAGAACGACAGCCGTCGGTTCTACATGCGATCCTTTTTTCTTGCTGACGTCATGAATACGCATAATATCTCCGCCGACCCTCCCCGGCAGAAAAGTATTGAAAAAACCGCCAACCAGATAAAACTTAAACAATTCAGTGATATTGTAGCGTAATCCCTGAGCGGCCAACAGATTCTTCCATCTAATGGAACTGAATAAAAGGCCAAGGATATGAAAGCAGGCGGCCAGAATCAAAAGCTTCACATTGACGTTTCTTATGGCCTGCCAGGTTTCTCCCCAGTCTACTCTTCCCCATAGAAAAAAAGCTGCGATGATGCCGAAGGACAGAAAAAACTTGAAGAAAAAAAATAGCCTGTCGCTGAACTTCATATCTAACTCTTATTCGGCTGAATCATCTGAACTCTTTTCAGGATCACCTTCATCGCTCTGTCTCTCATCGCTTTGCGATTTTGGCGTTTCCTCTCGCTCTCTGCGGGTAACCTTGTGTTTCAGCCGGTTTTTTATGACTTTGGCCGGATACCCCAGCGCTATGGAAAAATCCGGTATCCTCTTATTCACCACCGAATCCGTGCCGATAATCGAATCTTTTCCAATCTTCGAACCGTCCAGAATCTTTACTCCGGCAGCCAACCAGACGTTCTCCTCTATGATTATCCCCTTGGATGTACTGCCCTGCTGAATGATCGGTATATCCGTGCGGTCGAAATCGTGCGTGCCGCCGCCGATGATATAACAATACGCGGCTATTAAAACGTTGCGGCCTAGTATCACCGAACTTTCCGAATGAATCATGCAGTTCAGAGAAATATTGGAGTTGTCCCCGATCGTGATGTCGCCCCCCTTGCATGATATAACTGTATTGCGAGCTATCAGGACATTGTTGCCGATGTTTATTCCGGCATTCGATTCGCCCTTGGCATCCAGGACGCTATAGTCATCAAAAACGCAGCAGTCGCCGATCTTTATTTTATTGGGATGCCTTATAGTCATGTTGCGGCCGAATGTCACGCCCTTTCCGCATGAGGCGAACAAAAAAGGATAAAAAAGTCTTCGGGTAATGTAGCCTAATGCGCCGGGAAGATTACCGAAAAGCAGCGTGATCAATTCATATTTCAACAATGAGCCCAGTTTCGTATTACCGATAACTAGTTTCTGATATTTTTTGAAAGCCGGGGTTTTCTCGGTCATTATTTGGGCCTGCAATTCAGTTTGCTGGACATCACGAATTTTTGCCGAGACCTGCGTTTTTCTTTTCATCTTTTCACCCATATCAGTTTGATTCGTTTCATTAGGTATTATTTCATAAGACTTAGCGCCTTTTCATAAAATTTCTTCGTTTTAGCGACGAACATTTCATCGCTGTAAGAATTTTCAAATAAGCTTCGCGCTCCTTTCGACAATTTGAAACGCAAATTTTCATCATTCATCAGCCGGACAAGTCCTTCCTTTAATCCCTCAACCGTCGGTTTTGCAAGATAGGAGTCATCTTTTGAAAGCACCTGCGTGTGGGTTTTGAGATTGGTCGCGAGGATGGGTTTGCCTGCCTCAAGATATGTGTAAATTTTTAAAGGCGTGTTAGTGCCGATGGACCGTGGAGAAACCAGGATGTCAGCAATTTTCATAAAAACCGCCATTGTTTCAACGGGCATTTTACCGGTCAGCAAAACCTTGTTTGCAATATTACGCTTTTCGGCGTATCTGCGGTAGAACTCTGCCTGTTCAGGCTCTCCGCCGACTATGATTAGTTTGGCCGGAGGAATTAAATCGACGGCTTCAGCAAAGGCATCTATCATCAAATCTATGCCTTGGTTGTTTTCCAGCGTCCCTGTATATATGACCGCTTTTTCCCCTATGATGCCCAATTCTTCTTTTAAATTTTTAACCTGTTCATCATCGGCGCTGCATCCGATCGTTGAAGATACATTTTCAATCAAAGCTTTAAAATTCTCCCTGTTTACAGATTTTGCATGCTCAAAAAGGCTTGAACAGATCGTAATGACCGCGTCTGAATTTTTTAAAGCCATTCGCTCCATCATATAAGCGAATTTCAGAAAAGCTTTTGAACTCGTCGTTTTATAATTTTCAAATTGCTGGGGCAGGCTGGAATGCATGTCGTAAACATGGGTTATCCCGAACATTTTACGGAGCACAACGCCCATAAAGACGGCATCTTCGTGAGTATGAACGCATAGATAATCAAATTGTTTCAATCGCTGATACGCCATTCCCAGCAATATCCACCACAGAAACATTTTCTGAATTGAAAATCCTATGGGGACGTTTTTGATAAATTTGAACCGGGGCGACCGGATGACATTTAATCCTTTCATATCAACGTTTTCACCAAGATGATAAGTTATAAGGTCAACTTCATAACCCAGAGAAGTTAAAGCGCGACATCGATGAAAAACGCTGAAAGGAGTTCCCCTTATTTTAAAAAAAGGTTCCGGAGCGATCATTAAAATCCTTTTCATAATTTATCACTCTTGTTTTTTCGGAAAGCAGACAACAACATCGGCGAACCGAAATATTCGGTGGCCCTGATTTTTCTGAAGAAAGCTTCTATGTTTTCGGAAAGTTTCGGATTATCCAGTTTTCGATGAACGAAAAAGGGCAGCAGAAAAACGCGTTGCATATTATCCACCTGAAAATTCTGTTTTTCAAAGGCGTAATAGATGTCAGCCACAGAGAAAACCCTGTAATTCTGAACTTTGATATCGAAAAATTCTTTTATGCCGTTTACAAGCGGAGCGGTGCCGGCGAAACTGGAAATTGTCGGAAAATCAATGATAACTCCCACGCGTGCAGCGCGACAAACTTCGGAAATTACCTTCTTCCAGTGAATCACATGCATGAGCAAGCGAGTGCAAACGACGTAATCAAAAGCAAAATCAGCGACGGGAAGGAAATGGGCATCCCCTTCCACAATATTTATTTTTTTGCTGTTCCTGCTTTTCTGAACGGCAATTTTGAGCATGGCTGAAGAGGCGTCCAGGGCCGTAACATGAGCGCCTTTTCCGGAAAGCGGTATGGAAAGCCTTCCCGTTCCGGCGCCGACGTCCAGGATGCTGCAGCCACTGAGGTCATCAGGCAAGAGTTTGCAGATAAGCTGTTCATCGTACCGACGTATGTATTCTCCGAATTTTCCTCCAAATCGATCCTGTTCAAATTCCGCAGCATGTGTCGGGTCTCTGTAAATTTCGTAGCTGTAATGATTGTTTTCCATATTTCTCAAGAATCTCGCCCCTGATTATTACATTTCATCACACAACAACCGGCGCAACCTGGAAAAATTCTTTCCTTTTTGAGCATTCTTCTGAATTTCCGGTATTTTTCCCCGTTCCAGATAGTGTTTAAGCTGCTCTTGCGTACGTCGCCCATGGAATAGGTGAAACAGGGGTAAACATGACCGAACGGTCCGATGTGAAGGACCGTCCAGGCCGTGTCACAATAAAAGTATTCGCTTCGAAAACGATTCTGATATCGATCCGCCATTCTTTCTATAGGCATTTCGGGATTAAAACGGATGGAAACTTTTGAATCAACTGCTGCACTTTTCAATTCGATTAATGCTGATTTAACTTTTTCAGGCGACACCTCTTCGATCTTCGGCGGCAAATGGGCATGAGCATTCGGACCGCCCAGCGGCACTCCGTACGAAGACGACTGACTGTTCTCTATCTGATATGATATTAAATCTGCTCCCGATTCCTCCGCTGTTCTGAATAAATCAGTCAAATAATCAAAATTGAAACGGCTCATGACTACTTTCAGATCAATAATGGGAAATTTTTTGCCGCGCTTCCGCTTCAACTCGGATGCCTTCTTGATAAACGCCACTGTCTTGTCTCGCGCCCCCTGAACCTGCACGGCCCGGTCATGAATTTCCGCGGGACCTTCCAATGAAACCCCTAAAGAAAGCAGACCCTTATTCCAGAAATTATCAGCCGCATTGTCAATTAAAAACTCTGTCAGGCTATCATCGGCCAGCGTTCCGTTCGTTACCAGATGAACTCTTCTTTTGGCGATGGAATATTCCAGTATTTGGCGTATATCGTTCCGGACCAGCGGTTCTCCGCCGGTAAAGGTCAGCACGGAATAGAAGGGCGTCTGATCGATCAGGTTGATTATCTCTTGTGTGCTTAATTCTTTTTTCTTTTCTTCAGCGGGGTTGGAGTGTTTCCATACAAAACACATTTCACATTTCAAGTTGCAACGATGCGTCAATATAAAAGCAATCCGCAAAGGAGGGAAAGCATACCCATTGAAAAAAGTCATGGGAATCTTGCTGTATAGCTCTCCGATTTTCCGATATAAATCTGCATGATTCAACATTTCATTATGTCCTCGTTTATTTATCCAGCAAAGAACGCGCTGCATAGAAGTACATTTTAAAATCTTTCCAACCCTTCATATTTTTGAGGAGATGAAAGATTTGCCTGGGTCGAAGATAAAACTCACGAGTCGCCGTTTTTTGAAGTTTTTTTAATTCACCGGGCTCGCGTCCTTCCGGCACGTAAACAGGATCATAATCACTGAAACCAGCCATAGATGAGAATCTCGACCAGTCATCAGCGTCTATTAATCCCTGCTTTTTGGCCAGATTATAAAGAACTGTTCCCGGATAAGGAGTAGCAATGGAAAATTTGGCGAAATCAAGTCCGATGTTTTTAGCGAATTCTATCGTTTTTCGAGACTCTTCAACCGTCTCGGTCGGCAATCCCAGCATCAATGTACCTCGGATAAGCAAACCCGCTTTTTTACCCAATTCGACCGCTTTCTGAATTTGCTCCAGCGTTTCATCCTTCTGAATAAGGTCCATAATCCGCTGCGTCCCCGTTTCTACTCCGAAAGAAATTAATTTGCATCCCGCTTTTTTCATAATCCGCATCAGTTCTTCTTCGACCTGATCGGCTCTCGCGGCGCAGGTCCATACCGTTCTTTTGTGGAAGTCCCGTCGGATCATCCCTTCGCATATATTTACTGTTCTTTCCCGATTAACAACAAAATTATCGTCCAGCATGGCGATCTGCTTTGCATTATATTTGTTTATCAGAATATCCATCTCTCCCAGAACGTTTTCAGGACTCCTGTACCTGTATTTGTATCCCGACATCAGCCGCGCCGAACAAAAAATACATTTGAAGGGGCAGCCGCGAGAAGTGATCATGGCGCGCAGAGGAAGAGCAAAAACAGCATCAGGTATTTGATGATAATCATCCATCGGGATCAAATGAAGAGCCGGAAAAGGCAAGATATCCAATTCTTCAAGCAATTCCCGCTCTTCGGTATGAATAATCCTGCCGGAGTTTCCATCTCTGTAAGACACGCCTTTGATCTTATCGAAACCTTCGTCGTTTTCATACGCGGAAATAACTTCATGAAAAGTGAACTCACCCTCTCCCCTCACCACAATATCAACGTTTTCATCTTCCAACGTCTCGTCCGGCAATATGGACGGATGAATGCCCCCCATGACTATAAGAAGATTTTCATCAAAATTACGAACGACCTCCGCTGTTTTATGAGCTTCATAAGCCATGGGCGTCATGCAGGTTATTCCTACGACCTGAGGCTTAAACTGCGACAATTTTTCTTTCAGGGTCCTCTCGGTCATTTCCTGGACCTGTCCGTCGAAAATTTCAACCCTGTAATTGTGCTTTTCCAGCCAGGCCGCAAGATAAACCAAACTGACCGGCAACAGCGATGGAGCGACATTGCTGAGTTTTCCGTAATGCTTTTCCGAACTGAAACTCGGCAAGATCAATAAAACTTTGTATTTGTCAGTCACAAGGGAGCCTCTTTCTGTTTTGAACGAAACAACAGTTTTCTGATTTGAATTAAAGTTTTTCGTTGCGGTTGCGACGGAGGGCCCGCATACCGGAAAATCAATCCTGTTATCGTTTGTTCAGGATCAAGTTCAAAGCGGCTGCGGTAGATATACTCGATTTGAACCGGCCTGCTGAATACATTTAACAGTCTCGCAGAGACGGCATCGGCAAAATTGTGTTCTATCCTGTCCTTTAAATCCTCTCGATGATACGCCCATTCGGCAGTCTCTATGCCGGCCCGTAAAGACAACGTTTTCAACGTATCATCATTATTTTTCAATTCAATTTCCCCTGCCTTGCTGCCGTTTTCCATGTCGGCGCCGTCGGCCAGAAGGGACCACAACTCCATTTCATAAGCCCTGACCGGTTCGTTAAATCGAATGCTTTCCTTCTTGTGAAGATAATCCAGAGTAATCGACTCACCTTCTTTTATAATAACCGTCTCATTTCCCTTCGAACGCACGGCGTCCGTCATATCATAAAAAAATCCCCGATCCATATGGAAAAAGTATCTTTTACCTTCATTTTCCAGCTCCCCAGCGTAGCTCCTGAAATCAGAAACATGCTTTGCCGTCAGCGTCCCATTTCCATACCACATACGCACAGCTTCCTGCAACCCGTTTTGGAAGACTCCTATCGGTATCGCCGTATTTATTGGAAGATTTCTAAAATATAATTCGGAATCATCCGGGAAAAAAGGATGCATATTGGTCATAATATCTCTTACACCCAAACCCACGCCTCCTGTTCTAACCCATTCCCGGTTTCGATAACGGACTTCCACCGTCCAGAAAAGGACCAGAATGACAATCAGAAGCAGCCGAAAAAACGTATTCGTCCAACCTCTTCGGCCGGAGAATATCAGAACAGACAAAACAAGCAACAGTCCCCAGGACGGTATGTAAAGATATTGCGGCCGGCATAAATTCAAAACAGGTAATAGCGTTACGACGAAAATTAAAATTCCTGTTCTCAATTGCCTCTTCAATAACCCCAAAGCCAATACGGCCAGGGTTCCCCAGGCTACGATGTCGTGATGACTTCTTTCCAGCGTGATGAATCGAAATGGAGTCAGCATCCAATTGAAATAATGCTTAAAATAATTGAAAATTATTAAATCGAATCGAAAATGTTTTGATTCCCCATACCCGCCGATACCTCCAAGTATTCTGTACCTGATGTAAACGACTACTCCCAAAATAATAAAAAAAGGAACGGTTCTGAATACGAAGGCGCTTCTTGGAGACTTGTTGCCTTTCAATGGTTTACTTTTAATTAAAAAATCCAGGATGATAGCCGCTACAGGCAAGGTAAAGGCCATTTCCTTTGACAGCAAAGAAAAAATGAACATTAGTAGACTCAGCAAATACCACAGCACGCGCCTGGAATATTTCAGATAAACGACATAAAACAATAACGCCGAAAAAAAGAAAACCGCGCAGCATAAATCCGTTCTCCCGCTTAGCCATGCGATAGCTTCACTATGAACAGGATGGACGCAAAAAAACAATGAACAGAAGAATGCCGTACTTCTTCGGCCGACAAGTGCGAAAGTAAGGAAAAAAATCAGCATAACGGTGATAGCGTGCAAAAGAATATTCGTGAAATGATAACCCAGAGGATTGAATCCCCACATCATCCTGTCTATCTTCCACAAGACCATTACCATCGGTCGATAAAAACCGCCGGAATGCTGCTCCAATAACCAATTTGTGTGAAAAAATGAAAAAACGGAATCAGCCCTATCCGTCATGGAAAGCAACACGAAATCATCACTTATGAATCCTGCTTTCAGGGTTCCCCAGTGAACCAGGAAAGCTGCGACGATTAAAATCAGGGCCGGAAAAACGTCAATTGCTCCCAAAGGTATGTGTTTTTTCTGAATCGATTTATTTTTCTGAAAGTGTTCATCCATGACGATCGGAATTCTCCAGCCGTTAATATTAAAGGAATCACCAGACAATTGAAAGAAAAAAGCGCCTGGTTCTGGGCCCGAACCCGCGAAAGACCGTCGTTTATTCTCTTGATTCTGTCCGTAATTCAGCAGTCTCCCGTTTATCCGGATCAATCGTTAATTCTGAGCATAAAACCGGGAAGTTTCAGGCGGCAGGTTGGTCATTATTCCAATCGAAGAAGTGACTGTGGAGAGCCTCAGCGTTTCGCAGAAGGAATTATTCTGATTCAGATCATAAAAGCGCTGCGCCCGTCAAGCCGACATAATTTCCTCAAACTCTACGCATATCGCCTGGATATTTTCAAGCGGAACATCAGGTTCGCATTCTGCATACAACATGAAGCCGCCTTCAGGCATGTAAAATTTTTCATAAGCTTGGCGGATATGCTCTCTGATTTTATCAGGCGATGCAAAAGGAAAGATTTGTCTGTCCAGGTCAAGATCAACAGCCGCTTTACCTTTGACGATTTTTGCCAGATTATCCATTCCGTTTGCTCCGCTTTGAGGATTTACTATTGTTACGCCGACGTCGATCAAATCCTGGATGATTTCCAGGATATGACCATCTGAATGAAAATATATAGGGACTTGCGCTTCTCTACACGGCCTGAACATGCGATCATAAGCAGGTTTGAGGTATTGCCTCCACATGGCCGGACTGATGGGCAATGAGCGTTGCATACCGAGGTCGTCGCCGAAATGCATATATTCCGCGCCGAGATTCAGCAGCTTTTCTATCACAGCCGAATTGTAGTCCTCAACCATTGAAATAAGACTGTCCAATAGCGGCTCTCCCGTCGCCATATCCAGCATTAAATTTTCAAAACCTCTCAGATAATAAAGCTTCATGAACATGAATCCGTGAGGAAGCTCCCGACCAACGGCCAGCCCTCCCTTTTTCTTCTTTTCTTTTAATTCCTGTTCAATTTTGTTCCAGTCCCGCGGTCCGAACATGTCGTCCTTCAAGGGATCAGGAGGAATATAATGATCGAAATCGGACCAATCTTCCAGAGGATGACTGACCGGAATACTGTCCAATCCCCGGGAAATATTTTTCCAGACTACTCCCCAGCAGTCTACATGAGTTCCTGATTCGTAAAGAGGATTATAAATATAGTCAAAATCCCTGCTTCCTTTAATGTATTCCGGAAAAAGCCGAGGATGTTTTAAGACCAGGTCTTCCAATTTTTCCCGGCGCTTCATCCAGGTCGCCGGCATTAATCCCACCCGGCAGGGAACCCATTTTGGATAGTCAAAATAAATCGTTTTAAGGAAATTAACGGTTTCAGCGCTTCGGCTTTCATAATCGATCATCTTCAATGCTCCCCACAGCATTAATATTATTTCCCGAACTGAAATTTTTAGTCATCGGGCAGGGTTCTCGTTCGCTTTATTCTGAGGAATGATCGTTCGAACAGCATCCCGTACGAAAATTATTCCGATCAATAACGGCAATACTCTATCTATAAAAGATATCAGGAATCCGGCTGCGAGAATTTCCGCTTCGTTTCCCTGGCCGGCAAGGAGCAAAAGCAGAGATGACTCACGCAATCCAATGCCCAATGCCGTCAGAGGAAGCATAGAGGCGAGTACGCTCACCGGCAGAACCGTCAGGGCTGTTCCCGGTCCGATTTCAATGCCTACGGAAGTTAGAACAGCGTAACTCATCAATACTTTGCATGTCTCAAATAATAAGGAAACGCTTCCCAGCTTGATCAACCTGAGTTTCCATCCTGCAAAAAAGAACCCCTTTTTTATATTTTCTATTTGAGTCGCCAGTTTCCCGAATAATGAAGAATCAGAAAAAAACAGAACAGCGGTTCCCGTTATGGTTATTAATCCTCCATGTAATATCAGCCAGCCCGGCAGACTCAACAAAAAAAGACTTGAATAACTCAATCCCACACTCGTCAGCAGAATGAGCCCACCCAGATATAAAGCCATGCCTTTCTCTTTTTTCAAGTATAAGGCCAGAAATAGCTTTCCCGATTTCATCGGCATTATGCTGTCCAAGGGTATAAGTCCCATTTTCAGTTTGAACGTTTCCCGGAATCTCATCGATCCCCCGAACGCCTCCACGAGCCGACGGAATTTTTCTATCGCTCCGAATAGATTCCCGAAAAGTGAAATCGCCGCTGCTGCCAGTAAAATAAGCGGATCGGCAGATTTGGCGGTTTTCCACGTATCGGCGAAAGGTATCTTATAAAACAAAACGACGACGAAAGTCACCGTCAGTATCCAACCCATAACCCACTTCAGCAGAGTTTTTGACTCCTTCGTCGCTTTTTTTTCCTTATTTTCCGTCATATTTTCTTAAACTCAATAAATTTTTAACAGCTCTTAAAACCCTGAACGGATACGTTTTAAGGTACACGATATAACGATAATCTCTTCCCCGAATTGCCGTCAAAACCTGTAAAAGTAAAATGACAAATGACGGCGTCGCATGCAGTTTTTCCATCATGCTTGAGTTGAGCAACCGATCAAGATGTTTCCTTTTTAACAGAGGAATAAATTTAAACAAGGTGCGATAATTATCGTTTGTTTTTCGCATCTCCTCGTTTTGACTGGACATTTCATGGAAGAAATCACCGATCAATCCCTGATTTATGCTCTCAATATCCCGGTCGCTGAGAATATTCATCTCTTTCGCAATATCAATGATCTTCAGTGAGGGGAAATACGATAAATTATGAGGCTTCACCCTGTTTAAATAATTCAGACAATTAAAGAAAAAGGCGGCGCGCCGATGATCCGATTCGCTCTCTCCGGGCAGGCCAAAGATATAGTCGACGTCATATCTTATGCCGACCGCATCCAGGCATTCTAATGCCTTACGGACCTGATCTATCCTGTCTGTTCTGTTCAGCGTTTCTTTCCTGATCTTCTCGTTTAAAGTCTGTAATCCGAATTCGACGGAGTAGCATCCCCCCAGCTTTAATAATTGCGCTATGCGAGGAGTCATAAAACAAAACTCGCCAAAACATCTGAATTTTACTCCGATTTCTTCAGCGTATTCATACATAAGGCGTTCCAATCGCTTTTCGTCCGTAAAAAAAATCGAATCATTGAACATAACTTCCCGAAATCCGTATCTTTTCTTCATTATCTTAAGCTCATCCAAAATCGATTCAACGTTTCTTCTTCGAAAATAACGGCGATTATAGAGCCGGTTCCAGTAACTTTCGCAACAATAAGAACAGTTAAAAACGCAGCCCCTGGAGGACAGGATAAGATAATCCTCCTTGATGGGAAAGTGCTCCTCAAACAGTTTTTTATCCGGCAAGGGCAATTCATCAAGCTCGGCAACAGGGGGCCTGACCGGATTCATAATGATTTTTCCGTTTTTTCTGTAAGCTAAATTCTCTATGAATCGATAATTCTCCTGATTCTTTTCAGTAATTAATTCATAGAGACACTCTTCTCCCTCGCCGACGACTGCGAAATCAACAGAATCCTGTTCCAGGACCTTTTCCGTCGTCAGAGTAGGATGAATGCCTCCGAATATTATCGGAATTCCCGGATAGGATTTCCTGATTGTTCCCGCCAGCCGCACACACCATTGATAAGTATTAGTATAAACGGAAAAGGCAATCCAGTCGGGACCGATCTTTTCGATTCTTTCCAAGATAATTCGTTCGTCAGAAAATAATTTTTCGAGACGGGGAATATAAAATAAATTATCATTGACGCCGAATAAACCCGGATCGTATGCGAGATATGTCTCAATTCCCCGATTTTTCAGATACGAAGAAAGATACTCAATGCCTAAATTCTCTCGACCTTGATGGACGAACAAGACCTTCATCGCTTACGGCAAGCTCCGGACAGATATTTGCAGTCTAAAACGGCAGACTCCATTTTGAGATTTTGCGATACCACCAAAGTTTCCCTGCATGATCATGATAGGCGACGAATTTTCTGGCCTTTTTCGATCTTTTTTCCTGAAAAAAGACCATATCAACAAACGCCAGGAATTTTCTCCGAAATTCCTTAAAGGACCTTACTTTAAACGTCGACCTCAGCAGAAAGCGGAAACGAGCGTGAAATTTGATATATGCTTTCCTGGTCCAAAAATCGATTTGATCATTCGTCAGCTCAGTCCATGGCCTCGGCAATTCCTGTTCTTCGACGTTTCCCAGAATATACTCTCTCCAATAATCGAAGCCCGTTTGCTCAGTCAGTTCCGTCCATAACCGTGTGAGAGGTTTGGCTGTTGTCTTAGAAAACTGAACATAATCCAGATTCAACGATTTCGCGAATTTAATGGTTCGTTTGATGGAAGATATCGTTTCGCCTTCAGAACCGACCAAAAAGAATCCAAGCGGACGAATTCCTACATCCCGGGTGTTACGTATGGTTTTCTTAATTTCCTCGACAGTTATCCCCTTGCTCATTCGGTCAAGAAATGCCTGGTCTCCGCTTTCAATTCCATAATAAATTCTTGAGCAACCGGATTTTTTCATTACTTCAAGTATCTCAGGATTAACCGAATCGATTCTGGTCCGACAAGCCCAGATAATATCGAGTCCCTCTCTTATGATGCCCTCGCAGATAGCCCTGACTCGATCATTATCGACGGCAAACTCGTAATCGAATATATCGATCTCACGAATTCCGTACCTCTCGTAACACTCCTTGATTTCCGCGAGTATCTGATCCGGTCTTCGAGGATCATGCGGCGTTCTCCCCGCTTCACAGAAACGACATTGATACGGACACCCCTTGCTTGTAACCATCACTGTAAAATTTTTCCTCTCAGTCGGGAACTCAGCATATAACTCATTGGGCAACAAATGTCTGGCCGGAAACGGATAATCCGTAAATTTCTCAGGAGGATTCGGCCCAGGATTGAGTTTAATGTCTTCTTTTTCTTTATAAACCAATCCAGGCACCTCGGAAAAACGACGATCTCCCTCCAGTTCACTCATCAAGGCCGGTAAAGTCTTCAAAGCCGAATAATACACTCCGTAATCTACTTCCGGCGGAGTTACCGACTCTTTCGGATAAACGCGAAGATTATATCCTCCGACTACGGTCTCGACATTCAGTTCCTTCTTAAAATAGTCCAGCCACTCCAGAGTTTCTCGAAACATATAAGTCGTCATCATCATGCCGATCAGGTCCGGTTTAAACTCCTTCAATCTTTCCAGAGCTTCTTCCTTGGTTAGTCTCAGGGTCCTTGCATCAATCAGTTCCACCTCGTGACCGGCGCTTTCGGCTATTCCCGCAGCCCAACAAAGACTTAAAGGAGGAAACAGTCCGAAATATTTCTGAACTATCCTCAAGTTTTCTTCATGGATTTTGTACGTGAAAGGATTAAAAACTAAACCTAATCTCATTTATGAATGATCCTTTTTTCTCTCCAGATTTCCGTGAGCAGCCTGCGCTCGTTTGCGCTGTTCTGGATCAAACGATTCTGTGATCGTCCGAGCTTCTGCTTTCAAGTCTGGACTCTCACTATCTAAATATTAGAGATATCGGTAGTCAAGTCAAATTATTTCAATATTATTGAAAAAAGCTCCGGCTTGATCTCGGTTCCGTTTTGAACCATAATAACATGCTGTGATGCAAGGTTGACTGATTATGCTGAGAAAGTCGATTTACATAGCAGTGACAGCTCTTCTGATCTATGATTCCCTTCTGTCAGGACAATTCATTTGGGATGATCATTTCATGATCGTTAAAAAAGTCCCAGAGCATATGGATAATTTGTTAAACGCCTTTCATTATTTGCAGCCGTTCGAATGGCTGAAAATAAATTCGTACATGCGCTGGGACTACAGACCCGTCCTGGACTTCAGCTTTGCTCTTGATTATTCCATCTGGAAATTGAACCCTTTCGGATATCACTTGACGAACAACATTTTGTTCGTTATTAACCTGATCCTGCTTTTCAAATTTCTTTCGATTATAATGGGGAATGCCAAAAAAGCTTTTCCGGCCGTTCTGTTGTTCGCTCTTTATCCCCTGAATGTCGAAACAGTTGCATGGATAAAAAACCGCAGCAATATGATCTGTTTCATTTTTATGCTTATCGCCTTTATTACCTATATAAATCTTCTAAAAAAATCTTCAGCTCCCGGATATGAGAAAAAAACAAGAGGATGCAGCCATAATTCTCTCCTTTATTTTTTTATCAGCCGATTCTCCCTTTGGGCGCTCGGTATCGCCGCCTATATATTCTCTTTTGCAGCCAAAGCCACAGCTATAAGTCTGCCCCCTTTAATCGTTCTCTATGCTTTAATTTTTCCGGAAAAACACTTCCGAAAAAAAGCTTTAATTTTGTCTCTGCCTTTTTGGATTGTCGCTATTGGTCTATTCTTTCTGTGGTCAGAGTTAATTTCCCAAAAAGTTTTCAATCACGCGTCCTGGGAAGGCGATCTGCTTCCTGGAGCACATATCGCCTTGATTTTAAATACTTTGATTTTTTACCTCCGCAAGATCATTTTTCCCTTTCGCTTGTGCGCTCTTTATCCTTTACCTCCGGAATATTTCGTGATTGATTCGGGGACATTCATTACTCTCATTTTCCTTTTCCTCAGTTGCCTGGCCTTCCTTTTTGCATTGAAAAAAAATTTCAAGTTAACGGCTTTCTCGATCGGCTGGCTCGCGCTGTCGATTTTTCCCATCTCAAATGTGAAATTTTTCGAGATAAGACCCCTGGCAGACCAGAGACTTTTTATGCCTTCTGCAGGTTACGTTATGCTGCTTGCAACAGCTTACGATAAACTCAGGCAAAGGAGTCGAAGTCATCTGAAGATCAGCTATGCTCGATATTTGCCAGACATCATTTTTCTCAGTCTTATTGTACTTTTTGCCTGGCAGACTCATCAGCGAAGCCAGGTATGGATTACCCCTTATGTGTTTTGGAAAAATACGGCTGAATGTTCTGATACTTACCTGGCTCATAACAACCTGGGCTTGGAATATGAAGAGATTGGAGAATGGGAGAAAGCAAAAAGAGAGTATGAAGCAGCCATTGAAATGGAACCGGCGAGTTACCTGGGGCATTACAATCTTGCTCGTTATTACCAGTTTAAAGGAATAACCGGCGAAGCAATAAGGAAATATCAGGATGCCGTGGATTGCGACCGCTATCTTTTCGATGAACGGCAACTTCTCGGCACTCTATATTATCAGGAAGGCCTGTATTCTAAAGCAGCAGAGGTCTTTTCGGAAATACTTGCAGCGGAGCCGCCTCCAGAAACAAAACAGCAAGCGCATTATAATCTTGCCACAGCGCTTGAAGTTTTGGGAAAACTCGATAAAGCACGCCGGCATTATAAGCTCTGCCTATCCATCAATCCCTCTCATGAATCGGCCGCACACAATCTTGCTTTACTCGAAGAAAACTTCGAATGAAGCAAAGAATTGGGAATGGCTTCAAAGGTTGACTATTCTCGTTCAATTATTTAATCTTAATAATCGGGAGGCATCAAAAAACGGTAATCCAGCGATGGAGTTTTTTGTCCCCGGCTTAACATTCACAGTGATAAAATGATCCAGAATACAAAGGAGGACGACATGACTCCGGATTTTTCGAAAACAGCCAATCGAATCGTTCGTTCTGAAATTCGGGAAATACTCAAGTGGACCCGTAAACCCGGCGTGATTTCTTTCGGAGGCGGTTTGCCTGATGCATCGCTTTTCCCCATTGATGATATGATTTCAATAGCGGATAAAATTTTAAAAGAAAAAGGGTATCTTGCATTGCAGTATGGCCCTACGGAAGGCGAACAGGAATGCATAGCCGCTTTTATTGACTTCATGAAACAGCACGACGATATAGCCGATCCCGGAAACGTCATCGTTACCTCCTCTTCACAACAGGCGTTGGACCTGCTTTCACTGCTTTTCATAGATGAAAATTCTCCCATCGTAATGGAAATTCCCTCCTACCTGGGGGGCATACAGGCCTTTCGCCGGGCCGGCGCTGATATGCTGGGCATTCATTTAGACGAGGAAGGAATGAAAATAAATGAGCTGCAAAATTTACTGGACGACCAGATCAAAAAAGGGAAAAAGCCCCGATTCATCTATACTATCCCTGATTACCAGAACCCCTCCGGCATAACGATGAGTCTTGAGCGTCGCAAACAGCTTATCGAAACAGCACGGAAACATAAAATTCCCATTGTCGAAGATTCGCCTTATCGGGAATTGTCCTTTGACGGCAGGACGCTTCCAAGTCTCTGGAGTCTGGCCGGCGGAAAAGGAATTATTATGCTTAAAACGCTGTCTAAAATCCTGTTTCCGGGTATGAGAATGGGCTGGTTGTGCGCAGAACCAGAAATAATAGATAAAATAGTTATGCTCAAACAGTCCGTCGACCTTTGCTCCCCGCCGTTCAATCAATTCATCATCGCCGAGTTCTTTCGAACAGGTAAAATGATGGATACCATCAAGAAAGCCGTGAAATGCTATAAGCCGAAATGCGAATTGATGCTGCAATGTCTTGAAAAATACATGCCGCCCGAAGTCACCTGGTCCAAACCTACCGGCGGCATGTTCCTCTGGCTTACCCTCCCCGAAAGCGGCGACAGCCTTGAAATTCTCAAACAGGCCATTGAAAATAACGTCGCATACGTCATCGGACGGCCATTTCACTGCGACAGTTCAGGCAAAAATACTTTAAGACTTAATTATTCCTTTCCCGCTATGGATGAAATTGAAAAAGGCATACAAAATTTGTCATCGGTCATCAAACAGAAAATAGCCTGAACGTAAAATCTGACCGAGGAACAAATCGACTGTCGCTGAAAAACTTTCGTAATAATATTTCCGCATATTCGAGATTCTGCATTTTTAACTGCTCATTGAGTAAAAAGTCCTCCCGGCTGATTTGACTTCAATCAAAAAATGTGACATAGTGATTCATGTAAAAGTAAATCTTTGGGGTGAGTAGGGTTATGTTTTAGCGGAGGAGGTAAATTCATGACCAGAAATCAAAACTCTTTTTCACTTTTTTTCATGCTCTATTTTTTTCTTTGCTTTTCTTTTCTGACCTTCAGGATGGATTGCGTTCATGCAAGAGACATTACATCACCGGCTGACGGAAAAAGTTTAACTGATCCTTTTGGCGGTACAGGAGGCAATCCTATAGACGGATATCTGAACATAAAAGTCGTACATGATGGAACCACGGATGCTTTCGAAGGCGCTTTCGTTATGGTTGGTCCTCATGAAAACAATCCTTTTCCCAATAACTGGGGATTTACGTCATCAACAGGCGAAATTGAATTTTCCCATCCTGATCTCCAGGGCCCTGTTGCAATAACCGCCTGTGCCTCGAATCATACTTTTTTCACATTGGCGGACGTAAACGCAGACGATATCGTAATACCGTTGAAACCCCTGACGCAATTTCAGTTCATTTATGAAATAGGCGACTACGTCTCAGGGATAGACGTAAACAACGGCAGTTTTCACTACGGAGACGGCAATGTAGATGTGGCCTTCGTGCTCAGGGCGCTCAATATGGAGTTCCTCATGACCTTTAAATTCGAATCCCTCCTGGGTCCTATGGAAACGATTGAAATCCTCAGCGAAGAAGTAGAAGTGCCGACAAATCTTTTTATTCCCCAGCAATGGGAGTTATTCGTCGAAATCAACAAGGACCATTATTACCTTTATTTGCCCTCGGGACAATATACTCTGACTGCATTGTCGGGCAGAGTGACGGTCGCGGATTTGCTCGATTACATTAATCAGGGCGGTGAGATTGTTGATATGATCCCTCTTCTGGAATGGAGGGAACTGGATATTCTTGATGTATCAGTATCGGGAAATTATTACGGGGCAGACCTCAACGTCGATCCTGATCTCAATGAAACTGTGACCATAAATTTGGATAACGTCCCGGATGACAGCGGCGTATATTGTTTTTCTGCGGGAGATCTGGACGATCTGCACGGCCTGGGCAGACTCCTGTCTTTAGGATTGAATACTATGGACTGTCCTCAGGGCAGCGGGCCTTGCGCAGGTCAGGTAACTATGACCACGACCGCTGCTTCAGGCGAATTCGCCGGCATGGGATATTTCCCCGCTGCAATAGTGGATATGAACGCGACGGATGATTACATGATAGTAATGGATAGAAGCTCTCATTCTCAAACGTATACGGAAACTCTTTCTACTTTCTTCGAAGCGTTGACCCTTTCCTATTCAAACGGCGCTTTTTCATGGAATGATGTTCAGAACCCGGAATCAAGCAGTCCTGACGTCGATATTCATAAAATTCGTTTGAATAATCCAGACGGCGAGGAGATATACTGGGAATTTCTCCTTCCGGGAGATACTCTGTCCATGACTGTTCCATGCCTGCCTGATGAAGCGCCTGAAGGTCCCTCTTCAGGATCAAGCTATACCTGGGAACACACATCGATAGGAATGACCTATAACCTGCCGGCTTTTGATTTCAACTCTTTCAGCTTTCCCGACATTGAGGCGCATTGCAGCCATCTCGCCATAGATATGACCGACATTACGCTCTATATCCCTACGCCGGTTCCCACGTCAACACCCACAAGCGCCGCTACCGCAACCCCTACTTGGACTTCAACAGCGCAGCCTACCCTCCCAGCCACTTCAACGCCGACCGCCACACCCTCTATCCCAACCCAAATCCCTACTGCAACCGCAACAGGATTGATATTCCTCATTCTGTGCATGGCTGCATTAATTCAATTGCAAAGAAAACAGTAAAAGGAATCCAACTCAAAAACGGACTGCCTTAAATCGCTTTTTCTTATGATGAGAACAAACAGCAAATAAAATTAAGGGTTCTCCACTTTAAGCTTCACGGCCAGCGGATGGAGCCTGTCCTACAGACAGCATTCAGTCTGCTTTGATTTCATGGGCTGAGCGAAATTATTATCTGAATTATGAAATAAATCTAATTGATGGATTAAAATTATCGAAGGGCCATCATGCTTTCTGTGCCCAACAGTCCTCCAATATCCTGCCCTCTTATCACGCCTGTTTGATCTATGAAAAAAGATCTTATTCCCGTGCTCTGATAAAAGAGCGGCCAGGCTGTAATGTAGAATTGCTGACAGGACCCATCGGACACGGTATAGGTCGGTTCAAGATAATACGTGTAACCCGATTTTACTCCGTCGGCTAATGTGCCGTCAGGCAGATACGCCACGCCGCCGGCATGGTAGCCGGTGACCAGAAAATTCATGTCAATGGCGTATGTGTGGGGTTTTGAATTGTTGTAATAATCGGTCTGAGCAGTCAATATGGTTTTTAAATTTGCTTGAGCCGTCATCTCATGGACGGACATCCGGGCTCGCAATAATGCCGGAATAGCTCCTGTAACCAGTATACCGATGATTGCAACGACGATTAGGATTTCGATCAGCGTGTATCCCTTTTCATTCATCTTTAACTCAACCTTCCTTGAAGAGTCATTAAAGAGCAACATTTCCATCAAAATTATTTTACCCGAAAAAAATTCTTTTCACAAATATTTTTAAAACATGATCAAAGCTCTTGCTTCGTACTACTCTCCTGGAACGCCATGAAATGCGATTTGAAAGCGCTTTTCACCCCTTTAGACATTTAGAAATCGAATCGATCACGTAGTTTTGTTCTTCTTCGGTCAGGGTATTGTAAAAAGGCAAACGAAGAAGCCGATCACAAACATCCTCCGTAACCGGACAGTCTCCGACTGCGTATCCCAGTTGCAGGCCTATTGGAGAGAGATGAAGGGGAAGATAATGAAAAAGGGCTAATATATCTCTGTCTGCCAAAAAAACTATTAAGTCGTCTCTGATTTTTTTGTTCGGGAGCAATAAATAGAAAAGGTGAAAATTTGTCTCGCAGCACGGCGGAATGTATGGCAATTTAATCAACCCTTCATTTTCGAGCGGCGACAATCTTTCCACGTATCGCTGATAGATATGGTTTCTTTTTTTCGTGATATCGTCCATTTTCTGCAATTGAGCAAAAAGAAAGGCTGCAACGATATCCGAAGGCAAGTATGAACTGCCTCGGTCAAGCCAGGTGTATTTGTCGGCTTCCCCTCTGAAAACCTGGCTTCTGTTTGTTCCTTTTTCTCTAATAATTTCAGCTCGCTCCATGAATTCGTCATCATTAATAATCAAAGCTCCGCCTTCGCCGCAAATAAAATTCTTTGTTTCATGAAAGCTGTATGCTCCAAGATGTCCGATGCTTCCCAGGTATTTTCCGGAATATCTGGCATTGACTCCTTGAGCGGCATCTTCAACGACTTTCAAGTCATACTTCCGGGCGATATCCAGAATTCTGTCCATTTCGCATCCTATTCCGGCGTAATGAACCGGCAGGATAGCTTTGGTTCTTTTGGTTATTTTTTGCTCTATTTTCTTCTCATCAATGTTGAGAGTATCCGGCCGAATGTCTACGAAAACAGGACGGGCTCCAAAAATATAATAAGCGTTGGCGGTAGAAACGAAAGTGAAAGAAGGAACGATAATCTCGTCGCCCTGCTTGATATTCAGCAGAAGAGCAGACATTTCCAGGGCATGAGTGCATGAAGTCGTCAAGAGAGCCTTTTTAATTTTGAAACGATTTTGAAGCAATTCATGGCATTTTTCTGTAAAAAGGCCGTCACCGGATATTTTGCCGCTTTCCACCGATTCTTTTATATACTTGAGTTCCTGTCCGGTCAGCGACGGTTTATTGAAAGGAATGGAATATTTTTTCTTTAAGCTCAAGTTATTGCCTCCTTTCCTTGCTTAGTTATTTGTTGAATAAACTGTTGCATCTATATTACAAGAAGTCAGCCGATTACAGCGTTTCAGCTATTTCTCTGCCCGGTTCAGCATCAGAAGTTTTCAAACAGACGCTCATGGGTTCGCCCAATTCAAACTGCAGAGTGATGTCTCCGACTGCATCGGTTCGCAGTAATGCCGCTCCTCTGTTGACGTACCAATCGAGAGTCTCCTTGTGGGGATTTCCATAGGGATTTTTTCCTACTGAGATAACAGCTATTTGAGGATTTGTTTCCTCAGCGAATGATTCATCTCCTTTTCCGCCGTGATGAGGTATCTGGACAAGGTAAGAGTGCAGATTTTTTCCAAAAAGCTCGGATAAATTTCTTTGAGGCTTTTTGCCGATGTCGGAAGCCAGAATCATCGAAATTTGGTTTATCTTAACTTGAATAACCAGCGAAGAATCGTTCATATCTTCCTCCAGATGTTCCGGATGAAGTATGTTAAGCACGAGAGAGGACGAAAATGAAATGCTGTCCCCTCTTCTTAAAGTTCTGTATTCGATTTTTTTTTCTTTAACGGCTTTTGTAAACTCCGGCGGGACAAGTTCATGGTCGAGGGGATAACTGCCTCCAGCGAGTGATACCGGAAACTGTCGGATAACGGGAATTAATCCTTCAATGTGATCGGGATGAGGATGAGTGTTGATCAGGAGATTGATTTTTTTTATTTTTTCCTTACTCAAAATGCTCTTAATTTTTTTTCCGTAACGGGCATATCCTCCGTCTATTAGAATACAATTGTGTGCTTCATCGATAATTAAAATCGAAAGGCCGTATCCCACATCAATGAATCGACAAACTACTTCGCCCTGGTTCGTCGTTTTTTTATAGACGTCTTGTAAATCACCTCGAGTTTCTCGAAAATGAAAACAAAAGAGAACAAAAATCGTTGTGGCTAAGAGCGTTCGGGTAAATATTCGTCGGCTTATGCCATGAATTTTTCTCATTTTGATTCCTCAAAATAGTTGATGAGAGCTTCAGTAAAAGCTTCAGCCATTTTATTGCGGTAATCCGGGCATTTCATTTTTCTGCAATCCTGTTGGTTTCTGAGATTGACGGTTTCCAGCAATATTGCGGTTGGTATCCTGTTGTATTTCAGGACGGCGGGCAGCCACCGCTTTCCTTTGCGAATAACCGAATCTCTAATAGGCCTTGGGTCATGCATATGAATGTTCCAACGTAAAAACGAGTTTTTAACCTCTTCAGCGAAATCCAGCGAAAGACGCTGCGACTTCAGAGATTCTTCACGTTTAATTTTTTTATTGTAGGACTTTTTGGTCAGTTTGAAATTTCGATAACTCTCTGTATTCCCCTTCCATTTTTTAGCCCTCAACATGGCCCCCGGCACATAAAGCATAGCGCCGTAAGAACTCGGATGCCTTGAATCTGCGTGTATGGAAACAAAAACAATTTTTTCGGAATCATAATTTTGCCGTATTAAGTCATCATAAAGCTGATTGGCCAGCATCCATCTGAGATTCACGGCTATGGTCGTATCGTCTCCCGAATATGGCGGAACGCTCAGTATAAACTCTGAATGATCCTGAGCGAGCTCCTCCAACTGCCGAATCCTATATTCGGACACCCAGTCTTTGACGAGCGGAACGACTCTCGCCTTACTGTTTCTCTCTATGCAGCCTTTGATGCGGCACATCAGATCATAGGCATACTCATCTTCACAAATTCCGCATACGCCCACGGCGCCGGGGTCCGGTCCTCCATGCCCGGCATCCAGCAATATGACGACCTCTTTCAGATTCTTCGAAAATACATTCTTCCGGTAACGCAGTGATTCGTTTTTCATTCTTTCATATCTAATTCGGTCCGAAAAGGACGGCGGCAGATATCGATACGAGATTAAATCAACTGGTATCTTGATCTCATATCCGATCGGAATGTTTTTAACGTCTTCGATGGCGCTTCGTTTCTTGATGATTTCAGCCGCCTCCATCACATCATCATAATTTATCCTGTCCGTATACTTCAGTATTACACTGCTGTAAAGGGCTTCCCCTTTTTTTAAACGATAGGCCGCATATTTGCCTTTTGCATCCTCCACAAATTTTAAATCGTCTATTTCATACGAAGCGTGCTGCCAGCCGGGCCAAAGAAAACCGGATACCAGATGATTCGGAATCCGTATCTTCACGCCTTTTTCCAGCACGTCACTCTCCAGACTGTTATATGTCCTTATCATCTCAAAATTCCGCGAATCCCCGGTAAACCATTTTGCTATTTTCCATAAAGTTTCTCCCGGTTTTTCTCCCCATTCGAAAACGAGTTCATGCACATATTCATTTCCATGCCAATAATCCCTGGGAAAAACATCTTTCAAGACCATTCGCCTTATTCGAGGAGACGTTACGGATAACGGAAATTGAAAACTTAATCCCGATTCCTTGTCCTTCTCACTCAAATATCGCTTTATCTTTTTACATGACCCTTCAATATTCAGTAATCTTTGCATGAATTTCGAACATTTTTCTCCCGGCAGCGGTTGCGCCTTAATAAAAATATCGCTTTTCTCATCACAAAAAACCCATATGTTCTCCGATGCTAACTGTTCTCCGGGCGTTATTTCTTCTTGTTTTGAAAAAACCGAAAGCTCAGTTGAAACACAGACAGTTAAAAATAAAAAGATGTGTAATGTCGCTCTCATCATGATCGAAACGCTCATAAAGCCATATACGATTTTATAAACTTGAAACAGAGAACTCAACCGTTTAACTTTTTCGACACTGATCTGACATTATTACTACTTTTGCACATCTTTGAATCAGTGTCGACCGATTTTACGTAAGGCCTGAAAAATATTAATCTATTTGAAATCAGGAAATTCGGCATTGATCAGATATTCGTGTTTCGAGGTTACGATTTTCGCAGCCTTGAATACTTGAATAATCGAGAAGCTTTGGCAAACCAGGTAAAGACAGAACATATCTCTTCGTAATCATTTATTCCGATTGCGATTGCGATACCGACCCCAATACCGAAACAAACGGCCCTTGATGAAAAAACAGCGGTGAATTCTTAAAATAGATAGTTGTGGATCAGGAGCAGTTACTTCTTGGGGTTTCAATCAGTCAAATATTTTATGAAAAAGTTTAACCCCGGTTTGATCAGTCCCTGAAATTCATTTCTTGTCTATCCATAGCAAAACCCCTCATCCAAAGCGGCTGGAGATTGGTTATTGTTTCTATTCAAAAAAGAGGATATTTTAATCCTCGCCGTTTTTCGCTTCGGTTCTTTTTTTTTGGACAAATCAACTTCTTCTGACTAAGATATCCTGATGAATCGGCTGGGAAGAATGAGCTCGTCGAAAAAACTACTTACAGCAATCATTTTTCTTTGGAGCTTTACACTCCATACCTCCACAGGTTATCCGACGGTCGCTCCCGGCGGAAATCACGGCGAACTCACTTTAACCGCCTATAGCCTAAGCATCTCTCATCCTACAGGTTATCCGGCATTTCATTCTCTTCTGAAAATATTTCAATTTTTACCGTTCGGCGCTTTTGACGTGAAAATGAACGTTTCCTCAGCGTTAGTTACGGCCATAAACGCTGCCCTATTATTCTTAATATTGCTGCAATCCGTCAATACGCTCTCTGCTGCATTCGGCGCTGCAATCTTTACGATTGTTCCTCAAATATGGTCCCAGGCGCTCTCGCTAGAAGTCTATCCTCTCGCTGTTCTCTTTTTTTTACTGCAAATTCGCATCCTTTTTTCTCTCAATGGAGGAACCCGGCAGTTTCTGCTTCTCTGTTTCTTCTTTGGACTGGGATTATCCCACCATATGCTGAACATTATCCTGCTCCCCTCTGCTCTTTTGTTTCTATCGGTCTCCCCAACAAGAAAAAACTTTAGAAAACTTCCTCAATTATTTCTAACAGGACTTTTTTTTGTAATTCTCGCCTTATCCTCGTATATTTATCTTCCTCTCCGATCCGTTCAAAACCCGTTAATGGACTGGGGGAATCCGGAACATCTCTCATCTTTTATCAGGCATGTGTTCGGAGTCCAATTCAGGGATCAAATGCTGCATATGCCGATCAGTGAGTTACTTTTTCGATTCGTTAAAAAAGTAATATCGCTCAACGCTGAATTTCCTCCCGTTCTGTGGCTTTTCGCGTTGGCCGGATTTTTCAGTCGCACCCTGAGAAATTCTGAAAAATTATTTCTTGCGAGCTTCATGATGCTCAGTTTGACGGTAATCTTTTTTTATAATATCTTTGATATTCATGAATATTTTTTTCCTTTGATAATCGGATGCATTATTCTTGTCGCTCACGGATCGTTTTTAGTTCAGCGAAAATTGAAAAAAAAACTGGCTGCGCTGATCATGCTTTTTGTCTTCTGCTTTCTGTTCATCAAAGGGTATTGTTTTCAGGAGGCGAGCGGGAGATTTATGGCCAGGGATTACGGCAATATAATTATAAAAAGTGTGCCGGAGAACTCCATTCTTTTCATCAAAGGGGATAATCCTGCCGGGAGCCTATCTGTGGTCAATGCACTGGAAAAACGGAATCGGACATTAACGATATATGATGAAAACTGCAATTTATTCCGAAATGCCTATGGAATCCATCCTCAAGAAAAGAATTTTTTAAGAGAAAAAATAAGATTCGAGAGACGACTGATCTTCTTTGGTAAACATCCTGTTTTCTATACTCAGGATCAAGGAAAAAATTATCTTGTTTTGCCGTTGAGGTCTTGCGGATTGGTCTATACGATTCCCAGGTTTTTGCAATATTGCAGGGAACTCGATTTCTCCGCAATGGATTCACAGTTGAGGGGAGCTGATGTGCCGATTACGATTCTTCCTATGACAGACCGTGAGATGATGGCGGAGTATTGCATTCATTGGGGCGATGCGGCAAATGAAGCCGGCTGCCGGCGATATGCCCGACGTCTCTACGATGAGGCAGGCAGATGGGGATGGGGGATGGATCATATTCTGGCGTTGGCCGGCAGTCGTTTGTTTAATGTAGGACAACAGGAAGCAGCGATTGAACTATACAAAAAAGCGCTTTCTTTGAATCCTTTTAATCCGGGCTATTACAACAATCTTGCGTGGTATTTGTTTCTTACGGATCACAACGATTCACAGATGCTGAACCTGATCGATAAAGCAATTGAAATGGAACCGCAGAATTGGAGATACCTTTCGACGCAAGCCTGGATATACTGGAAGCGCGGGGCAGCAAAGGACGAATACTTACCTAAGTTCAGAAAAGCTTATGAATTATCTGGAAGGGATGAATCCGCCGGGTTGAACCTTCAGGCTGCCGAGAATGATTCGCTTTCCGAACGGGCGCTCGAAATAAAACAGCCTGTAAGCAAAAACGTGAAAAGCATTCCGAAATAATTGAAATGAAACATTCTGGAGAAATAAAGAAAAACGAACATTGAAGCGGAAAAAAGGATGACTAATTCATTCATGTTTTTTTTCTTCCAAATTCTATAAAGCGAGAAAATGAGAAGAGGCAGAAAAAGCGGAATCTGAAATATCCAAAGTGGAAAATCAGACTGAACGTCAGGAACTATACCGAGGGATAAAAGAACGTTGGCGAAGCCGTATCCCGGAGTACCTCCAAAAGGATAGGAAGCGCCTGAAAGTCCAAAATTAAATAACAACACATCATCCAGGAATGATTTTTTATCCCACAGTAAAAAAAAGCCTAACACTGCCGTCATTACAAGAATCAATGGATAGAACGCTCGCCATAAAACTTTGAAACTGGAAAATTTATACTTCTTTACTCCGGCTTTTTCTATTTTTAAAGGTGCGGCATAAAAGAAAAAAAAGGGAATGAGAAACCAGGCAAATTGTTTGCAAATACATGCTAATCCCAGGAACAGCGATGCCGCTTTCCAATTTTTTCGTACAGCATAAAAAAAGAAAAGAAATACAGGCAAATAAAAAATCAAATCCGTCGTTCCTCTAACTAGGTACATGGATACGGCAGGATTCAAAAAGAACAGAGCCGTCGACAAATTTTTGTGGCTTTCACTGAATAATTTCGGAAAAATATATAATAACAACAACAGCATCGGAAAGTAAACGAATCTCTGATCGAATGGCATACCCAACAATTCAAAGATTCCTAAAAAAGGAGCTGCAGAGAGAAACGGAAGGGGCAAATAAGGATAGTGATCAAGAATATGCCTGAACGATTGCGTTCTCCAGAAAGGATCATTGGCGAATTTTGTCTCGACTGACGTCCCCAGATAACTCTCAGAATAAGGGTTCTCGCCTTTGATCAGATACCTTGCCGCTTCTTCCGTATAGCAAATTCCTCCATCGTGCGTGAATTGAAGATTTCCTGAGGTAATTCTTATAGCAGAGTGAAGCAGTTGAGGCAGTCCGACCGTCAATAAAATTATTACAATTAAGATTATTCGACGCAGCCGGGCTGTTCTCTCAGATTCCTTGCCCTTTATGTAAAATGCTGTTCCGAGGAAAACCAGCGAAAGGCACAGAAAAGTCAGAACGGCCGTTAACAAAGACTGAAGAGGATTGGGGATGCCTGCAGAAGAGAAAGGGAAGGAAGGGGCATATTTCTGCGAGACAAGAGAAAAAAATGAGGGAATATTCCCGACATTCAAAACCGCAAGAAAAATAATAAGCACGGTTTCAAAAAAAACCGCGCTTTTAGCATCTTTAAACAACCAAGGGTCCTCGACAAAATTTATTTTTCTATCTCACTCGCCTTCCGCAAATGAAACTCTTCTTTTCAGGCTGTACGACAGCCTTTGGATACCAGACACCTTCTACTTTTTCCCATTCGATTCGTTCGCCTTTTATCGTGCGCGGCTTGAAGCTAGGCGGCACAACAAATTTTTTCGTTAGATAAATAATCGCTTCTTCTCCGTTTGCGGCAATTTCTATCGCCTCAATATGGAAATTTTCCGTTCTGAAAGTCGTTCCGGCGCTGACATTGGGCATTAAAAATTTCGTATCTCCACCTTTTGTTTTCGGATTGACGAATTTGGCTATCGTGGCTATGTCCTGATCCGCCGAAGCTTTCCACAATTCCCTAACACGCTCCAGCAATACTATTTTCTCTTCATTTATTACTTGCAAAGGGTTATGAGCGCATCCCAGCAGAAATAAAACCGCGAAAATCACGGAAAAGGGCAATAAGCGTCGGTGTGATGACACCACTTTCAATTCCTCCTCGTCAAGATACTTTGTTCAAATAATCTTTTATTTCTTTGGCGAAAGCAATGTCGGGGAATAATTGAAGCGCTTTTTCATAATTGCTTCTGGCCTCAGCAGTATTATCCTGCTTCTCATAGCACTTTCCCAAATAATAAAGTATCTCAGCCTTGTCACGTTTCAAATAATCCGGAATGTTTTCGAGTGCTGTTTTCAGACTCTCCAAAGCATTGTCCAATTGATCAATTTCCAGATAAATTCGACCCATGCTTTCTAAATATTTATATTTATACATCGGGTCCTTTTTCAACGCTTCCTCGATCAGACCCAGCGCCTCGTCCGTTTGACCGTCTTTTTTCCAGAGTACCAGAGCGAGTCCATGATATACGTTTCCATATTCCGGATAATCGACCATCAGCTCCTTGAATTGGGACTCCGCTTCTTCATATTTTTTCTGATTATACAACTCCAGCGCGTATTCATATCTGACCTCCGGGTTCAACGGGGAAATTTCTTTCGCTTTTTGTAGAGCTTCGAGACTTTTTGCCGAATTGCCTTTCGCTCGCCATGTTTTTCCTAAATAAAGCAGTGACATGTAATCTTTATTGTGAATCTGATTAGCTTTCGTCAGATGCTGAATAGCCTTGTCGTAATCACCCATCTCTCTGTATATCAATCCTAAATTATAATGGGGCAAGTGATAATCCGCATAAAGGGAAATCGCTTTCTTATAAAACTCAATAGCTTTAGCGTTATCCCCCTGCTCACGGTAAATGCTTCCGATGTTATTCCATACATGAGCATCCTTCGGCCTTGATTCTGCATATTTTTGAAATTCTTCCAGAGCTTTTTCCGGCTGTCCTGCGAATTTGTAAGCCATTCCCATATTCGAATGCAGATAATCCAGCTTCGGGTTTATCTCCTGCGCCTTTCTCCACTCCTCTATCGCCAATGCATAGTTTCCGCTCTGATACGCCTTCGTTCCCTGATCGACATGCGGTTTAACTTTTTCGGCCAATAGCGTTTTTTCATCTTTTTTCGTGCATCCGAAAACATTTAAAATCGAAATTAAAATTATTAGCGCTATGAATTTCTTCTCCATCAGGCAATTCCAAATCTTCATTACAAGCCTCGTTTATTTCCGTTTTAGTTAGCAGTTTTCACGCAACATTCATTTCCGAAATTATACTTCTAAAAAACAGCTTCAGCACCTTTGAGCGCTGAAGCTGTTTTCTCTAAGCTTTCATGTGTTACTGCTTAATAGCATCACTCTACGCCATAAGGGTTACCCGGCATGACCAGAGTATATCCAGCCTGTCCGGCAGGGCTCAAAGAGCCATAAATACAACCCCAGAGGTACACTGATTCAGTACCTGCCGTAACTTCATAGAGACCGAAGCCCATTCCGTTACCAGCGGTATACCAAGCGCCGCCCCAAACAGCACTGTCAGGAGCCCAAGCTTGTCCTTCCGCTACTGTACCGGTTGTAGATGCTACCAGCGCACCGTCCATTCCCAGCAAGGAGATGGTTACTACGGCATCCGTGGTTCCGCCATATTGTGAGGCTGACCAGAATGTCGTACATCCCCAACCATGTTGCCAGAACGGGAAGGGAACTGTTTCATCGCCGATGGCGATACCGACAGCAATCAACATGATAGCTGCTAAACCTAAAAATAATCCGACTTTTTTCATTTGTTTGTCACCTCCTTTCTCTACAGGATATGACTTTCGGAAAAGAATATTATAATGAACCGAAAGCCACTTTTTTTATTTCGAATTCCATTATTTGCTTTCATACGACTCATCAATCGTTTCCCTCCGATTGCTGTCATTTACTATAATAATTCTGAAATGTATGTCAAGTGAAAATCTTCATTTTTTTTATAATTTTTCATAATTTTCACGCCTTTTTCCGGCAATCTCAAGAAATAAGCCAAACAAGTCGTTGAATTTAAACATTTTATAAAATATCCAGATAATGGCGATAATGTATCCAATCATCCAGTCTTATATTGGAAAAAGCATCCTTCCAGAACGAAAATTGAATCGAAATCAAAATGAACAGAAGAAGGAGTAACAACTGAGCGAAGTAAAGCAAATGTAGGCGTTTCATGATATCTGAGTCGACTATCAGGGCTTTGCTTTTATCAGTGAGGTTCAAAGCGAGAATAACGGCAAGCGTTAAGATGAAGCATGAGATGAACAATCCCAGCCGCCAGGACAGCGGCTTATATTCGAGAACGGCCTGATTTTCTCCAATCACCTGAATGGCTTGCATCGCTCCTTCAGCCGGGAAAACCTTAATGCTTTCGTCTCCGTTTGAGGCTTTCCAATTGGGGTCGTACATTTGTGAGATAAACAGCCATCCTATTCCTTCACCTTTAGGTTCTATGATAATTTTATTAGGTGCGGGCTTGTGATAATCGAGTTTGTTGAATACAATTTTTTTTTCCGAGCGATAATCGTTTTCATTGAGTTCGCAATCGATGGTTATGGTCTGTCTCAGCGAGGAATCGTTTGAAGAATGGTCTAGTGAGAAATCAATGATATCTTTGCGGGTGATGATTCTGGATGGAGAAAAAATCCAGGGGAGTCTGTTATTATTTTTCATCAGCTTGAGGTAATTTTGGTAAAGGAGCTGAAATCCTTCAGAAGTTTGTCGGCCTGGTTCGATCACATATTTAACCGATGCGAGATTCAATTTTGCTGGGGTTAATTTTTCGGCGAAATTTCTCAATCGAGCTGGATGGAGGGGGCTCCACCCAAAAAAGGAGCAATTATTTAAGCCGAAGAGACTGCCGGAATACATGCGCACGCAATTAAATAGTTCCTTGTAGGAAAAATCGTCAGTTTTCCAGCCTTTATGCCATTTAAAAATGGAATTGGATTCCCTTACATTGCTGTAGATTCTGTAATCGGCGTCGCCGTTTTTCTGAAGGGATTTGATGCGGGAAACGTTTTCGGGCTGAGCGAAAAAAAGCGGATCGCAAAAATCATTAAACGCGTAGGAAAATCGGAGTAATTCCGCCAGAATCAGAAGCAAAATGAAGCCGGAAACCCAAATTTTTAATCTTGGATGGCGGAAGAAGAGGGACAAGGCGATCAAGCCGGAACAGATAACGAATGCCGCTGAAGCCGCGTCCCTTATGAAGCCGCTTTTTATTTTGTTGTATTTTTCGATCTGCGCTTTCGACGACAGATTCGCCGAATGGTCCGTGAATATTCCTTTATTAATCAGTAGGATTGAAGCCAGTACCATCAAAACGACGATTGATGAAATAATGAGATGTCGCTTCTTGATAGTCCTTCTTGTGATTTCGTGCAGGGTGTAAGCGGCTAGGGCTGCGAAGCCGAAATGCATTAAAATGCCGAACCGAGCGGGTATTCTGAAGTAAGAAATTCCGGGTAGCCGGGCGAAAAGAGTATAAAGGGGACTGTATTTACCCAGCATAAGGACGAATCCGACGATGGAGAAGATTTGAAATACGACTGCTGAGCGTGTTCTCCGAAAAAAAGCAGCAATGACCAGAACAAGCACAAGGGCGCCGGGAAAATAGGCCAGTTCCCAGAAGTATCCGTCCTGGATTCGCCAGTATGTATTGTTTGCTGGATTTCCGTAATAGAAAGGCAGCGCCAGACAAAGGAAATTAGCTGGTGAAAAGGACATCGAAGCAGCGCTTTGAAAGCTCATTCCACCCTGCCTTGATGAACGAACCGCTGCTTCCATGGTCGGCAGCAACTGGAAAGAAGAAGCCGTCAATCCTAGAGAGAGGGCGAACAGCGTAAAAATTATCCGATGCAGCGTTTGCCTATTCGATTCAAACCTGAAAAGGCAAAGAGCAAGATATACCAGAGATGAAACCAGGGAGATGAAAAGTCCTTGCGGGTGCCCGGCCGAACTCTGAATAATGACTATGAGTCCCGAATAAAAAAGGAAGGTTCTTTTTCCGGTTCTCATGAAATTCTCTATCATTGTGAGAAGGAGGGGCATCCATAGAGCGGTGAAGAAGAAGGGCGTGAGTATGTATTTTGTGGAGAAACAAGCCCCTAACGCCCAGATGAGAGAACCGGCGATGGATGGAAAGAGGTCGAATTTCCAGGTCCTCAGAAATAAATAGAAAAAACACGCCGTTAATATAAAACCGGCGATAATGCTCCAAGTACAAGCCGAAATTGGTTCCAGCAATGCATAAAACAGCAAATTCAATATATGAAAAACCCCGCTCTGTCCTTCCGCAAAAAGCGGGAATCCCAATCCTATATGAGGACACCACAATGGAATTCTTCCCTGAAAAAGCTGATCGAACGCATAGGCGCGAAACGGATGATTTTGAAAAATGACGTCGAGCAGATAGAGACGTTGCCCTCGAATGATCACAGGCAAAAAAAACAAAAGCACGGATATGATTATGAGCAGCAAGGCTGCTGCATCGCGTTTGAATTTCTTACAATTTGTCATTTCCCTCATCGGTTCTTCGTCACTTCACGTTTTCGATCACAGGCTCAATCCAGTATACTATATTTTCCTTGGTTTCCAGAGCCAATTCCAGACTGCCCTTTCCGGAAGGAATTCTCATGTAAATTTTTGAATCTGAATCATTATACCACTGGTCCAACGTGGAAACTTCAAAGTCCTTTAACACCGATGATTGGCCGCTTTCTCCCGTATACCTGATGAACAGATGGGAACTTTTATCCTCCGCCAGCACGGCGGAAACGCTGAAAAGACCCTCCCGGGAATTCTGCAAGGGAAAAGTCCACTTTCCTGAACCTACAGAGTAAAAACATCTGTGGATTTCCTGATCTCTATAAAGGAATCTGAATCCCCCTATTCCCTGCTGCTCGCAATTCATTCCAACGAAACACTCTGTGCAGAGGTCGGCATAAGATCGCTCCTTCAATTCCAAAACCCAGTATTCTTCAAATGCATACTTAAAGACGTAATTTTCATATATAAACCGATGGAGATTCTTTGCATAATTTCTTAATCGCCGATCCTCTCTTCCGTCAATAGCTATTTCGCTGTATATGATCAACTGAGGGGGATTTCGTTGAAGTTCCTCCAGCACGACATTTTTTATCGTTTTCTCATCAGGGTGTTTCGGCAAAATCCATTCAAAAGTGGACGGATTGGTTCTTCCCGTCAAAAAATAAAGAAAAGGAAACATGGGAACAGCAAATATTTCATCGTCCTCCTCCGTATTTTCATTAATATAATAAACCAAATCTTCTACGAGCCAGGCGATTGATTCCGGAGCCATAACTTTCGCCTTATCGAGATTCAACTGTCTGTGTCTATATCGAATTTCTCCTGGAGAACCGACTGTTTCATCATCATAAAGGCAGGTAATGACCATAAAATAAACATAAGGCAAAGCGGCAATCAACAGGGCAGCTTTCCTGAACCGGCCGGCCTTGTTTTTCATTTCTTTGATCTTATGGATAATAAAGGCGTAAAGAATCATAATGAGGGGTAATACTCTGATAAGATTGCCGTATCCTGCCCTGTAATAAATTATTCCCAGGCCGAAACATGAAACCGTTAAAAGGACGGCTGTTTTGATGACTTCATCGGAAAAATTCTTCCTCATGAAATTCCTGCAAAGCCAAATTCCCGCCAGGCCCAAAACAACGAAGGGTATTTTGAACCAGAGAGCTTCATTGAAGTATAAAGGATCGTTGAAAATTTCTCTTAAGGAAACCCAGAATGGAGGAAAAGGATTAGACCATACGCTACGCGTATGAAACAAAACCTTGCTGATGTAACCTCCGACAAAGTCCCACTCAACCTGGGAAAGCATTAAGAGATTTCCGCCTATCCCGATCAGGAGCGTTATTAATAAGAAAAAACTTAAGGAACTCAGGAGCGCTTTCAGCTTTTTTTCCCGATTTTTGCGCAAATTTATAAAAATAATCAATACAACGGACAAAAAAAGGGCAAACGCTCCCGGCGTATATCTCAGCAGCAGAGACAGAGACGTCGTTAAACTCAGGACAAGAAGAGCCGGTTTACTCTTCCTGTTGATGTAGTAAATTAACGCGGCTGTAATACAGAGCAAATTCAGGGTCAGCCAGCGGGAATAGTAGCAGGAGGGGGCGACAAGAACAGCAAGAGCCGGCAATAAAGAGAGCAGAGGAGGCATCATTTGCAGGGAAATCCAGTAAGCGAGCACGGGAAAAAGGGCCGTAAGAACGGCTATTCCGATACGCACGCTCTGAACGTTGAAATCCCCGCAATACATAAAAAACCAATAGATGTAGTATCTTAACGGAGGATAACCCATGAAGTCCTGATAGATTACCTCTCCCCTATTCAATCGCTGAACTCCCGAAAAAACTAAACCTTCGTCCCAAAGGTTGAGTCCGTATTGACAATATGAAAGATAAAAAAAAGCGGAAACAAAAAAAAGAGACGGCAAAAACCATCTCAAAAAAGCGCGGGATTCTGTTTGCTTTGTTTCAGGAACGGTAAAATCTCGTATATTCACATATCTGTTTATTCGTTTGGAATTGTTGTCTTAACTTAAAGCCGTAGTTTAAAATGCCTGACGTTAATCAGCGTCTTCTATTGCCGCAGCGATGTCGAGACGGGGATCGCGCCGCAGGTTGCTGTCCTGAAGGACTGCGGTTATTGAAACGAGAACCGCTGATAAAGTTCCAATCTTTGGCATTGTTCCGGCGATTATCATTAGAATTGTCAGCTCCTCGCCAATTGCTGCGCGATGATCTGGAATCAGTGGCGCCGCTATCATCAGCATTTCCCCTTTTGGACGAGGTATCCGGTTCTTCATAGGCAGCCGCTTTTCTTTCCGCTTCTTCTCTGGCTTTTTGCCGTGCCCTGTTTAAGTCTGCTTTTCTGCGATCCAGGTTCGTTCTTCTGTTGGGAATATTCCGTGCCGCCGGGCGCCTTCGCCTGTCATTTCTTTCTCCGAGTCTGTTGGTCCTTCTTCCCGCTCTTCTTCTAGCCGATCTCCGTGATTTTTTCTTGCTCTTTTCAGCATCATAAAGGCGTACTACGGATTGCTCCTCTCCCCTGTTGAGATACACTCTGTCCGGCAGTATCTGCGCAACCGTGAAATCCGCGATCTGATCTCCCGTTCGGTACTTTTCCGCATCCTGTCTCTCATCTTCGGGATTCCTTATGTAAGCGAAGCGTCTGTCTTCACCTAATATAATTACACCTGTAAGAGTGAAATTAGGAGGCGGTACAGTTTTCTTTTCTTCTTCAGGCGGTTCCGGTTCAGGTTCAACTTCTTCCTCTTCAACGAATTTACGGTCCGGATGAAATAAATTCTTTTCCGGTATGACTCCAAAATCCTCATAATTTATCGTCTTACGCGACAAATCTTGAGTATCTCGGTAGGATAAGGGCAAATTAGTTTTGCCGGCCAACACTTCAGGCATCGGCACAGGTTGAAAGTTGAGATATATTTCATAACCCAACATTCCAACAGCAACAAACAAAAAAAGATTTATAAGATGTCTCATGATTTTCTCAACTCCAATTGATTAAACACGGTTTTCCACGTTTCACCGCCGTCTACTGTGTGAAAAATTTCATTTTTTGAACCGACCAGCAGTTCGTTCTGATCGGTCGGATTCATATAAATCGAAAACACCGCCATACCTTTGACCTGTCGAAACTTTTGCCTGTGAACCGTCCAGGTCTTTCTGATCCTGCTCACATATACAAGACCGTCTCCAAGAGTTCCGAGAATAATATAGCGGGGATCATCGGGCATTACGATCATGTCGTTGATTCTTTCATTCAGCAGAACATTGAATGCCCTCCAGCATATTACCTGTTCCTGGTTCTTTCGCGATGATACGGATTCCGTCTCCTTCTTTACATGCCAGGAATGCAAAAAATAAGAAGGCTCGCTGGTCGGGTCCAATTCCCAACTCTTTCCCCCGTCCGCAGAGATCAGGTAATAATCCTCCAGACTTGTTAATCGTATGACTTCAGGATCGTAGTTGTCCATAAAAATAATATAGGGTTTAAAATCTTCAGGCAAAGTTGGAATTTTCTCAAATTTTAAACTTCCTGCCTTTCCCACATAAATTCCATCAATGGCTGAAACCCAGATTTCCCTCTCCGTTCCCTCTCTCATCCGTATCGAATGTATACATTTATCATACGTCTCTTCAATCTGAAAACCCCGGCCAAGCCTTCGTTTGTTTAAATTGAATCGGACTAATCCGCAACAAAAAGTTCCCGCGTATAAATAGCTTTCCCCGTTTGATTCGACAACCAGCAAACTGTTGACTTCAAAATTTCTCAAAGCGACTGAAGAAATCTTCATATCATCACCGTTATATTTCAACAGGAATATGCCTTCCGTCGTTCCAAGAAAATAATAATTTTCTTCTTCAGGGGCCTTTACTATGGCGTTGACCTGCCCAAGCTGAGAATAATCTTTCAATGTTCTTTTGCTGAAAACACCGGCGCAACCGGTTACCGTTCCGATGATCGTCAAACACGTCAGTAACTTAATTATGTCGATTTTATGCTTTTTCATAATCCTACTTTTTGTGAGACAGTTTCCGTTCCCTGCCGCGAAGGTTTTCCCAATTTTCAATATAGGAATTTGACTGCATTTGTCAAGGTTGAACTTCATGCCACCCTGAAAATTCAAATTTCTTTCTCTAAAGACTTCACAATTTCTTTTTTCCTCTTTATAATGCTTATTGACTATTCACGTCGAATAAACTCATTCTGTTGACGGCAGGAAATTCAGATTCGGAGGTGGATATTTTGAGTAATGACAAAAATGAGAGACAAGAATTGGCTGAACGGAGTGAAGAATTCAGAAAAGCTCTGGAATCTCACAAGCGCTATGATGCAGAATTGGAGCAGTTGGTTCAGAGGGGAATTTTAACTCCTCTTGAACAGCAGCGAGTAGTTCAGCTTAAGAAGATGAAGCTTCATATGAAGGACACGATGGAGCTTATCCGGAAAAGGATACAGAAGGAAAAAGCGAATGCTTTTTGAAGAAGCTTGGAATATCGATGGGAAAGAGCAAAATTTCTTCTAAATTTCGAGAGCATCCTGCCCGCAGAATTTCAAAAGCGAAGCGTAAACGGAAGATAAGGCGAGGAATTTTCATATTACCTAGCTTGTTAACGTTTCTAAACATATTTTTCGGTTTTTACGCCATAATAATTCTGTTTCAGCACAGCAAAGGATTTCCAACGGACCCTAAGATTTTGACGGAAGCCGGATTATTTCTGCTGATAGCCGCCTTTTTTGATATGATAGACGGAAAAGTAGCTAAACTGACGCATACGACAAGCGAATTCGGACTTCAGCTTGATTCTCTGGCGGACGCATTATCTTTTGGCCTTGCCCCGGGACTGCTGGCCTACAGTTGGGCGTTGGGGCCACATAAACGCTTCGGTTGGCTGCCCGCTTTTCTTTTCCTGATTTGCGGCGTAGTAAGATTGGCGAGATTCAACCTTCAGTCGGTGAAAACGGATAAAAAATATTTCATAGGCTTGCCCATTCCGGCCGCTGCGATGACGATCGTATCGCTTGTTTTGCTGAAGCCTGATCTGGAATACAAAAGTTTTTTTTCCTATTTCGTGATCGGATTATTGTATTTGCTGAGTTTTCTAATGGTCAGCACTATAAAATTCAGAAGTTTTAAGGAAATTGACGTCAAGGAGCTTCGACCGGTCCGAACCATTTTTTTTCTCGGCCTGTTTTTTATAGTGGTGATGCATGAACCGAAATTAATGTTTTTTTTAATTGCTTTTCTTTATGTGCTTTCGGGCATTCTGGGACGTTTTCTGCCCAAAAAAGTCGCTATATTCGGCAGAATAAAAGGCGAATTGCTGGAATCCATACATGATCTGGAAACTCCCGATCAATCGAATTTCCCTAATGGAATTTCTTCCGAGAAAGAAGCAAATAAAGAAAAAGAGACTGAAATAGAGGTTGCTTCGAATATCGAATCAGACTCGGAAGAATCGAATGATGATCGGTCAGCGATTCAGGAGCAGGAAGCTGTTTCAGACGAAGACGATTTCAGGCAGATGGAAGGGTAAAGAAAAAATTACTGCCCTGACCGACCTGACTTTCTAAACCTATCCGTCCGTTCTGGCTTTCCACAGCGAGCTTGCAAAAGGTCAACCCAAGTCCGGTGTTGTAAGAAGTTCCTTCCCTTTTGGTCTCAACCTGTTTAAATTTATCGAAAATGACTTCATGATACTTGTCGGGTATTCCCGGTCCGGTGTCAATCACTTCAACTTTGACCGACTTTTCGTCGTTTTTCGACAATTTAACTTCAATAAAGCCCTCTCGGGTGAACCGGCAAGCGTTGCTAAGCAAATTATGCAAAATTCTTTTTACGAGGCTCTTATCTGCTTTAACCCTGTAATTTTCGTCGTTTTCAGAAGAAAATTTTAATTTCACGTTTTCGGAAACCAGGATATTGGAATTTTCAAGCAGAGTTTCAATTACGGGATTCACTATAAAAACATCTATTTCGAGCGGCATGCTTCCGCTTTCAAATTTATATACATCAAGAATTTTATTGGTCATCTCCAAAGAAGAATCAGAGGTTTTCATAGCGGTATCAAGAAGTTTGGCCGCGGAATTTTCCAGTTCTTCATTGATCTGTTTTTGAAAAATTTTCAATGAGTTAATAACGATAGTGAGTAAATTTTTTAAATCATGGAAGATATAATGAACCAGCTCTTCTTTTACCTTGTTTGTTTCTTCGAGGATAATCCTTTGAGTTTCCTCCTGATGGATTTTTTTCTGCAGTTTAAAACGGGCGTCTATACTTTTTTTAAGCGAGTCGTATAGTCTTGCATTTTCAATCGCAACTGCAGCTTGATTGGCGAACATTGTCAGAAGTTCTTTATCCTGCTCGTCAAAACAGCCTGTTTTAGCCCTGTTGTCGACATAGATAGCTCCTATGGTGCGATCCTTTATTTTCAAAGGGACTAAAAGCACTGAGCGCAACCCATATGCGATCACGCTGGATTCATGTGAAAAACGCTCATCCATTTTCGCATCCATGGTTAATATGGGCCGGCCCTCCTCAATGACCTTCTTGACCATATTTTTACTGAATTCCACGCCTTTGTTGATCCCCTCTTCATCCAAATTTCTGGCGACGGGAAAAGATAATTTCCCATTATCCACAAGCATGATTAGACCTCGTTCGGCCTTAACGAGTTCGATGACGGATTCCATCGCGTTGCTCAACACTTCTTGAGGATTCAGGGAAGAATTAAGAGTTTGACTTATCTTTGAAAAGATTTTGAGCAATTCCTCAGGATTTGACCTCTGCATTCGATACTCCCTTTTGAAACGAATACCGAAGTCTTATATCAGCAACTCGCTTGATTATCAAGGAAAAATAGGAATAATTCGATCCTTAAATATTCGCGTGAGTCGTATTTCTGAACACGCGGCAAAGGACTTGTCGAGAAATTCGACTTGTATAAGTCATCAGTCGGTCCATAGAGGCAGTGAATGGGGCGATGCAACGCCTGCGTATTTCATTGAGCATTAATGATTTTAAGCGAAAAGAAAAATTTTTTTCGATATTAGCTGATTTTGGTAAGGGGCTTGCTTTATTAGAAGCCGTGGTTGAGGCAAAGGGTTTTCCTAATCTGGGTTGTCTCAAAGGGGGTGAAAGAGGGTTAAGATAAAAAAGGGTTTGGTTGACGGAATTTTCAGCAAGATTCAGAAGAAAAGCATCAGCTCACTTAAGGAGGTAGCTAAGCAATGAATTCAAGGAAGAAATATTTAAAAGCAGTATTGGTTTCGATGGCGATCGTTCTGATATACGGATTGCCGGCAAGCGCCGGGGACCTGTATAACGTCGAAGAACCGATCAGCCTGGATGAGCCGTTGAATTCGGCTGTTCATTTTGTACCTTCATTGATCAGACCGATGAACAACGTAAGCATGACGTCGACGTTAATCAGGTTTGACTGGGAGGATTTAGAAGCTCACACGGGCAAGAAGATAGTATACTGGTTGCAGATAGCCGACATGCCCGATTTTCAACCCGGCACCATTATAACGGATATGATGGTGGAGAATTCGCATCAAATTATGATATTGCCTCGCAACGGCGTTTTTTACTGGCGAGTGGGGCGTTATCATGCGGTGCACGGTTGGCTGTTTTCAATGCCCAGAAGGATAGAAGTCGGCAGGATACACGGCGATATAAACGGGGACGATGTTACCGACTTGGTCATCGGTTGCATCTCAGAAAACACGCTGGACGGACAGGTAAAGCTGTTTTTCGGACCTTTTGAATCCTATCTGCTGCCTAACTTAATAATCCATACGCCGCCGGATGCTTTAGGCGGAAGATTCGGCCGGACCGCGAAAATGATCGGCGACGTCAACGGAGACGGTTATACTGATGTGGCGATATGCGCAGACATGACGGGTCCTGGAAGATTGTATCTGTATTACGGCGGTCCAAGCATGGATTCTACTGCAGATATCATTTACACGGGCAGTGATGTCGGAGAGCATTTCGGTTACTCAGTCAGCGGCGTCGGAGATGTTAACGACGACGGTTTTGATGATTTTATCGTCGGGGCCCCTTTGTCTGCCAAACGCAAGGGAGCAGCGTTCCTGTTTTACGGAGGTCGAGTTCCCAGTTTGGAGCCGGACCTTTTCTTTGTCGGAACGGATAAGAGTCAGTTCGGCATCAGCGTTTCCGGCGGATGGGACATCAATGGAGATGCATATCCTGATTTCGTCATAGGAGCGCCCAGTGACGGAGACGATTATGAAGGAACCGTAAACGTATATTTCGGCGGACCTGAGCTGGACTTTGAACCGAATTACGTGCTCTACGGCGATGCCGGATCGGGAACCGGGGATTCGGTTACGTGTGAAGGCGACTTCAACAACGACGGGTATGCGGATATACTGGTAGGCGCCCCTACTCATAACGGCAGCATAGGCAGAGCCTACATCTGGAACGGCGGAGAAACTCTTAATCAGGATTACGATCATATCATCTACAGTCCGTATGACGAACCGTCAAGATTCGGCAATGATGTACAATTCGTCAGCGACCTGAATGAGGATGGATATACGGAAGCGTTGGTCGGCGCTAATACCTATACCACATTTGAAAGTGAAGTCGGAAGAGCGGTTCTTTATCGGGGCAAAGAGACGAACACCAGAGTATTGCTGCCGGCGAGAGGCCTCGGTCCCACCATTGGCATGGGCGGGCCTAACTTCGCCTTTGGAACCAGCATCACATCATTAGGCGATATAAACAACGACGGACGGGATGATTTTGCGGTGTCCGCACCCAAGTTCCGCATGATGAACGGATTGGGATGCGTTTACATATACCATGGAAAACCGTTGGGTCAACAGAATGATCCTGACAAACTGATCATCAACTACGATTCGAGTTTTCTAATGGGCAGTTCGATATCAAGTCTTCCCTGAGCTTCTTGATAAGCTCCAGGGAAGTTTCCTCAACCCACCACACCCACCCCCCAAACTCAAGGGGCTGTCTGAAAAGACAGCCCTTTTTTATTTTTATCCGTGCCTGACCGCGAAACCTTCGCGGTCAGGCACGGATGAATTATTTGCCTAATAATCCCCAATTATTTAAAATCTAATGATTGAAAGGAGGTTGATCAATCGTGAAAGAGAATGCTTTTTCACGAGATGAAAAATCGTCGAGTTCGGAACCGCTCAAAAATTCCGACAGCGAGCAGCTCCTGTCAAATTCAGAATCCGCGCTGGAAGCGAAAGCCGAACGCCTTGAAGAAGAATTATTCGAGTTATTGAAAGATATTTATAAAGAAAAATTCGGACTAAATAAGACTGAAACGCTTGATTTGCCTTTAGAATTGAATTTTCAGATCAGTACCAACGGTCGTCCTTCCCGCTGGCGCCTGAACAGTTCGCTAACATTATATGAACAACTGCTGGAAGCCTTAACCGAGATTTCCTCTCGCGCTGACATCATTCAAAAAGGTCGCGTCTATTGCCACCGGTGCGAATCTTCCTTGTGTGAGCATTCCTTTCCCCCTTCATCCATGGATGTATTTGAGGGCTTCGGTTCGACAGGGGTGCCCAAGTGGCGATCATTTCATCAAGTCCTGCTTGATATGAACGACAACAGAATTGATCAGCTTTACGACGAATCTCCCCGGCTCCTCTCCCTGTTCATACCGGGCAAGGAATTGAAACGTAAACTGCTGCACAGTTACGGAAAGTCATCCAAAACATATGATATCTTAGGACAGATAATTTCCGGTTACATTCATACTGAAAAAACTAAGGAGAGCCCCGAACGCATTGCATTTACAGTTCAGATAGTCGAATCGCGAAAATCAAACAGCGAAACAAGATTATCGGTGAATTTCATTTGCGGGGTATCTGATGAATTAAAGGGTCAAGAGTTCTTTGTTGATGTAGGGCATCATAGAATATGGTATATCATGCAAAAGTTGCGCCGAACCGTGGAGCAAATCGAACGACGGCTCAATGAATCTGCTGCCGCTAGAAATATGAAGGAGAGAAAAAAACTATTGTCCCAGATTCCCGGTATTCTCCGGTCGGTTATTCGCTCGCTGGAAAGGTCCGGAAGACAATCAGAACGCAAAACCCAACATTCCGAGATAAGAAGAGTGCAAAACCGTCCCACATCTAAAGCGCTGCAGGAAGCATTAAATGCCGGCAAAGAAAAATTTTTCTTCGATACGCTCAGAAAAACTATTATCGTCATGGGATCAAAAAATCGGGTTCATGTTTTCAATTTTAAAGGCAGGCACATCACAAGCATGAATATGGACCATGTATCGCTGGATCGACGGATTTCTCAAAAAAGATGGAGAGCGGCATCGGAGGCTCAAATAGAAAAACTGCGTTATTCGTTGAGTGAAAAACTGAAAAAACAAAATCGGTGAGGGGACGAGGCGGAGGAAAATGATGACTGCTTACGGGGCATCAGAATTTAAAGAACATTGTGAGAAAATAATCCAAAACATGGAAAAAGTCATAGTGGGAAAACGCGAAGCGATAGAGATGGCTCTTACAGCCATTTTAAGCGGAGGCCATCTGCTGATCGAAGACGTTCCGGGAGTCGCCAAAACCATGCTGGCCAGATGCCTGGCCGTATCGATAGGCGGCAAATTCAGTCGTATACAGTGCACTCCGGACCTTCTGCCGACAGAGGTAACGGGTACGTCAGTTTTTAACATGAAAACGAGCGAGTTTGAATTCCGCAAAGGACCGGTTTTCACAAATGTTCTGCTTGCTGATGAAATCAATCGCGCTACTCCCAGGACCCAGTCGAGCCTATTGGAATGCATGGCGGAAAATCAGGTTACAATTGACGGGGTTACTTATAAACTTCCTGCTCCTTTTATGGTTATAGCGACTCAGAACCCGATAGAACATGAGGGAACCTTTCCCCTGCCTGAAGCGCAATTAGATCGCTTTCTAATGCGCATCTCCGTGGGTTATCCATCGGCAACGTCTGAACTTGAAATGTTGAAAAGAACGAAAAACATAAACCCGGTAGAAGAACTTGAAGCATCCGTCACAATAGATGATTTTTTCCGTATGACGGAATATGTCAAAACAATTCCCGTGCATGAGGAAATAGGAAGATATATCATCAGGCTGGTTAATGCAACGAGAGAATCGAGCCTGCTTTTATTGGGCGCAGGCCCCCGGGCTGCGCAGGCGTTATTTCGGTTATCCCGAAGTTATACGGCTGTAAAAAGTAGAAGATACGTTCTGCCGGATGATGTAAAAGGTCTTTGTCTCAATACATTTAGCCATCGACTGATCCTGAATCCGGAAAGCAGGTTGCGCAACTATACCATCTCAAAAGTCATCCAGGACATTTTGAAAAAAATTCCTGTACCCGGAAGAGCCGAGTTGGAAAATTATACGGCATGAAAAAAGGAAAATTTCTCGGGTTCATCTTATTATTTTCTTTCCTTGTGATTGCTTTCTTGCTGCGATCTGCTTTTTTCCTTTTCAGTTCGTATGTTGTAATCATGCTGTTATTATGCGGCCGGTTATGGGGGCGCGCTTCCTTGGATTCAATCCGGATTAAGCGATCATGCGACAAGGTCAATCTGAAAAAGGGGGAACATGCAAAGGTAAAAGTCGAATTTCAGTCTGACGGCTCCTTCCCGCTCTCCTGGTTGGCGGCAAGAGAATGGTTTCCCGGTTTTCTTCCGTACAAGGGAAAAACCAAAGCCGCCCTTTTCATAAAACCGGGAAATTTCTTGAATTTAAACTACAAAGTCCTGTTCCGTTTCCGGGGATATTATCGCATTGGACCGGCCATCCTGGAGTCAGGCGATCTCTTCGGCTTCATCAGGAGATATAAATTGGATTATACGGATTCAATTTACATCACCGTGTATCCTGAATTGCATGATCTTACCCCTTACGTGCCTGTTTCGAAAAAACCGGTGGGAGAAAACATAACGCGTTCTAATCTGAATGAAGACCCGACTCGACTTATCGGCATCAGAGATTACCAACCCCAGGACGGATTCAAGCGAATTCATTGGAAAGCTACAGCCAGAACCGCTCAACTCAAATCAAAAGTCTTCCAGCCTACATTGACTGAAGGCGCGGTTTTAATTCTTGATTTTCATAAAAAAAGTTATGATCAGGAAAACGGATTTCTCCTCTCGGAAAAAGCCGTCGAAACGACGGTTTCATTGGCGCATCTCATTGCTTCGCGAAATCAAAAAGTAGGTTTTTTGTCCAATGCCAGGGATGCAGCCGAAAGAATGGAACGGGAAATATCCAAAAAATACGCGAAAAATATCAAAAGGGCCCTGCTTGAAGCTTCCGGCTTGTCGAGAAACACACGTTTAAAACCTCTGGAAATCATTCCCTCAAAAGGATTGGAAACCTTTCACAATATTCACGCCCTGGCCGCACGATTGGAATTGACTGACGGAATTACGCTTTGGAATATGCTGGCTTCCGAATATAATCGGCTTTCCCGAAACAATGTCCTTATTATTATAACGACGAAAATTCCACAAGAGTCGAAACTCATTCTTCATCATATTAAACGTTCGGGATTCAGAATCAACATCATTTTGACGGATGCTCCTTCGGAAGAATTTAAATTTAAGCGTTTCCTGACCACCGATGAAATTCCCGTCTTTCGGTTGATGAAAGGAGAGAATCTTGCCGAAGCGGCAATTACAGGCTTTTGAATTCGATATTGTTCGCGACTTCTTTATCCCCGCAGCCATAATCGGCTCAGTCGGATGTTTCATTCATTATATCATTGAATTTCGAAGCATATTTCTGGCTGATTCGGTTATGCAACTGAAGTTCGTAACGGCATGTTTCATACCCGCCGTCGTACTTTCAAACAGGTTATTTCAAAAAACTTCGAAATCACATGCTTTGAAATATCAAATCCCTCTCGGTTTATCCATTTTCCTCTTCACCGCTCTGTTCAGTTTTCGAAAAGGCGCTTTCGGGCTGGGAGGAAAAGAATATTCGTTTGTATACTTCCTGACCAATATGGCTATTATTGGAGCGCTTTGGCGCTACGCCGGAAAATTGACGAGAGAATGCACTCTTTCAGATAAAAACGTTCCGTCCATAGAATATTCCAATCTGACTCCCGAGGAAATTTTCGAGCATGAATTAAGACTTCGCAGAAAAACGACTGTTCCCCAAAAACCCAAGATCGCCCGACGAAAGCATCCGGCAAGGTTGATTATTATCCTTTCTCTGACGGCAATATTTACGTTCGGTTTTACATTCCCGTTTTTCGCACGCTCTTCTCCAGATCATTTGGAAAACGCAACAATACTAATGTTCGCTTACATGTTTTTCTCTCTCGTTCTTCTCAGTTTTTCTCAACTTCTGGACCTGAAATCAGTCTATCGGGAAAAAATAAATCCTGTTTCATTCAAGTTTCAAATAATCTGGCTGTGTTGCAGCTTGTTCGCAGCTTTAACTGTCTTATTTACAGCCTCAGCGCTTCCTCACTCTTCGGAGACGACTTTTTTTGAAATAAAGGCGCGGCTGGTGACGCAGAATGGCGATTATCCAGAAGGCGAAAGTAACCGGGAAAACGCCGGAAGTGAAGATGCGCTCGGTGATGCTATGTATTTGCTTGACAGATTAGAGAACGTCGAAGTAAAGACCCTGCCTGATACTTCCGAGAACGCTTTGCCGGCGATACTTAAACAATTGCCCTATCTTTTTGCCGCTATTTTTATCCTCTTTTTCCTCTGGATATTTATGAAAATCGGCGTGCCTCTTCTTCGTCAGAGAATAAAAAATTCTCAAACTTTAGCAAAATTGCTGCTGCAGCAACTCAAAAGAATAAGACATATAGTTAAATTGTTCTTCAAGTCGCTTCGCTCCAGGCTGGAAGAATATGCAAGAAAAAAACAGAGTGTGCGGAACAAGCCAAAAACGATACCCAATCCTTTCACGCGGGCTTTTCCGTATACCATCAGGGACGAGTCGGATTTCCTTTCTGCGATAAACGAGATTTATTTTACTTTCGCCGCTTATTCGGATATGAAACGGTACGGTCGCCTGAGGAATTTTACGCCTCTGGAAAGGATCGATCATCTGCCCGGACCGTTGACTTCTGTCAGGCGAGAAGCCCTGGTTTTAACTGAAATGTATCTGGAAGCGGCATATTTTACGCCTGAATTAACAGAGGAAAAAGTGAACGTAATGAAAAATATCTGGGAGAAATTCCGTTTTTTGAAAAACTGAATTGAGACTTCGCTCGCATGAATTTCGTTCGGCTTTTTTCTTATTCATCTGAGTTGAAGGAGCGGTTACGATTAATTATCGGGGCGGTTTCAAAAAAGCCGTTTCAATAATGTGAATATTCTGCCGCAGGAACCGCTAAATTGAAAATGGAAAAGAAAACAAACGGCAAAGCAACGGCTGATCATTTGTTGATTTACGTTTTTTCAGTCATTTTTACGGTCGTGATGTGTCTTTTAATTTTAAAAACGTTTTTCGCCTTTTATGTTAATGATAATAATGCAGAAATCGCTCCGTTGAATCAGAACCTCACATTTTTTAAAGATTACAAGCAGTACGTTTCTCTCGAGGACGAGTGCAGGCCTTCATTCGAAAGCGGCAGCAAACTGCTGCTATCGGATATTAACGTCGAATCCGGAGACTTGTTCTGTGGGGCGTACGGGATTAAATCTTCCCAAATTGCTCAGAATAAGGAATATGAGGATGACAGAGTATTTTTAGAGGGAGTGACTCGTCCTGTGGCAGAAAACGACCGGGTTATCGATTTTGAGCGAAGGAAAGGTGAAGCGATTAACGGACGCGTTGTTTTTTACGACAAGAACAAAGATGCTGATTCCGCCGAATTTACGGCAAAAATTGAATTCAGGATCATTGTGCTCTGCGATGACCTTTCTGAAACAGCGTTTGCGGATGAACTCGACCCGCAGAATAAAGATTCAGAAAAACAATGGATGGAATACAAAATACCTTTGGATAAGTATGAAGGAAAAGTCATCGATATTCTATTGACTGCGGATGGAGAAAATTCTGACGAATCGGCAGTATGGAGCGTACCGTATTTGGAATCTAACGCTTCATCGCTGGAGAAAATACCGAAAAACCTGATAATGATATGCCTGGACACTCTTCGTGCGGATCATATTCATTGTTATGGATATCCCAGGGCGATTACGCCGTCGATAGATCAATTATCCCGTGAGGCCTTGCTGTTTTCGAATATGCAAAGCCTCAGTTCCTGGACATTGCCTTCCATGCTTACTTTTCTGACGGGACAAATTCCTTCGGAACACCAGACTTTGGAGGCGCAGGATACCCCATCGCCGGAAAATATTACTTTTCTGGCGGAATTTTTTCATGAAGCCTCCTACAAGACAGCGGCTTTTACTGGAGGGGGCTACATGAATCCCTGGTGGGGTTTTGCGGAGGGATTTGATATTTACAATTTTCAGGGCAAAGGAGCTGAGGCCGTCTTCGATAGAGCTCAGGAATATCTGAACGGTTTTTCCTCACATCAACCGTTTTTCCTGTTCATTCACACTTATGAGATTCATCGTCCTTATAACGTCAATACGAAAAATCGAGTTTTCACTGAACAGGGTTCTGAAGCGCCTATCCCCTTTGGGAGCAGCACAGAAAAGGTGTTGAATGGCTTGATCAATCATTATGACGACGGAATCCGTTATACGGACGGCATCCTGGGCAATTTCATCAGATACTTGAAACGTAAGAATTTATACAAGGATACAGGAATTGTATTATTTTCGGATCATGGTGAAGAATTCGCCGAACACGGAGGTTTTTTTCACGGGTACTCGGTATTCAGAGAAGTAATGGAAATACCTTTTATTTTCAAACCGCCAGTCGAAAGTCCCTATATCCGAATCGTCAACGAAAAACACTCTTCGCGTGAAACGCTTCCTACGCTGATCAGACTTTACCGGTTGAGGAAATTCGGAGGAAATCATTACGCTTTTTTTGATTTTTTCAGTCCGCAACGGAATGACCGTTATTATTACGGGTTTGGAAAGCGAAGAGCAGACATCGTCGTCTCGGCCTCGACCAAAACCCATAAATTCATTTACGATTCAAAAGGCACAACTCAATTGTTCGACACGCAGGCTGATCCGGGAGAATTGCATCCTCTGAAAACCACCGATTTAGAGGAAGGAATGTTTTTAGAGGCTGTGGAAAAGGCAGCAGTTTCAGGTGAAAGCAGCGTTCAGATATGGTACGAGGTCCGGGATCAACAGGATTTATCCTTTAGAATAAAGTCGAAAGCGATGCCGGAAAACTTGACCGCTTATTTCGCCGAATTGCATTCTTCTTTTACTTTATTAAAAAGCGGTGAGCTGGTTACTGATGTACTTCTTACCCCTGATAAGGATATGCCGGTTTGCGGGATGATTTTCCAGGCGTCACAGGTGACGTTGTTCGATTTCTCAATAAACGGCATAAAACTGGATGACGAAGAAATAGCTTCGGCTTTCGATGCTGCAGGCGCGAAAAACAAGGCAAACGAAGACCCTTATTCATTTATCCTGCAACCTCAGACTCCGGGCCCCAAATACAACGCGTCATTTAAATCTGATGCGGCGGTAAATGTCTTGCATTACCGGAAACCAAGTCTTACCAAAGGTGAACTCGAAAACGAAGAATTGAAAGAACAATTGAAAGAATTGGGCTATTTTGTTTATTAATTCCCCTAACTTTGTATGAGAAATCCGGGCTAAAAGACCCAAGGGACAGAAGGGACGCCGGGAATATGAAATCATTTGTATAAACAAAAACCGGCATCATAAAATTAACCGTCTAAAAAAATAAACGGAATCTTGGAACTGATCAAACCGAGGCTGCACTTCTTTCAAAACTTTCGACAGTTTTTTTCGGTAATTGGGGTCGGTATCGGTATCGGGATCGAAAACAAATGATGAGATGTTCGGAAAAATTGGAACCGCAATACTTCCATTATTAATCGATGACGGAATCCATCATCACAATGAGAAATAATGTTAACCGCTCCAAATATCTCAAGCGCCATTAAATATAAATAATACCAAACCTCTCTTCTCTTTTCGCGAGGATTCGCGTAATTTCGCGGACGATTATTACTTATGAAACTCGTTCACCATTTGCAAACATCTTTTCGGGACAATTTTTTTACGGTTCAACTTCGGCTGTCAACAAAAGAAAAAAATACGACCGTTTTCTTTTTTCTATCCGCGAATTTTCGCGAATCCACGCGAAAAAGATTCATTTTTAATCCATGCCGATAAATTCATCTCGTCATCCTACATGTGCTTCATGCTCTTCATGGTGAATAATAATC
>CAZUFC010000003.1:49762-142422 GCA_964619725.1 uncultured bacterium | reverse complement strand
TCGATTTCGATCACGATTGCGATACCGATGCCGATACCGATTGCGATACCGACCCTGACACCAATCCCGACCCCGGAACCGATTGCGATATCGACCCGCCCCTGATACCGATTGCGATACAGACACAAATTGTCAAAAGTTTTGAAAGAATTGTAATCCCGGCTTGATCAATCCCAAAAAATGTAATGAAAAAAAAATGCTTCTAAAGGATACGGCGAGGACGACAGAATGCATGGAATAACCTAAAACCGGCAATTCAATGAAAGCCTGGCGATTTACTGGGAGCGCAGGCTTCCAATCTGCGTGCGCACTTTAAACCGTCAAGTAATGAAAAACTGCTAATCAGGCTGGATATTTAAATAGACCAGAAATGACGATATAGACGCCGGAAGCATTCCGCAGAACTCATTGTTAACAACTCTTGATCATATGCGTCGATCCTGAAGTTATCGGCCATCGAAGGCGTGGTTTAATCGAGCGAAGGTGGAGCAACCCCGGCCAGGCGGGATAAATATAAAAATCCTGAAAGGGTATTTAACAGAAATGAAAAGCCTTTGTTCCAATCACCAGCGAAATTGATGATAATCCGCAACGTTGGGGCTGCTCTATATCGGACAGGCGAGGTATGGGTCGTCCTGTTCCAGAGGAGCTCTGTCCAGGGTTCTGTATTGGATGGCTTCTGATATGTGTTCGGCTTTAATATCTCTTGATTTTTCCAGATCGGCAATTGTTCTGGCCAGTTTAAGGACTCTGTCGTAGGCTCTGGCCGAGTAACCCATTTGGTTGACGGCTCTTTCAAGTATTCTCAGTCCGTCCTGGTCAACTTTACAATATTTTGCCAGTTGTTTTGAGGACATCTGTGTGTTGCAGAAAATCTTGGTACCCTGGAATCTTTTCAACTGTATTCTTCTGGCTTGATTGACTCTTTCGCGTATGACAGAGGAGTTTTCACCGGGGGTTTTATTCTGCATTTCGTGCCAGTTCAGGGCTGAGACTTCAATGTGGAGGTCTATTCTGTCGAGGAGCGGCCCTGAGATTTTTGAGCGGTAGTTCAGAATCTGCAGCGATGAGCACTGGCATTGCCGTTCTTTCTGTCCCAGGTAACCGCAGGGGCATGGATTCATGGCGGAAGCCATCATCAGTCTAGCGGGGTAAGTCAACGTCATCTGGGCTCTGGATATGGTGACTTTGCCGTCTTCCAGGGGTTGTCTGAGGACTTCCAGCACATGACGTTTGAATTCGGGGAGTTCATCGAGAAAAAGGACGCCGTTGTGTGCCAGGCTGACTTCTCCGGGTTGGGGGTAGGAACCGCCGCCGATGAGTCCTGCGTATGATATGGTGTGATGAGGGGCCCGAAAGGGTCTTCTGGTGACCAGGCCTTCATTTTGGGGAAGCAGGCCGACCACGCTGTGGATTTTGGTGGTTTCGAGTGATTCTTCGAGGGTCATTTCAGGGAGGATAGTGGGAAATCTTTTGGCGAGCATTGTTTTACCGGAACCCGGCGGCCCGATCATAAGGATGTTGTGAGAGCCGGCGGCGGCAATTTCAAAAGCTCGCTTGACGTGTTCCTGTCCTCTGACGTCGCTGAAGTCGATGTCATCATCCGGTTCCGACAAGAAGAGGTTTTCGATGTTGCGCTTGACGGGTTCAAGATCAATTTCACCGGTCAGAAATTCTATCGCTTCGGGCAGACAGGTAACGCCGTATACATCTATTCCGTCCACGACTGAAGCTTCCCTGGCGTTCTCTTTCGGCAGTATGAGACCTTTGATGTTCTGATCTCTGGTTTTCAATGCAATTGGCAAAGCGCCCTTGATTTTTCTGACATATCCGTCCAGGGAGAGTTCGCCCATTATCACGTAATCTTTCAATTTTTCCATGTTAAGTCCCAGGCGATTTTTGACGATTCCGACGGCGATGGGCAGATCATAGGCCGAACCCTCTTTTTTAATGTCTGCCGGAGCCAAATTTACAGTGACGTTTGGAAAAGCACGCAAGTAAGCGCAATGAAATAATGCGGAGATTATTCTTTCCGAGCTTTCCTTGACTGCGGTATCCGGCAGACCTACGGTGGCGTAACGGGGCTTGCCGGCTCTCCCGACGTCAACTTCGACTTCCACCAGGTGTGCTTCTATGCCTATGACCGCGCTGCTGATAACTTTAGCGAACATTTCATCATCTCCTTCACGAAAAAGTTGTCGTCTGTAGATGAGCAATTTTCATGCCGTTGTTGATCTCGTCAGGATGTTCCATATGGATGACTGCAAGAAGTACATGGAAAATTGACGAAAACATGAACATGTTTGGGGTCGGTTGACTTTACCGAGAAATTTATTGTACAAGGCAGAGATGACCGCCGTCGTGAAAGATCGCCGGTTTTCGTTTTAAAGAGGAGTTTGAGAATGATGATATTATTTTCGTATGTCCGCCTGCGGCCTGGGACGCTGACCGGATATTTCGGTCAAGGCTTGCTTGATTATATTGAGGATGGGCTGTTTCATCGTTTTCATCCCTCTCATTAAACGATAGACTTTGCTTTCCGGGTGCAAAATTCATTTTACAATTTTTAAGGAGAATTCAATGAGCGCTTCAGAGATAGAGTTGATCACGCCGAAGGTTTTGAAGGGATTTCGGGACATATTTCCGGACGATCTGACGCCCCGCCGGAGGATGATCGACCGTATAATAGAGGTTTACGAGCGGTATGGTTTTTCTCCCCTGGAGACGCCGGCGCTGGAGTATGTGGATGTATTGGGTAAGTATCTCCCGGAAAGCGAGACGCCTGAAGGAGGAATTTTCGCATTTCGGGAGGAGGAAGAATGGGTGGCGTTGCGATATGATCTGACGGCGCCGTTGTCGCGCGTCGTGGCTTTATATAATGAGTTGCCCCGGCCTTTTCGTCGGTATCAGATCGGTCCTGTATGGAGAAAGGAGAAGCCGGGACCGGGCAGGTTCCGTGAGTTTTACCAGGTTGATTTCGACAGTGTGGGAGTTCCCGGAATGATAGCTGATGCGGAGGCTTGCAGCATAGCGGCAGACTGTCTTGAGGCGGTGGGCATAGAGCGTAACGATTATATCGTTCGCATAAACAACCGGAAGATATTAAACGGAGTACTGGAAACAGCGGGCATTGTGAAGCAGACGGGAACGGGAGAACCTCCAGTTGAGGCCATGAACGTGCTCCGTTCCATCGACAAACTGGACCGCATAGGGCGAGACGGAATTCGCGAGCTTCTCGGTAAAGGCCGCTTGGACGAATCGGGGGATTTTACGCGGGGAGCGAACCTGGATGACGAAAAAATAAGGGTCATTGATGAATATCTTGATCTCATCTCTGAGAATCGCAGCGAACTGTGCAATTCCCTGGAAAAGATGATGAAAGATTCACAGATAGGAATCGAGGGTGTTGAAGAGTTGCGTGAAATAGACGAGATACTGGCGGCATCAGGATATGCCGAGGACAGAGTGATATTCGATCCTACCGTGGTGAGGGGTTTAGGTTATTACACGGGTCCGGTATTCGAAGCGGAGCTGACCATTGAGATAACGGACGAGAAGGGCGAACGGCGTCGATTCGGGAGCGTATTCGGCGGCGGAAGGTACGACGACCTGGTGAAGCGGTTTACGGGTGAAAATGTGCCGGCCACCGGCGCTTCGATAGGGATAGACCGGCTGACTGCTGCATTGAAAGCAGGAGGAAAGATTAAAACGGAACAAACGCCGGCCCCCGTGCTGGTAACCGTCATGGATAAAGATAAGATAGCGGAATATAACGCTATGGCGACGGAGCTGCGTAATGCGGGAATCAACACTGAATTGTACGCCGGTAACCGAGGATTTCGCGCCCAATTGAAATATGCCGATAAAGTTGAAAAAACCGTCGTCATAATTGTAGGGGAAGATGAACGTCTACAGAAAACGGCCGCAATCAAAGACCTGAAGAAAGGACGCATGCTGTCGAAAAAGATCAAAGACCGTTCGACATGGCTGGAAGAGCAGCCGGCCCAGATAACGGTTGAAAGGAGCAACCTGGTTTCGGCCGTAAAAGAGATGCTGGCGAGGTATGAAGATTGAGCAGCCGAAATTCATCGAAAAGCGTTCCGAATTAAACTGAGCGGGTTTCCTCCTTCGCCGCATGAAGTACACTGATGCAAACTGAAAATCCAGAAAATCTTTACCGGACTTCTCACCCGGAATGGGTTCGCGAGTATGACGAACTCATGGGAATCAGCATGGAATACAGCGATGAAATTCCCCTGGCCGCAGTTTTGTTTTCAAAGATGTCGGAAAAAATGAACAAGGGTTTCAAACCACTCGATATACTGGACATAGGATGCGGAAAAGGACGAATCGGTCTGCATCTGGCCAAACAAGGACATGCGGTCACAGGAATTGACTTCGTGCCTTCTGCGTTAAATGAATTCAAAAAGACGGCTCGAAATCTGTCCTTGGCTCATCGAATAAAAACGGTCGAACAAAATCTGGAGGAAACATGGCCGTTCGCTGATTCTTCCTTTGATGCCGCTTTCGCAATTACGATATTCGAAAGCTTCATAAGTGAACAACAGATGATACATTTCAAGTTCCAACTGAACCGCATACTCAAACCCGGCGCTCTTTTCGCCGCCGAATTCTACCTCCCTGAAGACGGTTACTACAGGGAATTCATTATCGCCTCGACCGGCAGGGAAAAGCATTTGGCCTATGATCCCCATAACAAATTGTATTTCAGGCTCTATGAAAGAAGTGAGATCATCGACTTATTTCATGACTGCTATGAATTATTATCGGAACAAAGATGTTTTTTTAAAAGTAATAAGTATGGGAAAGAGTACGAAAGAACTTCCCAGGTCCTGATTATGAGAAAATCAGATCACTCCTGAGAATCCCATGCAAAAACCAGGCGGCAGAAAACCAAATGCAATGAAAACTCAGATTCACAGAAGTAAAGTCAAAACGTTTTTTACATCATCCGCTTTATCGAAGAGCACAGGAGAACTTTGGTATGCATCCTGAGACCCGAAAAACAATCAGTCTTTCATTTTTCCTGATCACGATTTTCGCTTTCCTCGTTCTTTGCGAAATCCTGCCGGCGATAACCGTCAAACAGAGCTACAAACTCGATATGGCGGCAAAATCATCGGAATCGAAACGCCATGCTTATGAGTTAGCCGATCAGCACGATAAACTTGAAGCCCTGGACATTGAAATAATTAAACGGGACATGGAGGGTTATGACGTGCAGAAGGCCATGGAACTTTCTTATCGCCTTGGGCTCGTTCTTTCCAAAGAGAAGCTGATCGAAAATTTCCAGGGTGAAGAGAGAAAACTGAGACAGAATTTGAAGGAGGCCGAACGGAAAAAATTTCCCGGTCTTTACGAGGCGCTGGCATCAAAATTCGGTTCTCCGGTAGTAATAAATCCCCGGCCGCATCAGAGAGCCTGGCATCAATCCGCCATGGGCATTTATAACCCCTCTGATATGTCCTTGCAATTTACGGTTGAGTCAAACGACAAGAAACTGAATCTTCCATTCTCACCCGCAGGACCTTATTTTTCGGAAATTACTCAAACACAGGAAGGGCTATCCTTAAATTACCTATGCAAAGACCCCGGCATGCCCTTCGATATGGAACTCACCATCACCGCTCCTTTTTCTCCCGGAGAAGAAAAGCTGTCGACAGCGCCGTTTTTTTACCTGGATATAGAACTTTCCTCGAAACAGAGGGAGCCGGCGGAAGGCGTTCTGAAGATAGGGATATCTCCGGTAAAAAACGGCAAAATATCTCCGTATGGAAATGAGGATTATGTGGGTTATTCAGTCAGTACCGTTTACCAGGCAAACAGCGAAACGAAGAGAGCCATGGAAGGCTATCTTTCCGACGGTTGGAACATCGAATGGCTTACGGCATGCAGAGTTGCTGACGGATGGCGAGCGGCGGACAATTCTCTGGTCTGGGAATTTCGCCTGGATGAAGATAATCCTGTCAAAAAGAAGACAGTCGCTTCTGCGAGTTTCATAGATGCCGACGTCCTCTGGGTTTACGGCAAAAAATGCAAATGGCGTTATACCAATTTTTTCAAAAGTACAGTCGAGATAATCGATTATGCTTTTAGAGAACAAAAAGAAATTCGGGCAAAAAGCGGTCAATTCTCCGAAAACCTCAAACCAGGAAACCTGGATATTCCCGAATTAAAAGAACTTATGGGCATGGCGATACAGAGTTTTTTCCTGAATACCCGGTGGGTAGAGACGGATGACGGCCGTGATTTTTATTTTGTGCGAGAGGGATATCCATCTTATCTTTCGACGCTGGACGTGGAGTACAACAACGCTGTTTTTTATCTCGAATACTGGCCGGAGCTTTTGAAGAAGCAATTACCGTTCTGGATAGCGGGCGTCAGCGAGGGTTATCCGCCGCACGACCTGGGTCCTGAACCGATAGTCGGCGCCGGCGCCGGATACAGGCTGGAAATGGAAGTGGAAGAGAGCTGCAACCTGCTGTTGCTTGAATTCGCCTATATGGAGGAAACGGGAGACCGAAGCGTCGCAGAAAAACACCTGCCGGTATTAAAGGAAATAACGGAATTTTTAATGAATGCGGACCGTAACGGAAACGGCCTCCCTGACATTCAGACCAACACCACATTCGACGATGCTCACTGGTCGGTTTACCAGGCCCCGGATCAAATTTATCTGGGCATTAAAACTGCCAGCGCCTTAACGGCCTATCTGAATATTCTTAAAAAAGTCGACAGGACTGCGGACAGAACAGAGATACAGAATTTTATCGTCAAAATCAGGCGAACCGTTCACAATTCCGCGTTTAATAATAGACTTCCGGTATATCTGAATGTGAAAACCACGGCATCAGCCGACCCGATCATTGTGCCCAGCTCCAGAAGTCCTTTTATCTTTTTTATGATGCGAATCCATTCCAATGAAATGAGACCCTGGGTTTCCCGCAACGGCTTCTGCATTCATAATCCCAACGGCGTTTTTTACTTGTTGAAATATGGCGCAGCGCCTCCTTTCAATATGGAAATACTGAAATCAGATATGGAGAGGGCTTACGAAAAGACTATGACCATGTTCGGATGCTCGCACCGCAACAATTCCGATAAGGTCTGGGTCAGTCAGAATATCTGGCGTGATATGATCGGAGTTTATTTAAAGGCGAATCTGGACTATGAGGGCAATTTGAAGAAATATTTCGATCTGCAGTTTTTCCTTAACAGCAGATCGGGCCGAGTGTCGGATTTCGGAGGATTTTGCGACAGCCCCAATAATCTAATATTGACTTATTATTCCCGGGGAATATCCATTTTACATCTTGTCCGCCTTCTGGACGAATCGAACTGGAAAAAAGAGGGCTTTCCGAAAAAATTATTCACCCAATAGCTGCCGAAGAAGTTTTTCATTCATGAGCTCACCCCTGACAGGTCCGGCATCCAAAAAAACAATAACAGTCATATCCTTAATTCTGTTTGGTCTTTATGCCTATTGTCTGTATCAGACAGCCTGGCTGGCGGACGACGCGTTCATCACTTTCAGAACGGTGCGCCGGCTGCTTGAGGGTGACGGCATCGGCTGGAACCCGGACGAAAGGGTTCAAACCTTTACCCATCCCTTGTGGATGCTTCTTTTGTCACTGGCCGGACTGATAACCCGTGAACTTTTATTCACATCCATTTTTCTATCCATCGGCATTTCTATGGCGAGCATGCTCGTTCTAATTTTTAAATCCGACCGACGCTCGTCGGTTCTACCCGTCGGGTTGTCCCTCTTAATTTTTTCAAAAGCTTACCTCGATTATTCCACATCGGGCCTTGAGAATTGTTTAACTCATGTTATCCTGTTGTTTTTTCTGCTGACCGCGTTCAAGGATGAAAACGACCAATATTCACTTTTTCACCTGGCCTTTTTCGCCGGCTTAGGCGTTCTCAATCGCATGGATACGTTGCTGCTCTTCCTGCCCATGCTGCTGCTCAAACTATTCGAAAAACAACGAAGCAAAAGAATAAAAGCCAGGAGAATCGTTGCTCTCGTCCTCGGTTTCATGCCTTTTATCCTCTGGGAATTTTTCTCTTTGATATACTACGGAACTCCTTTTCCTAATCCGGCCTATTCAAAACTGGGAGCGGGAATCAGTCGTTTTGAACTGATGGAGCAAGGAACGCTGTATCTTAAAAATTCATTATTCGTCGATCCGATTACATTGACGACCGTGGGACTCACATTTTTCATCGGTTTATTCAAGAAAAACAGACTTTTCCGGGCGATCTCAGCAGCCATTTTTCTTTATCTGCTTTACATCTTATGGATCGGCGGCGATTTTATGAGCGGCCGGTTTCTTACCCCGGTATTATTCTGCGCTGTTTTCATGTTGACTCGTCTTTCCTGGAAACCTCGCCTTCCGCTTTTAATCCTGATTTTGACCGTTATAGCGTTTACAGGCACATCCACACCTTATTCTTCCATACTTAGAGAAAGGGACTATAAGGGCTGGTCGATAGATCGTAACGGCATAGCCGACGAACGGGGAGTATATTTCAGAAAAACCGGACTGATCAATAGAAGGCATCAGAATTCCATTTTGCATGAGAATCCTATGCGAAAAAATCGTCGCCGTCCGTCTCAGCCGGAACAGCTCCTGAGTTCGCAAGTCGTTAATGCCGGCAAACGAGAGAAGAAAAAAGTGATCCTTCACGGTAACGTCGGAATACCGGGATTCTACGCTCATACGGATACTCATATCGTCGATTTCGTGGGCTTGACCGATCCGTTGCTCGCAAGATTGCCGGCAATAAAGGACCCGAACAGACGCATTGGACACTTTCGGAGAGTCGTTCCAGCAGGCTACCTGGAATCAATCGAGAAAGATGAGATTCTTTTGAAAGACCGCAGCCTGGGTCAGTTTTACGAAAAATTACGCTCCATTACCAGAGGGCCCTTGTGGAACAACGAACGCCTGATCAACATCTTAAAAATGAATATGGGGCTTTTCGATCACCTTATCGATCATGAAAAATACGCTCGAGGCGAAGGCGGACGAAAAAATCAGGGTGCTTTCATGGTTTTCGACCCGAATTAGAAGGAAGTCGGCTCGTCGATAAAAACCGTCTGAATTTTAAATATTTTTTCCAGTTCCTTTCCCAGGGCTTTGATTCCTGGTTTTTCAGAGTGATAATGCCCCAGGTAGATGACGTGAATACCGAATTCCAATGCCTGATGGTAATGGGGATGTGAGCCTTCGCCCGTTATGAAGCAGTCGAGGCCTTCTTTAATGGCCTCACCGAGCATATTGCCGGCGCTGCCGGACACTATGGCCGCTTTTCTGATTTTTTTCGGACCGAAGGGAAGAACTTTCGGTTCGCATGCCAGATTCGTCCTCCAGACGTTCCTCAATTCTTCAACAGTCATCTCGTCAGGCAACTGGCCAGAGAATCCCAGATGAATCCCGGACATGCGGTCATAACCGAAGGGTTTTATCTCATTAAGTTCCATCATTCGGGCAAGTTCAGCGTTGTTGCCCAGTTCCGGGTGTGCATCCAGCGGCAAGTGAACGGCATAAAGGTTTATGTTGCGATTGATTAAAAATTTAATTTTTTCATAAAAGGGCCCCGTAATTCTCTCCGGGCTTTTCCACAGAATGCCGTGATGAGTTAAAATTATCGGACATTTCTGTTCGGCGGCTTTTCTGAAGGTTATCAGCGCTGCGTCCACAGCCAGAGCAGCCTTGTCGATTTGATCCGTTCCCTGCACTTGAAGTCCGTTCATAGAATAATCCGTGACGGATTCTATGTCGAGTCTTTCATCAAGATACCGGATTAGTTCTTCACGTTTAACCATTGAATTCCTCCGATTTCATTCTGTTGTCGGTGCAGACAGCCGTTCTTCGTTACTATTCGTCATCGTTTTATTTCAACGCGCACGGACAGCGTTTCCCGAAAAAGACGATTCAGCTTACACGCACAAAATAAAACGCGCAATCCGTTTGCGCCGATATCACGTTTATTTTTCTCAGTTGAGTCATTTCGTTGAAATGATAGGATCGATAGAGTTTTTTTTCAAGGCATCGACTGGATTCCGGCAAAAGGCAGAAAGGGGGGCAGAGATCGAAAATAAACAAGGACTTATGAGTTTCGACAAAAATTTCGATTTGCAGATAAGTCTAATTAGTGACTGTCCATAAACTCGATTGTCGATTCAAAATTTAATGCTGGACAGTCACTGCGGTTTTTGATCCATAAACGGGCGAATTTTTCTTAAGGCAAGGAAGGCAAGGATTTACGAGGCAGGGGTATTTATTATACGTTGATTGAGCCAATCCGTAGCCTGACGCAGCATTGGGGGAAATTCGCCGTTTATGGACAAAAACTAATTAATCCGAAAAGTCCGTCAAAAACGGCTGCTTTTTTGCATGTTATTTGTACCGGCAGGTTGTCGCCGGACAGCCCGCGATACCTTGCGCTCCATAGCCTGAATGGGAATTAATACAAAATTAATAAGACAAAAAAAGAGATATTCCGGTGAGATCAGGATGTCCGGAAATGGAACATGTTCGGTAATTACGCACACAAATTTTTATAAGTTTTCGGAGGAGGTCGAATTGTTCAGCCACTCGGAACAGATCAATAAATCAGAAACTCCGCTCGTCAATTCCCCTTATCTTCAGGCCGTAAACGCGTACATTATTGATCCGAAGAAAGGCGCATTACATGTGGCGTTGCTGGAGATCAACAAGGAGAGTGCAGTAATCGGGGTAAGGGAGGAAGAATCTGGCGTTCTGGAGCAGGGAGTCACGGCAAAGCTTAATTTTCAGGTAACGGGGACGACGATCAGCGTGTTCATTGATTCCGAAGTAAAAGCTGTAACTCCGTGGAAGAACATCCAGAAAATCCATTTTCATTTTGTAGACCCAATAACGTGGGCTGAAGGATTCGATCCCTATTTCTGGAATTTTTTGAACAGGCGTGAAGGATTCCGGGTGAAACCTGAAGTCAATGCGCCGATATTCATCCTACTCGAATGGGAAGACGAGTCTCACAAGGGTAAACTTATCGACATTTCAATATCCGGAATCGGGCTGGAAGCGGATGAAGCGACATCGGAAAAAATCGAAGAACGGGATGAGACGCTGCTCGTATTCCGCCTGCCGCATTGTGAAATGGGATTAAAGATAACGGGAAAAATAAGGTATAAGTTATCCAGAACTTCAAACGGGAAGAAGATATTTCGTTACGGCATAAAATTCGATTGGAGTCAAACGGATTGCCATTACCAGCAGGAATCGGCCATTGCAAATTATGTGATGGAAAGACAAAGGAGCATGTTGACGGAACAGAGGTAAATTCCGGACGAGAAACGGACTTTAGTCGATGTGCCGGATGCCGGTACGTCCGAATTCACTTTTCAGGGCTGGTCATGCGCATGGATTTTTATTAGAATGGGGGCGAGTTAAATCGAAGGAGGCCGATTTAATGAACTCTCAATATAAAGACCTGGAAGCCATAACTCTTTATTGTCCGCGCTGCAAAACCGCAATGCCGGTCAGGAAGCGCCTGCTTTTAATATTGCCTGACGGAGCTTTATATGAATATTTATGCGCCAGGTGCACGGAATCTGTAGGGACGAAAAAAGAAAAGCAGAACGCTGGAATAAATTTGAAATAGGGGATTGGACGAGCGACTGATATGATTACCGGAATAAGCGCGCATTATAGGGCGAGTTCCTTATGGGTATATGGAACGGCGTTTTTGTTGACGCTGGCAGGAGCCGTCGCGTTTTCCGTCATGGAGCCTTACCCTGCGGTCCGCGGATCGACGCCGCTGGATCAGCTCACTCCATGGAGCTACCAGTTTCTGATTTTTTTTCCATTCGGAATTCTCATAGCGGAGATATCAGCGCATTGTTATCATTCGGGTTCCAAAGCGTTATGGACATCGAACGCCATTCAGTTTTTAATGCTGTGCCTGACGGCTTTGACGCGGTTAATGTTTTACATCCCCATCAGCGGACATGCGCTTCTTATAGGGTATTACCTTCCGCATCAACTATTTTTCCGGCGGGAAAAGAGTTTTTTTCGTATAGGAGTAGGAGCGGCTCTGACGGCACATATAGCCTATTACAAGTTATGGGTCTGGAAAGATTTCATAACCTTTCCTGTCGGATTGGGCGCCGGCGCTGCGATCTGGGGAATGGGAAAAGCGGTCATTTATTACCGGCAAAGGCATAGCGGTTTCGATAGAAGCGCGGCACTTTCTGCGTAGGTTATTATTCGAAGATATAGTGCAGGCTGACGCTGACGGCTTGCAGGCGGCTGTTTTGTGGATTCAGCCTGTAATAATCGTAGGAGTATCGGAATTCCAAAGACATTTTACCTTGCAGAAACATTTTAAAAATTCCCGTTTCGGCTGAGAGCAGGAAACCTGACTTTTCAGATTCTTCGAAGTAAACGGGATCATCGCCGGTTTCTTCATCGCCTCCTGGATCGACAAGCAGGTAAGCTGCAGAGCCGCCGATGAGCCAGAACCATTTACCGGAGAGGAGGGGCCTGTAGTGATTGAGGCCTAACAGGGGCCCCATGGACACTTCCCTGTAATCGTTAAAATGTCTCGTATAGAAAGCCGGCACAGTTTCTTCCAGGGTCTTTTTAACGTTGAAATCAATGCCTTTCATGCTGAAATCGAGGTATTCGAATCCTGCATAGGCCGTAAGCAAGTTCATCATTCTGTATCGTATCAAGGCGTTAATTTCAATCCGTCGGGCATCGGTTTCGAATTGGTATTCCGTTTCTGCGGTGATATCATTTTGCACGGTCAGGGCTTTGTTTTCAATTTCAGCGGTGAAATTACCGAAACGAAAGGCAGTCAGGAAATCCAGTTTACCGGAAAAGTTTATGCCCAGTTCCGCGCCGACCATACCGGCTCCGGACATTCTGATGTCATCCACCCCGTCAAACCAGTTTTCGCCGTAGACGCTGCGGTAATACCAGTTTTCTCTGATAAGAATGTTGTAATCCTGCATTTCCCACATGGGATAAAGGTACCTTATTCCAAGAGAAAAATCCGCAGCCTCGATTGAGTAAAAGGGGCAGGACAGAGAGAGCAGAGGGAAAAAAATAAAAACGAGTAAAATTTCTCTTGCCCGAAAACTCATTTTATTCCTCCCTCATCGCTTTTAACTTCACTGAAACTGAGATGTTCTCTCCACATGTACCAGATGCCCAGCAGCGTGCTGGGTATCCATTGTCCGACAATATGAAGCAGAAGGGCATAAGCGCGGGCCACATCTTTGGTAATTCCCATAACCGCCCCGTATCCTCTGGGTCCCAGGATAAGTACGCAGAAGTATTCGAAGGTGCCCATGTATCCGGGTCCTGCAGGTATAATGATTCCCAGATTAACGACTGCCAGAGCGCTGACGGCGACATGGAAAGGCAGGGATAATTGAAAGGCCAACAGGAAAAGATGATACATCACGGCTTCCGTCAGCCAGGTTAAGATGGAATACACGATAACGAAAAAAATATCCCGGGGCCCTTTCAGCGCTCCCAATCCCAGAAAAAAAGAATCGAAAATCTTATCAAGTTTGAACGACAGTTTATCAGGAAGCTTTGACGTGAAAAAATGAAATAATCGCCTGGCCATACTCTGCTTCCATATCAACACATAACAAAAAAGCATCATGGGAATAAAAGCCAGCGCTGCGAACCGCAGGACTGTTCTGATATCTTCCTCAAAAGGAAACATCAGAGAGGCGATTGCCAGAAAAATAATCATAGTCAGGCCGTCGAATATGCGCTCAACGCCGATGGTCATCAGGGCGGCCGCTTTGCTTACCGATTCCTTTTTTCCGATGAAGTAAGCCCTGTAGACATCTCCCATTCTGAGCGGCAGGACATTGTTAGCCATATAACTGATGACGTAAACGGGAAAAAGGCTTCTGGTCGAGCACTTCTTGACCGGTTTCATCAGATATCTCCAGCGCACGGTTCTGATCCATATCGCTGCGAAATAGACCAGGATTGCCGGCGGAATCCACCAGATTTCCACCGTCATTATGGCTTCTTTTATCTGCCGGAAAGGAGTGCCTCTGAAAGCCAGATAAAGAAATACGTCGCTGATCAATATCCCGACGAGGACCCTGTAACCTTTTTCGATATTGTACATTCTGCTGACCCGTTTCAAATTCAGCATAAAAAGAAAGAGGGTCCATACCGCTAAAATTCCGTAAGCAAGCGGTTCGGGAAAATGCTGTTTTATAAACAGTTGAATGATAATGACGATTCCGGTTGAAACATGCACGTACATCCAGGTCCATCTCTTCCTTATCAGCAGCATTGCCGTACACAGAATCTGAATGCATCCCGGAATAATCCAGAATAAAGTTATTCGCCGATCCAGCGACAGCGCCGCCACAGGCACGACTGCCGACAGGATTGAAAGAGCAGTCACGAACAAATAAACCGGCAAAAACCATCCCGGCCTCACATCGCTATACTTTTGTTCCGTCATCGTTTTTCCTTTTCATCCTTACATTATAAGCACTTTAAGTTCTTTTATCCGTCCCTGTATCCATGTCCCTTCTACATCAACCATTTCCATAAGCCTCAGAGCCTCCTCATAACGGCTTTCATTATAAGCCTGCTCCGCTTCCATAATGCGACGGGCATCTTCTCTTAAACTCTCGTTTTGAGTCCATAAATCTTCGCTTAATTCCAGGTTCTTCTTGAAAATATCATAATTTCTGAAAACTACGCTCATATGTTTCCAGGAATCCTCCGTTTTTCCCTCTCCAAGAAGTTTTCTTGCTTGTTCATGGTTCGAAATCAACCATGCCTTAACTTTATCCTGAATTTCAGGAATCCTTTCTTTTACTTCATCAAAAAAGGCCATTAAATCCTCACCCATATCCTGATCTTCCCGGTACAGTTCCTGATTTTCAATTATTTTCAGCCATTCTTCCAATGCAGTAGGATAATGTCTGATATCCATAAAACGATTAAAATTTTCCAGGTGCATAAAAATAACGGCGTCTCGAGCCTGCTTGAGAGACTCAATTCGATAAGCGGGATAGAGAATTTCCTCATGCGTTTGAATTTTCAATTCATCCGGCGCTGATTCCGGGCAAATTCTTTCCAGATAAAGAAGTATATCTTCAACGATTCCTATGCTGGTATTGTAGGCGTTATTCGGGGCCTGTTCGATCTGTTCAAGCAAGTCGAAAATGTCGGTAATGCGGTCTACGTTCCGCTTCAGTTCAAGGATGGTTCGCTGCTCAGCAGGGTCCTCGTATTTGCCCTGGCTTTCATCCTGTAAGATTGTCTTTGCGAGTTTCAAGGCTTTATGGAGGTTTCCTCTGCCGGTAAATTCCTTAAACAGGTTCCATGCTCTCGTCAAATCAGGATCATCTCCCGGAAACAGTTCCAGAATAATAGTGCGACTTTCTTCTGAAATATCCACCGGCTCTCCTTCAGGGCCATACCTGGTCTGAAAACGAATCAGGCGGTTCTGCTTTATTGTTCTGAGGGAAGCAGCGACCCTGTAACGACCTTCCGGCAATGAAATAATGGTTTTACCTACCAGGTCCGTTTTAAGTTTGCTCAGATTCCGGGATTTTAAAGGTTTTCCCTCCTTGTCCATAATGCTTATGGAAACGCCTCCCGTCTCCCGGATGGCATTCGTAAGAAATTCACGGCTTTCACCGGAGATTTTGCATTGGAACTCGACCGTCCTCAATGTATTGAACAAATCGACAGGCAACAGGGGATAATTAACCCAGTCAGCCCACAATACGACTCCTGCGGCGATCAACAAAGGGAAAAATAATATAAACAGGCATCCGGCGCTGATCCGGCGCGCCTTTTTCTTTCGGGATGATTGCGGTTTCCCGGTATCCTTTTCGCGCAGTTTTCTCTTATTATCAGAAGCCGTTCTATTGTTTAACTTTCCGGTAAATTCTTTCATTGGATTCGCCTTTTTTGCAAGTAAGAAGCCATTGAGAAAAGCGCGCTTTCAACGGCCAATCTGACGTCTACATTGCTGTATATCATTTTCCTGGCATGATCGATTATTTCCAGAAGTCCGAAAATTCGCTCCTGGTTCAGGGATTCTTCAGGAGCATATTGTTCAATTTCGACTCCGGCAAAAGCGTAATCTGAAGGGACGCCCGTTTCAATGAGCAACCGGTCATGGAGCCAAAGCCTGACAAATTCAAGCCTTTGTAAAGCGGCAATTCTGGCGGTTTTTTTGTTGCCGCTTGCGGCGGGGGCCAGAAGTTCGGTCAATTCAAATACGGCCTGGGCGTCATCGAAATTCATTTTTTTGAATTGATCGAGAATAAGGCGCCTGTTTTCAAGCCTTTGATCCCAATCCATATAATAAGCCGCAGCGAAACTTCCCTGCGTCAGTCCTGCAATTAAACGTGCTCGTTGTTCGTCGTATTGGAGGTCGTTTTGTATTTTTTCCTGTATCGTCTTTATCGTCGGGGCCGTGAAACGAATAGTCCGACACCTTGATCTGGTTGTCGGCAGCAAGTCCGAAGGCTTGGAAGAAACAAGAATGATGAGAGCGTATTCCGGGGGCTCCTCCAGGGTTTTCAAGAGGCAATTTTCCGCTTCAGTGGTCATATTTTCCGCATCGTCGATAATGTATACTTTCTTTCGCCCTTCAAAAGGAGGATGTACCACCGTTCTTTGAACAACTTTACGAATTTGATCGATTCGGATGCTTCCGGAATAATATTCGGGTCCGAGAGATTGATAAAGCGACTTTATCAGGTAACTCTCCGCTGGAGTTTCCGGAGAAATTCCGTTCAGGATTTCGGTAACGGATTTGGAATCGATGTCGCCCAATTTCATGCAGATATCCGGGTTCCTCCAGAAAAAATCAAGTCGTTCCAGGCCGCTCAGGGTCGGGTAACTTTCCGTCAGCAATTTAGATTCATAGAGTTTTTTACAGATATTCAGATATGTCTGTTCTATCTCCTCATCTTCGGCCTGATATTCAAGAGATTTGTAGAACTCAACGTTATCAAACAGGGAACGTCTTCTTTTAACGACGGGCTGACGGATATCCTGAATTAAAACGACATCGGAATGATCCGAAAAAGGATCGAAAATTTTGCGGCATGAAGAACACTTTCTGCAGGCATAACCATCACTTTGTTTACAATTGATCACAGCAGCCAGCTCCAGCGCGACCGTCTTTTTGCCTATCTCCTTTTTCCCCGTAAAAAGATAAGCGCTCGGTATTCGATTCTTTTGAAATTCTCTCCTCAGAATCTCCTGTATCTTTTCATGTCCTAAAATGCGTTGTTCAGATTTCCGCATCGTCTCTCAATCTCTACACAGGTCGATAATCCATTCAGCCAGAAAATCTCTTGGGTTCGAGGAGCTCCGTTTCATTTTATAATCTATGCGACAGAGGGCGACAAGAGCAGCCGTCAATTTTGATTTTCTGAATCTTCCTGTCTGTTTAAGCGTCTTGAAAATAACGTAAGGATGCTGATTATAAATCCAGTACTGACCTGAAAAATTTTTCTGTTTTCCATATTCTTTTATGGCGCTGTAATTCATTTTTTGAAAATTATAAAAGTTCGCTCTTATAGCGCCGGAAGGAATGATATTCTTTCTCAAAATGACTTGAGCCTGGAGCATAAGCCTGATCTGCCTTACGAAAAGAGTTAAAATCACAATAGGTGCGGCGCCTGTTTTCATCAGGGAATCCAGTTTTTGCAGGGCTTCTTTGACGTTGCGGGCCGCGGCGGCTTCCATTAATTCAAAAATTATATCCGGCCGTGACTTTGGAACAAGTTCCATAACATCTGATTCATTGATCATCGTATCGGTTTTGCAGGCGACAAGTTTGTCAATTTCAGTCTTCAAAGCCCATAAACTGTTGTCTGTTCTTTCCCGCAGCAGTTTGAGAGCCCCAGGGGAAATTTCGATGCCCGCGGTCCGGAATTGATGCTGTATCCAGAATACTGCGGGGTCTTTCTGAGGGTGACCCGGCGAATAAGTATCGATACTCGGGAATTCGACGACCGCTCCCGATTTAAGATTTTTCTTCTTGATCCCCCCTCTGACATTCAACTTGTTTCTGTGTTCCAGGATCAAAACAGGCGTCGTTCTCCCCTGCTCCATCCATTTATTCAAAACCTCCGTGAACTTTTGATGAGCAGCCTTCTTGGGATCGTAGGCTTTTAATGTCACCACCTGGTTGGAACTGAAAAGCGACATGGAGTTCAATGCCCGGCTCAAATCTTCAGCCTTGTTCTCATCCGCATCCAGGGAAGTAAGCATTACATCTTCCGATCCCGCCGGAACCAGCAGACCCGTTATATGTTTTCGCGATTGGCTTACGATATAATCATCCACCCCGGCGAAAATCAAAAAAGGATATTTTTTTCCCTCTTTCACAGATTTATATATCTTTGAATATTTTTGAATCGCAGACTTCACTCACAGTCCCTCAGATCAAATCCTCATTTATCTTCCGTTCTTCCATAACTTCAAAGGTTTCCGCCGCCTTCTTCTTTGAAATATTTTTTTCCGGGAGTTGGATTACCTTCACTTTAAGCGCTCTTCTTCGAAGTTTTATATCCAAAATATCGCCCGGAGCCACATCTTTACCCTTTTTCCCTTTCCTTCCGTTCACAATGACCGCGCCCGTCTCGCACAATTCTTCAGCCCAGCTCCGCCTTTTAACCAACCCTGTCCGTTTTAAATATAAGTCCAATCTCATGCCGGATTCCCGCCTGATTGGGGCAACGCTTTTTCAGCCCCAGGAAAAGCTATTCCCGATATAATCTTTTATCGACGAAATATTCGTCTCTGAGTTCATCCAGATAATCCTGGTATTGCTGTTCATATTCCTTTGTAAATAGTTCATTCCAAATTTCATCGCGAATTTCTTCCAGTGGAGTATAATAAGCCTCTTTCTTTTCAATGACCATGATGAGATTAACGCCGTAGTCAGTGAGGAAAGGCGGGCTGATTTCGCCTTCATCGAGCCGTTCAATTTGTTCCTGAAGTTCCGGGAGTTGGTCGTCGATATTAACCCATCCCATCAAGCCTCCGTTTTTTGCATTGGGAGCATCCGAATATATGCGTGCGGCAGCGGCAAAGTCATCCTGATTTTCTATTTCTTCTTTGATCTTTTGAGCTTTGGTCATCAGTTCTTTTTCAGATTCTGCGAAGACCGACTTCTGCTTTTCCAGCAGTATGATGCGCAACTTCGCCTGGGCTGATCGTCGATATCGGTCAATATTATCATTGTAATATTCATTAATTTCCACGTCTGTAACGAGAACTCGACTGTGAATCTCCTGCCTTTCCAGCCGATTGATTTTCTGACGTCTTTCCAGGTTTTCTCGGAACTCTTCCAGCGTCAAGTTCTCCATTTTCAAAGCCTGATCCAGTTCTTTTTCAGAAGAAATATCATTAGAGCTCATAAAGCGTTCCAGAGTCTGATCGACATCAGCCCTGGTAATTCTTATTCCCAGCTCGTCAGCCTTAAGGAGCATCAGTTCCTGATCAATCATACGCTCGAGCACATCATTCCTTAATTCGAGGATACGGCCGCTCAGGTCCTTCTTATCCGTCCGTTGAGACATCTGGGCCATCAAAGGAGCCGTCAACCGGTCCAACTCTGATTCCGTAATAACGGTCTCGCCGACGACAGCGACTATTCTATCCACAACGACCCGTTTTGCCGAGGCCGGCGAAAAACCCGCAGTCAGGATTATTACGACGATCATCGATAATATTTTTTGAAGCATCTCATTGTTCTCCCAAGTGAAGAAAAGCTAAATCAATTTTGATTATACTTTCTCTCTTTTTTTCATCAAGCCATTGTTTAAAAAATTCATTTCTTTTATCCGCGAGAATTCTTTTTTTAATTTCGCTTTTAGCGTCCTCCAGGCTGACGAGATGTCCCGGCCGCCTTTTCTCAAGCAAAAAAACAGCGTACCCCTCAGGAATTTTAAGGATAGGAGTCGTCTGTTTTTCTTTAAGGGCAAAAATTTCATCCGCTATCTCTGAAGGCAATTCAGCTCTGGCGACGTAACCCATATCGCCGCCGACCCGACGCTCTTCTTCAAATAAAGAATACTCGCTCGCCAATTTATCGAAACGACGGCCTTTCTTCAATAATCGCCTTATTTCTTCTGCCTGATCCAGAGTCCTTAAACCGATACGTTTTACTTTGACCGTTTCCTCGCTTCGAAATAAAGCCTCATGTCTTTCGTAGTATTCTTTAATCTCTTTTTCCAGAACAGGTATATCGTCCGGGACAACGCTGCTTATCACCTCAAAAAGGATCAGTAACTCATAAATGCCGCTTCTGTTGTTTTCATGTTCCGGGATGCCTTCTGATGCAGGAAGAGATACATTCGATTCAATCTGAAAATCAACAGCGTTAAAATCTTCCGTGACGGCCGATTCCAATTCATCGGATAAAGATATTCCTCTTTGGTCAGCCTCGCTTTTCAGCAACTCCTTTTCGATCAATTCGTCGATAATTCCCATTTTCATTCTCAAGGCATTCGCTTTGTCTTCTGTGCCGGAAAACAGCGAACATTTGTTCCGCCAATCTTTCAAGAAAGAATCCCGGGTTATGCTGGTCTCGCCGACGTAAGCCACGGTGGAAACAGCGTTGATATCTGCCGAGAACAAAAAAATACAGGCAACGGACAGAAGCAGTGCGGCGATGAGGAAAACGAGCGACAAATTAATCAGCCTGAGAGTCCATAAGATGAAATAATAAGCGAAGCCGGCATCTTTCAGCATTGTTTTTGAATTATCCATTTTTTCGTTCATTTTTGTAGGTCGGCCGGAGTTATAGAAAACGTTTCAGAACATCCTTCAGCGTATTCATTTTTTGTTTCAATTCGCCTTCATGGAACCTAATTCTAATTCCTTTACCGCTTTCCAGGAGATTGGCTTTTTCTTTGGATTTTTTGATGAAGTCGATAATTTCTTTCGGTTGAACGGGCGTATTCTGATTGAACTGGATAAGAGCAAAATCGTGAGTCATGTCGATTTTATCGATTTTCAGGTTTCTCGCATCTATTTTTAATTCAATGAAATCAAGGAAAAGTTCCATTTGTTCGTTCCAGGGTCCGTACCGGTCTGCGATTTCTTCTTTAATCTGTTCCAGAGCGTCCTGGGTAACTGCAGAAGAGAGTTTTCTGTAGAGCGTTAATCTCTCCTGATCATAATAGATATATTCATCGGGGATGGAAGTGCTGACAGGGAGGTTGAGGGTCGGTTCAAATTCTTGTTCAATTTTTTCACCTTTAAGTTCGCTGACGGCTTCTTTCAGGAGATTGCAATAGAGGTCGAACCCGATAGCGGCTATTTGACCGTGTTGTTTGGCTCCCAGAATTTCGCCGGCGCCTCGAATTTCAAGGTCAGCTGCGGCCAGTTGATATCCTGAACCCAATTCTCTGGCTTCAACGATCGATTCCAGTCTTTTTCTTGCCTGGCTGGTGATGTTTTTAAAACCCGGAATCAACAGGTAGGCGTAGGCTTGAGTATCCGATCTTCCAACCCTGCCTCTTATCTGGTAAAGCTGGGCCAGTCCCAGCTTATCAGCCCTGTTAATGATAATGGTGTTGACCGAAGGAATATCCAGTCCGGACTCAATGATGGCCGTGCATATGAGTACGTCATATTTTCCAGCAGTGAAATCCGACATGATCTTTTGGAGGCTTTTTTCCGGAAGCTGACCGTGTGCGACGGCCAGACGGCATTCAGGAGTCAGCTCTGCGATCATTTCGGCAATTAGGCCAATGCTTTGAACGCGATTGTGCAAAAAATAAACCTGACCCTTGCGGCTCATTTCAAATCGGATCGCCTTTTGTATCAACGATTTACTGAATTTACGCACTTCCGTTCTGATGGGCAATCTTTCCTCCGGCGGCGTATTGATCAAACTCATATCACGCAGGTCCATCAACGATAAATAAAGCGTTCTGGGAATGGGAGTAGCTGTCATGGTCAAGACGTCGACGTTATTTTTTATCTGCTTGAGTTTTTCTTTCTGTTTTACGCCGAACCTGTGCTCTTCGTCAATGACGAGTAATCCCAGGTCTTTGAATTTAATATCTTTTGAAAAAAGTCTATGAGTTCCGATAAGCACTTCGAGTTTTCCCTGTTCCAGTTTTTCAAGGGTTTCTTTCTGCACCTTTTTCGGAGTAAACCGGCTCATGACGCCTATTTCGATGGGGAAGTCCTCAAACCGTTCTTTGAAAGTTTCATAGTGCTGTTGAGCCAGCACTGTCGTAGGAACGACGAACGCGACCTGTTTGCCGTTCCACGCGGCCTTAAAAGCAGCGCGCATGGCTATTTCCGTTTTACCGAATCCGACGTCTCCACACACTAACCGGTCCATTAATTTAAAACTTTCCATGTCCTTTTTGACGTCATTAACGGCGCCGAGCTGGTCCGGGGTTTCTTCGTATTCAAAATTCAGCTCAAAGATACGTTGGGATACGTTATCCGGGGAAAAGGCGAAACCGCGATTGCCGGCTCTTTTAGCGTATAATTTGAGCAATTCTGCGGCCAATTTCAGAACATTTTCTTTAACCTTCTTTTTTCTGGATTTCCAGGCGACGCCGCCCAGTTTATCCAGTTTGGCTTTATGTCCTTTCGGGGCCATATAGCGTTGAACCAGATGAAGCTGATCGATGGGGAGGAAAATTTTATCGTTGTCCGCGTAAACGATGACGAGGAAATCACGCCGGATGCCTTCCACGGTCATTTTCGTCAACCCTTCGCAACGACCTATGCCGTGATCGATATGGACCACATAATCGCCTTTCTCCAGGTCCTTATGAGACAGCGCCAGCCCGTCGTCCGACCAATGCATGACTGGCCGTTTTCTTTTCTGCTCGCCGAAAATCTCTTTTTCATTGATGAAAATCAGGCCCAGGTCCTTTATCAGGAAACCGTTTTCGAGCTCACCCGTCACGAAAATAACTGAACCTCTTTGTATGCCTTTTCCGCTAGAAATCCTTTCTGCTTTAAGCAACATCTTGTCCAGTTCATAATCTGACAGCACCTTCTTGAGCTTGTTCATCGTTCCTGGACTGGAGCATACTAAAACGCAGGTGATTCCGCTGGCTGCCCAATCCTCTATACCCAGCAGTATCGACTTAATGTTTCCGTTGAAATGACTTACCTTACGCGTATCAAAGCGAAATGCTTCCGTTTGAATATCAGAGGATTCGAAAAACCGATTACTTATCGTTTGATGACGTTTTTCTTTCTGGTTCCAATCTGACATGGAAAGATAAAGTTTTGACGGCCTGGGATAAAGGGCAACGTTTCTTATATTGTTCCAGACTTCCTTTATCTCGTTTATGAATCTTTCGCCGTTATGCTCGACTATTTCCGGGTCCTGGCGGATAAAAATCGAATCTTCATCGGCCCATTCAAAAACCGGCTTTAACCACTCCTGATGCATAAAGGCATAGTTCAGCAGATTTTCCCGGTTTTCAGCAGCCTCAAGATCATTTACTATTCTTAAAGTCTCAGCGGCAGCCATTTTTCTTTTCAGCGCCTCTTCCTTGACTCTTTCAATCATCCTCCCAATGCGTTTTTTCGTCGGAAACAACTCCGACAAAGGCAACAAAGGAATTGAATTTATGGGTGAGATCGATCTTTGGGTTGACGGATCAAACGAACGTATGCTTTCCACTTCATCACCGAACAATTCAATTCTGTAAGGTTGATCGAAAAGCGGAAAAAAGTAATCGACGATGCCGCCCCTTATGCTGAATTCTCCAGGCTGCCTGACTTTTTCTTCTCTGCGGTAACCGGAATTAAAGAAATACCTTTTCAAATTTTCCAGATCGATGCTCTGACCTTTCCGCAATGTATAAAACCCTCGGGAATAATGCCCGGAACTTTTTTCTTCGAATTGATAACTTTGAGGTCCCGGTTGAAGACTGAGCATGTTCTCGGGACATGTGACTATGATCGGGTTCTTCACAGTCCTCAGAGCATACAATGCCAGAATGCGACGGGCCCTGTCGCGCAGTGAGGCGTCCTGGTAACGATAAGCTTTATAGCATGGCGGCGGAAAAACCAGCGCTCCGGAATCCAGGGTCCGGGAAAAGCCGGCATCTTTTTTTTCGCCTTTGGCTGTAAAAACTTCGGTGAGGAAAGTCCTCAAGTCCCGGGCGAAATTTTCCGCATCGTATAAGGAGCCGGCGATATACCATATGGGTCTTTGGACAAAGAACCGGACTGCGGCGACCAGACCGGCAAGAGCCGAACCCTGGAGACCATGGACTGTCAGGGCATCCCGATCGTTCTGTAATTCCTCGATTAATCTCTTGAACTCAGAACTGCGGCTCCATTTTTCCGTCAGATTGCGGCTGTCGCTTTCTTTCATTTACCGGAAAATTAAATATAGAAACGCCGGCGCAGGATACGCTTACGGCATTCTGAACCTGCTATTTTTCTGTAAAATTTTGTTCAATCAATTCGCACAGAATGTGCAGGTAAGTTATGTGGCATTCCTGAATCCGAGGCGTACTGTCGGTCCTTACGATGATGTCAATGTCAGAAATTCCCTTGACGGCTCCCCCATCTTTCCCCAGAAGCGCCAGAGTTTTCAAACCTGAATCGCCTGCTTGAAGCAAACCCAGTTTAATGTTCGGCGAGTTTCCGCTTGTTGAAATAGCCAGGGCGGCATCTCCGGGTTCTCCCAGCGCTTCTATTTGACGGGAAAAAATGTGATCGAAATCAGAATCGTTGGCTATGCTCGTTATAATCGAGGTGTCCGTCGTTAAAGCAATGGCAGGAAGGGCCCGTCTATTGACCAGAAAGCGATTTACCAATTCTGCAGCCACGTGTTGTGAATCCGCAGCGCTTCCCCCATTGCCGAATATCAGAATTTTCCTTCCCCCTTTGAATACATCTAAAAGCATCCGAACTGATTCTTCAATCGCCTCTGCGTTCGACTCGAAAAATCTCCTCTTGACCGCTATTGATTCTTCTGCAATTTCTTCGATAAATTTTCTCATACTTTTCGTCTTACATTTCCGCTATCTTTTTCTCACAATAAAGAATTCTATCATTAATCCTCTGCTTCAACTCGGAATCAGGATTCATTCGTTCAGCTTTTTTGTATTCGCTCAAAGCCTTGCTCCAATTGCTCAAAAGTTCATAAGAATAAGCCAGCTTGTACTGCCAGTCCGCCTTGCCCGGTTTTAACTTCAATGCATCCCCATATGATTCCGCTGCCGCTCCAAAATTTTTAGCTCCTTCATAAGCCTGGGCCAGATAATAGTGCCCTTCCGCAAAATCCGAGTTCAACTGCGTAATTTTCTGGAAATTGACTACGGCTTCCGAAAAGTTTTTAAGCTGCATGTTCGCTTTTCCCAGGAGCAAATAACCCCGGTAATCATTCGGCTTAACCTGGACGTAACGTTGAGCGATCGTTTTGCCTTTCTGGTAATTATCCGTACTGATGTAAGAATCGGCCAGGTAAAACAAGGTGTTCTCGTCGTCCGGATCCAGACCCTCGGCTTTTTCCAGATGAGTAATGGCTTCTTTATCCCTGTTTAACTTCGCTAATGCATATCCCAGGTTGAACTGAACGGCGAAAGCGTTCGGATTCAGCTTGGCAGCCTGACGCAACGGCGCAACAGACTGAGAAAAATTCCCCAACTGTATCTCGCTTACTCCCCAGTAATACTGGTATTGATAATTGTCCGGCCTGATCTGTGCCGCCTTCTGAAAACTCATCCCCGCCAGATGATAATCCGGTTGCTTCTTGCCGTTCTTTTCATAGTTCATATATGTGTAGCCCAGCAGAAAATGAGCATCTGCAGCTTCCGGTTTAACCAGTACGGCCTTTTTCAAAGGCTCCAGGGCTTCATTCCACATGCTTCGCTTGGTGTAGCAGAATCCCAGAAGATAAAGCATACGATAATCCTCCGGAGTCATTTGCAAACCCTCCTCGAGAATCTCGCAGGCTTTCTGATAATTCTGCTTCTGATACTCGGCGTAAGCATCCGAGTAATAATCGCCATGAGCAGCCGGAATTAAACCGATAAAAATAAAAAGAACAATGACGCCGACAATTTTTGATGCTTTCATGCTTTTCCTCCTTTAACCATCAATATTTTTAGGCTTCATTTTTTTCATTATTCTCATAATGGGAATCGAACAGACGAGAGGCTTGATTAATGTAACGTGTAGTCGAAAGAACAATCGAGCCCTGCTTTTCAACAGCGTAAGTCTTCATGACTCCGCCGAAAGATTCTACCAGATTTTTCTCTTTTTGGATACGTTTTTCTATGAAAGTTCCTCCTTTGACGTGAAAATCAGGTTTTATTCTGGACAATACGGCTAAAGAATCGTCTTCATCGAATATGGTAACATAATCCACAGACCTCAATCCCAAAAGCGTTTTCACACGGTCCATCTCCCTATGGACGGGACGGCCCGCTCCCTTGAATTGACGAACGGAAGCGTCCCCGTTGATCGACACGATCAATACGTCGCCTAAGGCAGACGCTTTTTCGAGATACAAAACATGCCCCGGATGAATGATGTCGAAACATCCGTTGGTGGACACGATCCTCTTTCCGGACTCTCTCACTGACCGGCATAATTTTTCCAAATCATTCCGGCTGACGAACCCGTCTGAAAAAATACGGAATTCTCTGAAATAATCCTCGGTTCGCCGCGCGTTATTCAAATCCTGTCTGATGATTTTTTTACCCCTTATTTGTCCCTGGCTGATCTCCTGTAGAAAGTCGCCTGCAGGATCACGCATGCTCATTCGGAATTCAACGGTCCGTTTCGAATTCAACAAAGCATGAAAAACCTTCTCGATGTTTTGAGATACGGGACATACATAATCGACGTTTTTAATTGAGCAGACGGTTTTGAGTCTCAGGGTCATATCATGGACGGGGTTCCATCCTCGATATTTGCGACAAATTTCATCGTCTATCAATAGTATCGCTACCGACGAACATTCCCTGACGGCCTCATTTATCTGAAACAGATTCCCGGGATGCAGGACGTCGAATACGCCTGGTATGACGGCTAAAGGGGCATCGTCGTCATCAGCGGTCAAACTTTTGAGATAATCAACATCTATTCGGCGGACCATGCCGGCTCTTTTCAAAATTTATTTTATCCTTCTGATTTAATTGTTTTTAAATATTCCTGCCTGATATTCCAAAAGAAATCCCAAATTTCTTTCAAACGGTAATCAGGATAAGTCCATGGAAATGCGTGGAACTTTTTCTTTCTGACCTCCAGAGAAACTTCAGCATAAATTCCCCTGTCCAGGTAGATGCGATGGGAATATCCTTTGGTCGTGGACAGGATCAGGTTTTCGGCAGTCAGATAACCGGGATCGACATTAAGTTCACGATGAATGATATCGTTTTTGTTACGGCTGAACTGTTTTTCAATTGAGATGGTTTTGTGTTTGGCATTAACCAGTTGATCCCTGGGAAACAACCGTTTAAAAACCGCGAATTTCCGAATCAATCCCGGCCCCATTTCTTTCAGGTAATAATCGGTGAAATCGAAGTCTACCGGATCGCTGACAGCTTCCAGCGGCCCGAAATGATTCTGCAGGCTCTGGATTCCTCTATCAAATATTTTTTCATTATTATATAAAAGACCGCAAAAGAGTTTAGCTGGAGGAGGAATACTGGGGACTCTCATTATTGATTCTCAGTGCAATAATCGCATGAAACGATTGCCGAAAGACATCCGCTGAATGATCGGGTTTAAATCTTTCTCATTTTCAATGCGAACGCCCGGATGCAGAAAAATTATCTGCGAAGTTTCTCCATTTCTTCTTCGAACATTTTATTATAAAGCACTTCCCATTCCCTGCTGCCTTCCGGAATTTTTCGGGACATGGAGCTTATCGATTTACGAATCTTTTCATCCACAATGTCGTCCAATTTCAGTTCTTTCGTTATCAGCACTTTTATTTTCAACCTTACGTCGTTTTTTTCCGCTAACAGCTTGACCGAGGACTCATTTTCCAACTCGTCAGCAATTAAATGAGAGATATGATTGATTTTCACTGCACTCAATCTCATACCGGCCGCGCTCCTTTCGCCGAACTTGCGGCATACGATTACAGAATTAAATTTCTCTCTTTGACCAGTTTGTCTTTTATTAATTTAAACATGTGGTGGTAAGGTATTCTCTGCTTTTGAAGTTCGTCGTAGTGATTATTAAGAATATCCCGCACTTCTTCATCAAGTTTGTCTTCGACCTTCAAGTCTTCGGTAATGATTTGTCGGATCAGCCCGGTCAACTCATCTTGATCCTCAATTTCAACCATTTTCTCATCCGTTAAGGTTTCGGCGATAATACCAGCCAGTATCCCTATTCTTTCATGCCGAAGTTTCAAGATATCACCTCCTTGGGGGGACCCTGAAAATATCCCCATAAAAAATAGAGGATAGTAAGATAATCGTCAAGGAGGAATCCGAAAACTGTTCGTTGACGACAGCATGCTGTTTTCAGAATAAATAACTGATAAACTTCCGCGTCCCGGACAATTTGAATCATCCTCTGAATGTAATTCTTGACATTACCTTTTAATAACTGTTATATATGCCGACGGCCATGAACGTAATCTAATTTAAAAGAAGCGTTCTTCTCGCCGGTTTTGAGTTTGAAGAAAGGGCAGCATATGACTGAAACCAAGGCATCAAGAAAAAAAAACGTACCGGAACGGAGAAAAAAAGCCTTCCAGGAATTCGATCATGCGGTAACTCTCCTTCAGGAAGGTAAGCATGAGGAAGCAGAAACCGAGTTTCTGAGAATCCAGAAGAAATACGCGGCGCAATTGGACATAGTCAACCGGGCCAACATTTATCTTTCAAAGTATATCCATCCTGAAAAAAAGAAAAAAATCAGATCGAACGACCCGGAGGAACTCCACCAGCTAGGAATCGACGCCTATAACCATTCCGATTTGGATCAGGCTATCAAGTATCTGGAGAAGGCCGTCAAATTGGATGAAAGCAATGCGGAAATCCAATATGATCTTGCCTGCTTGCATGCTGTCGGCGGAAGCCGCCGCAAAGTCAAGCAGTTTCTTTCGCAAGCCTTCGAGATTGAGCCCGAATTAAAAAAGAAGGCGGAGGAAGACGAGGACCTTCTGGAAAATTTAAAAAAGTCCGATTTGAAGAAATTAGGCATAAAATTGCCGATTGAAGAGGAAAAAGAGGCATCGCCCAAGTCTTAAGGACATTCCCGGGAATCAATTGAATATAAGTTTCATTTTGTGATTAGAAACTGGTATAGCTTTTCAAGCGTAAACTTCTGTTGCACAAGCGAGATAGTGCCTGTCCATAAACTCGATTGTCGATTCAAAATTTAATGCTGGACAGTCACTGCGGTTTTTGATCCAAAAACGAGATAGTGCCTGTCCATAAACTCGATTCTCGATTCAAAATTTAGTGCTGGACAGTCACTGCGGTTTTTGATCCATAAACGAGCGAATTTTTCTTAAGACAAGGATGGTAATGATTTGCGAGGCAGGGGCGGCGCTTATACTTTGACTGAGCAAATCCGAAGACTGACGCAGTATTGGGAAAAATTCGCCGTTTATGGACAAAAACGAGATAGTTATCAGGTACGGATTTGGCGTGAAGCGATGCCGGTGCGGCCGGGCCGAAGGCGCCCGGCAGTATTTATGAATCGCCGGCTTCCTGGATAGAGCCTTAGAAATTAATCGGACTGAGCGGCCATATAGCGCTTTTATTTCCTAAATCGTCTACTGCTGCCAGTCCCAGGGCATATCTATTATTCTCCTCATATTCCAAGTCTCCAGGCTGCAGGGGTATTTCAATGCCGAAGATATTGTCGTTGGGTGCATCGAGGAATTCCAGGTCCGCATCCGAAGAGAAGCCGAAATCCTGCAAACAGACGCCTGTGGGCAATCCTGCAAAATAGATTTCGACTTTAACGATTCTTCTTCCTGGAGCGGGTTGAGCGGCAGCGACCATTTGCAGGCGGCATGAAGTTATAGCGTTTAAATCAGTGGTCCAGTATCCGGCCAGGAGGATTTTAGGATCAGAGAAACCGCAGAGAACGTCTCCGACAGAGGGAGTTTGGCTGCTGCAGGCGTAAAAGTTAAGCGGGCTGTGGAATTCCGGCGGAGCGAAAGAGTAACTATAGGGAGGACAAATGGATTCCGTACCCCTAATATGGAAAAATGGCCATTCGATTCCGACATGTCCTTCATCATCGTAAGGAATCAGCGAAAAGGAAAAATGGGAAGGAGCGGCGCCCGGCGGTACAGCGAAATCGACCGAATAGAGGGCTATATTGGAAAAAGATATGTCATCCAGGGGAATAATTTCAACAAGAGGCATGTGGAAGCCATAGGAAATTCCTGAAAACAGAATATCGATGTAATCGATGGTTTCAGCTCCGTCCGGGTCCATGGCTATGGCGGTCAGGTTCAACACTCCGCCGTATCTTTCCGAGATTTCCGAATCCATGTAACCGCCCATCAGTATTCTGGGGGCGTCTGAGGGCGCAGGAGGGCTGACCGTATTCCATCTTCCGCATGAATGGCGTCCGCATTTTTGCTGATCGGCTGCAGTGACGGCCCAGGCGCCATCCGTATCAGGACCGCAAAGATCGATTCTCTCGATAGAATTGCCCGTCTCATGAGAGACCGGAAACAGGTAAGTGGAGATGCGAGAAAAATCCGTATTCAACAGCAGGTAGGGATTGGCTTCGGCCATCCCGTTCTTAGTCAGAGAACCGGAATCGGTCGTTAAAAGTTTCGTGCCGGTCTGACAGATGGTGTCGGAGTATTCTCCATCGGTAAATATATCCGCGGTTTCAAAATAGCTTTCCTGCAGAATTACGGCCATTTCCCCGGGTTCCAGGTATGGATTCTCATCCGGATAGACAGGGACCAGGAGATTGAAAATAAGCGGTCCGTCCGGTCCGTCAGTCTCACCGTCGGTCAGCAGAACGTTTCTCAAGTCAATCGTTTCATCGGAACAATTAAGTATTTCTATAAATTCCGAGCAATTTCCTCCGCCTTCCGTCTCTCCGGGTTTGGGGCAAACCTCGGTAATGTTCAAATAACCCGGCGGAATCAGTCCCACTGGCGGACAGTTGGCAGCTCCTATGGAATGTCGGCCGGTAGAAGAGGGTTCGCATGAAGAATTATTCCAGTTGTCCGGTTCATCGTCTGCACAGGGGTCGGTTCTTTCGACGGATTGAGCCGTAGCGGGACTGTTGTATCCTCCGTATGTCGAAAAAATCGAATCCTCGCATTCCTGGCCGGTTGCACCGTAACATAAAACTATTACTTCATCACAACTGATGTTAGCGTCCGCTATACTGTCATCATCCGTCTTCAACAGCACGGCGTCTTCAGGAACGTCATAAAAATCTTCCTGATTCGGGTCCAATATAACGCCGAAACCCTGAGGCGGAATAACGGTATTTCCGCCTGAATAGAAAGGCAGCAATTTATCGGGCGCAGCGTCGGAATCTTCTTCCGATATGTAAACTTGAGGGTCAGCGACATCGACGGCTTCCATTGAACAATTGATGATTTCGACAAAATCGTTGTCGTTCTCATCGGCGTTGCACATCACTTCATTCAGGATTAGTCCGCCGCATATACAGGGTGTCGGGGTGGGAAACGGCGTTGGCGAATAAATATAAGGCGTCGGCGACGGTCCGGGCGTTCCCGATGACGTGGGAGTCGGCGTAATCGTCGGTTCCGGCGTTGGACTTCCCTCCGGCGTCGGCTCAATCGTACAGTTGCTGTAATGCGCCGACGGGATGCAGTCCGTCCAGTCCTCCGGCGTATCGTTATCCTGATGATCAGGGTACAAATTGATCGAATACCCCGGCTCAACGTCATCCACGTAATCGCCTTCAGTCCATATGCCTGCGCTCACCGCCGCAGACTCCCAGGTCTCCCCGTCGCCTTCCCCATACTGAAGAAAATCTATTATGGTGCTGCTTCCAGGAGCCCCCGTAAACAACGCCACGCTGGCGTGACTGTCACCCATATTGTCGAAACCCGGTCCCGTGTAAAGATCAAACTCCTCGTCCGGCGCGTCGGCGTTGTTGTGTATCACCACATACGTGTAAGCCGGCAGGACATAACTTCCAAACGTATAACGGTCGTTCATCGCTAATACATATCCCGTCATATCCACTGCATCGGGCGCATTGTTGTACAATTCGACAAACTCATATCCCGTATCCGTCCCCGGCGCATCATAATAAACTTCATTTATTATGACTCCTATAGTCTCGGGCGTTATTCCCCGACTCATACCTGCGCCGACGAAAAACGTCGACAAAATTGCAGAAATAATGCATACTCTTCGCATTTTTTTATTCCTTTGATGTTTGCGGTTCATTGAAAATCGACTCTTGTTGCAATGACTATTTGACCTTTTCACCTTTTCTTATTTAGCGCTTCGAAGCTTAAAAAGTCAAACGTTTAATCAGTGCCCCGCTCATTAATTCTTTTCTGTTCAACCTTGAGCCTGAATGAACCGGCGCACGCACGCCTGTGCACGCGAACGAGTTAATGGACAAAAACTACATAAGACGGCTGCTGCCCATAATTTCTGCAGCAACATCGCACCACTGGAACTGAAAACATTCTTCGCAGTATCCGGAACAGCCGTCGAAATGAATGAATCCATCAGATTTAAATCGAAATCCCTTCAGCAATTCATCCAGTTTTTCCACATATTTTTTCCTCAGCTCAACCGGCAGTTTTTCGCATAATGAAACGATAATGCCCTTTTCCGCCAGACGCTCCTCAATGGAACGACAGTCTCTCTCCAACTGCTCCAGTTTCTCCCCGTTCTCTTCCGGTTTGAAATTTTTGGGCGTTTCCACTTTAATTTTCATGTCCTGCGTTTTCTCCACGAAATTAAAATATGCCGCTTCATCGTAAGCACAGTCGTAAAAATACTTCAAATTCTCCGGCACATTCTTTCCATACTCCTTTAAAAGCGAAACTGCCTCATCCGAACCTTCGTGAGCCAGATAAACCATAGCCTCCTCCAGTTCGTCAGTTCTTACTTTTTGCTTTGAAAAAAGTTTTTTCCGGCATTTTTCAATGCTGTCGATTTCCTCTTTTTTGCAGAGATTTTTCGTTTTCACCATACACCTCCAGCGAGTGAAAAAAAATTAAGCGTTTCAGCTTCAGCGAAGCCCTTAATTGTGATGTCGAACTCTGCAAAACATCAAAAAACTCAGCAAAATATGTACCAATATCCCTTCTTTGAGTAACGAAATTTCGTGGTGATTAAAATGCACAGCATTCTGGAAAGGAAGACAGAGACTCTGCCGCTGCAGATATCACGGAAAAGAAAAGAAGTGATTCGTCAAAATAGTCATCCCTGTTTCCTCAGTCTCCAAAATTCCTGTTGTCGGGTAACAATCAGAGTTTCTGGAAAAAAAGGTTCTTTTTATGGTAAATACGGAAAAGCAAAAGGAGGCTTGAATGAACGATATAATAAACCGACTGTCTCACTTGACGGAAAATATTCATGAAATGGCGGCCGGGGATCAGTTCGCTGAGATTTTTGCGGAACTTCCCGAGATAATCGAGGAATCGAAAAAAACGCCCCTGGATTTACAAATTAACAGCCGAAAATCAACCCTTTTGAGCCTAAAACGGGACTCTAAGGAGCTGAAAATTAATTTTCTTCTTCCCGACCGGTTGAATCTTCTTTTCCGCCCGTTTCTTTTTGTTCTGAATCTCCTTGATGCAGACAGCAAGCCCCGCTCAAACGATGTAAATAAGATTCTCAGAAATCTTCGTCCTTTGATCAAAGACTTTTCCGACATATGCCGGGAAGAGAATTTCGTGGTGGGCATCTATTCTGAGGAGGATGCGATTTTTCTGTGCGGAGAAGGCGTCAGGCCGAACATGACGGGCGATTACGGTCCTTCCTATATAAACATTCCAAAAATCAACAATTTGCTGAACAAGCTGTTCAGATAAATTTCATAGAATAAGGAAACTCGTTGAATCCGAAAAGATGAACATCGCCGGCGAAGCAAGAGTCCGGACGCTGGACAAGGTGATTTTGTTTTTTATCCTCCTGGGGATTTGGGGTATATTTCTGCCTGTAATCGACGATTATTTTACAGCAGACGATTTCTATTATCTGAAGAAACAACGAATTTCGGAAATCGGCATAAATTTCCTGGAGGGGCGTGAGGGACTTTTTTATCGTCCGGTCGGCGAGCTGGCATTCACCTGCATGTTCAGGATATTCGGATTCCGTCCGCAGGCCTATCATTGTTTGAGTCTCATCATTCATTGTCTGAATGTATCCATGGCGTTCGTCATCATGAAAAGGATGCTGAAAGATTCCGGGTATGCTGCCTTTGGCTGCGTTATTTTCGCTTTTCACCCGCTTCAGGCATACATCATTCCCTGGGCTTCCAATCTTTTTGAACTTTTCAGCGCCTTTTTTCAATTGTGTGCTCTGAACCTGTTTTTATTGTTTTTTTACCGCAATAAAGCCAGATTCATCCTATCCGCTTATATCGTTTTCGTTGCCGCCCTGCTGTGCAAAGGCACGGCAACTTCTCTTCCTCTGCTCATACTTATACTGGCGGCATTTTTTCGTCGCAAGTCCACGACAATCAAAAAAGCGATCATCCCGCTCATTCCTTTTTTCATGATTCTCGCAGCTTATCTCCTCTATAGAATTTTCGTTCTGGGCAGCGTCGGCGTTTACGGGAACAAAGTTCATTTCAGTTTCGGAATTAACCTTTGGGAACACCTGAAAACCTATGCAGGAGCTCTGTTTTCTCCCTTTCTTTCAAAAAACGGAATTAAACTTTCCAGTATGCAGCTCGCATTGCTTTTTCTTTTTTTCGCGGCATTCAACCGAAAAACCCGGACCGGGATATTCTGGTTCACAGCAGCATTATCCCCGGCTTTAAGCATCTATGGAGAACGTTTCCTTTACATGCCGCTGATAGGCGCTGCAGTTGCAGCCGCCGGTTTCTTTTCCGGACTGAAAAAAATAAACGCTCATACCGCACGCACACTATTTACAACAGCATTCCTCCTTTTCGGATTCTTCTCCCTCCTCATTATCCGCTCCCTTCTTCCCTATTGGCATTATGCCGGGAGCTTCATCGATCAAATTCCTCAAAAAATAGAACAATGCACAGGAAAAATCACTCCAGATACTCATATCTTCATTCAAAACCTCCCATCCTCCTTCGGACCCGCCCATGTCGTTAAAAGCGGCGCCTCGCTTTATTACAAAATGAAATATGAATTCCAACCCTACGATATCCGCGCATACACATTCTCCGAAATTCAGATGCGCAACATTCCGCCTCCGCCTCCTTACCATTCATACCGTTTCCTCACCTGGACCGGTTCCCGATTCAAAGAAGAAAAACGCTTGAAAAGACTTTACGATTTCCGCTCAACTATCCTTCAAATCGTTCCGCCCTCTTTTTACAGGAAAGAATGGAAATTCGACAGCTCAATGCCTGTACATAACTGGTTTACCTCCCCTGAACTTGAACTCACCGGTACATCCCCCTACTGGTCTCTGATCTCTTACGGCAGCGACCCCCATCTCCTCACTCTCCATATCCAATGGCCCATCGGATTAATTCATTCCTTCAAAATTGAAATGGCCGTTTCGGGAATTCATGACCTGTCCAAAGCCCAAATCTACTGGATTACTCAATTTGACCCAACCTGGGACGAAAATAAAAAAATCGAATTCGACATCTTCCAGGATTCTGAATTTCATATCTACTCTGTTGATGCCGCTCCCATTCAATCCTCCTCTCCGGAAACTCATCTGACCGGCATTCGTTTAGACCCTGCAGCCTCCCCGTCAAAAATAAGTCTTAGATCACTTACACTTATCCCTCCTGAAAATCCAAAACTTTACATTTCACCGATAAAATTCGAATAAAACCTGCACTTTTTCGAAAAAAAAATTAAAAATTTCCCTTGAAACCTCAAAAATCACTTTGTCTTCTGCGTAAAAGTTCGTTACAATAATTGTGATAAAAATCCGAAAGGAGATTAAAAAAAATGGAAAGCGTGATATTAGGGGGCAGATACAAGATAATCGAGCAGATTGACCAGGGGGGATGGGGCAATCTTTATCTTGTTCGGGATGATTACGAGGAGCGCGAGGCGATACTGAAGACGGCGGTGGAGGAAGAAGAAGTGAAGGCGCTGGAGAACGAGTATCGCATATTGTCACAATTACGTCATCCCAACATCGTGCGTGCGTTTGATTTTTATCGAGGCGGGATATTGAGCGGCTACCGGGTATTTTTCACGATGGAGCATATCAAGGGTCCGAAGATGACGGAAGCGATTGAGGCGCGGCGGCCAGATTATTTTTTATTTTCCCGTTTAATGGTCCAGATATGCCAGGCGTTGTCTTACATGCACAGGTTGGGTATAATTCACGGCGACATAAATCCGGGGAACATATTGCTTCAGAATTCAGGAGCGGGCGAAGCCCGTCGTTCATACAGCGTGAAGCTGGTGGATTTCGGTCATGCGGGCTGGTTCAAGCTTTTAAGTCAGAAGAAGGGGGCTTCGACGCTGCGCGGCAATTTAGGGTATACGGCGCCGGAATATTTTTCGAACAAGCCGGTGGATCAGCGAGCGGATTTATATTCACTGGGAGTAGTAGCTTATGAGCTGGTGACGGGGAAGAATCCTTTTTTGATGGATACGCCGTTAAAGACGGGCATGGCGCATTTGGAAAAGGAGGTTTCGCCGCCGCGAGAGATAAACGAGGAGGTGCCCCAGCGTTTAAGTGGGGTGATTCAGAAATTGCTGGCGAAGGACCCGGCTCTCCGATATCGGCATGCGACTGAGGTTCTGGGAGATTTGGTGACTCCGATGAAAGCGAAGCGTATACTGACTCCGACGACTTTCAGATTTTACAGCAGTTTCATCGGTCGCGAAGAGGAGTTTTCGGCTCTTCAGCGGTATTTATCGGAAGTAAAGAACAATAAGCCTCAATCCTGTCTTATAAAGGGAGAGTTCGGCGTCGGGAAGACGCGGCTTCTTAATGAGTTTGAGCGCGAGGTGCAGATAGGAGGAGCGCGGATTTTCAAGAGCGTTTGTCATCATGATGAAGACAAAGCTTATCAGACGATAGTTGAATTGCTGAATCAGATGGTCAAGTATTTGGGGGCTGAGGCATCCGGCATACTTGAAAAGTACAAGGTACAATTGAGCCGTTTGGCGCCGGAATTTTACGAGAGTGAAGAGGCATCTTTGCGGAATCAGCCGTTAGAGATCAAATCTGAAAAGGACAAGATACTTCTCTTTGAGAGTTTATCTCATTTTATCTGGGAGATGACTAAAAGAATCGTGGACCCTCAGAACGGCGTAGATCCGCTGGTGTTGGCGGTAGAGGATATTCATTTTTCTGATCAGAGCAGCCTGGATTATCTGAAGTATTTTTTGAACACGTTGAACCGCTACGAGGATTACACTGACAAGGAGGATCGTTGTCATTTAATGTTACTGGCGACAATGGACGACGATTATTTCGAAACGCGTTCGGGCATGGGTTCGCCGGGAAGAGAGTCGGTTCATAGCGAGGATTTGTATTCGAACGTGGTGAACCTTGAACCTTTCGACAAAAAGAGCACGCAGGAGATGCTTTCGTCGATGCTCGGCGCTGCGAATTTTGAAGAAGTGATAACGGATGAGGCGTACAAGGCGACAAGCGGCAATCCTCTTTTTGTTGAAGAGATACTCTATTCAATGATCGAGAAGGGAGTCATCGAGTTACGTGGGGAAAGCTGGATATTTCAATCCGGAAAATCCAAGCAGCATAAAATTCCACAATCTTTACAGCAATCGATGGAGGGACGTCTGGAGGGTTTATTCAAAACGGATTGGGAATTGCTTCGTCATGCTTCAGTATTGAGGGGCGATTTCACGGTGGAGGACATAGTGGGTTTGGCCAACATCGATTCCTACCTGGTATTGGAAAGTCTCTCGAAGCTGATGAACCGGCGACTGATCACGACGGTATCCGCCAACGGCGATTTAAGATACAGGTTCAGTTATCTTCCGATGAAAGAATACATCTATTCGGCGATTGATAAAAAAACGAGAGAATTGTACCACAAAAGAGTCGCCAAATATTATGAGAAGAAGACTCAAGAGGATCAGGAGAAGAAGGCGGGAGACCTAGCTTACCATCATTACCATTCGAACAATTATCAGAAGGGGGCGTTGTATGCGCTGAGAGCCGGTCATCAGTCTGCGTCGATTTATAATATCCAGCAGGCATTGACCTATTATCAGTGGTCCCTGGAAATGATGAGGAAAAAAGGAGCGCTGAAACACAAATTTGAGGCGCTGAAATCCATGGGCCAGTTACTGGGACGAACGGGGCGGTACAGCGAGTCGGAAGATGCTTACAATAAGGCTCTTCAGATAGTTAAAAACCGCAAATTTTCCGCGGAGAAAATCAGTTCTCTCTACATGAATCTTGCCAGGCTGCAAAAAAGAAAAGGGAACGCGGAAAAAGCCAGAGAAATTATGGAGAAGGGATTGGAGGTTCTTCCCGATTGGAGCAAGAGTCGAACAGGCGTTTCATTAAAGATGGATTTAGCCTGGCAGCATATTGAAAAAAGGGAAATCGATCAAGCGTTGGAAATATGCGAAGAGACGCTCAGCAAGGTCAAAAGTCAAAAGCAGATGGACCTTCAGAAGAGCAAAATATATAATGCTATGGGAAGCGCTTATCTTTCTCTGGGAAAACTTGATGATGCGAGGGACACTTATCGTCAGGCTCTTTCTTTGTTGGATGCGAACAAGAATATCGATGTACGGGCGGTGAATTATTTAAATTTGGGACTGGTTTTTTTCAAAAAAAGTCAGTATCATCAAGCTCTCGAACACTTTAATTACAGCCTGGAGATATTCCATAAAACGGGGAATTTTTTTCAACTGGCGAAAATCTATCAATTTTTAGCCAACACACATCGGGAACTGGGCGAAGTGGCGAAGGCTGAGGAATTTTTCAATTTGGCCATAATGATCGGCCAAAAAATGAACGATCACCGCCTGATCATAAGTTCCAACACCAATCTCGGACTGTTGTTCGAGGATATAGGACAGTGGAAAAAAGCGGAGAGCTGTTTCAGGAAGGCGCTGAGTTTGGCGGAGAAGTATAATCAGCACATTGAGATAGCGCGAAATCTTTTAAATTTGGGTTTTCTGAAGCAGCGAACAGGACGCTGGGATGATGCGTTGAAGTTTTTCAACGAGAGCCTGGAAATCTGGATTCGTTCCAAGGATCAGGGCGGCATGGCGGATTGTTTTTCGCATATCGGCAACATATACAAAGAGAAAGGCGAATATCCCCTGGCCGAAAAGTTCCTCAACAAATCGATCAACCTCTACAGTGAAATGGAGGCCGGCAAGAATCTGGCGAAGAACACGAGGATACTGGCAGAGGTAAAGCTGGCGCAGGATGATGTGGATCAGGCCGTTGATTTATGCGATAAGGCGCTTGAGCTTGCTGAGCAAGTCGGCCATAAAATGGAATCTTCTGAAATCCATCATCTTCTCGGAAAAATCCGGCTGAAACAGAAGCAGTTCAATAAAGCCAGAAGCGACCTGGATAAAGCGCTCAAATTTTTCCAGGAACTGGATTCGGTGGCGGGATTGAGTCGCGTTTATTTAACATTCGCCAATCTTTTTATAGAATTGAAGGATTATGAAAAAGCGTTGAGATTTTCCAAAAATGCTGTCGACAATTTCCAGCGTCTGGAAGCTCAATCGGAGCTGGCTAAAGCTCAGGGGCTGGTGAAAAAAATTGAAAGCGAGATGCAGACTAAAACGCAAACAGACGTTTACGTGCTGCTCGACACTTTTTCTCAGATCGCTTCGATTCTTAATTCTTTAACCGAGCCGGAAGACCTGCTGGAACGTATATTGGAACAGGCCATTCGTTTTGTGGGAGCCGAAAGAGGCATGATATTTCTTTTGGACGACAGCAGCGGTGAACTTTATCCTCAGGTTACCAAGAATCTGGACCCTAAAACCATGGAGGACGCCAAGGACTACAGCAGAAACATCGTCCGCTCCACACTCGAAAAAAATGAACCCTTATTCTCAAACAATGCCCTGTCGGACGAACGTTTCTTCAGATTCAGAAGCGTTCAGATGTACAATATATTGTCGCTTCTGTGCGTCCCTATGTTCATCGAAAATAAAATCATCGGTACTATTTACGTCGACAGCAGAAAAAGTCAGGACTTGTTCAGCGAAAGAGACAGGGATTTTCTTTCCGCTTTCGCCAATCTTGCCGCGGTCGCCATCGACAGATCGAATTATTACAAGCAGCAACAGGAAGAATTCCTCCTGTTCAAAAAGAACGTGGAACAAAAATACAGCTATCAGAACCTTATCATCGGAAACAGCAAAAAAATGCTGGACCTTTTTAAACAATTGCCCAACATTTCTCAAAGCGATTCTACGGTCCTCATTGAAGGAGAAATGGGCACAGGCAAGGACCTTTTCGCCAGAGCCATTCACCTGAACAGCGCCAGAAGAGATAAACCTTTTCACCCTGTTAACTGCGCCGCTATTCCGGAATCATTGCTCGAATCCCAGATTTTCGGACATGTCAAAGGCTCCTTTACCGGCGCTTACAGAGATCAAAAAGGAGCCTTCGAAATCGCTGACGGCGGCACGCTCTTCCTCGATGAAATCGCTGAGTTGAATTTCATCGTTCAATCAAAATTGCTCAGAGCGCTCAATGACGGAGAAATTCAAAAGCTCGGCGCCGGTAAAAAACGTAAAGTCGACGTCCGTATCATTACCGCTACCAACAAAGACCTCATCAAAGAAGTCAAAAATGGTAATTTCAGGGAAGACCTCTTCTACCGCATCAATGTGCTACCCCTGCGGCTTCCCCCTCTCCGGGAAAGAAAAGACGACATCCCCATCCTTGCTGCTGAATTCCTCGCCAGAAAAATGAAACGCATGAATAAAATGTTCAAGGGCTTTACCAGAGAAGCCATTACATGCCTTAAAAAATATAATTGGCCTGGGAATGTCAGAGACCTAGAAAACGTTGTCGAATTCGCCGTCGTCTACGGAAAACCGCCGCTCATCAAAAGAAAAGACCTTCCGCCTCGTATTAAAAACGTCTCCGTTGAAGAAGTCGACGAAACAGAAGAGCATGAACTCTTTTCTCTCGCTGAAATGGAAAAAAAACACATCCAAAGAACTCTCAAAAAACTTCGTTGGAGAAAAATTGATGCTGCCAGAGTCCTTGGCATTTCTCGACCGACGCTTGACAGAAAAATGGAAGAATACAGAATTCCCTGGCCCAAAAAGCAACATTGAGTCCATGAATTCTTTTTATAAATGTTATATTTTGTGACATTGTAAAGTTTTGTTCTTTTTATTCGTTTCCCTTTAAATTCAATAACTTGAATAAATTTTTGTAACGTTCTTTTGCTTGATGATGGAGGCAGAAATTTTCATTTTAAGACTCTGGAAACGCGTCTTTTTATTAAGTCATTGTTTTTTCAGTCTTTTTAACTCTTTTTTTGCTGTTGGTACAGTTATTGCTTTTAGCATAGACGGGATTTTCAATTTCAAAAAATGAAAAAACCGACAAACAAAGGAGTTCCTGAAAGGGGGAAGATGCTGTGAGAGATTACAAACTTATAATTTCCGTAATGACGGCAATGCTGGTGATTTGCCTTGTCGGAGGAGCTTTGGAGAGCATTTATGCTGACGGAGGGGGAGCATTATCAATGGATCCTTCCAATTATGACGATCAGGGAAACGGAGACAATTCATCCGGTGATACGGGAGACGAAGAGGAAGAAGGGGACGGCGGATATGCTCCTGCTGGATTCTGGGAAGAGCTTTTTAATTTTGTAGTTCCGTTGGAATTATTTTAAAAGGATAATTTTCGATTGAGCGAAGATTTTTATGAGTATTCGTTTGATGAGGAACAGTAGAAGGGTACGTCGGCATCGATGAAGCAATAGGAAAGGAAGCAAAGGTTATGAACAAAGTGCGGAAAACGAAAAAGCGAAGGGACGGTTATACGGTAAAGGACATTCTGGGAAGCACGAAATTCATCGAGAAGATGGTGGAATTTGCCGACATTTCGAAGCGCATTGACGGACCGTTGATGCTGTATGGCGAAGTGGGAACAGGCAAGAAACTTTTAGCGCGTGTTATTCATAATCAGAGTGCGGCGCCGAAAAAACATTTTGTGGACGTTTCATGCAGGAAGATGTGCAAGGAATTGCCTTCAAGGGAGAAGGAGAAGATATTGCAGCATGTCCATGAGCGTCAGACTTTGTCCATGGAGCTATTAAAAAGATACGAGCGTAAAGGGATAATAAAAATCGAAACGGATTATTTTTACAATCCGCCTGCAGCCGGTTACCTGGACAAACTAGTGACGATTTATCTGGACGGCATCGAGCATCTGGAAGCTGATTTTCAGAAGACGACTATTTATTTCCTGGATCATTTGAGGGGACTTTCCAAACGATCGATAACGGATAAGTATCGAGTGATAGGCAGCACAACGGACGATTTATCGAAGCTTGTCGATACGGGAATGATGAACAGGGAACTTTACGTCCGGTTAAATGTATTGGATTTCAAATTATTGCCTTTGCGTGAGCGCGTCAACGACATTCCTCATCTGGTCAACCGTTTCACTCAGATATTCAACCAGGAATACGGCAAGGAATTGAGGGGATTCACCGATGGAGCGATGCAATTATTGATGGATTATCCCTGGCCGGGCAACATCAATGAATTGAAAAAGTCGATCAGACACATTTACAGAAACGGCTCCGGTTCTTCTGGAAGAATAAAGACGGAAGACCTTTCATTTTTGATTGAGAAAGGATTGGCTCCGGAAGAATAAATAAACCGGTAAAGATTTTCATCAACGGGTTGCGTGCCCTGCATTAAACAAGCAAGAAGATTTAAAGGGAGTCGCTTTTTTTGCAGATTCAGTTCTGCAGAGGGGTAACTTTACGCGAACGTGTAATTTTTCTGTTTCACACTTTTCTGCCCTTTGACATTAATTTGCAGGAATCCTATGTTTCTCTGGAGGGAATGACTCGGAAAATTTTGATTATTTTTTTAATTTATATTTGAGGAGTGTGATCACGGCCCGGTAACCGTCGCGCCAATTTATTTTTTTTCCTTCGCTTTTTTTGCGCGGGTAATAAGCTACAGGCAGTTCGGGAATTTTAATATTTCTCTTCAATATCTTGGCGGTCGCTTCCGGACAGAATTCAAATCCTGTTGATTCCAGTTTCAAATCTTTCAGCAGTGGAGTTCTGATCATTTTATAGCAGGTTGGTTCATCCGTGATATGACTTTTGAAAAGCAGATTAGTGATAAAGGTTATTAGTCGTCCACCCAGCCAGAATCTTAAGTGGGACATGGAGGAGCCGGCCAGAATCCTTGAACCGTAGAGAACGTCGAGTTTTTTTTCGGTCATGTAATGGTACATAGTAACAAGGTCAATGGGATCGTATTCGAGATCGGCATCCTGGATCACGGTAATTTCACCCTGGGCGCGAGTAAGGCCGGTTATGACGGCGCTGCCTTTGCCTTTATTTTCATTATGCCTGAGGGCAATGACTTTCGGGGTATTGGCGAGACGATCCATAACGAGGGGGGTAGCGTCGTCGGAACCGTCGTCGACGATAATGATTTGCAGGTCCAGTTTCAGGTCCAACAAACGCCTTACTATGATTTCGAGGGTATTTTCTTCGTTGTAAACTGGAATAATGACAGAAAGCATAAAAATCCTCACTGCATAGATCGTATTAAAGTTTCAACGGTTGAGTCCCAGTTCAGATTCTTTATGGATTTTGCCGCTGCTTTCCCTAATTCTTTTGCAACATCCGGGTTTTCAGCCAGCAAATCCAGAACGGCGGCGATTGATCCTGCCTGGGGTTCGGTGACGAATCCCGTCTTCTCATTTTTAACCCATTGCAGGGTTCCTCCACTGTCTGAACAGGTAATGACCGGTTTTTCAGAACGAAAAGCTTCCAGACTCACGAAACCGTAGTCCTCCTGAAAAGGACCGAAAAAGACAGCGCGGGCCCTTCCATATCCGTCGACAAGGGATTCGTCTGATAGATTTCCCATAAGAATAACGCGATGATTCAGCCGCCTTTCATTAATTAAATCGATCAGTTTTTTTTTGTAAGGTCCATCCCCGATAATATGTGCCTTGAAGTCTTTGTTTTTCATTAAGCCGACCGCTTCTATAAAGAGTTGCAGTCTCTTCAATTTTTCCAGTCTTGAAACCGCCAGAAAGTAATTTCCGTAATCCCGGGATGCATAATCCCGTTCAGGCGGCGGAGGATTCAGCACTTCAGCGCGTATGCCGCCCCATTTTTTCAGTCGATCGGCAACGCAGGCCGATATAGCAAAAACTTTCTTGACTCTTGTTATGGCCCGATAATCAATCCGATGAATTATCCTTTTTCTCGCCAGCGCCGATACCCGTGCCGGCAAGGATGCTAAAGAAGAATAAAATTGCGGCCACAGGTCGTAATACACCCTCATCCTGTGAGTCAGCCAGAGTATGTGATTGGGATGACGGACCAGGAAAGCGGGATATTTCAGCGAAATCACGGCGTCGCTCGATTCCCCATTTTCGCTCTCTTCTGCCCTCCACAACCAATGACACAGGTAAGAGGACCATTGCCGGTCAAAACGATGCTGCGGCGAATAGAGTAAACGGCTTCTGAAACCTTTCTGATTCAATTTTTTTTCAAGGCTTTTTCCTAAAAGTTCGCAACCGCCGTCGATAAAGGGAAAGCTTGGGGAAAAGATAGATACGTTCACTTTTTTCCTGTAATTCGCAGAAAAAAGGCTACTAACGTGAAAAATTGGTGGGTTCCTGAAAAACTTATTTGTCCTGCACCTTATGAATATAGAATTGCAAGGGTTTGGCGCCGATTATCGGCAAGGATACTTCAACCGTGTAATTCAGATTAACGGCGATCCGATATGGCTTGTCTTCCGTCCTTTTGACATCAAGATTTTCATCCTTGAGCGGCACTTGCATTTTTTTCGCCAGGTCCGTCACTTCCTGGAACACTTTTTTTTCGTCAGGAGGTCTTGAACCTTGATGAAACTGGTCCCAATTCAATATTTCCGTTATTTCCTGTTCAAATTTCATCTTCTGAAAGTAAGGCGGAACGAACTTGTATGCCGCAAAAGCCCCAACGATTATAATGATCAGCAAGATAATGGAAGGCAGCTTGGAATCCGCTTTCCCCTCTTGTTTTTTCAAAACATTTTTAATTCTCTCTGACATATTTTCCTCCCAACTTTAATGAACCTCATCCTTGTTGTTCTATAACTCCTTCGTTTCATCGACGTTATTGTTATCGCCTAATCCGTGTTTTTGCAACCGATATCTTAATGAACGGAAACTGATCTTCAAATATTCTGCGGCTTTCATTTTTACCCCGTCGGTTTTCTTTAACGCATCGACCAGAATATTCTTCTCAATATTGCTGAGAATATCGTCAAGACTGGCCGGTTCTTTTTCTATATCGTTTATCGAATAATATTTTTTTCTGCCGGCTTGACGAATCTCCGGAGGCAGACTTTCCGGAATGATCAAAGGCTTCGGTTCCAAAGCCACCGTTCTTTCGATGACGTTTTCCAGTTCCCTCACATTGCCCGGCCATTTGTATTCTATCATGAGATTTATGGCTTCTGAAGAACATCTTTTCAATTCACATCGACATCTTTCACAATATTTTTGAAGAAAAAATTCGGCGAGAAGAGGAACATCTTCCTTCCTTTCCCTCAGCGGCGGCACGTGTATAGGAATGACGTTCAGCCGATAGAAGAGGTCCTGGCGGAATTTATCCTCGTTTACTGCGGCCTGGAGGTCTTTATTTGTAGCGGCTATAACTCTGACGTCCACGGTAATGTCGTCCACGCTGCCCAATCTTTTCAACTTTTTATCGTTGAGGAAACGGAGCAGTTTTATCTGAAATGAGGGACTTATTTCACCGATTTCATCAAGAAACACTGTCCCGGTATGCGCCACTTCGCATAAACCCGGCTTATTCTGATAAGCGCCTGTAAAAGCTCCTTTTTTATGTCCGAAAAGTTCCGATTCAAGCAGGCTTTCAGGTAAAGCGCCGCAATTGACGGTGACGAAAGGCTTCTCTTTTCGGGCTCCTGCATAATGAATGGCCGATGCTATGAGCTCTTTTCCGGTACCGCTTTCGCCCGTAATCAGAACAGTGGCATCCAGGTCCGCCACTTTTCTTATCGTACCCCAAATATTTCTAATTTTTTTGCTGTTACCGATAATATTTTCAAATCGATAATGCGTTTGTAATTCCTGCTTGAGAATCAAATTCTCTTCTTTCAGTCGACGGTTCCGAATGGCCCTCTCAACCAGAAACCTCAATTCCTCCTTTTTCCAAGGCTTAACAATGTAATCCTCGGCGCCGTGTTTCAACGCGGAAACGGCGGTTTCTTTATTGTCATGAGCCGTAATTAAAATGACCGGAAGATTGGGATTTATGTTTTTAACTGACTTCAAAAGCTCCAGACCATCCATTTCAGGCATCTTGATATCGGAAATCAGAACATCGAATTCATTTTCGTCCTGGATAGAGGCGAGGGCTTTTTGAGCGCTGGTGCATGATTTGACCGAATGTCCCTGTTTCTCAAACATTATGCTGAGCATAGCGCAGATGCTCGGCTCATCATCGACGACAAGTAGTTTTCCCATCAAATCTCCTGGGTAACGGCCGTCAGCATTTCGGCGGTTTGTTCCAAAGGAAGGAATAGATCAATAACCGTTCCGACATTCGGGATGCTTTTAACGGCAATCCTTCCTCCATGATCTTTTATTATACGATATGAGATGGCTAATCCCAAACCCGATCCGTTCTCTTTAAAGCTTGTGAATGGATTAAAAATAGAACTCAGATTCTCCTCGGAAATCCCTATCCCGTTATCTTTAAAAGAAATGCAGGCATATTCCATATTCTCTATCGCATCGGCTCCTATGACGAAAAATTTATCCCTGGAATTGGCAGGCTGGTCAGAGGAATTAATATATTTTTCCTTAGTGACTGAAATTTTTAAAATTCCGCCTTCAGGCATGGCTTCCATAGCGTTACGAATCAAGTTCCAGAAAACCTGTTTAATCTGCTTGGCATCAAGAGGAATATACAAGGAAGAAATCCTGTAATCGCTGATTATTTTCAATTGATTCTTCCTTCCAGTATCCGATTCGGCGAGAGTAGATGTTTCTTTGAGCAGCTTAATAAGGTCGCATTGGTTTTTCTCAAGTACGGGCGGTTTAGCGTAATTCAGGAAGTCTGAAATCAGTGTATTCAGTCGGCTCGATTCGCGCAGAATAATGTCCATGAGCCGGGTATCGGTATCGTCCAGCTTCATGGATTCCTGCAAGACTTCAATGCTGCCGCTGATCGCGGCCAGGGGATTCCTGATTTCATGGGCCATGTTGGCTGCGAGTTCAGCAACTGCAGCCCACCGGTCGGCCGCCTGCTTGTGCTTCTCCAGCTCTTTTTTGTTTGTCAAATCATTGAGCAATATCAGCGCGCCGACTTGTCTTCCTCTGGCATCTTTCAGAGGAGACGCCGCCAGCCCCAGAGGAATATTTTTGCCTTCCTTTATATATTCGAATTCTTCGTTGAGCTCTCCTGATTGCGACAAATTTTTAATTATATTTTTAATTTTTTCAGCCGTAGAATCAGGAAAAATCTCTTCAATGAGTTTTCTTTGGAGCTGTTCTTCTCGCAAACCGAGGATACGCTCCCCAGCGTTGTTGACGAGGTCTATTTCTCCATTGCCGTTCAGAGTTATGAGGCCATTGGCCATACTTTGCAGTATATTCGATCTTAGAGATTGCAAATCTCCGACGAGAGAAATCTGCTGATTGAGCAGTTTATCCGTGTGTTCCAATTTTCCGGATATGTAGTCGGTAAAATAAGCGACGGTAAAAAAGCCGATCAAATTGACGATTGTGAAATAAACCAGCTCGGAAACCGGCATCGTGACGTTCAAATGAGTGAAAACGGTCTCTTTCAAGGGAAGAACATTCAGCATTTTTCCTGCGACCATCCAGACGTACATGCTCGAACAGAGCGCAGCAAAGATGAAGCAGGAATGTTTTCTGAGAATAATCCCGGCGTAGATAATTGTAAAAATGTATAGGATGGTGAAAGGACTGCCAGTCTGACCGGTATAGAAAACGATGACCGATTCCAAAATAACGTCGACGATAATCTGAATGCAACCGAAAAAAAGAACTCTCCTGATCCTGTTTAATAAAAGGGAATAAACCAGAGAAACGGCGAAAATAACGAACACGAATTTAAACAGGATAAGCGATACGGATTTAGTGAATTCGCTCCCGATGTAAAGAGGTATTCCCGATCCCAGGAGAAGTGTAAGAGCGACGACGACACGGACTGCGATTAATGTCCGTATTCTTTTTCGATCACTATCGATATCAACCATCACGTTGTAAACAAACGTGCATCCTCGATCCGGAATTTTTCGTGAAGAAATTATCAGCGCATGGACAACTCGCCGATTAATTTAAACAGCGGCATGTACATGGCGACGACGATGCCGCCTACGGTAACCCCCAGAAAAACCACCATAAACGGTTCCAGCAACTGCGTAAGATTAGCGACGGCCACATCGACTTCTTCATCGTAAAAGTCTGCAATTTTTTCCAACATGGAATCCAGCGCACCGGTAGATTCTCCCACGGCAATCATCTGAACGACCATGGGAGGAAAGACTTCGGTCTGAGCCAATGGTTCGGAAATGGTTTTTCCTTCGCTAATGCTGACACGCGTTTTCATCACGGCTTCCTCAACGACTTTATTTCCTGACGTTTTCGCCGTAATTTCCAGACCATCGAGGATGGAAACGCCCGAACTGATGAGAGTTCCCAGAGTTCTCGTGAACTTGGCGACAGCGACTTTTCTGAACAACGAGCCCAGAACCGGTAATTTTAAAAGAAGTCCGTCAATGAACAATGCGCCTTTCTCCCGCTTGTGAATCGCTCGAATGCCCAAAATGATCAATATGATGCCCAAGATGAAAAAGTGAATATACGATTTGACTACGGAAGAGATGCCCATAACTATTTTCGTCGGCAAAGGAAGCGTGCTGCCCAACTGGACGAAAATCTGGGTAAAAGTCGGTATCACATAGTACATCATGAATGAAATAACGATCACTGCAGCCGTGATGATGAATCCGGGATAAACCAGTGCGGATTTGACCTGTCGCTTCAACGATATATTTTTTTCCATGTATGAGGCAAGTCGGTTCAAGATAGTGTCGAGAATACCGCCCGTTTCGCCCGCTTCCACCATATTGCAATACAATTCATTGAAAATTTTGGGATGTTTACGCAAAGCATCGGCGTATGTACTTCCGGATTCGACATTTTGTCGAATATCATTGATCGCCTTGGCGAAAACCGGGTTCTCCGTCTGCTGTGAAAGGATTTCCAGGCATTGCACCAGCGGAAGCCCGGCATCGACCATTGTGGAAAAGGTTCGGGTAAAAACCACCAGATCTCTCTCCGTAATACGATAAGACAGTCCCGGAATAACAATCTGAATGTCCTTCAATCTCTTCTTAACATTGACGGGCTCTATTTTCTGTCGGCGCAATTGGAGTTTAACTTGATCGGAGGTTTCGGCCGACATGACTCCTTTTACTTCCTTACCGGTCTGATCCTTACCGATCCATTTGAATTCGGCCATTTTGATTTTCCTCCATCTAAAGATTTGAAAGGAATTGTTTTCTAAACAAAGTCTTGTCCTCTGTTAAAAAATGTCAAATTCTTCTATGGCGAGAAGAAACCTGAGTCTCTCCGGATTTCAGCAACATTTGCTCGAATTCCTGGGGTTTCATCGTTCTATTTCTGGCTTCCTGGAGGGAAATCTGTTTTCTTAAATAGAGCGCAAGCAAAGACTGATTAAAAGTGACCATCCCGTATCGATCCTGTCCCATCTGCATAATGGAATAAATTTGATGAATCTTGTCTTCTCTGACCAGATTTCTGATGGCATCGTTGGGGCACATAATTTCAAGAGCGAGGACGCGGCCTTTACCGCTTCTTCTGGGGAGGAGCGTTTGACAGACGATGCCTTCGAGGACGAATGACAACTGGGTGCGAATTTGCTGTTGCTGATGAGGCGGAAAAACATCGATAATACGGTTGACCGTTTCGACGGTTGAGTTGGTGTGGAGCGTGGCGAAGGTAAGGTGACCGGTTTCAGCGCATCGCAAAGCGGCCTGAATGGTTTCCAGGTCTCTCATCTCTCCGACGAGTATCACGTCCGGGTCTTGCCTGAGAATAGATCGAAGAGCGGCGGCGAATGATTTCGTGTCGGCCAGGATTTCTCTCTGATTAACCACGCACCCGTGATGCTGATGCAGATATTCGATCGGGTCTTCTATCGTTACGACATGTAATTTTTTCTCTCGGTTGATTTTGTCAATGATGGCCGCCAGAGTAGTCGATTTCCCGCATCCGGTCGGACCTGTCACCAGTATGAGCCCTTTAGGCTTATGAGCCAAATCAGAGATAACCCTGGGCAAACCCAACTCTTCAAAACTGGGTATGCGGAAAGGGATGGTTCTGATGGCCATAGCCACAGCCCCGCGCTGCATGAATACGTTGGCGCGAAAGCGGCTCAATCCTCTTATCCCGAATGAAAAGTCCAATTCCTTATCCGCTTCCAACTTGTGTTTCTGAACGTCGGTTAAAATACTGTAAGCCAGTTGCTTGGTATCTTTGGGCCCCAGAACGGGAAATTGAGACAACGGATGCAGTATGCCGTCTATTCTTAAATGCGGACAGACGCCTGTCGTTATATGTAAATCCGTAGCCTTCTTCTCCAGCAAAACAGATAAAAGAGTCGTCAAACTCAGCATAATAATCTCCCGAAAGCCTAATTACCGAAAGTTACGCGCACGATTTCCTCAACGCTTGTTATTCCCTCGCGAATCTTTTCCAATCCGGAATCTCGCAATGTTCTCATTCCTAAAGCCATGGCAGTTTCTTTTATTTCCATGGAAGAAGCTCCTCTCAGGATCAGTTCTCTCAACTCATCCGTAATCGGCATCACTTCAAACAGAGCTATTCTCCCTTTATATCCGGTTTCGCCGCATTCCTGACAGCCTCTTCCTTTATATATCACCAATTCGTCGATTTCTTCCTCATCGAATCCAATGTCCAGCAAAGCTTCCGGCGGCAGATGAACGGGTTCGGCGCAATTTTTACAGACTCTTCGCGCCAATCTTTGTGCCTGAACCAGAATCAGGGAACTCGAAACGAGGAACGGTTCAATACCCATGTTCAAAAGACGGTTAATCGTGCTCGGAGCGTCGTTAGTATGAATAGTACTTAAAACCAGATGTCCTGTCAAGGCGGCCTTGATCCCGATTTCAGCGGTTTCAAAATCTCGAATCTCACCCACCATGATGATATCCGGGTCCTGCCTTAAAAAAGAGCGCAGCGCTGCGGCAAAATTGAGTCCGATATCGTCTTTCATCTGAACCTGATTAATCCCCATCAGGTTATATTCCACAGGGTCTTCAGCGGTCATGATGTTGTCAGCGACAGAATTCAGCTGACTGAGAGCGGAGTAAAGCGTCGTAGTTTTCCCGCTTCCTGTAGGTCCGCTGACCAGCACCATTCCGTAAGGCTTGTGAATAGCCTCCTGAAACTCCGCCAATTGCTGCGATTCAAATCCCAGTTGGGTCATGTCGAGTTTCAGGCTGGCTTTATCCAGAATTCTGAGCACCACTTTTTCGCCGTAAAGCGTCGGCATGGCAGAAACGCGGAAATCGATCTCCCTTCTCGGTCCCAGCTTCATTTTAATACGACCGTCCTGGGGAAGCCTCTTCTCGGAAATGTCCAAACTCGCCATAATCTTTAATCGCGACGTAACCGCGTTTTTGATCCTCATCGGAAGAGCCAGCTCCTTGCGAAGCACTCCGTCCAACCTGTATCGCACCCTGAATTGCTTTTCATAAGGTTCAAAGTGTATGTCGCTCACACCCGAATTGATCGCTTTGATTAAAATGCCGTTTACCAGCTTGACGATCGGAGCGTCGACATCCTCTTCACGCAAAGTATCTATCTCATCTGTCTCTTCCGCTATTTCCAGCTCATCCACTGACTGAGTAACCAGGTCTTCAAAATCGCCTATGTTGATCATCTCTTCATCGAATTCTTCGTCCAATTCCTCGTCGAACTGCTTGTAGTCTTCGATTTCCAGTTCCGCCGGGTCATCCAGATCGAACGATGTCCCTACGATGCTTTTTCCTGTTCCGTAATACTTTTTTATAGCCTCCTGAACCGCTGCCTCAGAAGCCACCACAGCCTCCACATGATACCCCGTAATAAATTTTATGTCGTCCTGGGCGAATACGTTGGTCGGATCAGCCATGGCGATCGTCAGAGAAGAACCCGTCCTGGAAATCGGAATAAGTTGATATCTTCGAGCAACATCGGCAGAAACCAATTTTAATACGTTGGGATCGATTTCAAAGTCCGACAGGTTGATCGCCGGCACGCCAAACTGCTCCGCCAACGCTTCCGTAACCTCTTCCTCCGATACAAAACCGAGTTTGATTAAAATGCTGCCCAGCCTTCCGCTGTTCGTCTTTTTCTGATGGGCCAGCGCCTGCTCCAACTGTTCTTCAGATATTAGATCAGCCTTTACTAATTGCTCGCCTATTTTAAGACTCATTGGGTTCGTCACCTCGTTCCGCGGTCTATCAATTTCCCGCCGATATTCGGATTTCTTTCTGTCAGTGAAATCCTGATTTTGCCCTTTTAAGGTACATTATTCGACTCTATCCTGTCAAGTTAACATCGAAATTTTAAAGCGCTGCTGAGGCATTGAACGAAAAAAAGAGATTAAAAGCCGGCTGCGGCCCGAAAAATCATTTCAGAGAAGGTTGCTGTATTTGCGGCAAAAGTTTTTCAGTTGTCTTGACAAAGCGGCTCCGGGGTGGTATGAAGATTCAGGAACACAAGGTTCAGTACAATTAATCCGGAAGATGAGGGGAGTGATGAGATTTATAATAGATTTGATTCGTTCGGAAGTATGAGGAATAATCAATTTTTTACGAATTACAAGGGAGGTTTTGGAATGTTGAGGAGAACGCTTTTAGCATTGTCGGGCATCATTTTTTTGATGAATGCGGCGCCTTGGGCATCTGCGACGGTGCCTGTATGGACGGTAGGAAATGAATATGGAATCGATCAGGTACTGAGGGCATCAGGAGAATTTTCATTTGATGAGAAGGCTGACGGCAGTTTCAGTCTGGATTTCACCGCATCCGGAAATACTTTTACGGTGAGTTCGATAGAAACGAAGGCGATGAATCACGGCGGAGGTTCGCATGAAGTATATGTCGTGACCTATACAGGGACGGCGGACGCAACGGGTTCCGTGACATATCCGCCATTGCCGGAGACGCCCGCCCGGATACAGGGAGCGAGTATAAACGGCGAGTTTTGGGTAAGGACTGCGGATTTGGCATCTGTGATGAGAAAAAGAGTGATTTCCGGAGACCTTGAAGCTGATTTCGGGGGAGGATTCGTGAACGTAGGTTCTTTTTCGCTTGAGGAGAGCGAGGATTATGTGCCGCCTTTCGTGAACATCCAGATGGAGCCGAACGTAGGAGATACGTGGAATGTAAACATGACTGTATACGCATACGGAATGATAGGAGCGGAGCTTGACATTCCTGGTATGCCTATCGATCCGATCAGCGAAGAATTCGACATTTCGACAGATTTTGTTTTGGATGCCGAGACGGTAGGGACGGAAACGAAGAACGGAGAATTTTCATACAAGGCCGTAGCGACGGATACGGCTCCCGGTTCGGAGATGTTCCAGAATTACTGGTATGCCCCATCCTATTTATGGTTTTCGGGCTTGACGATCCAGCAACTGGCTTTCGATGATCCTGAATCGGGAACGAACATAACGATAGACGAGTTGACGATGGATGTGAATTATTTCATCAACAACGGTTCCGATCCGACGCCGACGCCGCCGCCTGAAGAGACAGGAGCATATTTATCATTAAACGACGATACTTTCAGCGCGGGGGAACCTTTCAATCTTGATTGCCGTCTGATCAACAACGAAGGGGCTGTGGACGTTGATCTTTATATCCTGATGATGGTGGGAAGCGAGATTTTCTGGTATCCCGGCTGGACGCAGAATATCGACTGGACGACGCAAGGCCTGCCGGGGGGAAGCGATCAAACGCTGGATATACTTGATTTCACCTGGCCTACCGGAGCCGGTTCGTTCTGCTGCGTGGAATTTTATGCCGCCATGTTCAACCAGGGATTCCTGGACGTCGAACATTTGATCGGCGAAATCGGATACGTGCAGTTCGGCTGGGAATGATAAGCCGATAAAAAAAGACCTGCGATTCTTCAATCGCAGGTCTTTTTTTTTACTTTTTAACCCGAATTATCCCGCAGCGTGTTTATATTCAAGGATCGGTTTTTCTTCGCCATTGATCACGCCCTTGTTGATAAGGCAGGTATCGACTAATTCCTTTGACGGCAATTCAAACATAATATCCAGCATAACTTCTTCCATCACCGCCTTCAAACCTCTGGCCCCCAGGTCCCTTTTGTGGGCTTCCTTGGCTATTTCCATGAGAGCCTCCTGGGTAAATTTCAGTTTGACGTTTTCGAAGTCGAATAATTTTTCATATTGTTTCACCAGGGAATTTTTGGGTTCTTTCAATATCTGCACTAAATTCAATTCCGTCAGCTCATGCAACGGCGCAATTATGGGTACGCGACCCACGAATTCCGGGATCAATCCGTATTGGATAAGGTCCTGGGGCTGCACATGGGCTAAAACAGCCCCCAGCGGCCTGTCCGTTTTACTTTGAATATCGGCGCCGAATCCCATAACCTTTGTATTGATCCTCTTTTCTATTATTTTATCGAGTGAGCAGAAAGCGCCGCCGACGATGAAAAGTATATTGGCGGTATTGATCTGGTAAGTTTCCTGGTGGGGGTGCTTTCTGCCTCCCTGAGGCGGAACGGAAGCCATCGTTCCCTCGATAATTTTTAACAGAGCCTGCTGAACGCCTTCTCCGGAAACGTCTCGCGTAATGGAAACGTTTTCGCTTTTCCTGCTTACTTTATCAATTTCATCTACATAAATAATCCCTTTTTCAGCTCGTGCGATATTGCCTCCGGCAGATTGTATCAATTTCAGCAGAATGGTTTCGACGTCTTCGCCCACATAACCCGCTTCGGTAAGGGTTGTGGCATCGGCTATGGCGAAAGGGACATCCAATATTTTTGCCAGGCATTGAGCCAGAAGGGTTTTTCCGCTTCCGGAAGGTCCGATCAGCATGATATTGCTTTTTTCAAGTTCGACGTCCCCGCAATTGTAATTCGCTTCTATCCGTTTGTAATGATTATGAACAGCGACAGACAGAATTCGTTTGGCTTTTTCCTGCCCGATGACGTATTGATCCAGAAAATTTTTTATTTCTATCGGTTTCGGAAGGACATGCGTTTCAGGAATAGAATCTTTATTATTCAATTCATCCTGATAGACTATTTCATAACAAAGCTGAATGCATTCATTACAGATGCAAACTGTAGGCCCTGCCAGCATCTTGCGAACTTGATCCTTTGTTTTTCCGCAAAAAGAACATCGAGTATAACCCTCATTTTTCCTGCTCATGAATCTTTTATCTCCTTAAATTCCTACTTCGCTTCGACTGCAAAGAATCCGGCGATTCTCCACCCACTTCTGCTTTGTTTTTACAGGATTTCCTGCGGGAAGTCAAGAAACGTGGAGTCTCCCTGGAAGCATGTCCGACACTGAAAAGGGAGTTCATAAAAGCCGGAGCGGGACATGAGCCGTGGGCAGGAAGGAATCGGCTTCATTTTTTGCGTTGTTTCTGCTAGTACAAGTAGATGTTGGACGGCATGAGCCGGCGTTAAGAACGACAAAATCTCAAAAGGGAGAAAAAAAATGGATATAACCCGACGCGATGCTTTACGGAAATTGGCGGCGATAGGTTGCGGCTGCGCGGCTTATCCTTTGATTTTCGATATTGGAAATTCCTTGGCACAGGGAAAAGCCGGGAGTGGACTTTCAGGGGTTCAAATCGTCCGAGTTTCCGGTGAGGATTCCATAAAGAAGCTGCTTGCTCGAACGCTGTCGGAATTAGGCGGAATGGGAAGGTTCGTCAAGCGGGGCGATATAGTGGTAGTGAAGCCCAACATCGGCTGGGACAGGACGCCGGAACAGGCGGCAAATACTAATCCGATACTGACTGCAGCGGTGGTGGAAGCGGCTTACGAGGCGGGGGCGCGAAAAGTCAAAGTTTTCGACAGGACATGCATGGACGCAAGAAGGTGTTACAGCTCGAGCGGGATCGCCGATGCCGTGAAGAAGGTTGACGGAGAAGTTTCCTATGTCGACGACAGAAAATACGCCGAGGTTGACTTCAGCGGAACGTGTTTATCGAAATGGCCTGTTTATAAAGAAATAATCGAGGCGGATAAAGTCATCAACGTGCCCATCGCCAAGCATCATTCCCTGGCCGGTTTGACCATGGCCGTCAAAAACTGGATGGGCGTTCTGGGCGGAAATCGCGGCTATCTTCATCGTAATATGGATCACTGTCTGGCAGACCTTGCCGGATATTTCAAACCCGCTCTGACCATTCTGGATGCCTACCGCATACTTTTCCGAAACGGTCCTACGGGGGGAAACGAATCGGACGTCAAAAAAGCGACTACGCTTGTCGCCGGAACGGATCAGATTGCCGTCGACGCCTGCGGAACAGAACTTTTTTCAGACAAATCTTCCATGCCTGAGTATTTGCAAATTGCTGAAAAAAGAGGCTACGGAAAAACCGACTTCAGGGACATGAACTTCAAGGATATTAAAATCAATTCATAATGGCTCGTCTCAGGCTTGCTTCCCAAATCCTTTTTCTCATACTTTTCATTCTTTTATTCGCCGGCGCAGAATATCGGGGAAACGATCAACTCGGCATATCGATAGAACTGCTCCCGCAACTAAATCCTCTGGTTCTGTTTTCTTCCGTTATAAGCCTGCACCGCGTTGCGGATTTCCTCATCCCCGGCGTTTTTCTCTCTCTTTTTCTTATTCTTGTCACTCTTTTTCTGGGGCGGATTTTTTGCGGATGGATTTGTCCCCTCGGTACGACTTTCCACGGCATTTCGTTTATAGCGGAGAAAACCCGGAACAAGAAATCGGCGGCGAGTTACAGGCCGACGCAAAAATTCAAATATTATTTTCTTGCGTTCCTCCTGATCACCGCGTTTTTTTCTACCTCAATCGTCGGAATATTTGATCCGATAAGCATTTTTCTCAGGTCATTAACCGTCGCAGTCAACCCGATGATAAATTACGGCTTCAGGGCTTTCTTCGATGCTCTCTATGAAACCGACATAGGCCTAATAACCGGCATCTCGGAACCTGCATACAGCTTCCTGAAAGATCATTATCTTTCTTTTCATCAGCCTCTGTTCAGATTTTCCTGGATTCTTCTTCTGTTCTTTCTTATCCTGGCCGGCCTCAATTTCGTCATACCCAGGTTCTGGTGCCGTTTCATCTGTCCTCTCGGCGCCTTGTTGGGTCTTTTTTCCAGATGGAGCTGGCTCAGGCGGGTTGAAAAAACCAATTGCAGAAAATGCGGGTTATGCGAATCCCCCTGCATGAGCGGAGCTGAACCGGGATCAGGAGAGGAAGCATGGAGGCCTTCGGAATGTTTCATGTGTATGGACTGCAATGCCGCATGTCCCGATGATGCGGTAAAATTCCGTCTGACGCCTCCATGGAAATCCAAAGTCCACCCTATTGACCTGACCAAACGTTCTTTCCTCGTTTCCGTCGCATCATCTTTTCTGCTGAGTTTTTTCCTCAGCGAAAAAATAGCAGGAAAAGAAATCCAGCCTAAACGCATCAGGCCTCCGGGAGCGCTTGAAGAAGAAAAATTTCTGGATATATGCATTCGTTGCGGCGCCTGCATGAAAATTTGTCCCACCAATGCCGTTCAACCCTCTCTGATCGATGCCGGAATTCGAGGAATTTGGACGCCCATTCTGGTGCCGCGTATCGGGTATTGCGAATATAATTGCACCCTTTGCGGGCAAATTTGCCCCACCGGCGCACTTCAGTCCCTTACGAAGGAAGAAAAGAAAAAAAACATTATCGGCAAAGCCTTTATTGATAAAAATATTTGCATACCATACGCCCGGGGGATTCCCTGCATCGTATGCGAGGAACACTGTCCCGTTTCGCCGAAAGCCATCTGGTTTAAAAAAGACGAAATCGTTCTGAGAAACGGTAGAAAAAAAACTCTGTTTCTGCCTGAGGTCGAATATGATCGCTGTATCGGGTGCGGAATCTGTGAAAATAAATGCCCGCTTAAAACAAGGGCCGCGATAAGAGTCGTAAGTGAAGGCGAATCACGCTCTGAAAAAGAAAAAATAATTCATGCGCCTTATCCACAGACTCCAGCCTTGCAGGACCAGACCGATTCGCCTTATCCGCCTCAAACTTATTACCCATAAACATCTTCAGCTTCATTACCGCACTGCTCCCGACGGCAACGCGGAACTTTTTTTCGAGTCTTGACATTTAATGGATTAAAATGTTAGTTTTAGTAATGTTAGTTACCCTTAGCAACACCGGGACCAATACGAATGGATCATCCAATTAGTATTTTGAATTTTTTCAGGATATCATGTTTATTTCGCCGCGTTATTTTCATTTTTTCCCTGGTTTTTATCCTTTCGTCGAACGGGATCGTCGATAAAGCGCAATCTTCCTGGAGTTCCAGAACTCCCGGTTTTTTTGTGCGGGAAATGCTGTCGCTTGAGATGATCCGTCATGGTGACGAAGAAATCATAATTGCGTTAACGCGTGACAGAGTGTTAATGAGCGCGTCCGGGGATATGAAATGGAGGGTTGTCTATCCTGGGGAGGATGCATCAGTGTGTGCGAAGCCGGTTTCATATTCTTTCGATCCGGATTCCGGACTTTTGTGTTGCGTGACGGACAAAGGCATTATCATGAGCAGCGATATGGGAGTGACCTGGGCGCGGGAAACAGCGAGGGAAAAAAGCATAAGCGACATTTTGATCGTATCGGGAACGTCTTTATTAGCGGCGAACGGGAGAGAAGCCTGGGAGATAATGACCGGTGAAGAAAATATAAGGCGTCCGCTAATCCGGTTTTCCGAGCGGGAGAAATTTCACAGGATTATAGCTCATAGAGAAAAAGGCGAAATTCTTATCGTCACTTCTGAAGGACTATACAGAACGGAGCGTCCGCATCTGAGTTTCGAAAGGATATTGTATGCTCAGGACCTGGGAATGGATGAAATAAAAGCGTTCGATTGTCTGAAGGAGAACTACTATCTGGCGGCATCTGACGGTGATGTTTTTTACTCCGGGGACCAAGGTTCGACGTGGAACCGGATTGCCGGCTTGAATTGCCTTCAGTCATTGCATGCTGATTCTGAGAGTCTGGGCGTGGCGGCAGTCACGGATAAAGGTGAAATTTACTCATATGATGCTAAAAAAGGAGAATGGTCGGTCACAACGAAAATCGACCGTGGAATTACAATAAACGACCTCGCCTTTAAAGCCGATGAACATATATTGGCTGCGACGAATCGAGGAATTTTCCAGTTTCGAGAAGAGAGGCTCGTCAATACAAAAACGAGATTCTTTTCCTCCAGGTTGCCGGAAAACGACGAAACAGCTTTCGAAGAACCTTCAGGCAGGCAAATTCAGATGGCGGCGCTCCAGTTCTATGATTTATCTCCGAACAAAAACCGTCGCTGGCTGAAAAACGCGTCGAGAAGCCGCTATCTCCCCTCATTAAAGATTACTTTTGACTACAGCGATAAAAAAACAAAATCGCTCAGCATAGAAAACAGTCTGGGGATTTCCAGCGATGGAACAGTGGTCCTGGGCCCTGATCAAATCGACTATGACGAAACGGAGCAGGAAGCATATAGTTTTCAGGTCAGCCTGGTATGGAATCCGGGCGAATTGCTTTTCAACAGGGATTTACCCCGGACTGCAAAGTTGATAAGGCATTTATCGGACAGAGAACGTGAAATTTCAGCAACTGTTCTTCAGCTATACAGCGAAAGGAAAAAACTTATAACCTCTTACAAGGAAAACGAAAAAACTATTTCGATGGAAGAACGGATTCTGCTGGCTTTAGAAATTGAGGAAACTTCAGCTCGAATCGATAACTTGACAGGGGGCTTTTTTTCGAGTTACGTCAATGTTAATGAATAATACAAGTAATGAAAGGATTTCGGTTCTCAGCACATTTCCGGAATCGCAAAATAAAAGCTATGGCCGTTTTTTTTTGAAAGGAGAGTAGCTAGTCATGAAGCATAGCCGACTCGTTGGAATTGCAAATCTGCTTTTTTCGATGATTATCATTTTTGCTGTCAGTTCAACTTACGGAGCGGTGAATATAAACACGGCGGGGATTGAGGAACTTACCACTTTACCCGGGATAGGACCTGCGACTGCGCAAAAAATAATCAATTACAGACAGGAACACGGGGCGTTCAGCAGTATAGAACAACTGACAGATGTACCAGGGATAGGAGAAAAAACGCTCGAAAAACTCAGGGAGTTAATCACTGCCGGCGAGCCTGCTGCTGAGGCTGAAAAGAAGCCTGAAATGGAGGAGAAAGAGGAAGCGGAAGCGGAACCTTATGAACCTTCCATGGAGGAAAAAGAAGTTCTTCCAATGCCCACGCCTGAACCTCAAATGACCCTGGAAGAAGTTTTTCAGCATTTTGAGGGTGAACCGGGTATAGACGAAGTGCATCGCGCTGTCCTGAGATATGCCGATATTGATCCGTCTCGCATTCGTCGCTGGTACCGGAATTCAAAAAACAAAGCGCTGCTTCCCAGGTTCAAGTTTACCCTGGACCGCGACACGGAAATGGACCGCTCATATCAAAGACGCACTAACATCAGCATCTCGTCCAGTACGGGAAATGTCGTAATCGGACCCGACGATATTACTAAGAGAGAAGATACGGATGACGATTGGGAACTGCAATTTCAGTTCACCTGGGATTTGGACGATTTTGTGTTCAACTCCGATATGCTTCGGGTAGCGAATGAATCAGAAGACCTGGTTGAGTTAAGGGAAGATATACTCGAAGAAGTTACGAAACTTTATTTTGACAGGAAGCGGATACTGATCGACGTTATCATGAACCCCGGAGCGCGTTTGGAAGTCAGGATAAAGAATGAATTAAAGATAGAGGAACTCACAGCGGCGCTTGACGGCTATACGGGCGGGTGGTTTTCTCAACGAATCCAGAAAAGTGCGGCGACGGTGGCTGCGGAAGCGGAATAAACCTATTTTATGCTGTCGTCTCAGCGTTAAAATTGCGCGGGCAATCGGTTTCAAAAAGTTCCCAGGAACATTCGAAATACGCTAGAAAATCATAGCCTCCGGGCAAGCGCAGCCTTTTGCAATATTCAGATATAGAGTCGCATCAAAAATGAATATTTTGTTTCCTCTTGCTTTTCTTATTCTTTCTTATGTCGGAATCCTGATCTGCCTGGGACGATTCATTCTAAGGCTGAGTCGCGGTTTCGTTCCGACAACGAGTTCTGACAGAAAACTTTATCGCTCTTATTTTCTTTTTCTTTTCATATTGATAATTTTCGATCTTTCGTGGTCGGGATATTCAATCAATTCTGCATTACGCCGCCCGAATGTAAACGTATACCTGGAATTCTTCCTTCCGGCTCTTTTTCGGCTGATCTTCTATTATCTCGGCACTCTCATCATTCAGAAAAATTTAAAAGAAAAAATAAAGCGCGACAGAATCAACAAACGCAAGATAGACTTTTTTAAAAGAAAAACAGACTTCTTCAGGACATATTGGGACCAGATACCCGAACCGATCCTTGTAATCAAAAAACCGAATAAAATCAGTTACTGGAACAACTATTTTCTTGAATCGGGGAACTGGACGAATGAGCGTCTGAGAAACGAAACCGTCAGAAAAATAATTCCTAATATTCCTCTGCGAAGACTCTGGAACACTGAAGCTGATGAAACGGTACAAATAACGCTGCCGATGATGCAAGGCGATGATACCACGAAGATGGTGAAATGGTTTTTTCGAACGGCCGTTGATGAGAATGACGTGAGTATACTGTGTATAGGAACGCCTGAGGAAGCGGGAGATGTTGAAGAGGGCCTGAAGGAAAAGGGGAAAGAATTATCGGAAACTCTGCACCTGGTCAGAAATCTTCTTAAAAGGAATCCGGCTAGCGCCCGGGCAATATATGCTTCTGAATATCTCAAGCGATTTTTTCGGGCGAAAAGAGTCATGATTTTCTTCAGGTACGGCCAGGAACCTCTTCAATGCGCCAACAAGCGTGAGATAAATTCGCTGGACGGATCAACCAGAGAGTTTCTCCTGGAAAAGGCTGCTTTCGGACTTGGCATGGACTCCCTGCAACTTATACAGGAACCGGCAGTCAATAAAAATGGAGAAACTGAAGAAGATCGAGCGGATGAAAGTATGCCGAGACTTGCGTTACAGCCGTGGCATAAATCGGACGACATAAGAATGTGCATATTGATCCAGCCGGGCCCCGAAAAGCTTACGAAAGAACAGCTCAATTTTTTGGGAAAACTGACGCCGATAATCGGAATGGCTTATGTTGAAAGCTGGGCCCTGGAACGTTTTTTTTCAACGCAAAAAAAATTAAATGATTCGCGTCATGAAATAAAATCTTACCTGAAGGAAATTAACGGTTTAAGCGACAAGTTGAGCGAAAGCAGGGTTTTGATAAAGGCAAAAAATAAAGAATTAGAAGATTTTATATCGGGAATTTCCCACGATTTGAAAAATCCTCTGGTTTCTCTGGACGGATTGATCCATATGTTTTTCGACCACGTCGAAATGGAGAATGATGCTGACGCTGCTTTTCTTTCCGATCGCATCCGGTATAATTTAGGTCATATCAACAATGTGGTCAGAGACCTGGCGGAATATTACAGGATCAGCACCGTCCGGGAAAAACGCCAGGTTATTGATTTGAACGAGATGGTCGATCGTCTTCTCAGAGAATTCAAAGATAAATATCCCGGAATAAGCTTTGAAAAGCGCGGAAAATTTAATTTTATAAACGGCGAGAAAAACCGCATCTATAAAGTGCTTTTTCATCTTATCGAAAACTCCTGCATTCACATGGGCGAAACAGAAAAACCCAGAATCCTCATCGGGGCCGGGCTCTCAGAAAACAGTTACCAGCTCTGGGTGGAAGACAACGGACAGGGCATTCCTGATGAATATCACGAAAAGGTTTTTCAAGCGTTCCAAAGACTTGACCCATCCCGGGGAAAAACCGGTATGGGATTGAATTTCGTTCAAAAAATATTGGATTTGCATCACGCCGATATCCAGCTCCATACCCCTAAAAAAGGAGGCTCTCGCTTTGTGGTGAGTTTTCAAAGGACCTACGGATAGTTTTTTCATCGTAGAAATAGCTTCTGGAAAAAAATTTCCGAAATAGTTGGAAAAATCTTTGTTTTTTCTTCGATATTATGTAAATTCATAAAGGAAGCATGATGACACTTTTTCACCATGAACTGAAAGGTTGAGGAGAATAATGATGCAGCGGCATAAGTTGCTCCTGATAGAGGACAATCTGGATCACATCACCTTGATAAAAATGTCTTTATTGCGCGGCTTCAAGTCCTCCATAAATTTCTTTTGCGTAAAAGACGGGAAGGAAGCTCTCGACTTTCTTCTAAACAAAGGCGATTACCAGGACAAGGAAAAATTTCCTCGACCCGATATCATTTTTTTGGACCTGAAACTTCCGAAAATAGACGGTATTGAAGTGCTCAGCGTAATCAAGTCGGATTCTGAGTTAAAGAACATACCGGTTATCGTGTTCACGACCTCTTCCCAGGACAGGGATATTCTGAAGAGTTATGAACTGGGCGCCAACAGTTACATAACCAAGCCGAACGGCATAGGCGCATTTTCTGTAACGATACAGAAGTTATGGAAATACTGGACAACGACCAGCCGCCTTCCCGAGCGACTTTAAAAGAATAACAGCGGTCGTTTCCGGGCGCCTGCGACATGGAGTCGAATTCCGGCGACGGTCCTCCGCTATTCTATCCGGTGTACGAATCTCAGAATCCACGCTGTCAGGCATTCATGGCGCTACGACGCGAAAAGGCGGCATAACGACGCAGTTTTTTAATATCGAGCGCTCCGGAACTCTGCAGCCGCTCCAGATCACGGTATCTTGCAATCGGGAATCGCCGCCCACTATGCAATCATCTCCCAGAATGCATGAACCCTGGAATTCAGAGTCGCCCTGGAAAGCAGTATTTTCGCCCAGCAATATTTTTCCATTTTCCGTCGCTTTCAGGTATCCATGCTTCAGCAGGCGACCGCCCTTTTGATAAGAAGAGAATAACCGGTCCAACACGACAAAGTTAGTATCCAGGTAACCCTGAACATGCCCGACATCCAACCATGGATTTTCACAAAAGTAACCGAATACGGGCCGATTCTGTTCAATCATTTTCGGATAAACCGTTTCAGAGCTGCCGGAAAAGCGTCCTGAGGGTATCAGGTTGAATACGGATGTTTCCCAAATCTGCACGCCGGCGAACATTCCGCATTCCCTGATTTCATCGGATGTCTGACTTAATTCGAGAAATTTAATCAAACGTCCCTGTTTATCCGTCCCCAGGACTCCGTATTTTTCGAAACCGGGAAATTTTTTCAGGAGCAACGTGATTTCCGCCTTTCTTTTTTTATGGAAATCCCACATTCTTTGCAGGCAAAAGCGCGTTATCACGTCTGCGTTAACGATTAAGAAGGGACTTTCGGAAAAAAAATGTTCGCATTTTTTTACGCCGCCGGCAGTCCCCAGGATTTTTTTTTCAAATGAGAAATAGACATCCTTTTCACAGACTTGAAGGTGCGAAAGCGTCGCTGAGCGAACGGTCTGCGGTTTATAATGGACATTGACGGCGAATTCGCTGATTTTATTTCTTTTTAACTCGTCAATGACGTAATGGATCAAAGGGCGGTTAGCGACCGGTACGGCAGCTTTGGCCATGTATTCCGTTAAAGGTCTTAATCGAGTGCCGTATCCTGCTGCAGTTAAAAACGCTTTCATGAGGTTCCAACAAGGCGATCAAAGATTCCTTTGCAAAAAGGGCGAAAAACCGATCCTCAGTCACTATAGCATATCGGCCTTTTTCTTTTAACGTCAAAAAATCGATTTTGTGAATATATTATTACCTTCCATTAAAGATTTTTCATTGACAAGTCGTTTTCTATCGCTCATATTGAAAAAAATTCTTCAGCCTCTTTGCTTAAGCGGCTGAGAATATTAATAACTGAGTAAACGGAAATCGAAAATGAGATTTTTAAGGAGTTTGATTAAATGAAAGAAGAATATGACGAATTTGAAGAGGAGCTGGAAGATGACGAATTTGAAGAGGAGCTGGAAGACGAGTTGGACGAGGAATTTGATGACGACTTTGATGATGAATTTGATGATGACTTTGATGAGGACCTGGATGAAGAGGATTATCTTGATGAGGAATTAGACGAGTATGAGGAGTTTGATGAATTTGACGATGACGATCTGGAAGACGATGATCTGGAAGATGATGAAGACTACGATGAGTTGGATGAGGAGTTTGACGAATTCGACGACCTGGATGATCTTGACGATTGATGGATCAACTCAACCGCAGCCGTTTTAACAGATTTGCGGATACTATTCATATATCCTTTTGCAGCGGACTCCCCGAAGGATTATTTGGGTTTTCCCCAGGGAATAGGGGCGTTGTCTTCTGTAATGAAGCTGGCCGGACATTCCACGAAACTTTTTACAGTAGGGTGTCTGAGTGAGTCGATAAAAAAAAATTTACGGAAATGCCTGAATGATTATTCTCCCGAAATGCTGGCGTTTTCCGTAAATTCCCCTCAAAGCGAATTAGCGAAAAAAACTGTTGCCTTTCTGAAAGACTATGACATTCCCATCATATACGGCGGCATCCATCCCACATTGCTTCCTGCTGAATCTTTGAAAGTCCCCGGCATTTTTGGAATCGTCATAGGCGAGGGAGAAAACGTATTGCCTCATACGGCAGCAATGATTTCAAAAAACAAAGTCTCCTCCAAAGTAAAAGGATTCGCAGAAAAGAACGATCCTGATCCTGACCTCAGCCCGGCCCCTGTTATAGATAACCTTGATTCATTGCCTTTTCCCGACAGAGAAATATTCGATTACGATAAATATTTTTCGGTCAGGGCTGGACGAATTATGGGGCTGGAAATAGTTGCAGGCCGAGGCTGTCCTCATCGCTGTTCATATTGCGTTCATGAGAGTCTGGATGAATTGTACGGCGCTAGAATGCCGGTCCGCAAAAGAAGTCCTGAGAATGTAATAAAAGAAATAGAGGGCTTATTGAAACGGTATAGGAAAGCCCCCCTTATAGGATTTCATGACGATTGTTTCAATTATCCATTCGAATGGTTTGAAGCATTTGCGGATATCTATCGTAAAAAAGTCCAAATCCCATACTGGTGTAATTTAAGGCCGGATTCCATGAACGAAAAGACGGCTCGTTTGTTAAAACATTCCGGTTGTGAACGCGTCCATATGGGCATTGAATCGGGCGATGACGAAATAAGGAAAAACATCCTTCACAGAAACATTTCCCGGGAAAAAATCATCGATGCCTTTTTTCAGGCCAAAAAAACAGGATTGAAAACAGTATCATTCAATATATTGGGCTTGCCGGGCGAAACCGTTGATTCCATTCGTAAAACGATAGAATTAAACAGGAAGGTCAAGCCGAATTGGGTCATTTGTTCGATTTTCAATCCATATCCAGGGACGGAACTCCACGAAAAATGCCTCCGTGATAATTTAATTATAAAGCAAGCGGGAGGAAGTTATTACTCGCCCGTATCCGTATTAAAGCATAAGAGCATTGACAAACGGGAATTATTACATTTTTACAATAAGTTTCACCGTCTTGTCTATAAATGACGTCCGGGACTTAATGCGCCTGAAGCCATGAGGCATCTGGCCGGTTTCGTAATTTTTCTTCAGTCGTGCGTCGAAGGAATGGGACGTCAAAGGGAATATCAGGCGCAGTTGTTACCTGCAGTAACATTTTGCTGAATTTTAATCGCCCAGCAACAAGAATTTCTCGGCATCCAGGGCCGCCCGGCAGCCGCATCCGGCGGCAGTGATAGCTTGCCGATAAATAGGATCATGGACGTCGCCGGCCGCAAACACTCCCTGGACATTCGTTCTGCAGCCTTTGTAAAGCTTGATGTAACCGAATTCATCCATATCGATGTAATCTCTGAAAATCTTCGTATTCGGTTCATGCCCGATAGCGATGAAAACCCCTTCGCAACTTAATTCCGTCATGCGGTCCGATTTCACGTTCCTCAGTCTTACGCCGCCGACAGCCGTGTCTGAGTCGTTACCCAGAATTTCGTCTAAGACGAAATCGAACAGAATGTCGATTTTTTCATTGCTGAAGGCTCTTTCCTGCATAATCATCGATGCCCTGAACCGGTCTCTTCTGTGAATAATCGAAACTTTTTTTGCGAACCTGGTCAGGAAGAGAGCGTCCTCCAGAGCCGAGTCTCCGCCGCCGATGACGACGATTTCCTTGTCGCGGAAAAAGAATCCGTCGCATGTAGCGCAATAGGAAACGCCTTTACCGGAATATTTTTTTTCAGAATCCAATCCCAGTTTTCGAGCTGATGCGCCGGTAGCGATTATCAGGGCGTCTGCCGTCAGCATCTTTTCATCAACGATTATTTTAAACGGTCTTTCACTCAGGTCCGCTTTTTCGGCAATGTTCGTTATGAACTTCGCTCCGAACCGTTCCGCCTGACGTCTCATATTTGCCATTAACTCCGGACCCGAAATCCCGTTTTCAAAGCCTGGAAAATTCTCAACCTCGGAAGTTATCATCAGTTGTCCGCCGGGTTGAAGTCCCTCCAGCACCATCGGTTCCAGCAAGGCTCGTCCCGTATAAATCGCTGATGTCAATCCGGCAGGTCCGCTTCCTAAAATTACGACTTTGTGATGATTTTCCTTGCACATTTTTCTCTCCTGTCTCCTCGTTTAATCCAGCGCCGCTCTTATTAAGCCGGTTTATTACCAAATAACAACCCGCTTCAAATGATCATACTCGTTTTCCAGGATAAATCAAGATTCAAGCCTTGTCCGACTTCGATCATGCTTCCCGAAGGCGCGTTCCGGCTCTGCTTTCGCCGTCTGCACTCAAAAGAGACAGAGTATCGTAAACCGACCTCACTTCTTGACATCATTAGAAAATTTTGTTAAATCTTTCTTGTTTTCACGGGAGAAGAAAATGACTCCATCTCAAAATCGTCTCATATCAAAAACAGGCGATGGGAGTTTGAAACTTTTTAAGGGAACGAATAAATGAGAAAAAGAAAAAATTCGATAAAAAAATATTGTGTACTCGTTGGAATTTTGAGTTTTTTAGCTCTGAATAACGGATATGTCTTTTCGTGGTCAAACGGGGGAGATAGCAGTGACGCTTTCAATCCCAGGCTGGGAACGCATGACAGGATATGCATGGAAGCTATAAAGCTTTTGAAGAATTCGGCTGCGCCTGCCGGAGCATGGCAATGGCTGGAGAACAATGAGAATTTCTTCTTCCTGGGCAGTGAGGCTCCTGACCGGGTTCAGGTGTCAAATTGTTTTGATGGCGTGGACTCTTTTGATTTTTCTGATGAGGAAAAAGAGGATTTTGGAGACACCATCAAGCACCACATCTTTTTTGAAGAGGACAATACGACGGTTTGCGATGATGCGGCTGCGGAAAGGGCTGAAGAGGAATTCGAGAAGGCGCTGGAGGCGATGGGTCGATGTGAGTATCGCCGTGCCGCTTTTTTTGCCGGAGCTATGACGCATTATATAGCGGACCCCGGCGTTTTTGCTCATGTTTTTGATGATGATGCCTGTTTTCACAAAGTATTCGATATAGAAGAATGGCCTTGTCACGGCGACTACGAAAACTGGATTGAAGAAATGCTGGCAACGGATTGGAATTATTTCGCTTTTTTACCTTGCGAAGGGCTGGAGCCAGTGAGCGCCTATCAGGCAAGCGTCAACGTCGGATCAATTACGGACGGAGGAAATTTTAATTCGGGCGGAGGCTGGACTCGCGACTGCATTTGGATGCTTAACCATTGTTATGACTGGGATTCCTATGACTTTTATTTAAGCGTCAGCGATTCGTTAAGCCGTTCAGCCCACATGTGCGCAGCGGCTTTATGGCAGCTTTATCTTTCTGCAGAAGGCCAGAATAATTGTCCTGAGATAGACCTTTCATCGAACAAAACGATTTATTTTCCTCATGATTATTTAAGTTTCGACGCTTCGATGACGAATCCGCTGGAAATTTCCAACGTGAACTACTACGCCATAATTGATGTTTACGGCGCTTTGTATTTCGCTCCTGACTGGTCATCAGACCTGAACTACGTCACGAAATCCCTGTTCAGAGGAACACATCGGGAAAATATACTGCGGATAAATTCTCTGCCTGCCTTTTTGACTCCCGGAGGACCTTTTTACGTTCATGGGGCATTAACGGAAATCGATACATATAATCTGATCGATTACGATTACATAACGTTTTATTTTGATTAATTTTCTTGAGATTTCTTATTGATATCTCATTGATTTGACGAGTTAGATTTTATACTCCGAAGAGTTGCGGTTTTAAGGAGTAAAAGAGATTGATTTTTCTTTTTCGGCATCAGGAGAAAGGCAGGTACTCATGGGCATAAGAAGAGTTTTTCCGGCAAACTTTTTAATTTTTTCAGGAATTTTTGCAATGCTGTTTGGTATCGGCTGCACGGACACGGATATCGAGATGGAAGATTTTTTCAACGATCCTGAGACGATTGAAGCGGAATTGCAGTTTGTAACGGGCGGGTTGAATTATCCAGTAGGAGTGGATTTCATAGACAACGAGCATCCGGCAGGCATAGGCGAGTGCAGCGTATTACCAGTAAACCATTTGCTGACGGCCAACTCAGGCATTGCCGGCAATTTTGCTGAATCGGTGGTTCGAGTTGATCCGAATACGGGGGGAAAATTTTTATTTTCTGACTGGACATTTCTGGACGGGTTTGGTCAGCCTGCCGTAGACAGGCCGACGGGAGTCGACTTCCAGGGGCATTTTGTATGGGTATCGAATATAGCCGACTATCTGGGATCGATTTCCGTATTAGACCCCAATCCCTGCCTGGAGCCTAACGGGCCGAATCAAAGGGCCGGAGAACCCGTAACAGGACCTTTGGGAACCGGCGTATTCAATCACGAGGATTTCGGCTTCACCGTATTGGACATGATACCTTGCGGCGAAGAGAACGTTTCCACATCTGCCAGGGTATACGTCCGTTTTTCTCAGCCGGTTAATCCGTTGACGGTGACGATCAATTCGCTGGAACTCGAAGTGGAAGACAGTCCTGCGAAATTAGACGACCCGATTTATGATTTCGTTTTTTCGGAAGAGAATCGGCTGGTGGAGTTCCGTTATCAGCATTATCAATCGCTGGGAGAAAATACAGTATACAGGATAACGGCCGACGACGATATTGAGGATATGTACGGTAATCCGCTGGATGTGCTTTCACGCAGCCCCGGACCGGACAGCGGATATTGCTTTTTCGCCACAGGAAAAGGCTCGAATCCGCAGGTCGTATGGGTGTATCCTGAAGACGGCGCCTCGAACGTCAGTATCTGGGTTACGGTACAGGTCAGATTCTCCAAGCCTATAAAAAAACCATCGTCTGAAGCCCTGGCTATAAGAAATGAAGAATCTTTCACCAAACCTTCGGGCCAGTTCATCACGATGAGCGAGGACCTCATGACGGCTTATATCAATCTCCGGCAACCTCTGGATGAGGACAAATGTTATTATATTCAGGCGACTTCTGAAATTACTGATTTGATGGGCAATCCTCTGGATCAGATACCTGGAGGAAGCCTGGACAGCTTTCAGAGTTTCTTTTGCACGGGAGCCCCGACGGGAGAATATTTCTGCGTACAGGAAGTAACTCCTGATCCGGCAGGCGGACAGATACCGGTGGATACGGCCTTTTCCGTCACATTCAACCGGGAAGTAGATCAATCGACTCTTGTTCTGAATGATACCGTGCGATTCACTCGCTCCGGCGGCGGAGCCGTACCGGGGTCTTTAATCCCGTTATCTTACGGCTTCACCTTCGATCCTTCCTCGAATCTGGCCCAGTGCGATCAGATCAATCTGACGTTGACGACGGGCATAAGGGATATTAACGGAGAATCTTTGGACGGAGGTTGCGACGGTACGGGTCAGAATTATAATGCGAGTTTTTACGTAGTCTGTGAAAATCCTTATGTAGCATCGACGAGTCCGGCTTGCGGAACTCAGAACGTTCCCGTCAATCACCCGTTTGTGATCAATTTTTCTGAAGAGATGGACTGGGGCAGTTTAAACGAGGAAACGATACTTTTAACGGATGGGACGGAATATACCGACATAACAATTCAGCTTCAGGACACAGCCGGATATACGACTGCGACAATTTCACCATCAGGCGCCGATTTCTGGGATTCTCTGACGGACTATTGCCTGCATGTGACCATTTACGCCAAGGATAGACAGGGAAATTATCTTGATGCTGACAGAAATCCTTTAAACGGATTGACGCCTTTTGAGTGCTGTTTCAAGACTGGTTTTGAGACTCAGGACGTACCCCCCACAATGGTAAGCGCAGTTCCGGCGCCGGGAGCGACGGATGTTCCGATAACATCGATCGTGACGGTATGTTTCTCCAAAGAAATGGCTGTGGACACGATCAACTCCGATACTTTTTACGTATTGGACGAAATGGGAAAAGTACCGCCCGATCCTTTTTCGGGATATACCGTGGATTATAATTGCATAACATTCAATCCCGCCTCCCTGCTGTCGGAAAATACTCAGCATATGGTCGTCATAACCACCGATGTGCGTGACGTGTATGGTCTGTCAGTAGACGGAGACAATGACGGGGATGAGGGACCCGGAATAGAATACTCATTTTGGACCGGCGAGGGAGACGTGCTTATTAATGAAATAGTAGTTGACCCTATCCAGGATTGGAGCGACGACGAAGGCGGTGACGGAGTTCCGTTTAATGATGTGCCGGGTACCGCCAATCCCGGCAACAGTGATGAGTGGATCGAACTTTTCAACTTAAAATCCGGCCAGACAGACCTGTCGAACTATATGATCGAAGTAATAGACTCTTCACCGGAAGCCCCTTTCACTCTGGGCGATCCTCCTGACGGAACGGTCGTGGTAACCGGCGGACCTTATGATCTGAGCAATGTTCCTGAACTCGGATACATCGTAGTGGGGAATCCTTCTGGCACGATGAATCAGAGCTGTTACGTCAAATTATACGATGACGGCGGGGTCCTGATAGACGATGTAGAAATAGGCGATAAAGATTTCAAAGGCGACGGGACTTCGAATAATGCTCCGGAGGGCGGAGCGGATTCCATCACGGATGAAGCCGTTGCCCGTTGTCCTAACGGAAAGGATTCGGATTCAGACGTCGATGATTGGGTACAACAGACCGCAACCATTAATTCTTCCAATGATCCCTATTGCACCGTAGGCGCTTCAATAGGCGGCCGGGCTAATGCCGACGAAAAGCAAGTCGCAGGCATCGGCGGAATATCTTACGGCGGCCCGGCGCCCGACAATCCCGGTCCCTTCAGCTCGATTTTCTACGCGTTCAATTCTTATTACGACAACATATACATCGTGGATTACGACGACGGTATTTACGTTCTGACCGCGGAAATTGAGGAAATTTCAGCTATCGAATATATCCCTGAGCTTGATGAGGCCGGAAACATTATACCGGGAACCGGTATTCTGGCTGTGACGACCTTTGAAAACGCATTCCACATGATACACATCGCTCCATCAGGCGCCGTTGGATCCGCTGGAACCGTTCCGGCTATTGATTATTCACAGGATGTCCCCATTAAATCGATTGGAGATCATCGCGTCAAAAATCCATGCGCCCTCGCTTACAGTAAAGCGAGCCGCAATCTCTTCATGGCCTGCAAGGGCAGCGGAAACGTCCTGGAATTCAACAGTCAGGGCGACTTGCTCACTGTTTATGATACGGGACTTGGACCTGACGTTCTCAGCGGTCTTGACGTCGGAAATCCCGGCGACGGAGAAACAGCCTTTATCACAGAAATCGGCGGCAGAGGCTATTCCGAAGCTTCCGGACCTCACGGCACGCTTTACAAATTTAAAACCGTAAACTGAGGCTTACCCTGAATCCGACCTGAAATTTTAACCCGCATTTCTTATGCTCATTTCCTTAAAAAATGACATATAAAATGCGGGTGGCGGTTTATCCTCCTTACTTGACAGAGGACAATAAACCCCTGCTTTTTCAAAGAAATTTATAACTGAGAGTCAGAAGAGTTCCGGTTTTCCATTGAGTTTCTTCAATTATCAGTTCATCATATGCCATTTCCGCGGTAACCGTTATGCCGAAATAATCGCTGATGCTTACTGAAATCGCGTTCTCCCAGCTTAATTGAAAAAAATTATTGTCTATGCCGTAGAATCCATCCATTTTTGACGTCATGTAGGCGATTTCAGAAAAATTTTTCCTGAAATCAAAACCGCTTTCCGCTCCGTAATCCTGATAAGATTCCACTTCTGAAAATTCCAGAACCGATTCCGTTTCTTCATCATCTTCTTCCTGGTAGTAATTCATGCAAAACAGTTGACTCATTCCCGCCCCAGCATGGAACTTAAGTTCGAGACTTTCTTCTTCCTGAAATGCAATAACCTCTATTCCCAATCCCTCATTGAGCGTCAGAGGTTCGAAGGCATCGGCTATTTTGACGCGCTCTACGCCGTAAAGGTCCCGGCGCTCATCATCAAAAACAGCATCAACAGGTTCCTCATAGTAAAGATAGCCTTCCGTCATCGGCGCTTTCCCGGTCAGTCTCAGATACGCGGCCCAATTTTTCCTTAGTTCATATAAATAACGGGTCTCCAATTTTAATTTATCGACCGATTTTCTGGAATCCTCTTCTTCGACTTTCGACATTCCATATTCGGCCTCAAGAAGGTTATCCCAGCTGGATTTTGCCGATTTCCACTCGGCGCCTGCCGTCAATTTACCGTTAAGGTTGATTGAATCCGTTCCGCCCGCCTGCCAGTTATCGTAATGGGCAAAAGCCAGCGCCCCGCTTATGACAGCCATAAATTTCCATTTATCGTCCGTTTCGCCGGCTTTTTCCCCGTTCTCGCTCCGGCACAAGGATGTAAAACCGCTGACGCTTATGCAGACAATGCAAAAAATGACTTGCCGGTTTCTTCCAGTAAAAAACGACTTAATGCTGCTCATCTTTTCTCCTTTTTTTCAGACCGTGTAAACGGCGGGTTAACTGCTCATTCTGAAGCTCACGTTTCCATCTTTAAGGTTAACTCGCCGTCGTCAACATCGATATGCCTGCTGATCATATCGGCGAAAAGTCTATGAGCGACCGGACCGGGATGATGGTCTCGGGGATGAGCCCAGAGCTCATTCCAGGGAATCTCCTTCACGGCATCGGCCATGGGAAGCGTCGCCATGCCGTTATCTCGGCAAAATTCTACAGCCCAATGATAATCCATAACATCAAAGCTGTTCTCAGGTAAATCCTCAAGCGTTGGAAAAACCAGGACTAAAAGCGGAATACCCATCTTATCAATTATTTCCTTAAATTCAAGCAGGGCTGACGCTGTTCTTTCTCTGTTTCTTTTGCCCGGCGAAACCTGGACCAACTGATCCTGATCGGCCGTCTTTCTCCGGGACAACCATCTTATCAGATGACTTTCTTCAACGACATACTCCAACCAGCTCCTCTCCTCTTCGGGATCATAAAGCAAGTCCCGGTATTTCTGTTCTCGCGCTCCGGTTTCTCTTTCCGTGAGAAGCCCTCTGTGATCAACGGTCAGTTTTTTTTTCTCAATCACGTCGTTCACATAGAAACCCAGAATGACCATATCAGGTTCTAATGCTGCCCCGCGCGCCTTGAAAAATGCCAATTCCTGATTAGTATCATAACCTCCGACGCCGGCGTTTATTACTTCTATATCAGAATCTCCGCCGCTCTGTTCGTTCAATATGACTTCCAACTGTTCGACATAAACCTCCTCAGCCTCAACCCCCATTCCCAGAGTGAAAGAATCCCCAATCGCCAGTATCCGCAAAAATCCGGCAGGTTTGGGGATAAGTAGCTCCTCATCCCTGAAGCCAAGAGAATTCACCTTCACCGGGATATTGTAATCTTCACCCCAAAAACTTTTCTTACCGTAAATCCATTCAAATTCATTGTTCGGTCTTAACTCAAAAAAAACGCCCGGAATACTCGATGTCCGCTGCGCGTTCCTTACTCCCGTTCGCCCCTTCGGCTGAAAATCGATTATCCTGATGATTATCTCAGCAGTCAACAGCGAAACGACTAGACTCACCATAAATGCCGCCGCCTTTAAGAATCTCAACTTCTTATTCGATATCGCCGCCATTGCCCCACCTTTTCGATTAATTAAATCAAACTGTCCGCTCTATTCTCACCGAATTTGTTCCTGAATTCAACCTTAAAACCGTACCCTGAAACTGTCCGTAAAATCGTTTTTGATCCTTCTGGCATGGACGAAAAGGCGGTTGAAGTTTCTGATCCCTCTTGCGGCGCAAAAGTGATATTTGCCGGCACGACGCCCGACCGAAAAGTAATTTTAAATTCGTCATGCCGGGGAGGACAAGCGCTGCGAATCAATAAAAAACAAACCTCTTACATGCTTATTTGCTGCAACGAGTCTGCATTTTTCCTATGCCGGCATGCTTGACGTCATCAGGAAAAATACTCTTCAGGATTTATTGGCTCCGGCCCCCTGTCGCTTTCCTGATTAATCGGAAAATCATATAGCGGAGAATCTGATATTTCGTTGCATTTCAATATAATTGCCGCCTGTCCGGCGTATTCCGTTCTCAGCGCCGTGCATTCGCAAAATTTTGATCCGGCATGGCGGGTTTTAATATTGAACCGGAAAACGGAATACATCCTTTTTCCGATCAGCAAATCATTTATCTCTCTTCTGACTTGATCCAAACTGCCGTCTTCTACCAGCGTTTCAAAACGAAACGTAAAAAGGAACGTCTCCTTTGAATAACCCGTTAAATTAGCCCATTGGGAATTGACGAAAATAAACTTTTCCCCGTTAATAAGGGCGACCGCTTCCGATACGTGCTCAGAAAGAGTATAAAACATATGACGGCTCTCATTATACGTTGCGCATGCGCGCACCAGTTCCGTCAAATCTATCACTGTCCCCATGACTCCCTGGATATCCTCCTCCGGCGACTTTAAAGGAATCAAACAAAATTGCAGGTTCTTCTTCTCTCCCGATTTCGTCATAAAATCTGCCATATGAACAAGCGGCTCCCGCCCTCTCAGCATATCCTGCATCAACTCTCGCACTGTAGAAGATTGCTCCGGCATACAAAAAGAATCAAATAATTGCCCCACCATCTCATCCGGCTCGTAGCCTAAAATTTCCATGCAGGCTGAATTCACATAGGTAATGCTCCCGCTCATATCCGTAATGAATACAAGCTCCGATAAATTATCCATTATCACGTCATATTGCTCTTCATTGGACTGCATTAGTTTCCTCATAGCATCCTTCTTCTCTTCCAATTTTAAAATCTGCAATTCACGCTTTATATATTGTCTGATCAAATTCCTATAATAATTCTTGCCCGCTTCCGCTTCGCTCCAAATCAATATATTCCTTAATCCCATCTCAGTACAAATTCGACTGGATTCCTCCCAGCCTTCTTCCTTGAAAAAAATTATCGGTATTATGGAATGCTGATTCTCCTGAAGAGAATTTATCCACCTGATGTCCTCAACACCCTCCAAACGAGAATAACATGCAATAAGAACATTGAAGTAATTCCGGCCGCGCTTCAATTCGCGCATGCACTTCTCGCGATCTTTGAAAAAATAAACGTTGAAATCCTTCAGGTTTCTCCTGAACCACTTTTCTATTTCATTTTGCTCCCCGCCCGTACGATCAAACACTAAGATTCTTTGTTCTAGCTTCATACTGGCTTTATCGATTGTTTGGAATTCTTTGAAAATGCCCCTGTTAAATAAAAATCGTTGATCGGCTTTTTGACTTATCTGACGCTTCCGGGCCCCACACCAGGAAAACTAAGTCTTTTGTAAAAATATATGCATTTTAATGAAATGTCAATATCAATCCTCTTGTAATTTCAAAAAAAGTGAAAAAAATTATACTATTACGCAAAAAATCGAGAAATTCAACTCGTTCGAAGACGGCTGAGTTCGATATTTGACAGCAAAGGGATGCTTGCATATAATTTCTGCTGTCGTAGAATTTTGAATTGCGCAGTAACCGGGTGTGCGGAGAGAGTTTGGGATCGTTATTTTAAGGTTGAGGCCGGCAGACATGAGAAAGCGTGCGTTAAGGAGTGATTTGAAGAGTATGGGCGGTTTAGGATAAGGCGGATACATTTTGAAAACAGAAGCAAAGATGAGGTGCCGAGATGGAAGTTGAACGCGGATATGCAGTCGTGGAGATGCATTCCAGGAATTTAATCATAGTGGGGAAAGTTCTCGTGACTGAGAAGGAATTCAGAAGGGGGCGTTTATCTGATTATGTGAACAGGGCTGAAGTATCATTTGTACCGGTGAATGATGCGAGAATAATAGACGTAGGCACAAAAGAGAAGATTGACGAGAAGAAATTTATGCTTGTGAACAAGAATGCGATTGACTGGATAATCCCGATAAAAGAGCCGAAATACAAATATGGTATTGATTCGTGTTACGAATTGTAGTTCCGGCGAATATTGAGCGTGATGGGCCTGGGAATCGATCAGCCCTGATTTCTCATACAAAAAAGCTGTCACGACCGTCCATATCCCTGCGTCTTCAAGCGCTGCTCTTACGGACTTGCTCAACATTTCGCCGCTATTCTTGCGCAGCCTGACGCATCATTAGAAAAAATTCGCCGTTTATGGAGAGAAATCAATTAATTCTCTATGGGTGCATTTTATTGAAGCCATGCTGCAAAGGACTATCAGGATTCGAGTAGCGATACGTAGATATCCAGGATATTTTGTTTAACATCGGGGTCTAAAGTAAGGCACCTGATCTTTACTAACCAGTAATCATCGTTTTTCATACAGAAACGGTTGCCGTCGACAATGACTTCGACTGTACGATCCTTGCCGGCGATTTTTTGAGAATCGGCCGGGACTCCTGCAAACCTGTTTTTCTTTTTGACGGCTTTACCGATTTTAACGGAAAAAACGCTGTTTTGTCTGGAAACGAATTTAAACCGGTATTTCTGCGGACCACCATTGAAGTGTTTACAGGATTCGAGAGGACTTTTCCGCGTAACGACGACAGTTTCAAAATCGGAGAAGAAATCTTCGGAAAATATTTTCTTAAGGAATTTTTTAATCATGGGGCGACAAATCATTCGAGTGAGGCTTTTTGATAATCGACTCTGTATCCGAGTTGTTCAGCGATTTCATATTGGTAGTCGAACCATTCTTCGAAGTTAGCGCCGATAATATTCAAATCTTCTTCAGAATCTATATCCACAGAGATGCCGCCGAAGGGTGAGAGAACGATAGTGAGTGAGGTACCGAGTATTCTGGAGGCAAGCGCTTCAATTTTGTAGGCGGGAAGGAGTTTTTGGAAGCTGTTGACGACATTGACGAGTCCGTGTTTTTCAAGGGCATATGCGGCAGTAAACAGGCCCAGGTAATAAAGCGCTTTAAATTTTCCTCTGGTATCTGCGAGGATCCTTGTCAGTTTGATGATGTTTCGCCATTCTTTCAGTTTTCTGACGTCGAAACTTTTCTGGATGAGCTTGGCGTTTCGAATTAGAGCGGGCTTAACCACGTTTATGTTGGCGACTCTGATGTTGAACTCATAAAACCTGAGGTATGGTCTTTTAATTCCTCTTTTTCCGTCTTTAGGATAATAGGGCATAAGGTCCCGTTCTTCGTTGGCGCCGAAGTAGAAGTCTTCATCGAAGGGTCTGCAGCGGCGGATAAAATCGTCGACGGCCACCGGGGTGAGGAGCGGTATATCGCATCCGAGGAACAGCAGCGGTTTATTCGTCCATTTATATATTGTGACAAAAAAGTTCAGAATCTCATCGGACTGGAAACGGAAATGTCGATTATCGAAGCAAAAAACGCTGCGGTCTTCTTTCAGTTTTTTGATTAACTCAGCCTTAAAATCTCCGGGAAAGGATTCACCGACCATTTTATTTTTAATAATATAGTTGTCGACGGCCTTTTCCATTCTGTAGACGTGGAGTTTTTCGTCATTTTGTTTTTTAAATTCAGCGGCCAGGTTCGCCATAATCAAATATTTGGGCTCGATTGAAAAAAAATTTCTTATATTTGAAACAGGAAAATTCAATTTTTTAGAAATATCACCCAAACGACTGAAAATTTTCTGTTTTTCCAGGCTCTGCAGAAAACCTGCCCAGGCGTTGTTCAGAAAAGAGTTGCGTTCCGGGACGGGGATGAAGGGATAATCTGTTTCTTTTTTAAGAAGTTCCAACTGGTCAATGGGTCCGACGACGATAATATCGTTGACAGACTCGGCAAAATGAAGAGCGCGTATCACGTATTCCAGAGCGGGATGTCCCCTGAGGCGAATAAAGCCTTTATTTTTTCCTAAAATCAGACGTTTGGGATTCTGATGAGTTCCTGCGAGGACCAAGGCATCAATTTTTTCGTCACTGAGGTTCATATTAAATCCGTTCGGTCGCGCGATTCATAGAGCTAAATTGAAGAAATTCCGGGTCAATCAAGAAATCAAAAAGCCCCTGCCGTAATTCGTCGAAAATCGGTCAGAGGCCTTAACATAAGCATCACGAGAATGCGATTTATCGAGGAGAATGCCGGGACCCAGAATTGAACTGGGGACGCAGGGATTTTCAGTCCCTCGCTCTACCGACTGAGCTATCCCGGCATCAAAAGCAGGCAATGTTTAGCACGATTACGAAACCTTGTCAAGAGTTTTTTAAGGTTTTCGGACGGCGTATCAGTTATTCTTTTTTCTTTGACGGCAGTCCGGGTTTCGGACGCTTTTGACAAAGGCATTCCGGATTTCGGTTGTCGATACAAAAGGTTCGGAGATGACCAAAAAACCCGGATTTGGGGGAAGCAAGACATAGACTCCGTAACCGCGGGTAGCCCTGATGATCATGGATAAGAGAAGAAGTGATTCTCAGAATTTCGTAATCCCTATTTGATGAGTCCCGAAAAATCGCGGATAAAAGAAGGAGTTTTAAAGCGCTTGCATTGTTGATTTTCTTGCCGATCTCAGCATGCGATGTTAGTATTTGGCGGCGGAAGGAGGTCCTGTGGCCAGTCCGGTAGGACATACGTTGCTGGGAGTGTCGATTTACCTTGCATCGCTGCCCCGGGAAGCAAAAAAGGTGAGCACGCCGATGTTGGTTTTTTCAGCGGTTGCGGCGAATTCAATGGATTTTGATTTTCTCGTCAGCGCAGCCCTGGGCAGCAATTATCATCATGCGCATATGCATACCCTGGCCTTTGCTTTATTTTTTTCAGCCTCGGCCATGTTAGTCAATCGTCTTATCGCCGGACGCTTTTCTCTGAGGTTTTTCTTTTTGTGTTTGCTTTTATCGGGTTCGCATGCAGCAATGGATTTTTTCACGGTAGACACTTCGAAATCTTATGGATTAATGTTGTTCTGGCCTGTTACGGACAAGTATTTCATATCTCCTTTTCCATTTTTCCTTGATATCTGGAGAGGAACCCCCGCACTTATTTTCGGATATCATAATATAGAGGCGGGTTTGAGAGAAACTGCAGCGGGAGGGTTTTTACTTTTCGGAGTAACGTGGTTTAAGGGAATTTGGTTTAAGCAAAGAAGCGCCGTATTAGTTGCTAGTCTTGTCTTCGGAACTGCTGCAGTTTTATTTCATAATCCGTTAAATCGAGCGGCCGAAGAGCAGATGACTGAATATCTGGGTAAAATCGAGACAAGCGGCGTCAAGACGCAAACGGGCCGTGACGGGATACTTTTTTCAGGATTCCGTGACGGGAACAAGGATATTTTTCTAATCAAACCCGACGGAAGCGATTTAAGGCGATTGACTAATCACGAAGCTGAAGATGAATGGCCGGTGTGGTCGTTTGACGGGAAAAGCATCGTTTTCCAAAGCTTCCGATATGGCAATTGGGACATATTCCGTATGAGCAGCGACGGATCGGACTTAAAAAGGCTGACCAGAGAAACTTCGGAGGATAAATCGCCATGCTGGTCGAAGGACGGCAAACGCATTATTTTCAGTTCCGAACGAAACGGGAAATCCAAGGTATTTTCCATGAATGCAAATGACGGTTCTGATATCGTTCAACTTTCTCCGAATGGAAGCGCACGCGATTTGTTGCCTGCAGTGTGTCCGAAAACCGGCGCCATTGCCTACACAAGCCGTTCTCCCTTGTTTCCCCTCTGGCATATTTACCGAATCATGGGAAATTCGGACGAACCGGAAAGGATATCTCCTCAGAGCGGCTGCCGGGCAAAATGGTCCCCTGACGGCAAATACCTGGCCTATGTTTCAGACGGCCACCGAGATGCCTCAGACATCTGGATTTTTTCCTCCGCAGGAAGAAATCTTCGCCGCGCGGTTTCCACAATGGATTATGATTATGATCCCTGCTGGTCCCCGGATGGACAAAAATTATGTTTTGCCAGAGGAAACAACGGAAAATCCAAATGGGACCTGTGGATAGTGAACATCGACGGCACAGGATTGAAACCGCTGACTCAACAGCAGGCAGGAGACAGGCATCCTTGCTGGCGTTGAATCGCCCATTTCGTTCTTTTCTCCTTCGGTCAACCCGGATCAAGTTTATTAGTTAGTTTTTGTCCATAAACGGCGAATTTTCCCCAATTCTGCGTCAGTCTTCGGATTTGCTCAGTCAACGTATAAGCAACATCCCTGCCTCTCAAATCCTTACCATCCTTGTCTTAAGAAAAATTCGCTCGTTTATGGATCAAAAACCGCAGTGGCTGTCCAGCATAAAATTTTGAATCGAGTTTCGATTTTTTGGACAGACACTAGTTAAAGCCATCTCGCGCCTGGCCGTAAATTCGAGTACCGATTAAAATTTTACTGCTGGTCAGGCGCTGCCCGGCGCCTGGCCGCCCCATCATGCCGAGTTAAAAATTACTTCCGTTCAGACGCTGATCTTTAATCATCTTTTCGTCAAAAATCTCCAGGCTTTATTGAGGAGCAATTTCGGGTCCTTTTTGAGCAACGCTTTTATTTCAGGAATTGCCCGTCGCTTAATGGCGGGGAAGCTTCTATTATATTTAAAGACGTATACCGAGATCATTTCAATTAATTCGTTGAATCTTTCGGGCGTTATATTTTTAACGTAATGAGCATCAGGCCATAGAGCAAAATTCAGCCAGTCGACCGGTTCTTTTATGAGATCGAGTTCCTTGAGTCGTTCATATTGATCGCTGCCGGGCATGGGATCGAATACGTTCAGCACTATTTCGGAGGTATTCAGTTTTTCCATTGTATTCAGCGTCAACCTTAGGTCCTCTTCTGTTTCATCGGGAAATCCGGCCATGAAGAATACTCCGCAAGCCATGCCGTGATCGTTTACCATATCGATGGCGGAACGCACTTTGGATAACTGAATGTCTTTGCATATCAGATCGAGAATCCTGGGGCTTCCTGATTCAATGCCGACTTCCAACTGCACGCATCCGGCTTTTTTCATCAATTTCAGGAGGGGCGGATCGATCAGATCGAGGCGAGTCGCTGTTCTCCAGAAAATGGGCAGACGAAGTTTTTCAATCTGCTCGCAGATTCTGACGGCTTTGTCTCTTTCCATGGTAAAGGCGTCATCCCAGAAGGTGAAGTATCTTGTGCCGTATTTCTCATGAACTTCTTTAATTTCCTTCATAACATTTTCTGCGGACCGGAAACGCACTATTTTCTGCCAGAAAATGCGGGAAGAACAGAAGCCGCATCGCCAGGGGCATCCTCTGCTTGTCATAATGACGCCCATAGAGGGTGTTGGGAATCTTTCCGGAAACAAAACGGCATCGCGTGCGGGAAAAGGAATGGAATCGAGCGATTCGATAAGAGGACCGATGTTGTTGTGAATAAAGGATTTATTAAGCTTGAAGGACAATCCGCGGACTTTTTGGATATCTGCGCCTGATTCCAGAGCTTGAACCAGGTCTTTGATCGTGTTTTCCCCCTCGCCGCGAATTACGGCATCCACTTCATCGAATCCAAGGCAGTCTTCCGGCATGAACGTGGGATGCGATCCTCCCCACACGACGAAAGTTTCGGGATGCTCGCGTTTAGCTATTTTCGTCAATTTCAGGGATGATGCGACTTCGACGGAAAGCAGACTTATACCCGTCACATCGGGTTTAATCTCCTGGACGATATTTCGAAACTCCTGCCAGACCGGCAATTCATCGTTTTCAATTGACTTTACATATTGCTGATGAGCCTCATGCCTGCTTTCAAACACCTTCTGTTTATGATGCACAGGAACCTCATCTCCGGGCCCCGGGTTTTCCGCATAGTAAATGTAAGTTTCGTGACCCTCCTGCCTTAGAACAGCAGCCAGATGTCCGATCCCCAGCGGAAAAAATGACGTCTGTCCGACGCCTCTTATTCGCGTATAAGGCGGTCTTACAAGCAGTATCTTCATTGTCGTTTCAACTCGTCTTTCCCGGTTTCCGTTTTTTTTTCTTTTTCAGCAGCGAAACGCCCAATTTTAGACGTTCGTAGACGACAGAGGGATCATAAAGTAAATAAGAAATTTCCCTCCAGCAGGAATATATGCACCCCGAACAGGCAGCTCTCTGTTGAGCGAAAGCGTTTTTCATCTCAGCGGAATGGAATTTCCTTTTGAAATCGGGATCCAAAATATTGATTTTCGGTTCCAGGTCGCTGCAGGCGGCAAGACTGCCGTCCGAGAAAATAGTGAAGTAATGAATCCCGGCATGGCATTTCCAGTTAAAATATCCCGTTTTAAGATAGCGTCGCGATTCTCTCAGGAAGCGGTCGGACACAATAATCGGATAGCCCTTCTCTTTCATATCTTCGATACGATCGTAAATATTATCGACTTCGGCAGGATCAAACTTCGTCGATTGAAAGTATTCGCTGTCGCGACTCAATAAACGATTCTCATCCTTTTCAGCCGGTAAATTAACGGGATTAATCACCGATAATGCCCCGGCATCTGCGACGAATTCGACAATTCCGGGTACCTCTTTAATATTTTTAGGCGTAACCGTCGTCATAACCTGGACGATTCCGTCCGGGAGCAATCTTACGGCTGTTTTCAGGGTTTCCAGTATCTTTCCCAGGACGTTTTTGCCTCCCGTCATTTCATCCTGCGTGCCGGCGTCCAGACTGTCTATGCTTATGCCGATATCATCCAGGCCAACCTGTACCATTTTTTCCAGTCGTTCAGGAGAGGCTGCCAGTCCGTTCGTCAGAAGCGTAGTGGAGAATCCGCCTCCAGTGAAAAGCGCTGTGATATTTTCCAGGTCTGATCTCAAAAAAGGCTCTCCTCCTGTAATTACTACCCGTGCGACGCCCAGATTCGTTATCCTGTCCCGAACAGTCCACATTTGATCAAAGGACAGTTCTTTGCTTTTGTTTGCGATTTTCCAGATGTTGCACATGGGGCAGCGGAGATTGCACCTTTCCGTTATCTTAAAATTACAGGAATAAGGTCTTTTCAGTATCCTGGATAATGGTAATCGAACCCCCATACGCGTCAGTTTCATGCATCTTTTCCTTGTTCAAACACATCTTTGAATCTGTTCCATAATATCTTTACCTGGTCCCATGACCGTATTTCGCCTAAAAAACGATATATGATGTGAGGCCGAAAATAGAAACGGAAGAAGGCCTTCTGAAAAATCTTGCGGAAACTTTTTTCAGTGAATCCGGGCGGCGTATAAGGACTTCTGTATTCAGACATTCGGCTCCAGTCTATATCGTCCCCCAGTAATCCTTTTTTTTGCAGCAAACGGGTCACTTCCGTGCCCGGCAGCGGCATGAGGATTCCGAAATTAACTTTATCTATGTCGAGTTTCAAGGAAAAATCCACAGTTTTCTTCATTTCTTCGGGAGTTTCTGAAGGGTAACCCAGGATAAAAAAGCCCGTGACGCGAATACGTGTCGTCTTTCTGATGAGAGCCAGTTTTTCACGAACTTTGTCCAGGGTTAAATTTTTTTTCATGAGTTTCAGGATTCTCTGGCTTCCAGATTCAATTCCGACGGCGATAGACCAGCAACCTGAATCTTCCATCAATCGTAAAACTTCTTCATCCAGAGTATCCAGTCGAACTCCGTTAGGGCAGGCCCATACGATACCCAGGTTCTTTTTCAATAAACTCTGGCAGAAATTAACGACGAAATCGCGGTAAAATGTAAAGTTGTCGTCCTGGATATGAATTTCTTTAATGCCGTAGTTTTTAACGAGATATTCTATCTCATCAATGACGTTTTCAACCGACCGGCTTCTCAGCCGGCGCCCTCCGATGATGTATCCTGCGCAAAAAGTGCATTTGAAAGGACAACCTCTGGTAACGATTATCGGTGCGAAAGGGACTTTCTTTAAAAAGGTTCCTTGCGGGGCCAGGGGATAAGATAAAGGATCGATCAGGTCCCAGGCGGGCATTCCCAGAGAATCCAGGTCCTCTATCACTTCCCTTTCGTTATGAACGAACTCTCCATTCCTCCGCCACACCAGGTTTGCGATGCCGGAAAAATCCTCCCTGCCCGGCGCAGCTCCTCCCGCAATCTTTTCAGCCAGAGCAGGCAAACTCCTGTCTGCCTCGCCGTTAAAAACGAAATCAGCCTCCGGAAAGTCTTTCAAGGTTTGCTCCGGCATCGCGGAAGGATGAGGTCCTCCCAGGCAGATGGGAACATCGGGGAATCTTACTCTTATTGTTTTCAGATGCTGCGCGGTCGAGTTCAAATCGAAAGTGAAAACCTGAACGCCTATTAACAGGTCTTCTCTATCCCTGATAAATTCAGCGAACATTTCGTGAGTCATTCTCTCACGGATGCAATCCGTCAATTCAACGTCATAACCACTATTTCTCAATGCAGCGGCAAGATATCCCAAACCATGATTGGGTATAAGCATTGATGTCCTGTTGTAAGGTCTGAACAATAAAATTTTCTTGCCGGACGCCATCTTAAACTCCCTCTCCCGTATAACATTTTCCGCCGGCTTGTGCAAATATAATCCTCATGCGATCCGGCAGCCTGTTGAGAATTGCCGAAAATCACATCATAATGCAGGTTGAAAGCTTCAAGGACCTCAATACGGCTGATGCAGGTCAGCGATGAAAGAGGTTCTGGTCAATTCGGAATATCGGTTAAAAAAGCATTTATCGGAGGTTAAGTCAAATGAAAACTGGATTCATCAGAACGATATTTTCCCTATATTGCATCATGATTATAACCTGCGCTTCACTTCCATGTCAGGCTCAGGAGGAACATCATGCGCCGGGTCATGATACCGGGCTGTCCATGCAGTCCATTTCATTATTCAAAAACGGATTAGGTTTCTTCAAGGGAAAGATAAAACTGCCGGAAAAAGAAACGAAACTGGTTATTAGAGATATCCCCCCGGCGGCACACGGGGCATTCTGGCTGAATCACTCTCCGGAAGTCGAACTGAAACGCGTCATAAGCGATATTGAAAGTAAGACGGAAAGAAGACCCGTTAAGGATTTGGGAGCGCTATTGCAGAAAAATCCGGGCCGGGAAGTCGTCCTGAGTACGGGAATGGAAGAAAAAAACACGATCCGAGGAATTCTCGTAAATATTCCTGTTGCGCGACCCGCCGCAGCAGGCGAATCGACTTTATTGGATATCTCCAATCCTTCCCCCGCCTATATTCCCCGACTTTCTTCCAGCGCCGGCGGCACGGGTTCGGACCTGATCATGCTGGAGACTTCAGACGGAGTGACGGTTTTAAAATCAGGCATGATCAATCGGGTTGATTTCAATCATTCACAGATAGAAACGCATGCAGAAACCGCAACTCAACATTCCTGTATAATTATTGAACTTGAGAATCCTGCACCCGACCAGGAGATCGACGTCGCTTTCCTGGCGAAAGGCATTTCCTGGGCGCCCTCTTACCTGATTGATCTTTCGCAACCGGAAAACGCCCTCTTTACGGCAAAAGCTGTCGTCATCAACGAAGCTATGAATCTGACCAGCGTTGAACTGAACCTGATCAGCGGATACCCGAACATCAAATTCAGCGACGTTACGAGTCCTTTGAGTATGAAAGGATCACTCGCCGAATTCATAAACTCTCTCAATAACCTGGACGATCAGTATGGAAGAAGCGGTATGAGGAGCCAGGCAGCATACGTGCTCAATCAAAGCGCTTTAATGAGTTATGCTGAAGGTGATGCAGCGGATTTTTCGACAAAAATGAAAGGACAGGTCTCTGAAGACCTTTATTTATATCCCGTAGACGACTTCTCGCTTTTGAAAGGAAAAAGAGCTTATCTACCCTTGTTTTCGTCCGAAATGCCTTATAAACACATTTATACTTGGAAAATCAAAGATTACCTTGATCAGGAAGAACGCTACCAATATGAAAGTTCTCGTCCGGACGGTAAAAGGGAGGAGGAAATCTGGCACTCCTGCAGGCTGGTCAATCAATTAGAAATGCCGCTCACTACCGCCCCGGCGGCCTTCATCAAAAACGGTTCCTTTACCGGACAGGACGTCTGCTATTACACTGCCCCAGGAGCTGAAACCACCATACGCATCAATCGCGCCATGAATATCCTGGCAGAACAGGCTGAATTTGAGGTTGAAAGAAAAAGGGATGCCCAGCGTATCCACGGTTGGACCTACGATCTGGTCAGAATCCGCGGCGAATGCAAAATTCGCTCACGCCTGGATAAAACAGCCGATATCGAAATCACGAAAGAACTATCAGGCGAAGTCCTGGATACTTCACTTGAAGCCGAAGACTTGAAGATCAACAAAGGGCTCAAACAGGTCAATCCCAAACATCGCCTGATTTGGGAACTCTCACTTAAACCCGGTGAAGAAAAAATCCTGACTTATATCTATCAAGCCTTTATCAGAAATTAAAACGACGGAAACCCCTTTTTCCCGGATGAGCTTCCGTCGATTTTTTATAATGCGAAAAAGCGATTTCAGATAAAAATTTACTCCTGATTCTCTCTTTCCGTTTTTTGACGACGCATCTTGATCACTTTGGTTTTCGGGGTCTCAATCTTCTCCATCTCACCCCCGCACACAGGGCAGCGCGGATTGTTTCCCGTGAATTCCTCCGAAGGTATTTTCACAACGGTATTGTCTTCCGGACATTTAAACGTTTCATAATGTTCTTCGTTCCCCCGCCCCTCAATCGTTTTCATCATTTCTTCAAGTTCGACTTCAAGGTCTTCAAGCTCCTCTAAACCCGACAAATCAATATCCTTTAAAATTAGGAGATTTTCCAGCTCCTTCAAACCAGACAGGTCGATGTTTTTCAATTCCTGCAACGCTGCCAAATCTGCAAGCTCCTCCAGCGCATCGAGACCTTCAAGTTTCTTCTTTACAGTCATCGCAATTTTATCTCCGTCAATTGAGTAAGCAAATTCGCCGTTAAGGATGCCTGCTTCCTCCAGGCTCTTCATAACCTGCTCTGTAATTTCATTTACGTCCACATTTTTCATAGAGGTCACTTCCCCTTTGTCAATGATCTTTTCGCCGTTGATGACAATAGTTCCGTCCTCGTCGACCACGACCGTCCTCGTTTTCGCTTCCTCGCCTTCCGAATCATCCATCTCATCAATAATGATTTTTCGCGTTTTCCGGCATTCTTTTCCTTCAGCTCCCTTTATCACAATCTTTTTCACCTGCTTCTCACCATCACTTTTTCGAACGACGACTTCCATTTCCTCTTCCTCGTTCATAACGATGGACGTCTTTTCTCCTTCGCCGTTCTTTTCTTCAACTTCTATCGTCAACATCTCGCCGTCCCTGGTCGCTTTAATGATTTTGTCTTCTCTTTCAATAACTTTCGTTTCGCCGTCTTTCAGATCATCTAAACCTAATTCATCGTCTCCCATAATGATTATTCTTTTCTCCTTTGTTTCTTTTCCGTCTTTTTCTGCGCCGCTGATCCATCCGACGACCAGACAGGACATCAGGAAAACGACCGTTAAACCGACCCATCTCTTGAATTGTACAGACATTGTTAACCTCCTTAGAAAAAATGAAAAACTAACTCTGCTTCAGCGAAGAGCCTCTTCGCTTGATGATAAAGCAACTGCCGTGCCAGTTCAGGCTTTCTTAGCCGACGCGACGAAGAATATATGAAAAGTTTTTTATTATCAATAAGATAAATGCATGTGTTTTGAAAAAATCTTGTCGATTGGATTCCGAAATCACCTCGTATGCGGATTCGTTTTCCAATCATTCCTCATTTAAGGATTCCTGTTCCCCAAATAAGGAAACCGTTCTTCGCCGTCCGGTTTGATTCCGGGCAGTGAAAGCGAGTCGAGCCGGCGCAGCCTCTTGACATTTGCGGCATTGTCTCTTATAGAATGAATGATTTTGGATTTAAGCGTTTTTCAATCGTATCTTCATAAATCATGAATTCAAATGAAACTTGTCATACAGATTCCCTGCTATAATGAAGCCGGCACTTTGGCCCGGACGATTGAGGATATTCCCAAAGAAATTCCGGGCATTGATGAACTGAAGATTTTGATTATTGATGACGGTTCAACGGACGATACGGTTGAGATCGCCAGAAAAATGGGGGCCGAAGTTCTTTCCATGCCATATCATCAGGGATTGGCGCATGCTTTCGCTTCCGGCATCAGGCATGCTTTGTCGATGGGCGCGGATATTATCGTCAATACCGACGGCGATAATCAGTATCAGGGACGTTTCATATCGAATCTGATACAACCTGTCATAAAAGGCGATGCCGATATGGTTATAGGATGCCGCCCCTTCGATGAAATCGAACATTTTTCACGCATAAAGACGTTTCTGCAGAAGGCGGGAAGCCGTGTGGTGCAGTTTCTGACCGGAGTGAAAATTCCTGACGTTACGACGGGATTCCGTGCTTATTCGCGCACAGCCGCTAGAAGAATGAAAATTTTTTCCGATTTCACCTACACCGTTGAAACGCTTATTCAAGCGGCTAAAAGCGGTTTAAGGGTAGCGACCGTCCCCATTAAAACCAACCCGCCGACGCGACCCAGCCGGCTTTTTCGAGGCAACTGGTATTACGTGCGAAAACAAACCGGAACCATCCTGAGAGTATGGGCTCTTTACAGCCCGGTCAAACTGTTTTCCAGAAGCGGCTTTATCTGTCTGGTCCTCGGCAGCGCCCTCTTTTTCCGGTTCTTCTACTATTACCTGATCTCCTGGCCTGAGCCGTCCGGCAAAGTTCAATCCCTCCTCATCGCCGCCATTTTTTTTATTTTCGGTTTTTTCCTTATTTTAATCGGAGTTCTGGCCGATCTTATCGGCGTCAACAGACGCCTGATCGAAGAACTGCATGACAGGGCGGAAATTCCGGAAACTTCAGATTCCAGATTCATCAATCATAAAAATTAATGCCTTAATATTCTTTGCCGTCAAATAATAAAGTTCAATAAACGGCGTGAACTCTGAAAAACATTATTTGGGGCTGATCAAACAGGGGTAACAGTTTTTGCCTGCAAAAAAATTGACTGAGTGAAATTTCCATTATCAAATGGGGCAGAGAGGCTTATCTCGATGCGAGTCGCTCGCGACGAAGCGTGGGCATGAGCGTATCAGGGGTTGATTTTCTTCTCACGGAACCGCAAACGCGTATAGAATTATTATCTCTCCCGGCCCTTTGCAGATTTCGTACTGACCGAATTGTAATCTCAAAATACCTATATTTGTTCAATGCCCATTAATTGAACAATGCAGCTTAAAAATCGGCTATAGTTCTTACCGTTCCGTTTTCATTCTTGCATTTCAAGTCCTGACCGTCGAAAAAGATTATCACCGAGCCGGCCGGCGCATTTCCTGGACTTGTCGAGTTTGAAATATAAATTTTTCCGCCTACGTTGACCTGACCTCCCGTGACGTGTGTTGAGCCGTCTACGCTGATTTGTCCGCCGCTTACGCTGATGTCGCCTCCTACCCATAACTCTCCGATTGTCGTCGTCTGTCGTCCTCCCGTGAAACTTATTTCACCGGGGAAATTTATTGTTCCGTAGCAATCGCCGCTCGTCTGCAATCGAAAACAGACTAACTGACCGTCTGGAATCGGCAATGTGTCAAGTTCATTTTCTGGCCAGCCGGGTACGTAAGAATACCATGATCCATTCTGATATACCCAAATCTCTTGAACGCTTGGATTGCAGCTTCCTGTAAAACAAGCGGGGTCAGTCAATATATCAATGATAGTTTGCCCGACGGTATCGGGGCCGTTATACTGTAAATCCCACCAGTCGCCGTCTTCCATCCACCCGCTCAATGTCTTGCCCCGGTTGTAAAATTTGCCGTCGATATCCAATTCTGCTGTCGGGGTGTCCGTTCCGATGCCCAAATATGCGTTCGTACCGTCATAGTAAATTTCCGCTCCGCCGGCATCGCCGTCGTCATTGTAAATTAATTGTTTATTCGTGCCTGCAATAGGACCGGTGGGTCCAGTCGGCCCAAGGTCGCCTTGAGGCCCCTGCGCGCCGGTAGGACCGGTCGCTCCCTGGTCCCCAGGGATACCTTGCGGTCCCGTCGGACCTGTCGGACCCAACTCGCCTTGAGGCCCCTGCGCGCCGGTAGGGCCGGTCGCTCCCTGGTCCCCAGGGATACCCTGCGGACCCGTTGCACCTGTCGGACCTTGCGGACCTGCGGGACCTGTGTCGCCTTGAAAGCCTTGAATGCCGACCGGGCCGGTGTCACCCTTCATACCCTGTTCACCCCTCGGACCTGTATCGCCTTGAGGGCCCTGCATGCCCACCGGACCCGTATCGCCCTGGTGACCCTGTTCGCCTGACGGTCCCGTTTCGCCCTGAGGGCCCAGCGGTCCGGTATCGCCTTGAGGACCTGTCAAACCAGTAACACCTTGGGGACCCAGCGGACCCGTATCGCCTTGAGGACCCAGCGGGCCCGTGTCGCCCTGAGGACCTGTCAAACCAGTAACACCTTGGGGACCCAGCGGACCCGTATCGCCCTGAGGACCTGTCAAACCAGTAACACCTTGGGGACCCAGCGGACCCGTGT
>CAZUFC010000003.1:38408-49662 GCA_964619725.1 uncultured bacterium | reverse complement strand
TGTCGCCCTGAGGACCTGTCAAACCAGTAACACCTTGGGGACCCAGCGGACCCGTGTCGCCCTGAGGACCTGTCAAACCAGTAACACCTTGGGGACCCAGCGGACCCGTATCGCCTTGAGGACCCAGCGAGCCCGTGTCGCCCTGGGGACCTGTCAAACCAGTAACACCTTGGGGACCCGGCGAGCCCGTATCGCCTTGAGGACCCCGCGGGCCCGTGTCGCCCTGAGGACCTGTCGAACCTGTATCGCCTTGAGGGCCCGTCGGTCCAGTCAAACCCGTGGGGTCTCCTATCCATTGCCCGGAAGCATCAATGACAGCTCCGTATTCTGATATTGACACGCTTCGAGGATTTATGTCCCGGTCGTATACATCCTCAGCGTTTTCTGCATTGATCGCCTGACCGATACTCGTAATTTGTTGTCGAGGCAATAGAACTTCACCCTCCACAGTTACCTCCAGCCAGTAAGTCTCATCGAATTCCAAATCTACCGGCGAACCTGTCCCTAATAAAACATGAAATAATCCCTGTTCGACATTCAAACCGAAATAGGTTTCACACCACAATTCTTCTGCACTTGCCGAACTGGCGTATATGCAGAATTCGAATGTGTACGATCCGTTCAGCGGCGCTCCTTCAGAATCCGTCAGATATCCCTGATAGTTAATTTGATGAGGTATGTCCGCCCACGAAACAGAGATTGAAGCTAATAAGCCTATTGTCGCCAGAAACCCTAATACATGTCGATTCATACTTTTTTCCTCCTCCATGATAAAAAAAAGAAAATTTTCCCCTTTACGGGTTAACTGATTACAAATATAAGAATTTAAACCGCTATGTCAAAAAAGCGTTTCTTGTGATATTTCAAAAGATGTCGATTTCTCCAGGGAACCTTACGACCCGGGCGTACTTCACGAGTTTCTGTCTGCAAACGGTGAATTTCCCTCAAGACTGAGTTAGCCTGCGAATTTTTTCAGTCAACGTTTAACCTATACGACTTCTTCGTAAAACCCTGCTCACATTGCCTTGATAAAAATTTTATCGGCGCGGCGCGGGATGGATCGGAAACCGCAAAGCATCTGCTTCATCGAATTTTGAATCTGGAGTCGAATTTAAGGACAGGCGCGCGAGGATAAATTCACCGCCGCCTTTCATCTTTTTCGCCGTCCTTGTTTTGATCGTTTCTATACCGCCGCCGGCGCATATCAGGAATTCCGTCAATCCAGAAAAAAAGATGACTTTATTAGCGAATTGACGTCATTTCCCTTTCACATGTATCGGTCAGAAAGGATTCGTAAGTGATGCACGGCCTCAAATACGGATACGCATTTTTACGGATTAGTTTTGCTTTTTTATGGTTTTATCGTAAAATGTGAAATTGGGTGGGGACCTGTTGTAGGTTTCAAGGTTACAACGGAGGATAAAAATGAAAAAAATCCTATCAGTTTTGTCTGCGGCGTCGTTTATTCTATTTTGGACTGTTGCGCCGGTATTCTGCGAAGAGGTCGATTCCGGTCTGGCTGAAGTTCGTCGTTATATCAAGGAAAATAATTTGAAATGGCAGGCGGGTGAAACGTCCGTATCGAACATACCCTTCAATGAATTCAAAAAGCGGCTGACTCTGCGCAAACCGGACGATTATGTAGAACCGCCGATGGATGAAACTCATAAAACGATGTCTTTTCCTTCCAGGTTTGACTGGAGGGACAGCGGCGGTGTTTCTCCAGTAAAAAACCAATCGACTTGCGGTTCATGCTGGGCATTTGCGACCCTGGCCAGGCTTGAATCTCTGATAATGATCAACGAAGGATGGACTCCGGATTTGTCGGAGCAGCAGCTACTATCATGCAATACTTACGGTTACGACTGCAGCGGAGGCTGGTTTGATATCCAGGATCACATGATATGGCCCGGCTGTATAGCAGAATCCTGCATGCCTTATACGGCGCAGGCCGGTACGCCTTGCAATCAGGGCTCCTGCGAAACTATAGTGCGATTAGACTCCTGGAACTGGATCAATTCCAGCGTAGAATCCATAAAAGCGGCCCTGGTGAACGGTCCGGTACCGGTCGGCATGACGGTTTACGATGATTTCCGGTATTACACAGGCGGAGTGTATAATCATCCCGGAGGCACGGCAGCCGTCAACCACGGCGTATTAATCGTAGGATATGACGACTCGGTGGGCGGAGGCGTCTGGATCGTTAAAAACAGTTGGGGGACTTACTGGGGCGAAAGCGGATACGCCTACATGAGATACGGAACATGTCGGATAGGAGAATCTCCCAGCGTATCCTATTATACTCCGCAAAATATGGGCGATGTCGACCTCGAATTATCGACGAATCGGACTTTTTACAGGTCTGGCGATCAATTCATGCTTTCCGTGGGAATGTATAATCAGGGACCGGCAAAAACCGTCGATTTGTATGTTATGCTGGACGTTTATGGCCAATATTTCTTCTGGCCCGGTTGGACCCAGAATCTGGATAAAGCCCTCCGAAACCTTTACGAATGGAACTATCACAGCGAAAACATACTACAATTCAACTGGCCTGCAGGCTCCGGCGCCGCAAACGGCATTCTTTTCTGGAGCGCAGTTATGAATCAAAACGGTTCCCATCTCTTCGATTATGAATATTGTGAGTTCGGATACGACGGGGGCGCGGCTCCCACGCCTACCACTCCGCCAAGTTCTGCTCCGGCATTCGGTCAGGGCTTCATATTCTCAAAACTTTTCAAGGGAATAACGAAATAACGAAATTGAACCTTTTCATGCGCAACGATTGAAAGTGAAAGTCATACAGGTTATAGGCAAAAAGAAAGCAGGAAAAACGTCATTTATCGAGGCTTTAATCCGGCATTTCAAAAATATGGAATTGGCCGTGGGCACGGTAAAACATACCGTCAATGAATACGAAGTAGACAAAACCGGCAGCGATTCTTACAGGCACAGGGAAGCGGGCGCTGATCGAACGGCCTTTATTTCCGGAAAAGGCTCATTCATTTTTTACCCCCGTTCTGAAGACGAACATCTTCTAATATGCTTCAACGTCATGACGGATATGGATTTCGTAATACTGGAAGGATATAAATCAAAACAAGGCCTGCCGAAAATCATAATATGCAGCGATCAGTTCAATCCGCATGAGGAAACCGATCCTTACGACAACATCCTGTTTTGCGTCAGCGATAAGGATATCGAAACAAACGGCATCCCGGTCTATAAGACGAGCGACATCAAAAAGATCGCCGATGAACTCTTGAACCGTCCGTTAACATATCGTTTCTGAATTTTAAACAATCGCTTTTACCTCTCTTCTGCCGGAGTATTCTTCACACGACCAAAAGCCCAATCTGAACATCGCCGCATCTCACTTTCACGAAAATCAGTCCTATAATTAAACTTATTAAACCGAAGGATTCATCAGCATTTCCCGGAGCTGATCAGGGTCTGCAACAGGCAAACTGCATTTCTGATCCCGGCATACGTAAACTGCAGCTTTGCCGTCCAACGACCCATAGGAACGTACAAAAGGCGCCAGACTATTTATCTCATCCGTTTCATCGTTTGCGGTCTTAAAAATGACCGCTTTTCTGAATATTCCGACTTCCCTCACGACATCAATTAATTTTTCTGTCGACTCTTCGCCCCTCTCACCTACTATCACAATTTCAAATGAGGGTCCCAGACGATAATCCAATGCAGTCAGCATTTGAGCAGAACTAGTCGGCGCTTTCTTGAGAGTTTCAACATAAAGTCGTTCCGTGATTGCCGCTTTATCCGTAAATTCAGCGTTTCCGGTTATTCGACCGAGTTTCTGCAAATTCATGAGAGCTACGGAATTTCCAGAGGGAACAGCGCCGTCATGAATCTCTTTTTTCCTTACAAGGAATTCTTCTTCCTTTTCTGAAGTGAAATAAAAAGCGCCTGAAGCATCATCCCAGAAATCCTCAATCGAAACATTCATTAGTTTTATTGCCTTCCCAAGATACTCAGCATTGAATGTCGCTTCGTACAATTCAAGCAAGCCCCAGATGAAAAAAGAATAATCGTCCAGATGAGCTGTTACGGCTGCTTCTCCATCCCGGTACCGGTGCAGCATTCGACCCGAAGGATCGAAAAGATTATCGAAAATAAAATTCGCAGCCTTTTCCGCCGCACGAATATACCTTTCTTTCCGGAAGACCCTGCCGGCTTCAGCAAAAGCGGCTATCATCAGGCCGTTCCAATCAGCAAGTATTTTATCATCTTTATGCGGATGTATTCTTTCTTCCCTTTCCAGGAACAATTTCCTGCGTATTCCTTCAATTTTTCCGTTAAATTCTTCAATGGATAATCCCAGCTTCTCGGCCGTAATTTTTTTTGAATTCTTCATATAGAGGATATTTTTTTGTAGTCCGGAAGAATCAAAAGGATCGGTAAAATTGCCTTGAGCGCTGCAATTATAATGTGTTGCAGCAATATGAAATTCGTCGTCATCCAGAATTCGTTTTAACTCATCCTCCGTCCATAAATAGAATTCGCCTTCCCTGCCTTCGCTGTCAGCGTCTTCAGCGGAATAAAAAGCTCCTTCCAGAGAAGTCATATCTCTGAGAACATAAGTCAAAATTTCCTCAGAAGTTTTCCGAAAAAAATCATCATGAGCAGTTCGATAAGCATTTGTGAAAGCCATTGTCATCATGGCTTGATCGTAGAGCATTTTTTCGAAATGAGGGACGAGCCATTCATTATCGGTTGAATATCGATGAAAGCCGAATCCTAGATGATCGTATACTCCTCCATAACGCATTCGTCTCAGACTTTTTTTCGTCATTTCCAACGCTTTTTCCTGTCCCGTCCTATCCCAGTAGCGCAATAGAAACAGGAAATTATGAGGACTCGGAAACTTGGGCGCTGCCCCGAATCCGCCGTTACGCTCGTCAAATGTCCGCTCAAAATTGTGATAAGCCGCCCGTAAGACCGATTCCTCCGCATCCTCCCCGGAAGGTTTAAGCCTGAATTCGCGCAACAAATTCGTTATTTTGTCTGCCGCATCGTGGGCTTCTTTCCGGCGTGAATTCCATATATCGCTGATTCTTTTCAAAAGTGTGATTAATCCTATTTTTCCATATTTATCATTCCGGGGAAAATAAGTCCCGGCAAAAAAGGGTTTTTTGTCGGGCGTCGTCACCACGGTAAGAGGCCATCCGCCGCTTCCGGTCATCATAACGCAAACATCCATGTATATTTTATCTATGTCCGGCCGCTCCTCCCTGTCCACTTTCACATTGATGAAATTCTCATTCAGCAACCGACTTACTTCTTCGTCCTCAAATGATTCAGCCTCCATTATATGGCACCAGTGACACGTGGAATACCCGATCGATAAAAATATCGGCTTGCTCTCCTTCGCCGCCTTCTCAAAAGCCTCATCCGACCAGGAATGCCAGTTTACCGGATTAGAAGCATGCTGAAGCAAATATGGACTCTTCTCGTATTGAAGTTTGTTCAATTTTTTCTTCTTCGAATCAGAATCCCCTTTCCCAGGTCCTTCAAATCCTCGCTCATTACTTTTAACAGTCATTTTTTAAGTCCTTCCTTTCCCTTTTTGAGGTTTTTCCTCCTTGATCGAATGCAACATCTCATGAGGTCATGCTGAAAATCAAAACCTCTATCCATCTCCGCAATGAAATTTTTTTCATAAAATCATTCATTCCGAACGAATCAGTTTCGGAACAATGTTTACAATTAGTTAGATACATTTATGCTTCAAAGGAAACAAAAAAATCAAATATTTTTAAAATTTTCAAAAAAAGAAGTGCGAAAATTGGGCAAAAAATACGTCTATATATATAGGGGCCTTTGAATTGAATTGCCGGTGAGGTTCCTTTTCGAAATTTTATTTATTTTCAGCGGCTTGATCGCTATGACTGAAAGGAGCAGGACGATGGCTTTGAGATTCATAATTAAGGGCGGCGGGATGCGTCAGCCAGGCTCTCCGGCGGATTGTCGTATTGTGGACATGACGAAAATCTACGAGGATTATATCGGCGGCACGGTTCTCTGGAACAATGAGGATTCATACGGAAGCGTATCCATCACGTTGGAAGATGCATCCTCGACCACGATGGGTACAACCCAGAGACAGTATACGGTAGACAGTCTTTCCGGCTTCGATTATGACCTTACCGTTACGGGAGGAACGGTGACATTCGGCGCCAATTATGCCACGGTCACTTTTCCGCAATCAGCCTACAACGACGAAAAAGACGTAACGATTTCTTATTTCGGCGACAGTACGGTTTATAATTTAGGCGATTACGCATCGTCCAATCTCGACGTCGTGATTGAAGTGTCAGACAGAAGCAATATACCGGACATCAATCCCCCTGAAAGCGAAAAACCGCCTTACCTTTTATTTTGGGATGATGAGGAATAATCTTCCGTTCCCTGGAAAGGACGGTTATTAACTTTGACTAAAAAATGGAAACCGGCGGCCCCCCCTCAATGCTTGTCGCGTGTAGTGAGTTCAGCGGGGCTGTCCTGACGAATATTTCTCATGACAGTTCACATATCTTGTCGGATGCAGGACTTAGCATGAACTCCATCAATTCATTTTTCTTTCCATCAAGTCGAAAAACCAATTTCGATTACCTGAGCTTCCATCTTTTCGATATCCCACCAATGATAAATCCTACCTTTTTCAGGCTTTCCATTCTCGACGAGCAAAAACGCCGCCGGTTTTCCATTTTTTATATAAATTTTTGGCATTGATCAAAAAAGCCTCTTTTGAGGTTACAATTCGACAGAATCGTCTGTCATTTTGTTTCGATTTCGATCACGATTGCGATACCGATGCCGATACCGACCCCGATACCGATTACTGAAAAAAACTGTCAAACGTTTTGAAAGAAGTGTAACCAAGATTTGATCAGTCCCAAATTTTTATTCTGAGACTTCTAAGACGGAAGACGGGGAATGCTGATTAAACGACAGCTCATCATTCTGTTGTTCCATATTTCCTCTTTCGGTGATTTCATTTTTCCATCATCTTGCAGACAACGGCAAATCCATTTCGATTCTCAGCAGGAAAGCCGGTAATCTCCATATAATCAATTGCTATGCGGCAGCCGGGGAAAGGTTTGAATACGTATGCGAGAGAAGCGGTTGAACCCGGGAGGTTTTGCGGCTATAATTGAATTTCAAGGATATATAGAGGAGGTTTGCCATGCAGAAAAAGTCGCAAGATGAATTAAAGAAACAAGCGGCAAAAGCTGCTGTAGCGTATGTAAAACCCGGAATGACCGTAGGCTTGGGTACCGGCTCGACGGCCGCCTGGTTTATCCGCTTTTTAGGGAACAAAATAGATGAGAATTTTCCGATCCGGGGCATACCGACTTCGATTGAAGCGGAAAAACTGGCGCGGGAAGCAGGCATTCAACTGACAGGTTTTGACAGAATTGAGATGCTTGACATTACAGTAGATGGGGCAGACGAAGCAAACGGCGATTTTTGCCTGATTAAAGGCGGAGGAGGCGCTTTGCTGAGGGAAAAAATAACCGCCAGGAACAGCCGGCGTTATTGCATCATCATCGACGATTCGAAAATGGTTGATACTTTGGGCGCATTTCCTCTGCCGGTTGAAGCGGCGCTTTTCGGCTGGCAGGCGACCGCACGACAGATCAGGAATCTGGGAGCGGAGGTGGAGCCCCGTATAGACAAAGATGATTTCTTTAAAACTGATAATGGAAATATGATACTCGATTGCCGTTTCCGAAGCATTCCTGATGCGGCAGAATTGGAACGACGACTGAATCTCATCCCCGGGGTCATTGAATGCGGACTTTTCGTGGACATGGCGGATTTGCTGATAATCGCCGGTAAGGATGGAATTAAAACGCTGAACAAAAGAGGGAAATGAAATGGTAAACGATCAGGCCAGTCCAGCATCTGCCAACGCCCTCGATACCTCTTCTTTATCGATGAAAGGGAACTTTTCAGTTCCTACAATCTGATAATTTTCATGTCCTTTTCCGGCAATAAGAATCGCATCGTTTTTACCGGCTTCTTTGACGGCCTGGGCAATAGCTTCCCGCCTGTCGGCGAGTATCATTCTCCGGCGCTTGTCAGAAACGCCGCTGTCTATATCCTGAATAATTTTTAGAGGGTCTTCTGTTCTTGGATTATCCGACGTCAATATCGTTTTGTCCGAAAATTTTTCTGCAATGCCGCCCATAATGGGGCGTTTGGACTTATCTCGATCCCCGCCGCAGCCGAAAACCGTGATGAGTCTGTTGATCGGGAGGGCTCTGACCGTTTCGATAACTCTTTTTAAAGCATCCGGCGTATGGGCGTAGTCGATGATGATTAAAAAACCGCCGGAGTTTTTTACCGTTTCAAATCGACCGGGAACGCCCCTGAAATGTTTTATCGTCTCAACAAGACATTCGGCCGGTAATCCGGCATGCACTGCAGCGGCAAATGCCGCCAGAACGTTATAGAGATTAAAATGTCCGGCCATAGGCGTTCGAATTCTGATCGAACCCTGATCAGACGCGATCAAATCGAATTCCGAACCTTGTAAGGATGATTTTATGCACCGGGCGTAAAAGTCAAGATTATCGGCGGTTCCATAGGTCAGAGTTTTGACGGAGGAAGCCTTAATAAAACTGGTTGCATGAGGGTCATCTCCATTGACGACTGCAGCGTTCGGGAAATCCGCACCTGGTTTCAGATTTCTGAAAAGCCTGAGCTTGACGTCCAGGTAATTCTTCATCGTATGGTGATAATCCAGATGATCCTGGGTCAAATTTGTAAAGATGCCTATATTAAAAGGAAGGCCGTATACGCGGTCCAGGTCGATAGCGTGCGATGATACCTCCATAACTGCAACCGATACTCCGTCCCTTCTCATCTCGTGACCCAGTTTGTGCAGTTCGGAGGCCAGAGGGGTAGTGTAAACGGCCGGGATATTTCTGTCCTTCCAGAAATAACCGACGGTACCCAATACGCCTGCGGAAATTCCCGATTCATTGAACATCCTTGAAAGCAGATGTGCCGTGGTCGTCTTACCGTTGGTTCCCGTTACCCCAATGGTCTTCATCGCCTGGAAAGGTTTACCGTAAAAGGAAGCCGCCAGGATCGCCAGCGCTTTGCGGGGGCGCCCCAGCCTTATGAAAGTTACGTCTCCCGGAACATCGAATTTTACTCCTTTTTCCGCCACCACCGCTTTTATGCCGTGTTTCAGGGAATCCTGCACCAGTTTATTCCCGTCGATCCATTGATTGTAGGATAAAAAAGCCTTTACCGCGACGAACAGCCCTCCCGGCATCCACTCTTCCGGCCGACAACTGATGCCTGTTATTTCTCTTACCGTCGAACCCTCGATCTCCAGGTCGGTAAAATGCTCCCGCAAATCCTGAAGCAATGATTCCAATTTCATGCAGCGTCTCCCTTCCGGGGGGAATCTACTCGACCAGGCATGCGTTGTCAAAATGATTTTCTTCTGTCCCCTTCTGTTACATCATTAAAGTCTGCAATACAAAAAAGACCCCGCATGAAGCAGGGTCTTACAATAGCACTATCTTTGAAAAGAGGAGCTTCAAATATTCAATGAACTCTTCTTTTCTGTTTTCTGTTTATTTATTCAGGACAAAGGACTTCTCCTTCGTAGTAGCTGTTGCTCCAACATGATATGATCTTGAACTGCAGTGGATTCTCAAGGCAATTGCTGGGAATGCTCTTCGTAACGGTTGTAGCCGGCACGCCGAAACATGAGTCGGAATGAACCGTAACCCATTGAGAATTCACATAATCCCAGCATTGAAAACCGATGTTCTGTCCGCCGCCTCCGCAGGAATACTTGAATTTCCAGTTTCTGGCGCCGACGCCATTATAGGGATGAGTCGCATAGAAAACCTTATTGGGGCTGCTTACGCTTGCAGCGGTGCTCCAGTCATTATCTTCAGCCAGATGCAGATTCGACCAGTCTCCCCAATAACCGGTGATGTGCACGGCTTCTCCCAGACAATTGTCCAGACACAGAGCGGACCAACCGTCTCCGTTGTTGAAATAAAGATAGCCGTCAGTCCCTGCATAAAGATCGCCCTGATCTCCTGACGGAGCAGAGCTCTGGGGTTCCAATCTGAGGACGCCGGAAACATGCGCCTTTTGCTGAGGCGTCGAGGTTCCGATGCCGACGTTTTCCGTTGCGTCGTCATAGTAAATTTCAGCGCCTGCAGCAGCGCCGTCATTATTGTAAATAACCTGCATATCGCTGCCGGCTACAGGTCCTTCAGGGCCGGTATCGCCTTGAGGACCCGTCGGACCCATCGGGCCGGTGTCGCCTTGGAGCCCTATCGGACCTATCGGACCCATCGGACCGGTATCGCCCTGAGGTCCTGTCGGTCCCACCGGGCCGGTTTCACCAGGAGGACCGGTCAAACCCATCGGACCCGTGTCGCCTTGAGGGCCGGTCGGACCCATGGGGCCAGTGTCGCCTTGAGGACCGGTCGGACCGGTGTCGCCCTGTGGGCCGGTCGGACCCATGGGGCCGGTGTCGCCCTGCAGACCCATCGGACCGGTGTCGCCTTGAGGGCCGGTCGGACCCGACCAGGGACCGCCGTTCAGATAATATTGCTGGGCATTAACGGTTCCGGCAACATCCAGTTCATAGTCCGGATTAGCTACGCCTACGCCGATTTCTCCATTCTCCTGCACGGTCAGGATAACTTCAGACCCGTCTCCGTTTCTTTTAACGCGAAATTCACTGCTGGTCGAATTGTCGTCGCTGTCGATGATTAAATCTAATCCCGTGGTTCCGGAAATATTCGCGGCGCTGCCGAAGAAGATTTCACGGGACGAACCGCTTAAACCCAGATCGCCGTGCACATCCAATTCAGCTAGAGGCATATCGGTACCGATGCCCACATATCCTGCCGTCTTGTCGTAATATACTTCAGCGCCTGCAGCGCTGCCGGCATCATTGTAAATAAATTGCATATCCAAACCTGCCGTCGGGCCGGTATCGCCCTGAGGGCCTGTTGGTCCTTCCGGACCCATCGGGCCTGTATCGCCTTCCGGTCCCATTGAACCCGTATCGCCCTGAGGACCCATCGGACCCATTGTGCCGGTATCGCCTTGCGGACCCATCGGTCCCATTGTGCCGGTATCGCCTTGAGGACCCATCGGACCGGTATTGCCTATTGGACCCATTGTGCCGGTTTCGCCTTGAGGACCCATCGGACCGGTATTGCCTTCCGGACCCATTGCG
>CAZUFC010000003.1:0-38308 GCA_964619725.1 uncultured bacterium | reverse complement strand
TTCCGGACCCATTGCGCCGGTTTCGCCTTGAGGACCCATCGGACCGGTATTGCCTTCCGGACCCATTGCGCCGGTTTCGCCTTGAGGACCCATCGGACCGGTATTGCCTTCCGGACCCATTGCGCCGGTATCGCCTTGAGGACCCATCGGACCGGTATTGCCTTCCGGACCCATTGCGCCCGTGTCACCTTGAAGGCCCATCGGACCTGTATCCCCCTGAGGACCCATCGGGCCAGTATCACCCTGTGGGCCTAAAGCGCCTGTATCGCCATGAGGGCCTGTCGGTCCGTATAATCCTGTGGGATCGCCTACCCATTGACCGCTATCGTCAATAACCAGTCCATAACCTGTTATTGAGACGCTGCCGGGAGAAATATCCCTGCCGTAAACATCCTCGGCCTGCCTTGCATTGAACGCCTGACCTATACTCGTCATGGGCTGTCGGGGACTCAATATTTCTCCATCAACCTCAATCTCAAACCAGTATGTCCCGTCAAAGCTGACCAGTAAAGGATCAATCGGATTATACTCTCCCAGGACCACATGAAATAATCCCTCGCTTACTTCCACAGCGCTGTTGGTTTCTTCCCATATCGCCGTCTCGCCGGATTCCTCATCAAAAATCCTGAATACGAATGAATATGTACCCGTTAACGGTACGCCCTGGTCATCCGTTATGTAACCCTGGTAATTGATCTGATGCGGAATCGCTGCAAATATTGCTGTTGAACTCAATAGAACTATCGCTGCCGTTAAAAAGTAACTTTTGAACCTCCCTGGAACCATACTTACCTCCTCCTGAAAAAAGTGTTGTGAAAGACTTCCGAAAACATGTTCACAATTTCCGGTGAAACTGATGATTTGTGATATCATTTGCTTTCATAGCAATTATGATAGTCTTTGTTTTATAACTTACGCAAAATCCAAAGTCAAATTGAGAAAGCTGTTTCAAGAAATTTTTTAGTTTGCTCTTGACTTTGACGGCCTAAACGTTTTATAATATTGTCGATTTTTCAAATAAATATTTCTTTTTTTTCGGAGGAGACAAGAATGAAAAAGTTACGCGTAGTTTTCTTAATTTTACTCATGATGTCAATTGTCGAAGGAGCGGTTCTGGTTGAAAGGGCTTCGGCCTATATTGCGAAATCGATGATGGCTGAACCCTGGAATCCGTCAACCACCGGTTATCCGTCCCGAGAGATATTGTTCAAGGATGCCGGGAACCTGTATGCCCTTCTGGTTTTTTCAACTAACCAGGACAATTGGCGGCCCTATCACGCAAGAATCGCCCGTTCGACGAGCGGAGGGGATGCCTGGTGGTTGATGCCGGACCCTCAGATAACGGACATCGATAGCTGTAAAGCGATCAGCATGGCGATTGATTCTTCCAGTCACATACACCTGGTATGGTTCCAATGGTTGAACGAAAACGAAGACGGTCATTTTTACTACAAGAAATATGACGGTTCGAGCTGGTCGACTCCGGAGCAGCTTTCTGCAGATATGGAACATGGAGGACGAGCGCCGGTAATTGCCGTAGACAGCCAGGATCACATACATGTAGCCTGGGAGGATGAGGGTCCCGGAACGACCTATTACAGGAAAAAAACGGGCAGCGCCTGGTCGCCCATAGAGAACCTGGGCGTTACGGGCCCGCAGATAAGCATGACCATTGATTACAACGATGACGTGCATATCGTGGGCGGTTACTGGATGGGTCAGATTAAGTACATTAAATGCACCGGCGGAACCTGGGGAACAATTGAAAACGTGCATGACGAAGGATTTACGGAAGGTCCCCGTCACGCGAGCATGGTGATTGATTCGAGCAACCGTCCTCATGTCATCTGGGTCGGTTCTCATACGGAAAAGCGCGACGATAAAACGATCTGGCAGATATATCACAGTTACCGGGACAGCGGAACGTGGACGCCGCGAGTCAGAATCTCCGAAGATACGGGCAAAAACTATCACGATCCGACTATGGCGATAGACCCTAACGATAATTTGTACGTCATTTACGTGAAAGTGACCCAACCTTACCTGGAGGAAGTGGAACTCTGTTACAAGAAGAAGGTCGGTGGAAGCTGGTCTTCTGAAACATTGCTGACGCCTTTATCGGATAAGGCGCGCGCTCCTCTCTGTCGCTGGACCCTGTATCCGGCCGTCAACAGAGTTTCGGGCGAGTCGGACATGGATTTCGTATGGGTGGAACGGGCGACAGGCGGATACGATCCTGATGCCTATCCCGTTTATTTCAATCACGGGATAGAACAGGCTCCCAATACCCCGACGCCTTCTCCTTCACCCACGAACACGCCCACGTCCATACCCACCAATACGCCCTCACCCACGCCTTCGCAAACCCAAACCAGCACTCCCACATCTTCCCTGCCGACATTCACGCCGACCCCGACCGAACCCCTTCAGGTTCCCGCTCTCGGCTCATGCGGTATAGGATTGCTGATTTTCCTCCTGGCATTTCTTATGAAACTGGCTTATACCAATTACCGCCGCTGATGCAGGACATGACGGAAAAAAATTAAATTAAAAAATCGCCGGAAATTTTTCCGGCGATTTTTTATTGTAAAAACCTGAAAGGATTTAACAGATTTAAGCGACCGGACAAGGAATCGAATAGGGGCGGAATAATATGCGCCCTCTTGAAATTTCAGTCAATGCTGTGAGAAAAAATAATTTTCTGAATTCCCGCGTAATTTCTTCAAATAACTTACAAATTCTTCAATCTTCGGATATTTGATCTTTCGGGCCAGCTCAACGGCTTTCTCCGCCTCATTAATCGCTTTCTTTATGTCTCTTTTTTTTTCAAATATCTGAGACATCTTTAAACGCGTTACCGTCTCCTGTGGGATTTCGCCGATCACGTTTGCGATTTTCAAAGCTTCGCCCAAATAGGCGAGCGCAGATTCATCATCTCCCAGAGCTGCGTAAACAAGACCCATGTTATGCAAAACCAAGCTTTCCCCTCGTTTATAGCCGATCTGACGATGAAGCTGTAAAGCCTGCTCCGAATATTCCATCGCCTCGTCGTAATTCCCTTGATCACGATATATTTCACTCATATTGTTCAGCACGGTTCCTTCACCTTTTCTATCGCCTATCTGACGACTGATCATCAATGACTGCTCCAAATATTCAAAAGCCTTATCATATGCGCCCTTGGCATCATAAATCTGGCTGATATTATTCAGCGTAGCGCCTTCGCCGCTTCTATCCCCGATCCAACGACTGATCGCCAATGACTGCTCCAAATATTCAAGCGCTTTGTCGTAGTCCCCTTCGGCATAAAAAACCCGGCTGATATTGTGCAGTGCGGTTCCTTCGCCGATTTTATCCCCGATCTGACGACTGATCGCCAATGACTGCTCCAAATATTCAAGCGCCTTGTCGTAAGCGCCTTTGGCATAATAAATCAGGCTGATATTATTCAGCGTTGTCCCTTCGCCGATTTTATCCCCGATCTGACGACTGATAGTCAATGCGCTCTCCAGATACTCAAGCGCCCTATCATTGTCCCCGCGAACTCGATATATCTCACTCATATTGTTCAGCGGTCTCAATTCGTTGCTTCTATCCCCGATTTGACGACTGATAGTCAACGATCTCTCCAAATATTCTAACGCTTTGTCGTAGTCTCCGAGGGCTTGATATATCTCACCGATATTGTTCAACGTGGTACCCTCACCGCTTCTGTCACCGATCTGACGACTGATCGCCAACGATCTCTCCAAATATTCTAACGCTTTGTCGTAGTCTCCGCGGGCTCGATATATCTCACCGATGTTGTTCAGAATCTTACCTTCGCCGCTTCTATGACCAAACTTCTGAAATATCTCTAATGCCGCTTCGTAATTGGTTAATGCCTCCTCGTATTTTCCATGAATAACGAGAATTTTACCGATGTCGTTCAACGCACTGCCTTCACCCAATTTATCATTGAGATCAATGCTGATTACCAGCGCCTTTAACGCATTTCTTTCTGCTTCGTCAATATTGCCTTTGATGAAACATACGAACCCCAATCCGAGATGCGCGAAAATCATGGCCTTAATTTTTTTGCCTGATTTTCTAAAAAAGGCGACAGATTCTTTGTACGCTTTTCCCGCTTTATCATAAAAACCGTATTTGCGGCAGAAATCCCCGATCTCCAGCCACGATAAGGCTATTTCTACGGGTCGTGCACTTTTATCCTCAATCAATTCCTTATGTCTTTCCTCCATTCTGCTTAATTTATCGCTAATATTCTTCCATAAGGAGGATTCTTTTTCATCGAATTCGGGGCGCCCTGCGAAACGAAAGGAATGAGCCCGGAACGCCCAGAAATCTTTTGCCCTTTCTCTGACATAGTCGTACCAGGGTTTAACCAACCAGCATACGCACAGAATATTGTTATCAGGTATGACTTCTCTCCGCGTATTTAATCTTCTTAAAACCTTATGTCGAGTAAGTTCATCCAGGTCTTCCACGCCTACAACAATATTTATTTGTTCATTTTTTCTATGGTACAACAAGGCCAGGGGATCGGTCAGTTTTTCTGACACCTGTAAAACATCATCATTCGATACGTCGAGAGATTCTAATATTTTATCGAGAAGCTCTTTATCCCTGATATCGACGAGGATCAATCCGCCGCCTTCACTATGCAGTTCCATCGCCTTTTTCAATTCGAGCAATTCCAGCTTGTCGACCGGCGAAAGGGAACTGAGGGAGTCTATTTTTTTAAAATTTCTACCAGGACCGGATGGGGTCTTCGCCACTTATCCTCCTCGTTTCTATACTCAATTAAGGCAAGCGAGTTGATTAATTCCAGAAACGGAGAATTCTCTTTTTCCACTGACTGGTCCTCGTCAGGCATCCATTCGGGTTGTTCCAGAATTTCCCTCAGTATTTCGTATTTCTCTTTCGTCAAATTATGCTCATTTCTTCGTTTCGTAACGGCGGATTGCACATCCGTCTTGTCCAGAGTTGTTTTGTCGTTAACGAGAGCGTGAAAGACGGCATAATTTGCAATCCGAACAGCCTCCCGAACAATACCTCCGCTAAGCAAGATCAAGGATTCCAGTACTTCGTCCGACATCAGTTTTGGATTGATACGTTTTTTGAATATACGAGATATGATGCTTCTGTATTTCTGAGTGTCAGGAGAGGCTTCAGCATTGCGATTCAATACTTTTAAAGCCGGAAAGGTTTCTCCAAAACCGATTTTGTTCAAAATAGCAGGATATTTTCCCGAACAGACCACATCCATATTAACCACGAATATAGCAGAGGCTCTTATTTGAGCTAAGTCCTGTCCGTTGACGTAAAAGATTTCCTGAGATTGAGGCGGAAGAAGCTTGTCGGTGTCGTCCATTAACAGGAGGGCCGGCGCTCCGGCTTCCTTTTGTATTTCCGACAAAATTGCGTTTATATTGCTGATTAAATCCTGCGTTTTTCCTTTAATTCTCTCCCGCGTCTCTTTTCTGACTGTTTTATCCGCCTTGAAAGATGCCCGGAATTTAGCGGCAAGAAACTGAAGCAGACGAGGAGTTCCGGCCGACAGAGAAGATTCGACTTCCGCTTTCTTATCAGAACTCGTAATATGTGTAATTTCTTTTTCTCTCAGGATCAGTTTTGCGAGGTCTTTTATTTCCTTATCAAGTCTTTTTCTGAATTTCAGTTTTCTTTTTCCGGCGATTTCGAGAGCATTCAATCCTATACTCAATAAAATATCAACATGCGTAATGTCCTCCGGATTCAGAATTTCACCTATGCTGTATTTAATAACGAAATAATTTTCAGAAACTGTTTCTTCCCCTTGAAGGTAGTTCAGAAAAGTGGATTTGCCGCAACCGGTATGGCCGGAAAGCAGGATTTTAGAATCTTCCCCCACTTCCAGCTCCAATTTTTTCGTGATGGACTTTATCAAATCGCTGAACAGGTCCGTACACAGAAGCTGGTGGTCTCTCTCCAGCGGCTGGTCAATCCGCAAATTCCTGTAGGCATCTTCCAACGTTGAAGCCATAATCGATTCCTCCTGCTCTGTTCATCCTATCATAATAACAAGCCGGTAAAAAATAAATGGAAAAGGAAAAGATTAGCGCATTTCGTTACGCGCATCTCATCTGAATCAAGATATGAAAGGCTCAGGACTCTCCGCTGCTTATATTTATTGTCTGAATGCCAGGCTCAACCGTGGAGTGATGCCAGGAGCGGGAAAGCCGACGGCTTCCTGGTAATCTTCATCGAACAGGTTATCGACAGCCAGGGTTGCTTTCCAAACTTTGGAAATGTTCCAGGATGCGGCCAGGTCGGTTCGCATGTAATCGTCCAGCATTACATCACCGGTGGGTATGGAAGAATCCAAGATTTCACCTACATAGGTCACGGCCATAGCCATTGAAATGTTTTTCGTCATATTCCAATCGATATCCAGGCCGCCTCTTTTTTCCGGACGGTTGCGCAGCTCTTCTTCGGTATCCTTTATATCGGTTGCCGCATAAGAATAATGCGTGCTGATCATCAGTTTATCGCCGAAATGCACAGCAGCTTCCAGTTCAAAACCCTCTGACGTTATTTCCGAGCGGTTGACCAGTCTCGGCGGCGGACCCTCCTCAAAATCGATTGCATCATAAAAGGTATTATGAAATAGCCCAGCGCCCAACATTAATCTTTCATCGATGAACTTCTGCTGCAAACCGAAATCAAAGCTTTGACTTCTTTCGGGGTCCAGGTCCTCATTCCCCACGATCGGATTTCCCAAAGCGTAAAAACTGGGCAGTTTGAATCCTCGTCCCCAATTGAATTTCAGAGTAGTATCCGTGGCGTTTATTTTCCACATCGCCCCTATGCCCGGACTCCATTGGACGTCGAAATCTTCCGGACTGTCGGCGCGCAGGGCGGCCCTGACATTCAAAACGTCGTGAAAAATGAAAGTTAATTCGGTAAAAACACCTGTGATGGAGCGGTCCAGGTCGAACTCAATGGGCGATTCATATTCCCCGAACATCAGATATCCGTCGCTTTCGCCCTCTTCCTGTTCGAAATCGGCGCCGAGCCCCGCCCTAAGGTATTGATTCAGAACAGCATAACCATAGGCGGATAAATTCAGGCGATTCAGACTGTTTTCATAATAACTCGCGGGGATACCCATGGGGTCCCGTTCACCCGGCGCTACTCCGGGAGAATCGATTTCACTCTTGCGATTGAACCAGTTCCCCTTGAGCTTAAAGGTGAAACGGGAAAAAAGTTCACGCTGATATTCCACCCCGGCGACCGCTGCCTCAGACTCTCTTGATTCAACCTCCTCAATAACCGCATATTCAGGTCCTCCGCTGTCGTCGGGATAAGTTTCGCTGCTGCTGTCGCTGTATCGGATTAGGGCATTCCACCGGTTTTTATCGTCTGAAAGCGACCCGATTTTACCGTTAATGTTATATCCTGTAAACGAATCGCCTGGAACCTGTTCACCGGCGTCGAGCAACCCGAAATCCAGATTGTAACCGGCGTTCTCAAACAAACCGCCTTCAATGAATGCATCACCATGATAATACTCATCTGTTCCGACTCCTATCTCTGCTCCAAAACCGAAATCCTTTTCTCCCGATCTGGTGATTATGTTTATCGCTCCTGCAACGGCTTCGGAACCGTAAACTGACGACAACGGCCCCTCCAGAATCTCTATCCTCTCGACGTCCCTCACATCGACCGAAGAAAAATCAAACGCCCCTCCGTCAGCATCGGTCGGATCGTTAACTTTAATCCCGTCCACCAGGATCAGAATATAATTGGGATCAGCGCCGCGCATGTAAACAGAACTTCGTGCGCCTTCGCCGCCGGGCTGATCGATATGGAGTCCGGGAACACGCCGCAGAGTATCCACTATGCCGACCGGGGCCAATGATTCGATAGTCTCTCCATCTATCACCTCGATATTCGCCGGCGCTTCCTCCAGCCTGATCGGTATGCGGCTCGCGGAAATAATTATCGGCGGCATGGTTATATGAACAGCCGGTTCCTCAGCCAGACATAAATCCTGCAAAATTATAAGCAGACTTAATAATAAAATGACCGGATTCAAAAGCTTTTTTTTCACCTTTTCACCTCTTTGCAGTATTTCAATCAATCCTGAAAGTCTTAAAAACCAAGACTTCAGATTATTATTCTTATAACAGGCAATCTTTGCTTCTGCAAGCCTGTTCAATCCGGATATTTCCAATCCGTCACCCAATGTCCGGATTAAAGCGCTGCTGATGCAAGACTGAAAAGCAAGGCAGGAATACACCAGAGTGATATTATTTTTACAATCCAGAACGCTGGAACGCACCGACAGATGACTGTAAGCACAGGAATGTGTTCTTTATAAGCTGTATTTCAGAAAAAAACCGTCTAAATTCCTAAAATATCCGGTTCATTCAGCATAACTGAAAGTAAAAGAATCAATATCCCCGATAATTCTCGTGACCTCGTAATTGACGATTCCGGCATGGAAATGGATGTCCAGGGCGCTGCCGGCTCCTTCCGGCCATTCGAAGGGATCAATGACGTCATGCAGATTCTCGCCTTCATAAATGTCTGTTCTGAGACTGTCGAATCCGGGAGGACACTGAGCCCAACTGGGCCAGCACCAGTAAATATCGATATTGACGTCCAGGATCACCATGATCCGAACGTCGGGATATACGCTGCCGGTGTAATTATAGGTCGTAGCGGTGAGGAAACAGATATCGCCGGGGTAATAGGTTGTTTTGGGCATTTCTAGGCGTATGCCTATTGTTCCGGGCGTGGGCGAGGGGCCGGTCGGCTCCGGAGTAACGTCTGGAGTCATTGAAGGGGGTTGAGTAATGAAAGGCGTGGGAGAATAGATACTGGTTGCCGTGAATGTGGGAGACGGCGTTTTTGTCGCCGTGTATGTAGGGGTCCATGTGGGGAAAAGAGTCGGCGTTCGTGTGGGCGTATCGGTTGGAAGGCCGGTGGGGGTGCGCGTCGGCGATGCTGTGGCGGTATTCGTCGGAGTATTTGTCGGCGGTATGGGTGTAGGGGTATGAGGAGGAGCTGACAGCAGTCCCCAGGTGGTGAATTCGCGCACTTCAAAACTATCTTTGCTGTCAAGCGTTCCATAGGAAATACGCTGGATCGAACCGGGGCCATCCATACCCGCGTACTGCGACCAGTCAATGGTATAGATTTCATATTCCTCCGAACCTGTGTCGTCAGGAGCATCAAACCAGCCGTCGTCGGCAACCCCTACATAAGAAGTCGGCGGTGTAAATCTTGAAAGATCGCGATAATCGTTTCGGGTGGCCGGAATGCCGTCTGCATCATGCCAGGCCAAACCGTCCAGAATAATGCCGTCTCCATCCCTGATTACGCATTGATCTTCTTCAGAATTGAAATCGGGATAAGCACGGCTTTTTATTTCCAGCCCGTAAATCGTCGGAACAATCGATTCCACGCCGCGGGGCCCTATAAAATGAATGACTGCAATGTCTCCCGGCTGCAGAACAGCAGAATTCTTCGTAATGGGAATATCATAAAGGTCAAGATCGGTGACGATGATGTTCTTCAGGTCTATGGACTGCGAATCCATATTGTAAATCTCGACTATGTCGCCGTAATCCCCGTCCGTATAAATATCAGGCTTTACTTCCGTGATTAAAAGGCGACCGGTATCGCTGCGTAAATTCAAGTCAGCCTGAAACGGTTTAATATTGTAGCCGGCGATATGCACAGGGACGGAATCATACCCGTAAGCGCAGTCAAGCGATCCTTCGCCTTTGCTGCCCAACGTCAGGATCACTCTGTCGCCGCCTTCCGGTTCCACGGCAACCTTGGCGCCTACCGCACGCCAGTTCTCCGCCGTCCTCACGCAGATATACCGAAGCATGCTCGTAGGCGAAAAGGCGAATCCCCAGGCCGGTTCCCTCGGATACATCGTCCGGTAACGCGTATCTGGAGTCCCAAATTGCAGAAATTTGCCGAATTGCATCTCAACGATCTCATCATACTCGCTTAAACGTTCCTTCATATACAGCTTTCCAGCCAAAAAAGCTTGAGAAACATAAGACAGATCGTCGTAAGCCAGCCCGCGATACAACCCGCGATCCAGCCAGTTGTTGAACGTGGTGTGCGTATTTCCCGTCGGCCCCAATACGGCGACCGCACCCTTTATGTCGTCTTCATCTCCTAACCGCATCCAGGCTTCGCCGAAACAAATTCCGCTGTCGAACATGCAAACCCCGCAACCGATACTCGATATGACCAACGGTTTGTTTAAATTATTCAGGTCTTCCACATCGTTATATGTAAATGAATAGGCGTGCCCTGGCGTCCAGCCTGACGTCCAGCCTTCTCCACGGTAATTAACGATCGATACTCCATCGTCAATATGACCCATTAATATTGATTTCGTGCTGTAATTCCAATCATAAGCCGTATAAATCGTCTCAAAATTATGCACCCGCACCAGACGCTCCGCCGTCTGCTCCTTTACCGTCTGCTGACTTTCATATAATCCCGAACATGCCATCTGTGCCTTCGAATAATAATCCTCAACCATGTTGGGCGTCCGCTCCCAGTAAAGAGCCCTCTCCAACATTGTCGGCGTCGAATACTTGCCCGGCAACCTCGATATAAATACGTCCGGAAGATAATCCGTCCCTTCAATACGGGAATAGTACGAATCATCCGTATAATATCCGCTCCAGGGTGAACCGTGCCAATAATAAGAATAGTAACTGTCATGAACTGGTATTTCGTGCTCACGGCCTACCAGCATCACGAAAACAGGCTTGTTCACGCTGAAATATTCGCTTACGATCATGTTCCGAAGCTGAGAATCGCTCGTCGAATAATTAATCGTCATAACATCAACTGTAAAACCCTCCTGCTCCTTCCATTGCTGCCATTCCTGAAGATAAGGAGTCATTTCGCTCTGAATCACTACCAGATAATGCTCCTCGCCTTCTCGCGTCGTCTCGCTCTCGTCATAATTCGGTATCACTGCCGCATACAAGTCCCCCCAGGTCGACGTTATCGGCGTCTTCGGACCTCGCTTTACATTTACAGTCGATTCCTCGCCTGCCCTGATGCTTATCTCATACTCTTCCGCTACCTCTAATTCGTTCTTTTCCGCATTATAGCTCACAGGACAGTAACTCACCTGCATAACACGCAAATCACGTAAAATTTCGGGCGACCCCAGCTTCAATCGCTCCTCGGGAAAAACGGCATCCCTCGAATACAACCCCTTATCCCAACTGTTGATCTCATTTATATCCTCAATTTCCATCTCCTGTCCCGGAAGAATCGGCGACGTCAGTTCAATTACACGCGTCCGCAATGGAGTGACATCAACGTGCGCTTCCCGGGTATCCGATATCCGAAACAACCTGGATATCACCGGCAACATCGGCTCTCCAGCCTTTATCAGACTTCCTGCCTCCGGTATCTCCACTACGCTGAAAATCTTATCGCCTATTACCTTCTCTCGAACTGTAATCTCCTCTACTTCCACACGGATCAATACCTCCGAATCAATGTCGTTACGCACTATCTCCAGTTCATAACCGACATCCCCTGCTTTCCCTATGGAACCCTCCTCGTCGAACTCCCCATGCACCGCTTCTATGCCTGAAAACGTCAGAAATAAAAAAATTAAACTGAAACCGATGATCCTCATTAATACCCCCCCGCATCTCAATTAAAGATTCAGGAAATTATTTTCATTGCTCCGTATGCTTTCCTTTTCAATCGTCAACCCTGAAAAAAAGTGCAAATTTTGCGCTTTATTCTGAAAAAAAATTATTTCTCAATCCGTAGCTTAACAATTTACATGCCGAAATGACCTTCCGGCGATGCCTCTTTATTATTTAAGCAATTCACATACCATTTTCAAGTTTTTTTTTGTTTACGACGAAAACAGCAGTCCGCCCTCACGATCATGCTGCCCTGCTACAGACCGACCATTCGCAACAAGAAACCCACAAACATTGTACCATTCGGAAAAAACAGGCCCGCCGGACTGCGGAAGCACAGCATCGCGATGTTGAGCAAATCCGTAGGGAACAGCGCTAGAAGGAGGGGGAATATGGACATTCGCAACAGGTTTTGTATGAGAAATTCAGGGTAAGTCCGGCAAGGGTTGAAAGATAGTTGAAATTGGTATATCACAATGAGGAGGCCATAATGAAGCTGGAGACGGCAAAATGAAAGGGACATGCATCGGAAAGGAGGAATGATGATAATGAGAATAAATCATATTAAACATCTGCAGCTTTTATTAATAGTGACACTGACAGCGGTGATTTTAATTTTACCGGTCTGTGCCGATGAAGATGGCGGCGTATCTGAAAAGAGGATAATCGTTGCCGTAAGCGTAGTGCCTCAAAGTTATTTCGTAGAACAAATCGGAGGTGATCGAGTAGAAACAGCGGTTATGATCCCTCCCGGAACTTCTCCAGCAGTGCATGAACCCACAATGGAGCAGATGCGGCAGGTAGCCAAAGCTGCGATTTACGTTAAGGTGGGACATCCTCGCTTTCCGTTTGAGAAGGCGTGGTTAAGCAATATACTTAAAAATGCGGGCGAAATCGTGATGGTGGATTCTTCGAATGGCGTAGAGGTAAAGGATAAAGACCCTCATATTTGGACGTCGCCTTCAGCGGCAAAAAAGCAGGTCTCTTCGATATGTGAAGCATTGGAAAGGGTCGATGCTGAGCACGGCGATTTTTACCGGCGGAACCGGGATGAATTCCTGGATGAGATTGAAAGACTGGAAAGAGACATACGGGCTATACTGAAGGGTGCGAAAACGAAAAAATTTATGGTGTTTCATCCGGCTTGGGGTTATTTTGCGGATTATTTCGGACTGGAACAGATAGCGATTGAGCGGGAAGGCAAGGAGCCCGGGGCCGCAGGTTTGAAGCATTTCATCGAATTGGCGGAAAAGGAGGACATTAAAGTCATAATGGTGCAGCCTCAGTTCGATCGTAAGGATGCCGAAGTTATAGCGAAAGCGGTATCCGCTGAACTTATTACCGTCGATCCATTGTCGAAGGATTGGCCCGGCAGCTTAAGAAAAGTTGCTGAGGCTATTGCAAAGAATTAGCCGTCATGAACGAACCTGTAGTAAAAATAGCGGACGTCTGGGTTTCTTTTGAGGACAGGATAGCCTTGCAGTCAGTTGATCTGGAGATGCAAGAGTCTGATTTTGTAGCGATCATCGGACCTAACGGCGGAGGAAAAACTACGCTTATAAAGGTAATCCTGGGGCTGATCAAACCGGATAGAGGGACGGTCAAAGTTCTGGGCCAGAATCCTGTAGCGGCCCGCCAGGATATCGGTTATGTCCCTCAGCATTTCGATTTCGACCGAAAGTTTCCCATCAGCGTTTGGGATGTCGTAATGATGGGAAGAATCGATAAAAGCATCTTTCAGCGCTTTACGGAAGAAGACAAACGGATGGCGGCCGAAATGCTGGAAAAAGTCGGAATGAGCGATTTCCGCAAAAGGCAGATCGGAAAACTGTCGGGAGGCGAACTGCAACGGGTTTTTCTGGCTCGGGCATTAACCGTCCATCCCAAACTGATGATCCTGGATGAACCGACAACGGGATTGGATACGCGTGCGCTGGAAATTCTCTTTGACATCCTGAAAAGCTTGAACAATGAAATGCCCATCATCCTGGTTTCCCATGAAATCAGCGCCATAGCTTCACACGTCAAGTCCATCGGATGCCTTAACAAAAGATTCTTCTATCACGGCTCCAAAGAACTCAGAGAAGAAGATTTGAAAAAAACGTTCGGTTGTCCCGTCGATATAATTGCTCACGGCATTCCGCATAGAGTATTGAAAAAGCACGATAACGACGAAAAATATTCCTATACGCATAACAGGGAGAATGAGATATCCTCTGAAGGAGCGAAATAAACATGAATTTCGTTAGAACTCTGCAGGGTGACGGGATTTGCAGTGAAAACGGTTTCCTCGGATTCTTTTTTTCGTTTCCTTTGAGCGAACTCACAACCCAACGTCCCGGTGGAAGCATCAAAGGTTTAAAATGGAAATTTTAGAATTCGGTTTCATGCGACTGGCTCTCTCCGCCGGAATACTCGCCGCCGTAGCCTGCGGAATTATCGGAACTTATGTTGTCGTTAGACGAATCGTTTTTATCAGCGGCGGTATTGCCCATACAGCCTACGGAGGCATTGGGCTGGGATATCTGCTGGGCTTTTCGCCTCTCCTGGGAGCCGCCGGCGCTGCTCTTTTCGGCGCGCTGATTATTGGAATAATTACGAAAAAAATGAGCGAATATGAAGACACGATGATAGGCATAGTCTGGTCGACGGGCATGGCATTGGGAGTGCTTTTCGTTGCGCTTACGCCGGGTTATGCGCCTAATCTTATGAGTTATCTTTTCGGAAGCATCCTTTATGTTTCAACTTTCGACATCATTTTAATGAGCATCCTGGATGCCGTTATCGTTATAACGGTGATTATTTTTTACAAAAAATTCCTGGTGGTTTCTTTTGATCCGGAATATTCAGAAGTCAGAGGATTGCCGGTGGAAAGACTTTTTCTGCTCATGCTATGTCTCATCGCTCTCAGCATAGTGCTTCTGATAAGAGTAGTCGGCATTATTCTGGTGATCGCTCTATTAACCATTCCGACGGCCATCGCGGGACGGTTTGCCGGCAGCTTACTCAAAATAATGATTACGTCCGTTTTTCTGTCCATGTTTTTTACCGTCGGCGGCCTTCTTATCTCTTACTACGCAGGCTCCTTTTTCAATGTTAACCTTCCCTCCGGCGCTCTCATCATTCTTCTGGCGGGAATCACTTACATCATGACCTGGCCTCTGGAATACGTCAAACGGAAAAACCGGCTGAAAAAAATTCTTCAGAAATATTCGGGTTAGTCAGCGCCTGTCCATAAACCCATTTTTACTCGGTATGCCGCAGCGGACAGGCACTGCGAATTTTTGATCCAGAAATGAGCGAATTTTTGTTTATCAAGGAATTCAAGGGCTTGTGCGGAGGAGCGTCTGTCATGCTGAAGCCTTGGCGTAGGCGGATTATCGGGCATACGCCGTACAAGCAAACCCGAAGAGTGAGGCAGAGAAACGGAAAAATAGACATTTATGGACGAAAACTCGTTAAATTTTTCAATTCAACGTTTTACAGTCGCAGGAATATAAAGGTTTCATATATTATTGACGGCCGGAAAAGGAAACTTGCCGGAAAAACAAATACAAAGGGAGAAGATAATGTGAATACGCGCAAAGCTCTTTATGCTTTCTTTTGTATCACTATTCAGACCATGGTCCTTCAGATGACCGTTTTTTCGACGCTGTCGGCATCTGCCGATCATGTTCTGGAGGAATACCGGGACATGATGAACTGGCAGTATGACAAAACGGAGATGGCGATTCCTGCCGGAGGGGTGACGGTCAAGCGGGATTGTGCGAAATGGATGCTTGAGTCGGGGTCGTTTCAGTTAATGAAACCGGCATCTGACGGCAGGATAACAGGCATGTATTTTAAAGGTCAGGGGCGTTTTGTCATGGAATTTCCCGATCCCCTGGAACGCCGTCAATTCGAACGGTTTTCTGGAAAAAAAGTATCCTGGAATCTGGATGAAACATTCGACGAAATGGTGTTAAGAACGTCGGAACGTCTCCTTAAGGACCTGTTTCCAATCTCTGCGGAGAAGGAATACGATTCCATTTCAAAGGCGACCGAATGTCAGGAAAGATGGCTGAAACTTCTGAAAACAGACATCGATGCGCGTATAGCAACCGGCATGATTGAAACGAATGATGAGTTTCTATGTATGGACATGCGTACGAAGCAGTTCGGCTGGTTGACGTTTCTGTTCGATGCTCTGCAGATGGAAGAAATACAACTCATTAAGCTGCAAGAAAAGCAGGATTTCATAGAGGTTTGGGTCAGTCTGGACAGAGCCGAACATCGTGATCCCGAAAGAGGTCCCTCCGCAATACGCGTTGACGTCATCGACATCGAACATGCAGATATTAATGTGGACCTGTCGAGAGGGAGCTGGAGGTTCTCCGGAAGAGAATGGGATGAGGCGGAAGACACGGCCTTTTTTCAGACGTTCCTTCATTTTAAGCCGTTGATGCCCGGCCGGCGCTCGCTTATACTTTCTCTGAATTCCGAAGCGGAGGTTAAATCCGTTCGGACGGAAGAGGGTAAAGAACTGCCGTTCATCCGGGACCGCATAGGCATGAGGTTCGCTTCCGTAAATATTAACATTTATGATCGTTCTCTCTATGTCATCCTGGACCGGCCTCTTACCCTGAATGAAACTCAATCCATTAAAATCCGCTATGAAATGGACATCCCCAATTACGTATCGGGTCGGGACTGGTATCCGGGAACGTCTGAAGGGATAAATGATCTACACACCGTGAAGCTTGAAGTCTCTTACCCTAAAAAATACGATCTCGCAGCGGTCGGAAAACTGATAGAAAAATCGAAAAAAAAGAAAACAAGAACAGCCGTATGGAAGACGTCTGTACCGACAAAAATGTTCGGGTTTTCGTTCGGCAAAGGGTTCAAAAAGGAAAAAGTTAATTTGGAAGGCGTCCCTGAAGTGACGGCTATCGGACTCGCCAGAGGACTTACCACGGGCAATATGGTCAGGAATGTGGCTATCGACGTTGCCAAGAGTCTGGCCTTCTATCAATGGTTTTTCGACATGAAACTGCCTGAGAAGACACTATACGCTGCTCAAATCAGCGGATATCACGGTCAGGCATTTCATGGCTTTCAGCACCTGTCGACATTTACCTTTCAGAGCGAGGCTCCCGGAGAGTCCGAATTATTCAGAGCGCACGAAACGGCTCATCAGTTTTGGGGACATCAGGTCGGCTTCGAAACTTATCGAGATCAATGGTTGAGTGAAGCTTTTGCCGAATATTCCGCCATGCTATACCTTCAGACGACCATGAAAGAAAAGAAATATTTCTATAAAATCCTGGAAGTGTACAACAATGAATTGACCGGCTCCATCAAATCGACTATGAGTAAATTCGCCCGTCCCTGGAATTCCTTTCTGTCCAAAGAACAACGAAGACAAATCGGACCGATAGGCGTCGGTTACAGAGCCTCGACGGCGGATGCGCCGAATGGTTATTTCCTGCAGACCTATCAGAAAGGTGCGCTGGTCATTCATATGCTCCGGGTATTGTTGAACGACGACCTCTTCCGCAGAATTCTTCAGGATTTCCTGCATACCTATAAAGGAAAAAATGCGGATACTGACGATTTTATCGAAACGGTGGAAAAAAATACCGGCGAGGACTGGAACTGGTTTTTCGATCAGTGGATATACGGTACGGCCATTCCGACTTATGACTGGGAATGCAAACTGCCGGAGGCCCCCGGAGCTGACGGATCATATGAAATCGAAATTTCGGTTCACCAAAGCGACGTTCCTGATGATTTCACCATGAAAGTTCCCGTGCTCATCGGAATGGTTGACGACAGCATTGAAAAAATTTTCCTGACGATAGACCGGCATGAGCAAACATATACTCATAAAGTCTCCCGAAAACCCACACAAATATCTTTCAATCCTAATAATGCCGTTTTGGCCAAAGTAAAACAAAAGTAATCTATGCTCAAAATACTCGTTCTCACCACCTCGTTCCCGCGACACAGGCACGATTATAAGGCCTGTTTTATCCTGGACCTGGTCAAAAGATTCAATGTCGAAAAACTTCTTGCGCTGACGCCTCACTCCCCCCAAGCAAAGTTAATCGACAAAATTGATGATGTGGAAGCTATGGCCGGCAATAAAGCCATAATATCGACCAGAGTCGGACTCGCCAGGGACCTGCTCACGGACGGAGAATCCTGCCTGTTTATAAGAAAAGAAAATTCAGAGGATATCATCAAGGCCGTGACCCGGTTTCTGGAAAATCCCAGTGAAATAACAAGATTGGGGAAAAATGCCGGAGAAATAATAAAACGGAAGAAACTTACCTGGGAAGCCGCAGTCGATCAATATATGAATATTTTTCAAAAAGTTGCAGCGCTCAACAACTGAATTTGGGCATTGATCAAAAATGCGCCTTTTGAGACTGCAAGTCGAAAAAATATCTAATCATTTTTTTCCTATCCCGATTTCGATCGTAACCCCGATTACTTAACGAACCGTAAAAACTAATGGAAGGTGTGTAACGCCAGTTCGATCAGTCCCTGAATTTGCCATGCTTCAGCGGCATCAAAGGATGGAAAAGACAGGTCAGTTCCTTCTTGACAACGTAATAGCCCGGATTTCTCATGCCAAATCTGTTATGAACCTCCAGAGCCCTGCACATTCGAATTCGCCCGTTGCCGCCTTAACGCATAAAAACCAACGGCTCCCGCTATGCCGAGAATTATTGCTGATGCGGCGCAGATAACGTTCACGGCGAATCCGGCTGCGACTGCAGCGTCAAATTCTATACCCAGGGCAGTGAAACCGAGGGTCCAGCCGGCTTCATGCGTGCCGAATCCCCCTACGCCGCTGATCGGAAGGACGTAGGTGAAAACGGAAATCGTTGCGCCCCAGGAACTTTCAAAGAATCCCAGGTTCTGCCCCATTCCCTTAACGTATATGTTGAACATTCCGTAGAAGGAGAACCATAATCCCATGGACCAGAATATGGCTAAAATAAGATTCGTGTTGCTGATCGCGGTTAAGGCCCGTAATGAACTGTAAAAGGTCCTTCTGATAAGGGTTGCGTTCTGTTGAGAGGGCAGGGAGTGAGTCATAAAAAACTTCTTGGTGAAAAAGATCATGCCGGCAAGCGCCAGTATCGCAACCCCAGACAAAACTGCTGCGGGAATCCATAACATTTTATATTTTTCCGGCATCTCATTCCGGATAATTATTGATGAAACGAAGAACACGAATCCCACTGAAGCCAAATCAAGTATCCTGGCGGCCATTAAACTGCTTATGCCCGTCCCGGTCGATTTTTTCCCGATTTTTTTCAATAAGTAGGGAAATGAAATTTCACCTGTCCTGACCGGCAACAATTTATTCGCCATATTGTGAATGCAAACGACTGCAGTGAGCGGAACAATAGGCGGCGGTTCACCGCCCAGCAATGCCCGGAATCGCAGAATGCGAAAAAAATATCCCAGAAGGTAGAGCATGAAACCGGCAGCCAGATGTTCTAATTGCAGTGAAAGAAAAACCTTTTTTATTTCGGAAAGCTGTATCCGGGAAAACAGAAACCCCAGAAGAACGACCGTTAAAGTAATGCTGAGGATTATTTTACATATGAGTCCGATTCTGTTTTTTTTAATCTTACGGTGTTCTGTATTTTGTTCAATCAATCGTCAGTATCTTTCTTTCAAACCCCGGCATAAGCAGGTCAAAAAACTTTCGAGAAGAGACCGAATTCATCGCAGAAACTGCAACGGTCTTGCCTCCGCACTCATAATGATTTTACAATTTAATCGGATAAACGCAAGCCGCCGGCCGTCAATTCTTTTCTGAATACGTCAAAAAAGCCCTGCAAATCATCAGGGACAAATTCGGAAGCGCCGGAATAGAAAACGAGGTAAATGCCGTCGGCCGACAGGCAGGGTTGAAAGCTTCCGGTTTTTCCCTGCTCGCCGGATGAAGATGTAGAGCGCCGAACAAGGGTTCCCGTATCTATTTCTTTAACATATATGTCTTCATGTCGATTTGTGTCATCTGGCGCTAAATTGGATGCGACGGTTTCGAAAGCGACGTAAGCCCCTTCAGGGCTGATGGAGGGACATTGGCTGATTCCGTTTGCCTGACCTTTGTGCGGCGAGGCCGAGCACATCGTCAGAGCGCCTGTATCCATGTCTTTGAGGAAAACATCCGTCACCTGGTTTGAATCATTCAGGACCAAATTGGAGGCATGGGATGCAAAAGCTATATATCTGCCGTCTGCGCTGATCGCCGGATGGAAACTTCTTTCATTTCCTGCTGTCCCCGCCTCGTTTGCCGAACACACGGTTATTTCACCCGTCATCATGTCTTTTCTGAAAACATCGCTGACTTCATTATCGTCATCCGGTACAAGATTTGACGCCCATGAGCTGAACGCTACATACCTTCCGCTGAAACTCATCGCCGGATACTGGCATCTCTCATTCGCCTGCTCGCCCTCAGCCGATGTCGAACATCGGACTACGGCGCCTGTCTGAAGGTCTTTGACGAAAATATCCACTTCATTATTCGTATCATTCATCACCAGGTTTGAAGCATACGATTCAAAAGCCGTATATCTGCCGTCCCCGCTGATCGCCGGACGATAACTGCATCGAGCGGCTTCCGCCCCTGAAGATGACGTTGAACAGCGGACGAGTTCCCCGGTGTTAATATCTTTTCTGAAAATATCTCTTTTTAAATTTGTATCGTTAGAGACCAAATTGTCCGCTATGGATTCGAAAACAACATAGCGTCCGTCGGCTGAAATGGCCGGTCTGCGGCTGTCTCCGTTTGATTCAGCGCCGGATGAGGAGGTGGAGCAGCGAATAATTCCGCCTGTCGACATATCTTTCAGGAAGACATCCATACTTTCGTTTGAATCTCCCGCTGCAAGATTATCCGCACGAGAAGCAAAAACGACGTATCGACCATCGGACGTTACTGAAGCATGAATGCTTTCGTCGTTTCCTCCTTCTCCGGCAGAGGATACCGAGCATCTTACAGTATCGCCCGGCGCAGCCGAACAAAAAGCCCAGGGCGATAACAAGCCTGTGCAAGCGAGGATAAACGTCATGAAAAGCGGCAGGAACGGTGAGTTTTCTCCCCTCGCTTTTTCCACAGTGCAAATATTCTTTATTATGTATGGTACGGGGCTCAGGGCCGAAAAAACGCCTTTTTTCCAGGATGGTTTCATTATTAGGTCTCCTTGCGTATGAATAATAACATAAGAGAAATCACAAGAATTAGAAGAGCGGGAAAATGCATAGAAGGTACGGCCGGCGAGAAAGGCGTGGCCGTTGCCGACGGGGTATGTAAAGGCGTGGCAGTCGAAGCGATGCTTATCTGTCTTTGGTTAACGAACACATCGCCTTGTCCGGACGAATCTGCGGCCATAAACATTTTATCGTACTCTTGTTCGACGCCGATTTCTTCCTCAATGAGGCCTATAACGTCCTGAGCCCTTATCCAACTGTGATCGGGAAAATTTTCCGTGCCGGGAACATTGTCGGTGCGTATGCATTCCACGCCCATCCGCCTTTCAAACCACAACCTTGCAGCGGACTGATCGCTGTAATAGGAAAAGAAACTATCCTTCCCGGACAAGAAGACTCGCGGATATTTCTCATCCGCAGAAGAAGATGCAATTTCCATCGGGTAAACGCTCGATCCCCTGTTGGACGAATAAGCTCCCATGACGTCATAATCCCCTGAAGAAGTCTCGAATTCCCAAACCGCATAGAAACGTTCATTGTGGTCAGAACCAATCACAGGATGAAATTCGTTGTTCGCATTATCGGACAGCCAGGAATATTGAAAAGTCAGCTTTATGGGCAAATGATAAAAAACGGTGAGCCTGATGTCCGTTCGGGTGGGAGATACCTGCTCTTCTACCGCTGTGTATATGTAATGCTTGTCGCCTCGAGCCAGACCAGGATTACTCTGAGCTCGATTGTACGGACTGTAATTGTCCTTCCCGTGCCATTCTTCCGGATACGATGTCGTAAAGAGCAGCCTGACTTTCGAATCGATTGAAAAACCGAAACTCACCGTTGTTGATGAATGCGGGGCCAGACACATGTGATCCGTTGCGTTCATGCTGTATTCCGTAAAACATAACAAGTCGGTCCACGAATTGATGTCTTCGGGAAAAGCAGAACGGACGATGAACGGATAACGATTCACAGAATATTGCCCCGTCACCCAGATATAACCCTCCGTATCGACCCTCATGACCGTCTTGAAAACCGGCATCGGAAAATCCAGCTTCACCGCATTCCAGTTCTCTCCGTAATCGCTTGACTGATAGGCGTAAGCATCATAGTCGGTTCTGTCGCTGAATCCCACATACATCACCGAATCATGCTCGTCCGTCGATAAATACCAGTCGTCCGTCGTTGACGCATACCCGAAAAAAGTAAAATCAGAATTCCAGTCTCCCCTTGCCGGCTTCGTTGTCTTCCCTGCCGTCAATTCAATGACATCAGTGACTTCCAGGCAATACTTCTCCCTTGATGCGCCGTCGCACTCAATAACCGGCCATAAAAAAAATAACACGCACGAAAATGACAATAATAATATCCGGTTGATCATCAATCACTCTCCTTTGCGTCTCTTCACTTATTCGATCTTTTACCAAATTCTGAATCAGATGAAAACTTCCTTTCAAAAAAAAACACGGCCATTAATATGACCGCGTTTTTTTCGAAAGAAAGTTTAACATGTACGTACAGTGCCCTGCTTTACTCCTCCAGCATGTGCGGATATTTGTAGTCTTTGGGTGGATTGAAGTTTTCTTTAATCGTTCTGACCGAGCACCACCTGAGCAGGTTGAGATGGCTTCCTGCTTTGTCGTTGGTGCCTGAAGCCCGGCTGCCGCCGAACGGTTGCTGTCCAACGACGGCTCCGGTGGGCTTGTCGTTGATATAAAAATTCCCGGCTGCGCCTCTTAATGCATCCATAGCGGTGAGAACCGCTTTTCTGTTTTGAGCGAAGACGGCTCCGGTAAGGGCATAAGGGGACGTTTTGTCGCAGAGGAGAAGAGTTTCTTCGTATTTCTCGTCGGGATAGACGTAAATGGTCAGCACAGGACCGAATATTTCTTCCCTCATCGTCAGGTAATCAGGGACATGCGCCAGGATCACCGTCGGTTCAATGAAGAATCCTTTGGAATCATCGCATTTTCCTCCAGTTAATATCTCTGCATCGCCCGAATTCCCGGCGTCTTCGATATATCCCTTGATTTTTTGAAATGACGAGCGGTCAATGACTGCGGCCATGAAATTGCGGAAATCTTCCACATCGCCCATCCTGATGCCTTCGACGGCATCGATCAATTGCTTCCTGACCTCGCCCCATATACTCTCAGGCACATACATTCGTGAAGCGGCCGAACACTTCTGCCCCTGATACTCGAAAGCGCCACGAACTGTCGCTGCCGTCAATGCCGGAATATCTGCGGATGAATGCACGAAAATAAAATCCTTGCCCCCGGTTTCGCCCACTATTCTCGGATAACACTTGTAATTCATTATATTGTCGCCTACCGTCTTCCACATGTTCTGGAAAGTGTCCGTGCTTCCCGTAAAATGAATGCCGGCCAGGTTTTCGTTCTCTAATATCATAGGGCCAACTTTACTGCCGCGACCTGGAACCATGTTTATCACTCCCGGAGGCATTCCAGCCTCTTCAAAAATTTTCATCATGAAATAGGCTGAAAACACAGCCGTCGAAGCAGGCTTCCAGATGACCGTATTGCCCATCAGCGCCGGCGCTGAAGGAAGGTTTCCGGCTATTGAAGAAAAATTAAACGGCGTTACCGCGAAAATAAACCCGTCCAGCGCACGGTTTTCCACATAGTTCCATATCCCCGGCCCCGACCAGGGCTGCTCTTCATAAATCTGCTGCATATAATAGCAATTGAAACGCATGAAATCGATCAATTCGCACGCCGAATCGATCTCCGCCTGGTATACCGTCTTGCTTTGACCCAACATTGTCGAACCGTTTAACGCATCCCTGTGAGGACCAGCCAATAACGTCGCCGCCTTTAATATTATCGATGCACGGCTCTCCCAGGGCATGCTCTCCCATTCACGCTTCGCCTTCTGAGCCTCTTCCACTGCCAGGCGTACCTCCGCTTCGCTCGCTCTGCAATATCTGCCCAGGACCTGTTCATGATTGTGAGGCATTATCATGTCTACCTCGTCGTCCGTGTAAATTTCCTTACCACCTATTATTAAAGGCACGCGCAAGTCCATTTTCTTCAATTCGGCTATCTTCGCCTTCAATGTTTCCTTCTCCGGACTCCCCGGTCCGTAACTCCGAATCGGTTCATTCACTGGAAGCGGAATGCTGGCTATGCCGTTCTTCATTTTTTACCTCCTTCTCGACTATTACAAACGAGTGATTTTGCGGGTCATCCCCGTTTTTTTCCGTTCTGATCTCTTATCGCCGGCATCAGCAGGATAGCATCTCCAGGATGTCCTGCTTATCCTCACCCAACCTGTCTCAGCCTCATGACTTATCATATCGCTCAACAAGGTTCAAGTAAAACGCCTTGCCCGCTGACGCCCCTCTCCTCCATATTTCGCTCGCTTACAAAATCATGCCTGATTCCGAATCCCTCCTCCGGTCAGGATGCACTCTCCTGCATCCCAAACCGCAGATTGCCCGTCATGAGCATTTTTTTTCGCTCAATTGCATGGTAAAATTCTACCGAAAGTCCGGTTTTTACCGCACTGACAGTATCATGAAAACACCTTTGAGGAGCGGAAAATGAACAAGCCCAAACTGGCGGCCTTTTTTGATTTCGATAATACCCTTCTCGTCTGCGAAAGCGCTGAAATAGGTCTGCGATGGGCCTGGAAAAATAATGAAACTTCCATCATTTTTATTCTTAAAATGTTGCTATCGGGACTCCTGTATAAATTAAATCTCTTCTCTGCAGAAATAACCGCTTCCATTGCACTTAATTTTTATAAAGGAAAAAATTTGAAAGAATATGAGGAACAAGCTCCGGATTACTATAATAAATATATCAGGCCTGAATTGTCGCAGAAAATCATGGCGATCGCCGATCATCATCGAAAATCTGGTCACCTTCTCGTACTGGTCTCCGGGTCGCCCTGTTACTTGCTCAAACATGTCAGAGAGGATCTGAATTTCGATCATCTTATCTGTACGGAACTGGAATCTGACGAAAATGGGTTGGGAACCGGGCGCTCCAATGGTCCGATCTGCGTCGGCATCCACAAGAAAAGAGCCGTTCTGAAATTCGCTCAGTCGCAAGGTATCGAATTAAAAAATTCCTATGCTTACGCAGACCATGACTCTGACGCACACCTCATGGAAATCGTCGGTAATCCCGTTGCCGTCCGCCCGAATAAAAAACTGAAAAAAAAGGCCGAAAAAAACAACTGGAAAATCATTCAAAATTAAGTCTTGAACTATCGATAAGCCTCTGAAAAAGAATCAACCTTTGCCCCTTAACCGAACAAGCTGTTCCGCGGCCGTCACTGTTCGTAAAATCTTTCCATTTTAATCAACGCAAAAAAATTCACCGTCTCCCTTATTGCCGGTTTGTCGTCATAAAAAAATTTCAATCTGTTTAAACGTTTCATTATCAATCTTTTCAATGATATTTTCTTTCATTTTACACGAAAAAAATTCAAGAAATTTCATATTTTTGTTGACAAGTAACGGGCAAGTTTTTTATATACTCAATGCGGAACCTACGGAAATCCTCCGTATAAGGGCCGTTAGCTCAGCAGGAAGAGCAACAGACTTTTAATCTGTGGGTCGCAGGTTCGATCCCTGCACGGCTCAAAATAAAGTCCCCATCGTCTAGTCAGGTCTAGGACACCGGCCTTTCACGCCGGCAACACCGGTTCAAATCCGGTTGGGGACGTTTTGATAGATCAGGGCGGCTGTCTTCGGGCAGCCGCTTTTTTAATTTCACGAAAAAAGCGGTAGGAACTTTTTTTTGCAATTTTTCATTCAAATCCCAACCAGCCGGCACGAAACATGCTTAAATTTTGAGTTGAATCCGAAGATCAGGACGTCCGATTCAGGGATTCGCGACAGGCTTAAAAATCGCATACTGAAACCATTCAGGACGTAACGGCGATTAACGACAGAACTGACGGCCATTGGGGCTTTTTTAAGTGAACGGCGCTGTTGCAGTCCGTGATGAAAAAAGAACAATTGGAGGAACAAAATGAAGATCAGGATAAGCTATGATGACATGGTGTCGGAAATAATGGGCAGCGAGAAGGATGAGCTGGAAATGCCTCGCAGGATGACGATAGTAGACGCATTGAATTATGTAATCGGATCGAGGCCGGAAATCATGGATATATTCCCTCCGGGGATATTGAGCATACTTGTTGACGGCAGGAGTCCGGAAATATATGACGAGCTGGATGACGGGGCGCACGTCAAATTTTTTATTGCTGAGAATGAAAGAATTAAACTGGCGCAAAATTTACTGTCTGATGAAGGCAAGACAGGATTCGTGAGTATTACTGATGATCCGTCGGGTCCGGAGGGAAAGGCCGTCCATGATTATGTAAAATGGCATAAACGTTTGCCTCCGGACTATGCGGATTTTTCCGAAGAAGAAATCGGACGGATGTCGCGAGTTCTAATTGAAGGCAAGACATCCGCTAAAAAATGGAAGGATACGGTCATGATACTGGCTCATCATCCCAGTTCGACAGCGTTGCAGATGTTGAACGTTCTAAAGGATGAAAACAGGGATGCTGCATTATGGAAACAGGTCTGGTTGGATCAGGCGCTGCAGGAATGTCGTGCATTCAACAAGATGAAAGCGACGGGTAAAAGCGAGGGAGCCGTAATAATGAAGGTCAAGACGGGCCGTAATGATCCCTGTCCTTGCGGCAGCGGAAAGAAATTCAAAAGGTGCTGCGGGGGATAAACAGAATCATTCGAAAACAGGAGAAAAGTCGGCCGCGGATGAACCGGACGGCGATTGAATATTTTCTGATATGGATACGATATGCGGCTTAGATTATTCTGAAATATTATTCGCAGCGGATCACAATCGGGCGGTGCAGGCCTGAAACGGTTAATCCCGCCCGTCATTGCCCTCAAAACGAAATACACCCGGAACGGCGCGGCATCTTGTCATCTTGAGTCGATTTGTGCAGAATCATAGGAGGAATTGAAGGATGAAATTCAGCAGGGAGAGATATTATGAAGCATCTGGCGCCGATAGATATAATAGTCGAAAAGGCAAAGCATGCGGGAGCGCGACATGCGGAAGTCTGGTGCGAGACGACGGAGATATTGAAGATAAAGGTCAGTCGAGGGATAGTGGAAAGCTCCGTTTCAGCGATTGAGAAGGGGACGGCATTACGAGTCATCGTCAATGATCGTGTCGGCATTTCCTTTATTTCGGGGCGTGATGACGAATCGGTGAAAACGCTGGTGAATGATGCTCTGGAATCGGCTCGTCATTCGGATGCGGAAAAGGGATTGAATTTCGCAGAACAGACAGAAACGGTGAGAAAAAGCGATTTACAGATATACGACGCATCAGCGGAAGAAAAGGATTTTGCCGATAAGACGGAACTGGCGAAACGTTGGGAAGAAGAGGCAAGGATTTATGACCCCGCTGTAAACAGCGTGGATTATTCTCAATATTCAGAAGCGATACGGGAAACAGAAATAATGAATTCAAACGGTCTTTACGATACTCAAAAGAGTTCATCCTTTGCCGGAACCTTCATGTGCACGGCCCATCGTGAGGGGCACGGCACAAAAGAAGCATCTCACTTTTCATGCAGACGGTTCGGGGAACTGGCTTCTCAGAATCTGGGCAGCGATACGGCGGAAAAATGTTTGAACTACCTTGGCGGACGGGCAGTAAGTTCGTGCATGGTTCCCGTCATATTCACTTCCGAGTGCACGGCCTCAATCATAGCGGGGTTTTCCGGCGCATTCATCGGAGAAAACGGGCGTATGGGCCGCTCCATGTTCATCGGAAAACTCGGCAAAGCGGTGGGCTCACCCAGAATCAATCTTGTCGACGACGGACTTTTCCCGGGAAAAACCGGCAGCCGGTATTTCGACGGAGAAGGCGTAAAACCTCAAAAAACTGTATTAATTCGAAAAGGCGTTCTTAAGAACTTCCTCTATGATCGTAATTCAGGGATCAAGCAAAACGTCAAGTCCACAGGAAACTGCATCAGAAACTCCTATCGCGGCATCCCAGGACCCGGAATCACCAACCTCATGCTTTCGCCGGGCGAATCTTCAATAAAGTCCATGATCAAAAAAGTATCCAACGGTTTTTACGTAACCTCCATTACCAATACTGGCGGAATTAATCCTTCAACAGGCGCCTGTTCTCTGGGTGCAGCAGGAAGATGGATAAAAAACGGAAAACTAAGCTTTCCCGTCGATGCCGTCACCCTTTCAACCAGTTTCAACGACTTTCTGCACGGCATATCAGATTTAGGAGGAACTATCCGCTGGTTCGGGATCGTCGGCGCGCCTCCCGTTCTTCTCGATGCCTGCATCGTAGGCGGCAGCGCCTCAAAATGAAGAAAACGAACAGCCATCGGAATTTCCTGAGTCCTTACAAAATTGCTGTTTCATCCTATGCCGGAATCGTATGCCTGCTTGTCCTGATGCAGATTTCCCTGCCCCATGACGTCTATTTTTCCGGAGACGCAGGCATAAAACGGCTCTTCATGGATAACCTCATTCAAAAAAAGTGGATGGACTTTTCCATGGACTACCCGGCATCGGACATTGATCCTGAAGGCGATTTTTCTCCTTTCCGCCCTCCGTCAATGATTAAAGTTAAAAATAATTACTTTATGTCCTTTCCCTGGTTATTTTCTTTTGCGGCATCTTTCCTGCTCTTGCCCTTCGGAAATTTCGGTCCCTTTCTGATTCCTCTCGCCGGAACATTGTTGACCCTGCCGGCTTATCAACGCCTGATGAAAGTATTTCAAATTAAAATTCCCCCTCTCGCAGCAAATATATGTCTTCTTTTCTCCACACCAGTAATGTTTTATACTCTGACGCTCTGGGAACACACATCAGCTATGTTTTTGTTCACCTGGGGCATTCTGCTCATCATGAAGCGCAAAAGAAAACTTCAATCAATCGGTTGGTTAGTAATCGGTTCTGCAGTTTTCATTCGCACGGAAATCGCAGTGGGTTTATTTGTCGCAGCTCTCCTCCGGTTTTTCTATTACAGGAAGAACCTGTGGAAACCCTCAATCACAGCGGCAGTTATCCCACTGGCAGCGTTGCTTTTTTTGAATGTAAAGATTCTCGGAGAGCCGCTGCCTCATCTCACCCAGAATTTTAATGCAGGTTTTTTTCTTAAAAAGCATACAGGTTTCCTTTCTGGAGCATTATCGAGGATCAAAACATCATTGATAGGAATGAACAGGCCCTTGAGTCCATATGAAGTTAAAAATTACGAGGGAACGACGCTAGCGCTGATATCTTCCAGCGTCCTTCTTGAATTTTTGTATTTGACTGGAGCAGTAATTTTTATAGCTGGCATCAAACGAAAAAGCGGCGACAAACAAAGGAAGTATGTTGAAAGAGCCCTCGTATTGATAATAACGATCATCGGTTTGCATTTAATCGGAACCCTGACGGATGCGGCGCCGCAATTAGGCGTATTAAAATCAGGCGGCATTTTCATCTACTTTCCAGGCGCCTTATTTTTCTTTTATTCGCTTTTGCATCAGCCTGACAGGAGGATAAGATTCTACCTGTCGGCGACCGCCTTCATCCTTATACTTACGCCTCTGGCATCGCCCAATCACGGAGGATTGCGCTTCGGCGCCCGTTACAGCCTCTTCGCGGTTCCGCTGTTACTCTGTTCTTCTCTAAAAGGTTTTCAAATGCTCTATTCAAAAATGCATACCAGGAAACTCGTCGCTGCGGCGCTTTGCTTGTGCCTGCTGGGATTGTCTCTCCAGGTTCGGGGATTCTTCCTTCTGCGCGACAAAAAATTCATTAATCGACGCTTTTGCGAATTCATAGAAACCCAAAATGTAAATACAATCATTTCGGCAGACCATTGGATTCCTTTTAACCTCGCACGCACCTTCTACCGCTTTAAATTCTTGAAAATTAATTCATCCGTCGATCTGCCGCCCCTCCTGGAAAAACTGCTTGCCCGCAATACGCCGGAATTCCTCCTCCTATCGGCAGAATTACAGCCCACTGTCGTCTTCCCGGATAAAATACAAAAAAAATATCATCTGGATGCCGAAGGACAATATGTCAAAAATATAAACTCCGCATACTTTCAACTGACTTCCTTCCATGTCCAATTTCATAAAAAAAAAGCTCCATAACTCCTCATGAACGGCATTGACATCGATTCTTTCCGTTTTTTCATCATTCCTTCGTTCTGCTTCATCCTGGGCTGCCTGACGGCCGTCTTCCTCATCGATTTTTTGAAAAGCAGATCAGCCCGGAGGAGAATAAAAAGCGGCAGAAAAGCAGAAAAAAAAGGCCGGAAAATTCTGGAAAGAGCGGGATATAGAATCGTTTCGGTCCAACCCGAAGTGATGACGCGATACTATGTGGACGGCAATCCCGTGAAATACAAAATAAAAACCGATTATCTCGTGAAGAAAGGCCTGGCTTATTATGCTGCAGAAGTAAAATCAGGGGGAGCCGTTGAATTCAACAATATTAATACGAGACGTCAGCTCCTGGAATACGATTTTAACTATCGCGTCAAAGGATTGCTGCTGGTTGATGCAGATTCCCGCACGATCCATGCCGTCAATTTTAAAAGAAAAAAGTTATTGCCGGTTATAAAAATACTCCTGGTCATGCTTACATTGATCCTGCTGCTGATTTTTCTGTTCAACGATATCGGCTTGAAAAAAAGCGCTGCAATCGATAGCATCTCCCTTGAAAATGAATGCCTGTGATCTTTTATGGGGAATACAAGAAAACATATTCCGAAAAACAGAAAGCCGAAGCCGCGGCATTCAACGAAATATAAAACGAAACGGAAGCATGACCAAAAAAGGAAGCGGAAAAAAAGTATGACGAAAGCCGATGTTCGACGTGATTTAAAAAAATTTTATCACAAGGCCATCGTCGAGATTGACCGTTGCAATATGGACCCTTCTGTTTCAGCAAAACATGGATATCTGATGAAGAGTATCGAGTTACTAAATAAATGCCTGGAGATACGTCCGGGCAACCATTATCTGCGTCTTCAAAAGAAAATTTGCCGGGAAAACGCGGAAGAAATAATGAAAACGCGGTCAAAACCGACCAAACCTGTTCCAATGATCCTGGACAGGAAACGATGGAAGAAATGACAAAGATTCGCTTCGATTGCCGAACCTTCATTGCATCCGTTGACGTAACGGAAAGGAAACGGAAATGTATGCGCATTTTTCCGGCTTTTCGCTTCAAAAATGGCGGAATAACGATCAATTGACCGGGAAATTTTAGATATTTTTGACTGCCCCGGATTTCCATGGCGGAAGGAGAAAAAATGGAACATTGCATTTCGATTAACGAATTGTTTGAAAAACAGGAGGACAGTTTATTCGTAATAACAAAGGAACGCTCAACGGGTCGTATTCTCGGATTGTCTCTGATAAACGAGGAGGCTTTTCGCAAGACCATTAAAACCGGGAAAAGTCATTACTGGGACGATGTGAACAAAGCCGTTTATCTTAAAGGCGAACATTCGCGGGAAATCGAATCCGTTTTGGACATCCGCCTCGACATCTGTCATGCCCGAAGGCATCAACTCCATCTGCTTTTTGAAGTCGAAATGGAGGAAGGCGAATGTAAATTCGGTATGAATGATTGTCATTTTTACAAATTTGAGGATGGTTGTTTTCGTCTTGACAGTGACTGCATCATAGATGAAAACAAGGCGCAAGAATTCGAAAAACGGATCAAAACATTTCTGACGAGAGAAGAAGACCGGCGCCACATGCAGCGTTTTTCCAAAATGTAAAAGCAGATATTTCTGCTTTACCAGTAAAACATTTTATATTGAATTTCTCCCAGTACATCTCCCGTGGTATCATCCAGCATTAGTCCTGTGAAACGTGCAGATATGTAACCTTCTGCATAAGAACCCGGCCATAAAAAATCAAGTAAGGGCATTGAAAAGTTAAAATTCGGCGGTAATTCAGCAACAAGCCGGTCAATATCGGGTGGATAACGGCTCCAGGAGGGCCAGCTCCAGTAATTACCGTCATACATATCGAGCAGAAGGAAAATGACTACTTTCCTGGTTTCGTCTGCATTATGGAATGTTCCCCTCAAAATAAAATCGTCTCCGGGCTCGAAAATGGTCTGATTAAGGTTTAAATGGAAAAACGCCTCCCCTGTTTCGTTCGAATAATCGCTGTTGTAGAAATACAAAATTCTTGGTTGTCCGAATGATTCGAAGGCCATAACCCCCGGATTTTCCCTGTGATCGAATTTAACGAAAACGTCTTCCACTTTAACCTCATTTGAAATAAGTTCATGTCGCCATTCGTCATTCAAAAATAGGGCGGCATTCAACTCCCCGGCCGGTTCATCGTAGTAGACCATATAGGGACGATTATTCATGTCGAAATCCAGGGAAGCGCATGAGATATTTTCATCAATAAAGGAAACGTCCAGTAATTTCCAGAATTCGTTTTTTTCAATGGCGAGTCGACCTGTTACTCTTCCGGAGCGGGGAGTAACATAAGTCATCAGAAGGCCTCTCGCTCCTGAGCGATCCAGTGTTACGTCGAGCAAATCCAGATTCTCTGCGTCCGGCAATCGACTCTCAGTCCACTCTCCTTCCGTATGACGGAGCGCCACAGCCTTACAAATCGAAGGGTCTGAAGCGTAACTGTAATTATAAGTCAGAAAAGGCGACCCGTTCCCCTCAGTATGCAGAAAAAATTGTTTTACTTTCTGCTCAGATGGAGAAGTGAACAATGGCTCGCCTTCTTCTTTTCCGGCCTTTTCCAGTAAAAGATGGAAATCAGTCTGCTCCTCTTCAGCTCCCAGATAAGCGATCAGGGCATTATCCTTCAGATCAAGGCAGAAATCGAAATCGTCAATCACGGGCAAGGCCGGCTGAAAATATCTGGCATTTTGAAATTCTCCGTCGTTTGAAAATTTATAAAAAAATTCAACTTCCTCACTCTCATATACTCCTGTCCAGCAAACAGCGGGCTGCATTCTGAAATCCGCATCCAATCTTATTTTTTCCTCTAACGGCATTTCGTCGTGAATAACCGTCAGTTCGGTGAAGTTATCTTCAAGTCTGTATATGCAGGGATATTCTTGCGATCTTGCAGTTCCGGCATCATCAATAAAAAATTGCGAGAAATCATGCGAATCGATGCCCGGCTCACAACGTCTTGCCCCGAAACTTTTTTCTGTTCCGAAATTCGGCCCCGAAACGGTGCATGAACCCTTCGGATGATTGAATTCGTCATAGTAAAAGGTCATATCGGGAGCACTGATGATCATTTCGCCTTCAATGAATTTTTCTTCGAATCCTTGTCTGGTTTTTTTATAGCTCATTATCGATTCCCCGGCTTTAACGACCATGAAAGGCGTTTCCTCTCCTATCAAGGCCATGGCGCCTCCGCAAGAGGCGAAGGGCGCCAGGTTTTTCATGCGCCAAAAACCTTCATCAATCCACATAAAAAACCATGAACGCATATCGCCGGTTTGCTTTCGCACCATAAGATAAAAATTGTCGTCCGGGTCGAACCGAACCGCCAATCCCTTATCTTCGACTCCTGAACCTAATTCATAATCATACCAGACAGCGATAAAGAAGCCGGCTTTTTTGAGCAGACCATTCAGGGTATAAAAAGCCCATAATCGATCGTCAGAATTATAGTCGATTCTAATTGAGCCGGCGTGGCCATCGTCAACGGGCCATTTTTGTTCTCCCCATGGAGTAATGAACACGGAATTTAGGATAGGATCGTCATATCTGTCGTATCCGTTGAAAACAGCGCCGGGGTCGCCGTTGCTTTTGAAAACGATCCTGGGATCATATCCTTCCACACTTCCTGAACTGATATATTCCCAGTTCCCCGAAGAATTTTCTTTCATAAACCATAACTTTGAATATTCGCTGAAAACCAGAAAAAAACGATCCTCCTGGTCGAAAGCCAAGCTGAGTTCTCCCTGATAAAAGCGTCCATCAACTGTTCTTATAACCTTATAAAACCAATTCTCACCTGATTTTTCCGCTACGGTGATAGAATTAGTTTCACCGTTCCATGTTCGATAAACCACCATTCTTCGTCCGGATGAATCCTCCGCGCCCGTTGCATCGACAATATACTCACTCCATTCTGAGGTCACGACAGTTTGCTGTCCCCAGCTTTCGCCGGCATCATAGCTGCAAACGAGCCGTATTTCACCCGGCGTAAAAATTAAAAATTCCAACTCTCCCGGTTCGTCAGACATCAACGATATGTGCGGATATATCCACGAATTCGACAAAACAACCCTCCGCTCCCATCCATCCGCACCGCGCCGTTGCATCTCGCCCGGACTCTGCTCTGAGTGCGCCCTTTCACAGAGCACGATCAAGGACGTCATCATTGTGACTAAACAAAAAAGCATCGCCTTGGCTTCATTATTTCTCATCAATGCCGCCTTTTATTAATTGAAAAATTCTTTGATTTCTTTTATCCGTTTATCTTGCTCCGGCTCACCCTGAACAGACAAACCCAACCATTCGCCTATAATCGGCATCAAATCCCTCGCCCGCAGAGGGGCATCGATTATTATCCCCCTTTTGCCGGTACCCGTCATCAATAAAGGAATAGCCGCATCCTGCGTCGGTTCATCATCCCTCTGCGTCTCCTGGATGTTTTCTCCGGCCGACTTATCGTTTTTATCCCAAAATACAACCGCCGCCATTGTATCAGAAAGCAACCCCCTTCGATCAAAAAAATCAATTATCTCTCCAAGCTGAACGTCATAACTGTAATATGCTGAGTATCCCCTCAATTCATCCGCTTTTTCTATCCTCTCAATCGCTTCTATTTCCGAAAGAGAAAAGGAGATATGAAACCACAGAAAAAAAGGCTGATAGGGATTCTCTTGCAATAGTCCCTCCAGCTTATGAAAAAACGTTCCCGGCGCTTGACTCGAATCTCGCGGCGTCCATAGAATATCGAACCCTTCCGCCACATTCATCACTTCATAGGAACGCTCCGTTTTCGGCATTACCGCTATGGATCGTATTCCGTTTTTCCGGAACTTTTCCGTCCACCTCGTTGCTCCATCAGCCTTTTCACCGGAAATCTTCTCTTCGTTATGACCGACGATATGAAATGTTGAGTGTAAAAATTCTTTTATCCCTTCTGATTCATTCCAAAATTCCGTAAAAACGATCGAACGTTTGCTCAGCGCATCCCATTCCGGGGTCCTTGCCTCAGCATCGCCGTATACTCCTGAGCCGCCGGCAGGCCGCACGTCTGCCGTTACTAATATCGCATTTTTAAACGGATCACGGCTTCCCTCTTTCGAAGGGAAACCAATTACTTTCGCCTCAGCCCAGATAAATCTGTCAAAATCGTTGCACCCGGAAGGTCCCGGCTCTACACTGAAATCTAGTCTCACTTCTTTATTCCCATATCCTTCCAATGGAAAATTAAAAAAATGCCATCTTTCGGATAAATCCAACAACGGACCTATAAAATTGTCTTCCGCAGGAGAAAATTGCCTTCTGAAAATAATTTCCTTCTCTTCTTGCGAACTCACGGATATCGACGCCGTAAAACCTGCATCTTCCCACTTGAATGCATCAGGTCCCACAGTACAGGCAAACTGCAATCGGGGCGATTCAGGCAGCATTAGATCAAATGAAAAAATCGAGGCCGACGTCTGGTAAACAGCGCGTCGACGGATATTTTCCTGTTCGTAATCCATCGGAATCACTGCCGCATCCCATACCTCCAGCCAATCCACGGCTATCCCCAATCCTGTAAAATATAGCACGTCCTCTTCGTCATTGATGAACTCCGCTGGGATCGCTGCCCTGATTAACCTCCATTCCAGACCGGTCTCCCAGGTCCCGAATTCACAACCGTTCATATACCCCTTGAGCTGAGCGCTCGGATGCGCTTCTGGAAGCCGCTTGATCCTCATCAGAAGCATCTTGTCGCTTCGACCTAACTCATAAAAATGAATCACGCCGCGAGGCCCGGATATAAAACGAAAATTTATCTCGCCTTCTCGAATCGCCGCACTCCAGTCCCTTCCTAATGAATCTGCTTCCATCATACTTCCCCAGTCAAGATGCAGCCGCTCCGTCTCTATCATTACATGCTCCCACTCCTCATGCGCTTCAAAAAATACCTCCAAATCGCCTGCCTTTAATGACTCTTTCCCGGCGAGTTCCTCCGAAACCAACGCAGGCGACGAATTGAACAATAATATGATCCCCGCTGCTCCGATTATCCTTTCTAAAATCTCGATCCTCATCATCTCCTCGCTCCTGAAATTTTTCCCATCAAAATATTAATTCAACCGCCTTCGGATTTCAAAAAAAGAGTTGACAATCCGCGCAGTTTTTATTAAATTGAAAAATGATTAAAAAGTCGTCCAAACTGAATTTTCAGTTTCATAAGAACAAGAAAAGGAAGCTCATTTTTCTCAAATGTTTGATTATTTCGGATACTCTTAGCAGATTTCTCTACTGGAAATTTGCCCCCAAGACGCTCGAAAAAGGAACCTTGGAGCGGTCTTTTTATCTTTGAATTTCTGAATTTTTCATAATTTTTTTTGAAGGAAGAGGGAGAAAAACCAATCATGAATGACCTCAAAAAGAGAAAATTGGGAATTATTTTTATGAATTTCTTGATTCTGACGTGTGCCTTGACTGCGCCGGGGGAGACTCAGCCGACGCCCTATTTTACGGACGTTTCATCGCAGGTCGGTTTAACGGGAGTAGCGGGATTTCGAGTATCGGTAGCGGACGTAAATGGGGACATGTATCCTGATATTCTGGTGCATGAGCCGATGGACGAAGCGGGCGGGGACGTATTAAATCATCAGTTGTTATTGATGAATGAGCCTGGAAGCGGCAATTCCCGGGTATATGTCGATCGTACGGCCGAATCAGGCATAAGAGCGAATCGCCAGGGGACGCCGGAAGGCAGGCATTCATCATTAGCGACGTTCGGTGATGTAGATAACGACGGAGATTTGGATTTATTTTTCGGACTTTATTATCATCGGATTGAAAATTACACGGATGTAGGGGACACGAATGATTTATTCATCAACGACGGCTCCGGACATTTCACGTTGACTAATGACACGATTTTCTTTGATGCAGGATTGCTCAACACTTCATCTGCGGTTTTTATCGATTACAACAGGGACGGCTGGTTGGACCTTTACGTGGGCAATTGGTTTCTCGATTATGCTTCGAGCGTTTATTCTCAAAACAAGTTATACCGAAACGACGGCGACGGAACCTGGACCGACGTAACTTCATCAGTCGGCATGGGTTCCCTTTCGGAACCATCTTATGCTGTAACGATGTGCGATTGGAATACGGACGGATGGCCCGATCTGTTCGCCGGCAATTATTGCCGCGGTCCGGGTTTTCACTGGCGCAATAACGGCGGGACATTCAGCGAAATAGGTGCGACATCGAATTACAGCGCATTCACAAGATGTTCCTGGGGATGCATGCCTCGTGATTTCGACAATGACGGAGATATGGACTTATTCGAAGTATATGTTCACGGTTATAACAGCAGCACGAGTTCCCGGCTGATGATCAACAACAACAATGTTTTCACATGGGAAGGACGCATAGAGGGCCGCATCAACGGACGTCCCGCAGAAGACTCATATGATCACAACGGCGATCATTACGGATGCTGGATCGATGCAGACAATGACGGATTGCCGGATTTTACGATAACTGAGTGCGGATACAGCAACAACGGCATTTATTTTTTCAAACAGAACTCCAGCCATAATTTAAATGCCTGCACATCGGCATCAGGGCTTAATGTGATAAATACGGCGGGTTATCCCCCGCATCCCTGCATACCGATTGATTATGACCTGGACGGGGATGAAGACATGATCGTAGGCTTCGCATCAAACGACAGCATTATGCTTTTCGAAAACAACGTAGGAACGCTTAATAATTCGATATCTGTAAATTTAATCGGCGCAGGCGCAAGCGGAAGCAGCAACCGAAGCGCCATCGGCGCCCGGGTTGAAGTAACGGCGGGAGGAAACACATATCAGCAGACGGTAGAAGCAGGCAGCGGTCATTTTTCTCCCCAAAGGCCACTTATCCTGACTTTCGGATTGGGCTCCGCAACTATCGTAAATTCCATTGTGGTACATTGGCCGAACTCTTCGCAAAGCACGACGACATTAAATAATGTTTCGGTAAATCAACTTGTAACCATTACCGAAAGCGGCGCAGCCACGCCGACCAATACCCCCGCAACCGGCACGGCCACTCCAACAGGAAGTCCCGGAACAGGAACCGCCACACCCACTGGAAGTCCGGGGACAGGCACGGCCACGCCTACAGGAAGCCCCGGAACAGGAACCGCCACGCCTACAGGAAGCCCCG
>CAZUFC010000002.1:49056-149772 GCA_964619725.1 uncultured bacterium | reverse complement strand
ATTTCAAAAAGTTAGATTAATTTTGCAAGGGTATTCGCTTGGTTTTCGGGTTAATATCTCCTCACTCCAAGCCGATGAAAAAGAAAAAAAATTTATTTGTCGTGACGATTATTACTTATTCCAACCGGAAGCTCTTGTCAAGCCTCATTTTCAGTTAATTCAGCTAAAAGGCGAATGCGGGATGCCGGATGACGAGACGTTTCCGACTAACTCTGAGGCCGTTTCGCAGGGATTGATCGGCCTGATTTGTGCTTTAAAAAAAGAAAATCCGCAGCTCCTGACATTGACTGATAACAAATTGTGAAATGTATAACGAAAATCGGAGACTGATCAAACCAGGATTACACTTCTTTCAAAATGTTTAACAGTTTATTTCGGTAACCGGGGGTTTGTATCGAAATCGCAATCGGGGACTGATCAACCGGGGGTTACACTTTTCATAAAACGCTTGAATGATTGAAATCCCCTGTTTTTTTTCGAGGGCCGTTTGTTTCGGGGTCGGGGTCGGTATCTGTATCAGGGTCGAACAAAATAATCACGAGGAGCTATGTGTTGTCCTGATCATATTTTCAAAGCTTCTGATTATTCCAGGCTGCGAAAATTGTAATCTCGGATATCTGATCAGCGCCGGAATTCGGAAGAATTTCAACCTCAAAGGACTTATTTTTGATCAATGCCCGTAATTCAATATGTCAGGATGTCCGTGCCGGGAGTTCTCAAGTCATGTATTTGGGTCGATTTAGAGTTCAGGCCTAGAAATTCAGTTTTTGGTTTCTTGACGGTTTTCGATGCGCAGGCAGGCTGGAAGCCTGCGTTCCCAGTCATCATCGATACTTTTTTTGTCCGGGGCTGGAGGGGAGATGAACGGCGCGCTCATTCCCGTCTTGTCAGCAAACATCTTTTGTTTAGTAAGGGTTCTGCCCCCTCTGCGGACTACTCCGGCCCGAAGCCGAATTCCCAGTTGTCCATTCTGCCCATGATGTCCGTATAGTTTTCGTTCAGCATGGCGCCCCGGAAGCAGAGACCGTCCAAGGCATCCGGGATATCAGGCCATTGGAAGGGTTCTATGACCATGAAGGTATAAGGTCCCTGCGGCAGTGATCCAAACCAGTAGGCATCGATCCCTTCGTTGATGTTGATCCAGGAAGGCGCACACCAGTATTCTCCGAAGATGTCGAGCAGTATGAAACAGACGACGTCGTTTTTCAGTTCTCCGTTGCAGAGTTTCGCTTCGAGAGAGCACGGATCATTGGGAGCAAAGTAATGACCGGGCATATTGAGGTAAACGCCTGTTTCGGGACAGGCGGGAGTGGGAGTCGGCGTGACAGCGAAGTCATTCTGTCTGTTGGCGTATGCTTTTGAAGGCGCCATGGCATCGATGCTGATCAGGTCAGGGTCTCCGTCCAGTTCGAGATCGCCGGCCAAAGCGTCTGCGCTGATTACCGATTCTTCCGATTCCCAGGCCCTGTAGGTCGTCAGGGAGCCTGATTCATTGTAATAAATGCCGTTGTGTGCCCCCTCCGGCATCATATTTCTTATATTCATATTACCCGAGATCAGCTCCGGATAACCGTCCAGGTCAACGTCCGACCATTTCAGCGAAAAAGTCGACACCGCGTCTTCGCTGCTCCATACCGGCGTTTCGGTTAATACGCCGTCAATGTTTTCAAGCAGGTGGTTCTGTCCTTCGAAGGTTCCGACCGCCACATCAGGGTCTCCATCGGCATCGTAATCGCCCGCAGCGACGGCAAAGGCGTAGAATTCCACTGTGGAAAACCAGGTGGGCGATTCCGGAAGCGTTCCGTCCCTGTTTTCATACACGTAAACCGGTTCTTCCGCTCCCACGGTAATCATATCCGGAAAGCCGTCGCCGCCCAGGTCCGCCATGACGATATTCTGAACCAGCGAGGTAAATGAAGAAGTCCAGGCAGGTTCCGCCGACAGATTTCCTCCTGCGTTTTCATACATTACTGAAGGAACGCCGTAACAGCCGAACGTCACGTCAATATCGCCGTCGCCGTCCACATCCGACAGTCCTAGTCCGGTTGCCGGCATAAGCGGCGACTGCCAGGATGCCGTCGTTGAAAGCGTACCGTCGGGATTGTCATAATATGCGCTGACGGAAGGCAATATGTCGAAGGTATCTATGTTGGCCAGTATATTGGCGAAAAACAGCTCGGGATATCCGTCATCCTCAAGATCAGCGAAACCGGCGCGAATGGGATAATCGCCTGCGCCGTCTTCAGTTGACCAATCAGCCGTTTCCGACAGTTCTCCGCCCTGGTTCAGATAAACCTGGTTCTGCCCCATAATGAGTCCCATTGCCAGGTCTTCCAGGCCGTCTCCGTCAACGTCCCCCAAAGCGCCGCAACTGGCTATGGGGGCATTGGCGGTCATCCATCCCGCCGCTGTATCGATGGGTAAAGGCATGACGATGAGATCAAAATCGACGGTTCGTTCGTATCCCCCTGAACCCGTCAGTTCCAGAATGAAATTTATCTTCTGTCCGTAAGTCGCCTCACTGGAAATCGTTACCGAAAAAGGATCATCGGAATTATCCCCGGAAGCCTGTTCGCCGAAATCCCCGAATTCGCCCAGGCCGTCGTTCACTTCGGCTGCAGGGTCTGAAGTGGTAAGTTGGCCGCAGACATTCTCTACAGTCAATCCGTAATTTTTCAAAATTACGGACAATTCAACGGTTTCGCCTGCATCCGCGCGGCCATCGCCGTCTCCGCCGTCAGAATCGTCCACGCCGGCGCCTTCATAAACCAGGAAAGCTCCCGTCGTTTGAAACGAGACGTCAAACTGCATTATTTCACCAGAATCGGAGATATCAAACAGAGTCAACCAGGTGGGTATGCCGGCGTAGTCCCGGGAATTGGGATTTGACGCCGTATCGAAAAGACGGTTGTTCGAATTTCCGGGAAACGGATCGCCGCCGTCGCCCCGGTTATGATCGTATTCCATATCGCATTCGCCGTCGGCCTGTTCCACCGCCAGCAGATAATGTTCAGGGCATGATCCGCAGCATTGAGTATCATTATTCGGCATATTCTTGTCCACATGGTAAATAAGGAGACCGCCGGAGTAAAGATTTTCATCGAATCCGGTCTTTTGTCTGTTTTCTATCAAAAAATATTCTTTAGGACGATGGATATTGATGCGATATGCTGCAGGAGAGGTTTCAACCTGATGTATCTCCACTCCGCTTGCGTCCTGCGATAATACTACAGGATCGAGCCATCCCAGCTCATACTTGCCGTATGCCGTCATGTGGACCGGTTTTTCCGGAGAATAGCCGTCGCCGCCCCAGGAGCCGCCGGCCATCAGCGCCCAGTTTCCGACGCCTTCAGAATCGTAACCATAATCATAAAAATCCGGCAGGCCAAGCACATGTCCAAACTCATGACAAAAAACCCCGATGGAAATAATATCGCCGCCGGCATGCTCCTCCGGTTCAACGGAATAAAGATCGACAGATACGCCGTCGTCCGTTTCATACGCTCCGTTGGGCGACCAGCGCAACGACGACATATGAGAATGTATCATGTTCTGATTGCCGGTCTCTTCGTATCCCGGACCGGCATGCACGACAAATAAAGCATCAACATAACCGTCAGAATCGCAGTCGTATTCGGAAAAATCAACCGAAGGATCAGCCGCTGCAATCGCATCCTCCACCATCTTCTGCGCGTTCCGGGGATAGGAACCGAATCCCCTCTGCCCGTCGACATAATAAGCATAAGTCTGAGGCACCCGAAACCATTCAGGCGCTATCTCCCCGCTCAATGTAAACTGTTCGTAGGAAATTTCATCATAATAGTCTTTCATTGATCCCGTAGGAAAAGTATCCTCGCTGAAAATCATCTCATCATAACTGCCCCAGTCATGCAAGGGATCATGCTCATTATCGTCAAAATCCACCAGCAAAAAAACGCTGCTCCTCTCCGTAACCGGCATTGTCCGGCTTTGCATAGTCTCATGACGCGCCCACTCAGGCACATATAACAGCTCCGCCGCCCGTTCATCGGAAAGACCTTTAATCTCAGAAATAACCTTTTCCGAAAGCGGCATACCCCGGCAAACAGAAAAACGGGGCAGCAAAAAAACAAACGCAACAATTAACCCGATAACAGAAAAAACTTTCATAGCTGACGCTCCTGAAAAAGCAAACGTGATAAAAATAGAATCGGGACTCCAAAAGAGTCATAAACAAAAGCATTATAGCGCCTGCAAACAGGATCGGCAATCGGCGATGGGAGCGAAAGTCTGAAAGCGCTATATCGTTACGGATCACCGGCGCTAGTCTTCGAGCGTTCGGTGCATCCGTTTGTTATGGCCGGCAATTCGTGCTCGTGCGCATTATCGTAAGCGATTTCCTTCGTCCGCTTCATTTCAGCGACAGGTGGGTATTCCGATGATTTTTCTCTAACCTCATGAACAGGCTTCGTCATTTTCAGGAGGAGGCTTATTGCTGCTTATAACTTGAAAAGCAAATCGGTAGGATCACGCTGGATAAAGAAAAATTCGCCGGTTATGGACAGGCTCTTGACTATATGCTCAACTAATTTTATTTTTACGACAGGAGCGCAAAATCTTTTCATGGGAGATGCGATGCGAACTCGTTTATTCGGTAAGGAAAACATCAAGGTATTATTCGTTCGGCCTCCCTGTCACTTATGGCCGATAGTAAACGAATCGGACAATTTTCTGCTGCCGTTGTCCTTTCCGTGCCTGGGGGCTTATTTGCTTGAGCGCTGTCAGGGTGTGGAAGTAAAAGTGATCGATGCATTACCCTTGAAGATCGGCTGGAAAAGTCTTAAACAGCGGCTGGCTGAAGAGAAACCTGACGTTGTGGGAGTAGGCGATCAAATAATTTATATGCATGAAGGCGTCCGGGCATTAAAGCTGGCGAAAGAACTTTTTCCTGATGCTGTAACTGTAGCCGGGGCTCATTTTCATTCTCATCTGCCGGAATATTCTCTTAAGAACTATCCGCAGATAGATTTCATAGTGCGGTACGAAGGCGAGGAGACCCTGGCGGAGTTGATTGAAGCGTTGAGGGACGGCAGTGATCTGAATAATGTAAAGTCGCTCTCTTTCCGGCAGGAGGGTTCGATAAAATCAACGCCGGTTCGACCTTTGATTCACAACCTGGACGATCTGCCGATACCCGCCTACGATTTGATGCCGGTTGAACGATATTCTCCTTTCGGAATACTCTGGCCGAGGGCCATTACGATTCAGGGCGGGAGAGGTTGTCCATACCAGTGCGATTTCTGTTCCTGGCATGCCATGGAGAATGAACATTTTGAACAGGATGGACATATTGTCGTATCCCCACGTCACCGGTTGAAATCGCCTGAAAGGACTATGGCTGAAATAGACCTGCTGTATGAGCATTATGACATTCGATATCTGTTCTGGGTGGATGGAACCTGGAACGCGGACAACGCATGGCTCGACGAACTGTGCGGGAGGATAATCAAAAAGAATTACAAACTGGGATGGTGGGCTTTCGTTCGCGCCGACCTCATGCTCGAACAGGAAAAACTGGGCATACTTGAAAAAATGGTCCGGGCGGGGCTTCGCCATATTCTTGTCGGCGGCGAGCGGCCGGTTAATCCTGAATTGGAAGCCGTGGGAAAAGATTCCGGTGAAGCAGGATCGCTTTATCGCGTCTCACGTCTTTTAAAGAAAAAATATCCTGAAGTGTTCCGGCAGGCTACTTTTCTGACTGGAATTAGATCGGAAAGCAGGGAAACTTTAAAACAATTGGGCCGGTACAGTCGCGATTGCGCTCTGGATTTTGCCGCTTTTCATCCGCTTATGCCTTATCCGGGAACAAAATTATGGGAACAGGCCCGGGAAAACGACTGGATCGAGGAGGAAGACTTCTCCAAGTACGACATGTTTTTTCCCATCATGAGTTCGGAGCATTTATCAAGGAGCGAAATATCTGAGGGGACGCAGGCATTATACAAGGATTTCGTCCGCCGGCAGCCTTTTCGGTATTTGAAAGGACTCATGTCGCCTTATTCCATCAGGAGGAAGCTTCATTGGTGGTTCCTGTTTTCCATAGCCAGGGTCTTGATCAGGGATATGTTACTGGCCGTTTTTTCCGGTAAGAAATTTGAAGGATTTGCGGCCGTAAGTCGTTTATGGAAACCCGGCTGGTACGACGATTGATGCGCAGGCTGATTTTTTTAGCTGCCGTCAGTCGCCGGGAAGCGTTGTTTACTTCAGGAAAGTAATGTTGCGCGGAACTGCTGGGTAACCGGTTTCAGGCCTGATGGAGAGGGATTATTTACAGCGGCGGAAGATTAAGGTTTTTCGGAGCTACGGCGGTCCTCCAGGTCATTTCATTGAACTGTTGCTGGGCGCTCAATTTTGTAGTGAGATCGACAGTGGTCCCGACGCTCATTTGGACCTCTATCATAGCCACATCGGCGATAGTTGCAGTCTGTTGACCGGATTCATCGTAATAAGTCAACTGGAAGTCAGTGACGCCGAGGGATGCGCCGCCTTCGGCATCGCCGTTGACGGAGCGGTATAGAATTCGGTCTGAGGGATTATTCGTATTGGAGGCTGAAACGGTGCCGCCGAGTCTGTATCTTATTCGCTGTTCATTACCGTCGTCTTCCGGGTCGGCCCAGAATTCAATTTCATCGCTGTTGATTGTGACAAGCGGAGAGCCTTGCGCCTGGCGATTAAGTCCGATAGCCCTCATATCTTCCTGAAGCAAGCGAAAAAATTCTGCTGAAACGTCGTTCATGGTCAATGACAGATTATTTTCTCTCTGAAAACCCAGCAAACTTCCTTGAACCGCGAATATGGAAAGGATAACCAGGCCGGCGACAATGGCGCTGGCGATATAATCGAGCATTAAACTGGACATAATCAGTTCTCCTTTCAATGATAAGTGAAGATGTAATGCATCGTGACAGGGGAGGACAGGTAAGCGTTATCGACTTGAACCACGGTTCGTTTCAGGAAAAAAGGCTGACTGCCGGTGAAATGATCGAGATCATTTTTGTTGACGTACCCGACCGATACCTGAACATTGAAGTTCAATCCATTGAGAGTCATATTCTGATTATAGCCGTCATAATCGTCTATATCATCGTAATTTCCCACAGATTCGCCCGCATCCGGCCCCAGATAAGGATTCGAGGTCAAATCGCTGGGATTGTCTGCAGGCCCGTTGTAAATTTTTTCATCAAACGCCTTGGATTTGATTTCCTCAAGCATGGCCTGAGCGACGCCGACAGCGGGCACCATGGCCGTCGTTTCGACCATACTCTGATTGGCTTCCACTATAAATTCATTCGTGTGCAGCACATAGATCGACAGAATAATTATGCTGCCGAGCGCTAAAAATGTCTGAAAAGTATTCAATTGAATTCCCTCCTCTTTTATTTAGAAATTCTTGACGGTTGCAAAAACGGATGCTTCATAATCGCCGTGTTCCGTTCATGATCAATCTTTCCAGGCGGCGACGCTGAACTGTGATGCCATGGGATAATACGGCGGACTGATATGAACGAGCCGGTCGTCATAAACGTAGAATTTCGTATAGCCGCTGACTATCTGAGAACCGGAAAATGTCCCCACCGGACCTCTGGTGTTCTGAACGATGCCCCCGAGAACAGTTAAGGTTCCTCTGGCCGGCGGATCGTCGAAATTCTGGACCGTGAACGAACCCTGCAGGGCAAGCAGAGTGGCGTGAATAACGCAGTCATTGGCATTGGCGGCCGTTTCAGCGACGATAATGTTGTCTTTGGCTACGAGACCCAGGAAATCGTCCGAGTCGGGGTTCGTGCGCGGGTCAGAAGCGTATGTGATGTCGTCTGCAATATAGATGCTCTTGCGCGCCCCGACGGTCGCCTGTCCGTTGACTACGCCCCACACAATTGCATTTTTCGTCGTCCCGATGACGCCGTTGAACGAAGAGAGACTCCGGGTCAGCCAGGGTCCCCCGGGGTCCAATGCGCCGCTCACCGTCCCGTCAGCGTTGAACCGCAACCAGACGTTGCTGTTTAAAATGATTCCTCCATTCTGAGCCATGTCGACCAGATTCTGAACATTCAAAGGCAACTCCACTTCCGGATGCAGAAAATCAGCGCTGGAATGGAAAATAGGCGATCCATTTCCGATTAACTGATGGCAACTCGTCACTGAACCGAAAAATTGAGGGCTGCCGCTGACGTGAAAAGCATCATTCGTATGCACCGGGCCGAAAAGTTGATCTCCCGTGATGAAATAAATCTCCGGCTCATCATCCGTAAAATACGCGTAATAAGAATAGGGCGTTCGCCTTAACGTTACCTCGCTCGTGTAACTGGCGGCTCCGAAATAACCCGTTGACGTGACCACAACCTCGTGAATTCCCCGAAAAAGGTCCATCTGAGTTTCAACCACCGTTACGTCAAACGTTCCTCCGCCCATGCTTTTACCCTGGGCGCCGGTCCGCCAGTCCACGTCGTCACGTAGATTCGTTATTGCCCACTCCGCACCGCTGTTGGCGATGTTCCTCGCCTGCATCTCTTCGAATAGCGACACATTGCCCTGCAACGAATCGTTCAATCGCGTCTGAATATGCCAGCGAACGCCGCTGGAGATAGTGAATAAGCCCATCACAACAATTAATATCATTCGTCCCATTTTGTTTCCTCCCGGTTAATTAGGGATTAATCCGATTTTACAAGGAGCAATTTTCGAGCCATGAATAAAAATTTATTTAAAATCAATAACTTAACAATTTTCTGGTCAATCCTGTTCAATGAAGGCGTCTGAATTTTGAACACGTTACGTTCAAAATTCAAACATCACGGATGTTGTGATCCGATATTCCATAAAGAGGGATTCGGCGCATTCTCCTTCTCATTTAAGGGAGTGATCAAATGGGGGTTTATGCTTCTTTCAAGACTTTCGACAGGTTGTTTCAGTAATCGGGGTCGGTATCGGGATCGCAATCCAAATCGAAACAAAATGATGGGATATTCGGAAAAATTGTAACCTCAATAGACGCATTTTTGATCCATGCCTCATTTTACAGTGACTTGCCGGCAGTAAATTATGGATTGAGATTCGAGTTTATGGACAGTCACCGGATAGTAATCGTGAGCCGCAGCAGGCTTGAATAATGATGAAGGCTTTGGGCCGAGTCAAAAGAACTCCATCAAAATCAGAAGCAGCGCTCAGAAAAATGTGAAATGCTGAAATATTTTTATTTCGTCTCTTGCAATATCAGAATAAAAACGTTATAAACAAAAACAGGCATCATTGATCATGTAACGATCCTGCTTTAAAAAATCCCATAACGAAAATTTTTGAAACTTATATAATAATTTTACAATTCCTTTCAAATTCAGGGGGAGAAGATGAGTAGAAATCGTCACGGATTATTGAAATTATTTGCATTAGTGGTTGTATTATTAATGGCGGAGGGATATACTGATTTTGCGTCCGCTTCACCGACGCCGGGATATACGGAGATACCGACGGTAATGCCTACGGTGACGCCGACATATACTGCGACGTTACCGACGACGTGGAGCGCTGATCCCGGGGAGAATTTAAAAGTAGCGGCGAGCGAAGCCAATCGGTACAGTTATCGGATGATTTCGGACGGTTTCGGCGGTTACATTGTCGCCTGGTATGATTCAGGTGAGGACGGATTATTTGCTCAGCGGTTCGATATATCGGGCGCCCGGATGTGGGGTCCGGACGGGATCGAGATATGTCCCAATGCTGTGAATCCTTGGGGACCCAGGATTTGTACGGACGGAGCGGGAGGAGCGATATGCGTATGGGAGGATAATCAGGGAACGTATGACCGTAACTGGGTACAACGAATCGATGCTTCCGGGACGCTGCTGTGGGGAGAAGACGGGCATCTGGTAAGTCCCTACAATATTCGAACAGATTGTCCTTTTATCGTATCTGACGGGCAGGGCGGCGCTTACACGACGTTTTACAGCAATTCCGGCATTTATTGCCAAAGGATATCTTCTCTTGGAAACGTGCTGTGGACCAGTTGCGTGCACGGCGATTCGAATGCGTGGGGAGTAAAGCCGGCCGAGGACGGCGCCGGCGGAGTTTTACTGAGCTGGTCGTATTCCGATGTCGTAACGAATGACGATGTATATGTGCAAAGACTGAACAGCAACGGAGTAAAGCTATGGGGAGAGTCCGGGATATGCATATGCAATGAAGAGGATAGTCAATATTGTTCCCGCGTCATTTCAGACGGGAATGGCGGCGGACTGTTTCTATGGAGAGACCGGAGAAACGGATCGGATTGGCGGATATACATTCAGCGAGTTCTAGCAGACGGAACGATCGACTGGGTAGACGATGGAGTGGGCGTATTTTACGGTAATACTCAAAGCGGCGGTCATGCTTTTGCTGCAGACGGCGCCGGCGGAGCGATCGTCACCTGGTTTTCCGGGGAAGACTACAATATGTATGCGAATCGTTTGGATGCTGAGGGCCGGTTAGTATGGGGAGAAGCGGTTGCGTTGACCGATCACGGACTTCTGGGCGATGTATCAAACTCTCCGTATCAGACTGTTCAGGACGGCGCCGGAGGCGTCATAACAGTATTTAATTTATACATTTCAGAAGAAACCAGGTATGAAGTTTGCGCACAGAGAATAACGGGAACCGGGACGCTGCTCTGGGGAATGAACGGGATAGTCCTAAGCAATGCCGGGACGGGAAGCAAGGACTGCCCGCGTGCAGCGGGATGTTTAGAGGACGAAGGCGGCATGTTGGCCATATGGAATGACCGCCGAACGGGAGTCAGCGATCTTTATATAATGGGAATAAACGTCCATGGAGAACTGGGCGCGCCCTGTGCGGAGCCGGGAACGCCTACTCCGGTTTATACGACGACGCCTGAACCTACGGCAAGCCCTGAGCCTGTGATGACGTGGAGTTCCGATTCTGAAATTAACATGAGAGTGACTGATTCGGAATTCGATCAGGTGAGTCACAGGATCATTGAAGATGAATCGGGCGGATACATTATCGCATGGACGCAGGAAGATAACGGAACGGACAACAACATATACGCTCAGAAGTTCAACGAGTCCGGCACCCGGGTGTGGGGAGACGAGGGAATAGTCGTGAGCAATCATTCGGGCTCTCAGGCCATACCTAAATTATGCTCTGACGGCAGAGGAGGAGCAATAGTTTTCTGGTCGGACAACCGCAGCGGAACGTATGAAATCTATGGACAACACATTGATTCAGACGGAGAGATATTATGGGCTGAGACGGGAATCCGCGTTTCCGAACCGGGCATCAATGCAGAATGTTCTATAACGGCCCCGGACGGCCAGGGCGGCGCTTATGTGATACTGGATTACAGTTACAGCGGACTTTACTGTCAGCGTGTAAGCAATTCAGGTGAGATATTATGGGATGAACCTGCAGAATTTTCATCAGGATATACTCGTTCTCACGTCATCAAACCAGACGGTCAGGGCAATGCCATAATAACGTGGTGCGATCAGAGAGAGACCCCGAATTATAATGTATATGCTCAACGATTAGCTCCCGACGGAACGAAAACCTGGGGAGCGGAAGACCTGCGCGTTTCACCGACGGATTTTTACCAGAATTGTCCCAGGATAGCGATGGACGGAACATCGGCGATATTTATGTGGCAGGATTCGAGAAATTCCGGATATACCGCGCTTTATGCACAGAAGGTTTTAAGCGACGGAACTTTCGTTTGGGCTGCGGAAGGCGTTCAGGCGGCAAGCGATAATGCGGGCGAAGGTCATGCCGTAGTGCATGACGGTTCCGGAGGCGCCATAATCACCTGGTGGAATGACAACGACAACAATATGTATGCAGCCAGGATCGACTCATCCGGGACTTTGGCCTGGACGACACCCGTTCCGTTAACCGATCACGGTGAAGTCGACAATATTTCCCGTCCGCCTCACCAGACGGTTGAAGATGGATTAAACGGGGCTATAGCAGTATTTTCAGCGTATAATACCGTAACAGGAATAGATGAAGTAACGGCTCAGCGAATAACGAACGACGGAGTATTGCCGTGGGGGATCAACGGCATAGCGTTGAACACGAATGCGATGAGCTGGGGCGAGTGTGCCAGGGCTGTTCCCTGTTCTTTCGGGGGCGGCGGTTGCGTGGCCTGCTGGCTTGATTACGGAGTCGGCAGTTATCTGACGGTAATGGGGATTGACCTGAACGGCAACCTGGGCGATCCTTGCGGCTATGTGGGCACGCCGACCCCGGGGACTCCTGCGCCTACTTTCACCCCGACCCCCGGCGGAGGCTGGAGCGACGATCCCTACATCAATTTGAAAGTCAGCGGATCGCAACAATTCATGTATCGTCCTCATCGAATTATTTCCGATGATCTGGGCGGTTATATCGTTGTATGGTTTTATGGCGGGAATTATTATCCACAGGGATTGTATGCTCAACGCCTGAATGCTTTCGGAGAGCGGGTATGGGGAGAACCGGGCGTCGCCGTCTGTACCGACGATCCGGAAAGCTGGGCATACAGAATGTGTTCCGACGGATCGGGCGGAGCGTTTTTCTTCTTCTTGAAGTATCCCGGATCAAACGGCGAGTTATGGGCCCAGCATATCGACGTATGGGGAGAAGCCCAATGGGCGCCGGAAGGCAAGCGCATTTCGCCTCCATATTTCGATGCCGAGTGTCCGTGGCCTGTTCCCGACGGCGAAGGGGGAGCATTTCTAGCCTGGCAGGGCGAAGGAGTCCATGTCCAGCGCATCGATTCAGACGGCGAACCGGTATGGCCGGCGCCTTACAGTCTGCCCGGCATAGCGAGCTGGAATTGCCATAAAGTTATTAGCGACGAGCTGGGCGGCATTATCGTGAGCTGGGTTGTTGAAGACAGCGTAACGAGTTATGACGTTTATGTTCAGCGATTCACCGCATCGGGCGTTCCGCTGTGGGGACCCGACGGCGTTTGCATATGCGACGCTGACTATGCTCAGTATTGTCCGCGTATAGTATCGGACGGGGCCGGCGGCTGTTACGTCTGCTGGCAGGATTATCGCAGTAATTCATATTATGCGCTTTACGCGCAAAGGGTTCTTCATGACGGAACTACGGCCTGGTTCAATAATGGTTTTAAGGTTTCTGTCGGTTCAGACAATTTAAGTCAACATGCCATCGTTGCGGACGGAGAAGGCGGAGCCGTCATGACCTGGAAGTCTGATACTGAAAACAACATGTATGCCCGAAAGGTGGATGAGTACGGGAACGATGTCTGGGGAAACGCCAAGGCGCTGACGAATACCGGCATGGTCGTTAACGTGTCTTATTCTCCTTTCCAGACGGTGAGCGATAATGCCGGAGGCGCGGTGGCTTTTTACGCCATGAATTCTCCCGTCAAGGGAACCGAGGATGTTTATGCACAGAGGATATCATCCGAAGGATATTTGCCCTGGGGTATGAATGGAGTGGTTCTAAGCTATCTGGACAACAACGGCAGTTTCTGTGTTCGAGGTACATCATGCAATACTGACGGCGAGGGCGGAGCTCTGGCATGCTGGATTCTGCGATCTGGAACTCAGAATGAAAGTTATTTTATGGTTCAGGGAATCGATTTTGAAGGAAACCTGGGCGCACCCTGTTCTGCTGTCGGCACACCCATGCCGCCCCCTACGGCGACCCCTTCGGTTTCGACGGTATGGAGCACGGATATCGCTGAAAACCTGAGGGTTTCGGAAACACAATCGAATCAGTGGTCGCACAGGATCATATCGGACGGGTACGGCGGTTATATTGTCGTGTGGAACGTTGATCCGGGAACGGGAACGCAGTATGACATATATGCCCAGAAATTCGATGCCGGCGGCGCCAGGCTATGGGGGCCCGAAGGAATATGCGTTACAGCCGATTCAAACCGCCAGGAATTGCCGAGAGTCTGCAGCGACGGAACGGGCGGCGCATTCTGTTTCTGGAGGGATGCCAGAACGGCCGGTACCTCGAACTGGGAAATATGGGGTCAACACATCGCCTCGGACGGAACAAGGCTATGGATGGAAAACGGCATCAGGATTTCTCAATCCGGTGTAGTCGCTGAATGTCCCTTCTGTGTTGCTGACGGACATAGCGGAGCATTCCTGATATGGCAAGATGAGACGGCAGGTTCTTACTGCATGAGGATAAACAACGAAGGCGACTGGTTGTGGGATGATCCTGTTTCATTGGCAGCCAACGGATGGGGCAATAAAATTGAACTGGACGGTCAGGGCGGCGTCATCCTGGCTTGGAATGAAGGACCTACAGACAATTGCGATATTTATGTTCAGAGGCTGACTGCCGACGGAACGAAATTATGGGGCGAAAACCATCTTTGCTTATGTCAGCAGCCTTATCATCAGACCTGCACGAGAATACTACCGGACGGTTCAGGCGGAGCGTTTTTCCATTGGGTGGATAATCGTACCGGATTACAGACTTATAATCTTTACATTCAGAAAGTCGCTTCGGACGGAACAGTTGAATGGACTACGGACGGCGTGTGCATAACGACTGATGATGCTTATTTGGGACATGCATTTGTTTCCGACGGAAGCGCGGGCGTCATCGTCACCTGGTTGAATGAAACGGAGAACAACCTGTATGCGAAGCGTTTCGATTCTACTGGAACGGAAATATGGACTTCTGCGGCACAGTTGACCGATCACGGATTGGTTCACGATATGTCCTTTTCGCCTTATCAGACCGTACCGGACGGTTTGGACGGAGGAATAGTCTTCTTCACCGTATATGACAGCATTGAAGGCGTATATGAAATGACGGCGCAGCGTATCTCGCCGGATGGAACTCTGCCCTGGGGCATAAACGGGATAGTTATGAGTTCTCACAGCAGCGATAAAGATTGCCCCCGGGCAGTTACCTGTTCGACGGGGGCCGGCGGTGCGCTGGCGTGCTGGCAGGATTCCAGAAACGGCACCAGCGCCTTGTACCTCATGGGGATAAGTCCTGCCGGAATCCCTGGTGATCCGTGCACTCAGATCGGAACAGGAACGCCTACGCCGATGCCGCCGTCTCCCACGCCTACGGCAACGGTTCCTTCAGTATGGAGCTCCGACCCTGCGGAGAATCTGAGCGTATGCAAGACTCAACTCGAACATGATTACGGACACCGCATCATTTCGGACGGAGAGGGCGGTTACATCATCGCCTGGTATTATGACGGCGATACCCAGCCCGTAGGAATGTACGCTCAGAAGTTCAATGAACTGGGTAACAGGATGTGGGGCCCCGACGGACTCCCTGTTTGCCTGGAATCTTCAGATGACTGGGGTTACAGGATGTGCACGGACGGTTCCGGCGGCGCATTCTTCTTCTGGACAGACTACAGAAACGGCGGAGACGACCAGATATGGGGACAGCACGTTGAAAGCGACGGGACGCCGGCCTGGACGACTAACGGAAAACGTATTTCGCCCTACTGGTTTGAAGAAGCCTGGTGCCCCTGGTGCGCTTCGGACGGCGTCGGAGGCGCTTATGTGGTATGGCAGGGCGACGGTTCATTCGGCCAAAGGATCAATGCGGACGGACAAACATTATGGTCGCAGCCCATACAATTCACAAAAAATTATGATTATGGAAGCGCCAAAATAGTCAGCGACGGCGAGGGCGGCGCTTTAGTCGTATGGATGGATTACAATGAAACTACTGATCGCGATATCTATGCTCAAAAGATAACGCCCGAAGGCACAGGACTCTGGGGACAGGATGGAGTATGCATCTGTCAGGCTTCCAACAGACAGCGATGCCCCCGGCTTATATCCGACGGGCAGGGCGGCGGAGTATTCCTGTGGAGCGACTTCAGAAACAACAGCTATTACGAATTGTACATGCAGAAGGTCTCAAGCGACGGTGTTCCTCTTTGGAAAACCGACGGCGTGAGAATGACTTTTATGACTTTTGACGGTTACAAGCATTCACTGGTACCCGACGGGACCGGAGGAGCCATAGTAACCTGGAAAGGAAGGACCGACAATAATATGAATGCCCGTCGCATAGACGGCTCCGGCAATGATCCTTGGGGCGGCCGGGTTTCCATGACGAATCTCAGTCATGTCCAGTATATGGCTTATTCTCCTTATCACACTTTGAGCGACAACGCCGGCGGCGCTATCGCCTTATTCACGGCCTTCAATAATTCCGAAGGCAGAGATGAAGTAATCGCTCAAAGAATAACCAACGGCGGCGCGCTTCCCTGGGGCGATAATGGAGTAGCTTTATGCACGACCGGTTCTGCAGATTCATGCATAAGAGGAGCGGCATGCGCTGACGACAGCGGCGGCGTGTTAAGCCTTTTCAAAGACTGGCGGAACGGCCCCGATGCTTTGTACGTCATGGGAATAGATATAAACGGCATTTTAGGCGCGCCCTGTTCCGACATAGGAACACAAACGCCTGTTCCGTTCACGCCTACGCCCACTGCTGTTCCGACGACGGTGTGGGAGACTGATCCTTCCGTCAATTTAAAGGTCACCGAATCGCTGAATCATCAGGAAAGTCACCGTATCATTTCCGACGGTTACGGCGGATATATTGCGGCCTGGTCCGAACAACGTTCCGGAACTTCATATGATATTATGGTCCAAAGATTCAACGCTGACGGGAACCGTTTGTGGGGACCTGAAGGAATAACCGCATGTGCGGCGCATAACAATCAGCAGTATGCGAAAATCTGTTCTGACGGCGCCGGCGGAGCATTCTGCTTCTGGCAGGATGATCGAACCAGCGGTGGGAGTTTCTGGGAAATTTGGGGACAACATATCGCCCCCGACGGTACAGCATTGTGGAGAGAAAACGGAATAATAATATCGACTACCGCCGACAGATGCTATTGTCCTTATGCCGTAACTGATACACAGGGCGGCGCTTATGTCATCTGGGGCGACAACGCGGAGGGCTGCCATTGTTTGCGAATTAATGGAGCCGGTGAAAGCCTTTGGACTGAACCCGTTCACCTCGGCAGTTATAATGGAAGCATCAAGATTCAACCCGACGGCGCAGGCGGAGCAATAATCACCTGGACTGAAGCCAGAGGAGAAACAGGAGACGACGTTTACGTCCAGCGACTGGCTCCCGACGGAAGTAAACTCTGGGGAGAAAACGATCTTTGCATCTGCCAGGCGGAAAATTCGCAGTATTGCACTCGCATCCTGACGGACGGCTCCGGTGGAGCTTTCTTCCACTGGGTTGACCGAAGAGATACATTGACGCATATGATTTATATGCAGAAAGTTTTAAGCGATGGAACGATCTCCTGGGCTGCAGACGGCCTGTGCGTCTTCAACGGGAATGCTTATCAAGGACACGATTTTGTTTCAGACGGCGCCGGCGGTTTCATCATCACGTGGTTCGCCGAAGATCAAGGCGATATGTATGCGCAACGTTTCGATTCAACGGGCGCCGCGGTTTGGACGAGCGATCTGCTTTTGACGGACCACGGCAGTGTGGACAGTTTGTCTTATTCCCCCGATCAAACGGTATCCGACGGGTTAGACGGCGCCATAGCCTTCTTTAATGTATACAATGAAACGGAAACTTCGTATGAGATAACCGCACAGAGAATTACGCCTGACGGGACTCTGCCGTGGGGAATTAACGGCATCAAGCTGTGCGACCAAACGGCGGGATACAGGCAGTGCGCTCGCGGAGTCTCCTGTTCGACTGGGGGCGGCGGCGCTCTCGGTTGCTGGTCGGACGACAGGGACGGGTACGATGCCGTCTATCTTATGGGAATCAACCACAACGGCGTTCTGGGTGACCCCTGTTCAGTATTGGGCACCCCTACGCCGCCTGTTCCGACTCCTACTCCAACCGTTACGGTTCCATCGGAATGGAGCACAGACCCCGAAGTCAATTTGCGGTTATGCAAGACCCAGGTTGAACAGGATTATGCTCATAGAATTATTTCTGACGGAATCGGAGGGTATATAGTATTCTGGTATTATGATGGAGAAACGGGAAGCAAAGGTTTATACGCACAGCGGTTCAATGACTCAGGCGCCAGGATGTGGGGGCCTAACGGAATGCCCGTTTGTCTGGTGCATCCTGACAGTTGGAGTTACAGGTTGTGTTCGGACGGAGCAGGCGGAGCGATCTTCTTCTGGTCTGATTATCGGAATTACGACGATCTCAATACCTATCAAATCTGGGGCCAGCGCATATCAGTCGACGGTGAAATTCAGTGGGCTGAAAGCGGAGTGCAGATTTCTCCAACCTGGATGGATGTTTATTGCCCCTGGTGCGTCCCTGATGAAGAGGGCGGCGCTTATGTCGTCATGAATGAAGATGACGGACAGAATTTCTGCCAGAGAGTGAATTCGGAGGGAGAAACGGTATGGCCTTATCCTGTGGAATTGGGCGCTGACGATTGGAGCGGAACGAAACTTGTCGGCGACGGTTTTGGAGGCGTGATTCTGACCTGGTATTGCGATGATGAAACGAATTACAGCAATATTTACGCACAAAGACTTGATCCCAATGGAAACAAGCTGTGGGGCGCTGACGGCGTTGAAGTATGCGGAGCGGCTGAGCATCAGTGGTGTCCGAGAATAATCAGCGACGGACAGGGCGGAGCGACTATACTGTGGGAAGATGAAAGGCACACTGATTACAGCGTTCTGTATATACAGAAGTTATTGAGCGACGGTAGTTTCGCCTGGGCTTTAGACGGAATAAGAGTGACTCCTATGATTACAGTCGACTGGGGTTACATGTTGGTTCCGGATGCAGACGGAGGCGTAATAGTCACGTGGAAGTCGCTGGATGACGACAACATGTACGCCAGGCGCATCGACGAAGACGGTTGGGGCGTCTGGGAAGAACCTGTCGCCATGACGGATCACGGTCAATGCACGCGAATTACTTATTCGCCCTACCAGGCCGTATCCGATAATGCGGGCGGCGTCATCGCCGTATTTGATTACTATAACGTAACGGAAGACAGGAATGAAATTGCGGCTCAAAGGGTTGCGGCGGGCGGAGGTTTGCCGTGGGGGCCCAACGGTCTTACTATCAGTACGCACAATGACCAGTACCGTTCCTGCGTGCGCGGCGTCGGCTGTCTGCCGGGAACTGGCGGAGTATTGGCGTTATGGAGAGACAACCGGGAGGGCGACCTGGCGTTATTCCTGATGGGTGTGGACATAAACGGTAATCTGGGTAATCCGTGTGGTGAGATCGGTTCGCCGACGCCGGATATACCGACTCCTACGCCTACTCCGACCGTCGAAACGACTACGGTATGGAGCGTCGATACGACGGAAAACCTGCAGGTCACCGACTCAGAGATGCCGCAATGGTGTCACAGGTTCGTCAAAGACGGATACGGCGGGTATTTCGTAGTCTGGTATGAAGAGCGAAATGATACGGGTTATGATATATACGCACAGAGATTCAATCAATATGGGAATCGTTTGTGGGGAAGCGAAGGAATTGCCGTCTGTTCAGCCAACAATACTCAGAATTATCCGAGAGTGAGTCCTGACGGAGGAGGCGGCGCTGTCATAACCTGGCAGGACTACAGGAATTATTCTAACACAGAAATCTGGGCTCAAAGAATCGGGCCGGACGGAACTCAGCTCTGGATGGAAAACGGAATTCGAGTTTCCCAGGAGGGAACAGCAGCATATTGTCAGTTTATGGATTACGACGGAGTGGACGGAGCGTACGTCATCTGGCAACTGGACGGTTCCGGCACACATTGTCTGAGAATTAACGGCGCTGGAGAATCTGTGTGGGCTGAACCTGTTCAACTCAACGAGTCCGGTGAATCCGCCAAAATCGTCGCTGACGGCGCCGGCGGAGCGATAATAACCTGGTATGAAACAAGAGGAACGACTTACGCGGATATCTATGCTCAAAGACTGGCTCCGGACGGAACCAAACTTTGGGGCGAAAACGATCTGGTCATCTGTGATGAAGACAACAACCAGAGTTGTCCCAGGCTGATATCAGACGGTTCGGGCGGAGCGCTGTTTCTGTGGATCGATCCTCGAGACGGTTTAACCCATAAGTTGTTCATGCAGAAAGTGTTGGCTGACGGCAGCATTGCCTGGACAGAAGACGGCGTTTGCGTGCTGGACGGAAGCTTTAATAACGGTCATGCTCTAGTCTCCGACGGTTCGGGGGGCGCCCTGGTTACCTGGTTCTCCAACACAGACGATAACATGTATGCGAATCGAATAGACGTGTCCGGCGCAGCAGCCTGGACTTCCGCCGTGCAATTGACTGATCACGGTAACGTTTCGAATGTTGCCTGGTCGCCGCACCAGACGGTTTCAGACGGCATGAACGGCGCTGTAGCCTTCTTTACGGTGTACGACGACGTTAACTTGATCCATGAGGTGACGGCTCAGCGCGTAACGGTCGACGGAACATTGCCGTGGGGCATCAACGGCGTTGTCCTGGGCGATAACGACCTGGCCGGTCCGGAATGCGTCCGGGGCGTATCCTGTTCCACGGGCGGAGGCGGCGCCCTGGCATGCTGGCCTGATGATCGCGACGGCTACTATGAACTCTACCTGATGGGAATCGATCTGGACGGAAATGTCGGCGATCCTTGTTCTGCTCTGGGCACTCCGACGCCGGTCACCCCCTCGCCGACTCCTACAGCTACTATTCCATCAGTCTGGAGCACAGACACTGAAGAAAATTTAAGCGTTTGCAAAAATATGTTGAATATGCAGACCTACGGACAAAGAGTCATATCCGACGGTTTCGGAGGATTCATAACCGCGTTCTTCTATGAAGGGACAAATTGGCCCAGGGGAGTCTACGCACAGAAATTCAACGAACTGGGCAATCGTATGTGGGGACCGAACGGAACCCCCGTTTGCTTAAGAGACGACGCGGATTGGAGTTACAGGATGATTCCGGACGGCGCCGGAGGGGCGATTTTCTTCTGGACTGAATACAGTTGGCAGGAACAATACATGCGCCTGTGGTCTCAGAGACTTGATGCGAATGGCGATCCGGTGTGGCCGGGCAAAGGCGTTGCGATATCGCCGTTCTGGATGAAAGCTTCATGCCCGTGGCCGTTTCCCGACGGTGAAGGCGGCGCATTTTTCGTTTTCCAAGCGGAGGATTTAGGACCATATGGCCAGAGAATAAGCGCAGACGGTGAACTGTTATGGGGCAACGGAGTTTTGCTCGGTTATGATGATTGGGCTTCGCCCAAGATGTGTCTGGACGGCGAAGGCTGTATTCTTACGACCTGGGTTGAAGAAGTAGGTACGAACGACCAGGATGTCTTTGCTCAAAAACTCGATGCTGACGGCAATAAGCTCTGGGGTCCTGCAGGCATCTGCATCTGCGCAGCGGAAGGCAACCAGCGTTGTCCGCGTCTTGTTAAAGACGGACAGGGCGGCGGATACTTCCTCTGGATGGACGATCGGGAAGGCATACAAAGCAAGTTGTACATGCAGCGAGTGTTGTCAGATGGTACAACCGCGTGGAGCGATGATGGCATTTGCATATTCTATGATATGACGGACGATCATGCCCATGGCCTTGTATCCGACGGTTTAGGCGGTGCAATTGTAACCTGGCTCTATCAGAGCGACGACAACATTTACGCGCGGCATATAAACATGAGCGGCCAGGATGTATGGGGCGGTTCTGTACAATTAACGGATTTCGGCGCAGTTTGGGACCTCTCCTGTTCGCCTTACAGTACGGTTACTGATGGAGCCGGCGGCGCCATCGTCATGTTTACCTATTATGTGCAGGCGGAGAATAATTATGATGTCGGCGCACAGAGAGTCACTTTTGACGGTGAAATTCCCTGGGGTATGAACGGCGTGGTTTTAAGCAATCATCGCGGATGGTGCGTGCGTGGAGCCGCATGCGAGGATGAACAGGGCGGCGTTTTGGCGAATTGGCTGGACACCAGAGAAGGTTCGGGAGCTTCTTATGTAATGGGCGTAAATTATGAGGGAGAGCTTGGCAATCCATGCGCTGCGGTTCCCACACCGACGCCGACGATGACCCCGACGTTGACGCCGACGATGACTCCTACATTGACGCCCTCGCCTACATTAACGCCTACAGCGACAATCTCGCCGACAATGAGTCCGACGAGGACGCCGACGCCTGTATCCACGAGCACCCCGACGCCGACTTCGATAGGAACGAATACTCCGACGCCTACCGCTACCCTGACGCCGATACCTTCCTGCGACCTGGTTGTCAGGAGTCAGGATATCGGTTTCATGCCGGAATATCCTGAGGAAGGGGAGGATATAACGATTGAGGTAACGGTGCACAATTTCGGGTTCACGCCGACCGGAGATTTTTACGTCAGGTTCTACGGCGATTATGGATTCGGTCCGATGCAGATAGGAACGGACAAGCACATATTCGGTCTTGATGCGGGCGAATCGGAAACCGTAAGCGAACAATGGACAGCAGCATGCGATATGATCTTTTCCGCTGAAGCGGACGTATTCGATCAGGTGGAGGAGACGGATGAATCCAATAACACGGGAACGAGGAGCGTTCCGATAATCTATTGTCCTTATGAAGTGGAGTTGACCGTTAGTCCTGAGTATGGGGAAACGGACGTAGGCGGCGTCGCTGAATACGTCATAGAGGTGAAAAACGGGAATCTTGGAGCGGATTCGTTTGATTTTGAAGTGACGGGATCGCTGTCTTCATCCTGGTATCTGATATCTCCCGATCCTCTCGTATTAAACGCCGGAGAAACGGGTCAATCCACTATGACGGTTAATGTGCCCGCGGATTGTCTGACGATAGGCACGTATCCCTTTGACGTGACCGGAACGTCTCAGCAGTTGGGTGAAGACTACTCGGATGCCGCTCAGTTAACGGTGAGAGAATCCGTGACGGTAAGTCAAAGGCTGCCGGAAGACGGGACCATTACGGGCAGCCGGAACGTGATGCTGAGCTGGCGATCGTCCGCTCCGGGCGATTCCTGGGTATATTATCGCGAACAGGGAGCTGGCGACTGGACGGTCGAGCTTGTAGGAGTTGATCAGATCATACACCAGGTAGAATTGGAGATGCTCGACAGGAACACGACCTATGAATGGTACATAGAGTTTGAGTCGATGTGCGGTTCTGAGACTTCGACAGTGTGGAACTTTACGGTGGACGATGGAGTGGTTTTCGCTCAGGACGTATATCTGTACAATGTATTGAGAGATTACGACCAGCATGTCTGGACTGCCGTGACGAATCTGGACGTTGTAAGTCATGAAGCGACGCTGGCGGTAGACAACCCGAACGATGAGCTGATCATTAATTTCGTGGGTCCGGGCAGCGAGGACGGCGCCGTCGTGCTGGCTGCGGGAGAGACGAGAAATATAGAACTGGTCGTTCATGCTCAGGATATTGAAAAGCGCGCAGGAAGTCCTTCTGAAGTGTGCTTTGAGAATCTGATGCTCACACTGACGACTGAAGCAGGCGATCCCATGACGGATTCGGCTGCAGCATCCGTATGCGTTGCCTGGCCTGAAGTAGACTTTGTGCTGAGTGAAGAATCGTCGAACCCCGATACCCTGGTCAAGACTTGCCGCGTAACCAACAACGGAGATGCTTTGACCGACCTGGATGTGACCGCTTTTGGAGGATTGATGGGCAGGGTTCTTTTCATTCCTCGCATCAATCATTACCTGCTGGGTTCGGAGGATTACCTGGAATTTTATGCGGAACCGCTGTTCCAGTCCGGCGAAACGGTTCTTTCGGGACATCTGAAGGCGGAAGCGGCAGGAGAAGAGGATACTGTTTTTACGACTTTCGAATGTTCCGCGCCGAATTCAATCCACGAAGTGACGGTGACGGAACCGCAAATGTGTTATTCAATGGCTGACTGGTACTGCACGAATCGTTCGGAAATTTCGATGCCTTTCGACTTGACGGTCGGAATGGATGAGATCGAATCGGCCGCCGTTTACGTTACGTTCATACCCTATGGCTATGTAACGCCGCATGACGTCGACCTTCTCATCAACGGCAACCTGATCGGGGAGCTTGATAATATCGTTCCCGACGGCGCTTACGGCTATGAATTCGATCCGGGATTTCTCAACATCAGTCCCGAAGGAACTGCCGCCAATGTCTTTTCGATTCACACGGACAATCATAACTGCGGTCATTACGTCGTAGCGACGGAAGCAATGACGGTGTTGAGTATGAAAACGGCCAAAGTATACGTGTGTGCGGAGAACCAGGCGGAAGCTGATGCGGTTGGGCCGACACTTCCGCAGTTCTGCGATGGCTATGCTCTGGAAATAGAGCCCCGGGTGCAGTCCGTCGAGATATTGAATTATGCGGAAGAACCGACGTCCGTTTTCTATCCGGGAGAAACTGCGAAGATAAGAGTACGGGGCGAGAATCCGCATCCGTCCTACAATTACAATGTGACTTACACGTTAAAGATAGACACGGACGGCGATACAGGCTCCGCCGAGTACGACAGCCATACGGCAGGGGAAGACTGGATTACAGTCCTGGCTCATAATTCGGATTCGACTCACGACTGGAACTGGCAGGTTCCTTCGGGCAGTCCCGAGATAACTCTGACGGTAGAAGCTCATGAAACAGCCGATTACGGCAATTGTTATCACTGTCCCGGATGGAATTGGGGCTTCGATGTAGGCGGAGGCATAACAGGTTTCGTAAGATCAGCGGGAACATTGGACCCGATAGAAGGCGCTTCTGTGACGGCTTCGGGAGGATATTCCGATCCTGACGGTTCTGATGCGAACGGTTACTATGAGATTAAAAGGCTCCCGAACGGAACTTACGACGTGACTGCCGGCGCTGAGGGGTTTGTGCCCCAGACATTGACAGGTCTTGAAGTATTGAGTGAAATACTGGTCAACCAGGATTTCGAGCTTGTGACGCCGACGCCGACGCCCACGCCGACAGTGACGAGCACGCCGACTTTATCGCCTTCTCCGACGATAACGGCGACGCCTACGTTGAGCCCCACGCCCACATTGAGCGCCACGCCGACGCCGACTTCAACCGGAACGTTGACGCCGACCGTGACGCTTTCACCGACGCCTACCCTGTCGCCTACGACGACGATATCGCCGACTTTCACCATAACGCCGACCAGGACCCCGACTCACTTCACCGCAACCCCCACAGTAACTGTAACTCCGACCTGCAGTCCCACCCGGACGCCTTCTCCGATCCCTACCGTCACATCGACGCCGACACCCTTGGGAACCTACACCCCGACCCCTACGCCCACAAGTTCGCCGACGCCCGCTCCGGACCTGGTCATAAGAATACAGGACATCGCATTTCAACCGCAGTATCCCAATGAAGGCGAAAATACTACAGTTAGCGCAACAGTGCACAACTTCGGCGGCGCCGCTTGCGGGCAGTTTGACGTCAGATTCTTCGCTGATGACGGTACAGGACCGGTTCAGATCGGCGCTGATCAGACCGCAGGACCCTTGAATCCGGGCGATTACGCTGTCGTAATAGAGTCCTGGACGGCGGCCTGCGATACAGTTATTTCGGCTGTAGCGGATATTGAAGACGTTGTTGCCGAAACTAACGAATCAAATAATACGGGCGCCAGGAACGCTCCTATCCGGTATTGTCCAGGAGCGGTTTCTCTGGAAGTAATCCCGTATCACATAACGACCGATGTGGGCGGAGAAACTGAATATACGGTAAGGGTTGCCAACGGCAACCTGGGACCCGATGCGTTTGATTTCTTCGTAACCGGCGATATCCCCGGTTCCTGGTTTGAATTGTCTCCTGATCCGCTGGTTCTCAACGCGGGTGAGACGGACGACGCTGTTTTGACTGTTACCGTTCCTCACGACTGTCTGACCATCGGATCATACGACTTCGAAGTTACCGGGACTTCACAACAATTGCTCGAAGATTATTCGGATACGGGCGCGCTGACGGTGGATACCGAAGTGGAAATTTCACAGCGGAATCCCTTTAACGGCACGACCACAGGCAGCCGAGACGTTATGTTCAGTTGGCAGACCAGCGCTCCGGCGGATTCGATGCTCTATTATCGAAAAGTCGGCGCCGGCGTATGGATGGAAGCCGTCGCGGGAACCGATACGACATCTCACCAGGTTGAGCTTCAGGACCTGGAGAGAAACGCCGACTACAACTGGTTCATCTACGTTATAGGAGAATGCGGAACAGTGACGTCCTCCATGTGGATGTTCACGGTGGGCAACGGGGTCGTTTTTACGCAGAATTCCTATCTGTTCACCGTTGAAAGAGATTACGACCAGCATGTCTGGGTTGGAGTCAAAAATGAAGACGTCATCAGTCACACGGTTTCGCTTCACATCGACAATCCCAACGACGAGTTGATCGTTAATTTCGTCGGTCCGGGCAGCGAAGACGAAACTGTCGTTCTCGCCGCAGGCGAAACCAGGGATATGGAGCTGGTCATACACGCTCAGGACGTCGGTCGCGAAGAAGGAGAAAAACCCGATCAGATTTGCTTCTCTAATATTGTGCTCTGGTTGACTGCAGACGAGGAATGTGACCCCATTACGGATACGGCTTTGACGACCGTCTGCGTCCAATGGCCGAATATAGATTTCCTCCTGACTGAAGAAAGCGAAGACCCGGTTACCCTGGTTAAAACCTGCCGGGTTACCAATTACGGAGATCAGTTGACAGACGTATCAGTGGACGCCGAAGGCGGTCTTTTGAGTCGCGTGATCTTCCTGCCCAAGGTGGGACATTATCGTCTGGATACGGGACAGCATATCGATTTTGAAGTAGAACCTTTGTTCCAGCCGGGCGAACCGCTCATTTCAGGGGACCTGGCGGCTGAAGCAGCGGGTGTACAGGATATCCTGCCGCTGACATTCAGTTGCGATCCGCCTCGATCTCTCTTCGAAGTCGTGGTGGCCGAACCTTCGATCTGCTACTCCATGGCAAACTGGTTCTGCACGAACCGTCCCGTGATTAATATGAATTTCGACGTTTCAGTAGGCATGGAAGAGATAGCCAATGCTGTGATTTATACCACCTTCATACCTCATTCGGGCGTGCGGCCTCATTACGTCGACCTCTTCATCAACGGACACTTGATCGGTGAATTGAACGACATCGTACCCGACGGCACGTACGGATTCGCATTCGATCCGGGATATCTGAACATCAATCCGGGCGGAACAGCGACCAATACCTTCTCAATTCACACTCAGCACTTCAACGGCGGGCATTACGTAGTCTCGACCAACTCGCTGGCCGTGATAATCATGGAGGCTGAAACGCTGTATATCTGCGCCAACGATCAGGATGAGGCAGACGACATAGCGCCGACTTTACCTCAGTTCTGCGCGGGATATACCTTCGATTTGAAGCCGCGCATTCAGGGAGTCACAATACTGAATACCGAAGATCAGCCGACAAACGTGTTTTATCCCGGCGAAACCGCGCAGATCAGGATGCGGGTTGAGAACCCTCATCCGTTCTACAGCTTCGACGTTACCCATACCTTGAAGATCGACACCGACGGAAATACTCAAACTGCCGAATACGATTCCCATTTGACCGGAGAAGACTGGGTGACGACGCTGGAACATAACGCGGATGAATATTACTCCTGGTATTGGGTGGTTCCCTCAGGGGCTCCCAATATCAGATTGACAGTGGAAGCGCATGAGACACCCGATTACGAAAACTGTTACGACTGTCCTGGATGGAACTGGAGCTTCCAGGTCGGCGGCGGAATTACAGGATACGTCAGGGAAGCCGGCACGTTGAATCCGATTCAGGGAGCATCCGTTACCGCAAGCGGCGGATATTCCGATCCCGACGGTTCAGACGAGTACGGTTATTACGAGATATACCGCCTGCCCAACGGAAATTACAGTGTCACGGCAGGAGCAGCGGGTTATGTTCCTGCAACCATCTACGGATTGGTAGTGGAAGGCAATGTACTTTACAATCAGGATTTCGAGCTGGTGACGCCGACAGTAACGGCCACACCCACAGTTACCTCCACTCCGACCATAACCAGCACGCCCACCATAACGTGCACTCCGACGCTGAGTCACACCCCCACGGTCTCGCCGACTCCGACACTTTCTTCCACACCGACCTTGTCCCCTACGGTTACGGTTACTCCCACATTCACCCTGTCGCCGACAGCCACGCTTTCACCGACTGTCACCAGGACGCCGACTGTTACGCTCTCGCCTACTGTAACGCTTTCACCTACGGTTACTTTGTCGCCGACCGTAACGCATTCGCCGACTTGCTCCCCGACAAGAACGCCCACTCAGTCTCCCACCGCAACCAATACACCGACCGTTACATTGACCGCAACGGCAACGAATTCCCCGACGACGACGCCGACAACTTCACCCACTCTCTCGCCGACACCATCCTTCACGCCATCGCAGACGCAAACGCCCACAGCAGTCGTTATCCCGGTAACTCAACCCATCGGCAATCTGATACTCATTATTATCACAGGATTCGTCCTGGTCGGAATGCACAGAATGAAAAAATCCTCTGAACCATGATCAGGAAAGGAATATAGAATCTTAATCTGCAGAAAATAGAAAGTTGTAAAACCGAATACCGCTGTAAGAGTGATTGAGGGCGTCGGAGTCGTTGTTGATTCCGCCATCGTCGGGGCAGGCGTCGGCGGATAGCGCTCAATTTTAAAACGGTAATAATTTACGGAGGATTGTCCGTAAATTTTCCTGAAACGCAGATTGTAGAGACCCGGATCATGGACAAAATCTCCGTCAAATATAACCTTCGGAAAACTTCCAGGAGTCACCCAACCGCTGGTTTCACTCACTCCTCCTTTCGCCAGACGATAGCCGGCTCAAGCGGAGTTTCATAGACTTTTCCGACTACACGTCCTGAAGCATACTCAGGTAAAAGAAAATAATCTTCGTCGCCGACAGTTGAAATCGTAGCGTTGATAAAAACATAATAGGATACAGGAGCTGCTTCATCAAGAGTGTCGTTAGGTTCATAAGGGTCTTCGCCATACAGCACGTTTACCGTTACGGGCACAGCAACCGGAACGCCGGCATTGTGATTCACGGTTATGGTTCCGGTGTGAAATCCATGCGCCAGACCTGAAAAATTAAACGTACATTCTACGTTCGGATCGTAACCCGGTAATATTGTCCCATACTCCGGATTTATGGTTATCCATTCACTTTCCGGACTTACCTCTACGCTTCAGTCAACGGTGAAGGAACCTGACGCCATTATAGCGGGGATATGTGTGCCCGTAACAGGTCATCATGGGAAATTCGGGCATAAGCGACTGGAATGCTCTGCCTGCGTCTTTAGCTTGAATAATCCGTTTCCTGTTTAGTATAGTGATATATTGAAAGAAGGTTCAAACGATTTTCAAATAGGATTGAGAAAATGGCTGTATTACGTTTCTATTTTTGAGCATTCCGAGGAAACCGGGGACGATCGTTTCCCCAAAAAAACGACGGTCATTTACCTGCCGTAAGGAGGCTTATCTTACGGTGCAGAGGAGAAGACAATGAACGAACGGATCACACAGGACGACATCATTTATTTCATCGTGACGGACCGTTTTTTCGGACGTAACAAACGTTTCGTCGATACATCGGATAGGAGCATCCACGGTGGGACCCTGGATGGGATACTTGAGAAACTTGACTATTTGCTGGAACTCGGCGTGACCGCTGTCTGGGTGACGCCTGCATACGAGAATATCGACAGATATGGGGAATCGGAGCCTTATCATTACTACTGGGCCCAGGATTTTACACGGATGGACCGCCGCCTGCTGGACGGCAGTGTTCTGCCTGTATCAAGCGACATCGACACGTTTGGAGTTTTTGTGGATAAATGCAAGGCAAAAGGGATCAAGGTTGTTTTGGACATGGTGGGGAATCATGCGGGTTATGGGGCTTATGATCGATTTACGCCAGACTGGTTCAATGTGGGAGGTAAAGGGGATATCAAGGGCAAACTGGCGGGTCTGCCGGATTTTAATCATGACAATCCGGAAGTCCTGGACTTTTTCATCAACAACATCGAGGAATGGATCGTACGGGGAAAGGTCGATGGGAAATCCATTGATATCTATCTGTAACTGAATCAGTAACTGAAATGATCTTTGACTTGACCGTCGGACCACACCATTACGGAACGACTCTTATGATTTTCGAATTTTCCTGGTCGTCTGAGGCTTTGAAGGAAACGGCGGGTTGGTTCGACATCAGGAATGCCGGCAGGACAAGTTTGAACGTTTCCTGTTTTTCATCCAAAATTTTATCTTCCGGTTCCGCCTTTATCCAATCCAGCTCCGGCAGGTATATTTCCGCTTCCGTTACGGGACTCAGTTCGTCGGTTGCCTTCGCCTTGAATATCCATTCGGAATCGTTCTTTTTTTTCAAACTGTAATCCGTTATTTCAGGAGCGGTGTGATCGACGATGAACGTTTCGCTCAGCTTCATGTGGGTTTTATATTCCTGCAGCGTATTGTTTTTTACGTCGTCAGCGGTAATGCGAATCTGGTAATCGCCGTCGGCCAGGGGCGAGGTGTCGAGCGTGTAATAATCATTTTCCCATTTTTCTTCCAGAAGTATCCAGGTTGCGTCCCGCTTCGATTTATATTCAATTTTGTAGAGCAATTCGTCCCGGTCAGGGTCTTCAGCCGTCCATTTGACCGTCCTGTAGCCCTTGACGGCAGTCCACCTTCCCTTGGAAAGTCCTCCCGCATTCTGATCGAAAAACTGATACTCAATTCTTACGCCGTCCGGAAGCATTTGAGCGAATCGTTTAGTCGGCAGTTGAGGCATTTTCTCAAAAACGCCCATTTGCGGCGCGAATACCTTGACCGATTCTATTTTAGGAGCACGGTTGGGAATTCTGTAGTTTACGGAAAAAGAGGAGATGACCGGTTCAGGCTTTTTGGCTTTGGAGGTTTCGATTTTCAACTGGAGAAAACGGCCGGGCTCCGATTGTACGTTTTGATCCTTATTCAAAGCCCGCCATTCGTTCCAGGTCTCATCGGGTTCGGAAACGAATCCTGTTCGTGTTGAGACCTCAAAATGGACGTCAGGGTCGTCAAACGTGATAAAATTTACATGCCCCCATCTTGCGGGAAGCGTCGCATCCATCGGATCGGATGTCCAGCTTCCTTCAGGAGAAATTTTTTTCGTGAATTTATACAACGTCGCAGGTTGCGATATTCCCAGGAATAAGCCGGAATTCAGCGAATGCAGCAAAGTGGCGGGGCGCTCGAAAGCCGATCCCCATCGATCAAACTCCCCTGTAACCGGATCGACCCTGTAAATGGCCCCTTCATCTCCCGCACCGATCCACAGCGCTCCCGCATGATGCTCCAGGCTGTAGGCGACTTTGTGTTCAAATTCAGCCAGGGGAAGAAAAAGGTCCGGTTCGACCTCTTTCATTAATGTCGCATTTCCCTGGAAATTACTCGCATCCGTATCCTGAGCAGAATTAATAAGCGTAAAATATAAAATGTCTCCGATAAATTCGAGCTGCCCAACTTCGGCATGCTCACTCGTCTGATATAATGTCGAAATGGAATCATCACGATTTATCCTTATCAACAGCGCAGGTTCGGATGCTCCCGCATAAATCTCATCACCCTGGCGAATCAAATTTACTATATGCTCAGCCGGCGATTCATACAACGCTTCCGCTCTGCCCTCGCGGTCTATCTTCAGGATATCGCCGGGAGTTCCCACCGCGGCGATCAGATTCTCCTTTTCATCTTTCAGCAAATCCCAGACGTATTGTTTTTCCGTGCGGCAGAACGTTTCAGCGATCCCTCTGGCGTTTATTCTATAAATCAGTCCGCCAGGAGATGTTCCGGCGTAAAAAACGTCCTCTTTCGCATCATAATGAAGGCTTAATATCATCTGTTCAGGAGAATCGAAAAAAATTTCCGAATTTCCTTTTTCATCCGCCTTGTAAATTTTTCCGTCCGGACTCGTTCCCAAATAAAAATATCCCCGGCGTGACGCTCCGCATAAAATAAGTTCCTCCTCCTCATACTCCATCATGGTCTCGCATGCAGGAGCGGTCGCCAGGTATCCCTCGCCGGTTATGAAAAGGTTTTCGGCTTTTCCTTTGAGCCACTCCTGCTGAGATGCGGCTTCAAAAACGCCGGCGGCATGCGTGAGAACGGCTGAAACCATAAAAAGCAGGGCTGGAAGGCATGCCCTGTAAATACGCTTTTTTCCGATGTCAAAAATGCTTTTCTCGATGATTTCTTTTGATGTTCGCATGGCTGCTCCCTCTAATTCTGCCTGGCGCGCCTGTCCACTGTCAGCTCCGTCTCAAGAGAACCGAAAACCGGAAGATCGTAAATGCGCCTCTCCTTATGAATCAGGCTCCCATGAAACTGTCCCGCCGGCGGGATATTGTTCCTGTTCATTATGAGACTCCGAAATGAGGCAGGCGGCTGAGGATAACGACGGCCGTTTACGCTTAATCCCGATCCCGGCGATATCAGCAACAAATACAGATTCTTCACGTCCTCTTCATCGCTGACGTTCATCCTGAACCAGTCCAGCAGAGACTGGCCGCTCAGCTCCCGCCCGCGCGTCTCCCAGTTTCTGTATTCCTGGAATCCGCAGACCTTCAATATCACTTTCTCCGGGCACCTGTCCGCTGGAATTTTCATGTTGATTCTCCGCGATGTCATTTCGCCGTTTTCTCGACGCGCCCTTACGACGAACGACGTTTTCTCCTCGTCACGGGATATGCGAACTCGTTTCATGTCTAACCCGGTAAGTTCGTAATGCCCATGATCAAAATGTATATTGAGTGAAATGTTCAGTCGCTCAGGGAAAAGTTTTCCGGAAGCGGCATTATGAAGATTTATCAAGGGAAAAAGAATATTGAAGGCATTTTGAAAAGCGCCGCCGGTCCTTCCTCCGAAACTCGTCGCTTTTATCGGCTCCGCTTCCTCCGGGAATTCAGCCGTGATTTCCGCTGTCGTATGAAAATTCCCCGAATTCTGCACCTCAGACGACAGGACGTCCGTCAATACCGAAAGCGCCAGAAAAGGAGCCATGGAGGGAAATTTGGCTATCCTGAAATCATAATTGCGGTTCAGGTCCGACGATTGAGCGAAATGAGTCTCAACGTGCAGTTCATACCAGGAGGGTTCTTCGCCCAGTATGCCCATAGCCCCTGAATCCCGGTCCTGCTTGATTACGCCCGCAGGGGGACCGGCATCGGCAAATTTCATGGATGACCGATAGCTGGGTAGTACTGCCCTGATGTAACATTCCGCAAAAGGCAATTCAACCTGACCCCCGGAAAAAAAGGAATGGCCGAAAGCCAGCATTCTCTCGCCGTCCGTCCAGGTTACCGTACCCGCTGCCGATATGTTCGCATCCCCGTCGACTAATACCGCACTGATCGCTGCACCAGGCTTCATCTGCCATCCCGTTTCTCGCTGAGCCTCAGATTTCGCCGCCCCGGAAATGGATGTGAATTCATGTATCTCTTTCCACGCTCCCAGGTGCGACGTCATTACAGAAGAGAATCCATGCACCGCCAGAAGACTTTTTCTTATTAAAAAATTGTCGTTGAAAAAATCCGGTTTCTTGAATAAACATCGCTTTGCCTTCATATCAAAGCGCATAATACCGCCATTTGATCCGTTAAACCCTCCTGATTCTCTATCCCCAAATCTTTTTTCCATCTCCAAAAGACGGAACATCTCATGAATGGGCGTTACGCCGCCTATCGGCTCTTTAGCGTAGGGAAACGCATAGGACAAAGCGCCGACCAACCTGCCGCCTATGTACACAGGACTCCCGCTCATACCCGATGCCACTCCCGTTCTCTCCGGCGTCTCTCCCGTTAACTTTACCAGTATCAAATGCCGGCCGGGACGCTGATTGTGCAATACTCCCAGAGTCTCAACAGATATCGTCGATATCTCCGTCCCCGCCAATACCGTTTTCATTTTACCCGTCATTCCCGAATGAATCTCAGATACGGAAATGTAATCCCCCTGGCTCCCAGATGACACTCCGCCGGCAAAAATCGAAAAATAAAGTATTAAAAGTATTAAAGAAATTATGCTTTTTGTTATGATGAGTCTCCTGATCATTGGTTCTGTAATTGATACCTAAAAAAACCGGGCTTCCCGGAAAACCTTCTCAAAGCCTCTGGTAATGTAGAAGCAAATGGCGCACGTGTCAAATATCACGTCCCTGCTCCTTAAAAAAAATAATATTAATTTATGCTTGACACGCCAATTCGTGAAATTTATGATGGAAAATCATTCTCTGGGAACTTACCCGAGCGGAGGTCAGAAAGGAGCCGATTGATGACGAAAATCGAATTTATTTCAAAGTTATCCGAAAAACTGGATCTTACTGTTAAACAAACTTCAGTCGTAGTTAACACTTTTTTTGATTCAATAAAGCAATCTCTCGTGAAAGGCGAAAAAGTTGAACTTCGTGGATTCGGAAGTTTCAGGCTCAAAGTGAGAAATGCCAGAATCGGCAGAAACCCTAAAAGCGGGGCCACCGTTCACATTGAAGAAAAAAAAGTGCCTTATTTCAAGCCCGGTAAAGATTTCAGGAATATGATCGATCAGGCTGAATGATTGAAGGGCTGGGCCGGTCTAAATGATTGAAGGGCTGGGCCGGTCTAAGGGTTGATCCTTTAATAAGCAACATCGCAATTTTCTTTCGTAATTTGTTGATATGATCTGTCGAGGTCCGACGCAGAACGTTTTATTCTTGACAAACGATCATCCGTTTGCTAGGATTCTTTTTGTACTTATGTTCTTGTGAAGAATTCCAGCAGTTCAGATGCGAAAAGTGCAGGTTCTATGGAATGAAAGCGACGAATCATGAAAGGTGGTTAAGTGTTGCCGGAGTAATCGTAATGGTCGTCTCAGGCGCTTTGAATTTTCAATCTTGTTATTCCGGCAGAATAGGAGGATTAGAATCGGAAGTTGAGAAGTTACAGGAAGAAATCACGAAGTTGAAGACTCAGCAGGATGAACTGAAGGAAAGGACGGACGTTTTGGAGCAAACTGATGAGCGGTTGTCGAACCGGATATTGGCGGAACGGAATCGTACCGACATATTAATGAAAAAACTGATATCGCTCACGGGAACAGAGGCGATCGGATCAGTCGATGAAGGCGAGCTTCGCGGAGGAGCGTCGTCTGACCGGACAAGGATCGAGGTTGAGGCGAGTCCGGCAGTAACTGAGGAGTCTATTTTCGGGAGAGCGATGAGCAATTTGAAGGCGAAGAAGTATAGTCAGGCGATAATCGGATTTGAGGAGCTCACGGCATTATATCCCGAGAGCGATGTGGTTCCCGAGGCCAGGTACCGGGTAGGCGAAGCGTATTATCAGCAGGGGGACTATTACCGGGCCGTAGAAGTGATGACGAATTTGGCGACAAGTTATCCTGAATCGCCATTTACTCCTGAGGCTTATTTGCTGACGGCGCGCAGTCATCATGAACTGGGCAATGACGATAAGGCGTCCGAGATACTGGAATATTTGATGAGTGAATATCAGGATACGGAAACTGCATCCGTTGCTGAGAATTTTTTGAAGAGTATATCGGGTAAAGAGGAACAAAATGAGGATGCATCTAAACCTTAGTTGCATCAATGAAGAGGAGGAATGCTGACTAATGAATTTAATAAGCGTAAGATTTTTGGCGGTGATTTGTGTGTTGGCGGTAGGGGCAGGTACGATGATATCGTCGTCTTACGGGCAGGAGAGCTGGACTTACGGCGGCATTACTTACAAGCTTCCTGTTCCGCGAGATGAAGTAGTCATTCCTGCGGACATTCCGGAGACTCACACGGTAGTATCGGGAGACACATTATGGGACATAACGGCAAGATATTTGAACGACCCGTTTCTCTGGCCGTTAATATGGGATGCGAACATGGATGAAATTTCCAATCCGCATTTGATTTATCCGGGTCAGGAAATAAAGCTTCTGGCCTCTGCCGGCGGTCCGATGCCGACGGAAGAGGTGGCGGATGCTGAAGAGGGCATGCCGGAAGAAGGAGAAGAGGAAGAGCTGTTTCCGGGAGCGAGAGTTACGCCTGATAAGCTGCCTGTAGTGGGTCGAAGTATAATGATAAAGAGCGGATACATTATGCCCAAAAAAGCGAAAGGGCCCAGCATTCTGGACTTTGAATTGCCCATTTTTGACGGTTCGGAAAGAGATATATGCTATATCGATAAGGGAAGCGCTCAGGGCATTTCGGCCGGCGACCGTTTCTATGTGATAAGGAATGAACGCAAGTCATATCATCCTGTTACGGATAAATTTCTGGGATGGCTTACGCTGTTTGTAGGAGAAGGAATGGTTTTGTGCACTCAGGAAAACACGTCCACGGTATTACTGGAAAAATCTTTCACCAGCATTCACATGGGCGATGTGTTAATTCCATATTACGAGATGGAAGTCCCTGTTCTGGAAATGAAAAGAGGCTATGACATATGTACGGAACCTTCCGGGCAGATACCGGGTTATATAGCGGACTGCGAGCAGGCAGGATTACACAACACGGATTCCGTTTTGTTGGCGGAAGGCGCACCCGTGTACCTCGATGTGGGCAGTCAGGATAATGTCGTGCCCGGAGACGTTTTCGTAATCTATTCGAACATGCACGCTGAACGCAACCTTCCCAGGATATACGCCGGCAAGGCTGCAGTGCTGAAAACCCAGGAAAAGACGGCGACAGCTTTCATCATTGAAAGCAGATTACCTATATTCATCGGCGACTCAGTTCAGTTGATGAAATAGTAGTACCCTTTTTAAACTCGAAAAGGACCTTTTTCTGCAGAAAAAGGTCCTTTTTTTGGATAGGACGATTAGTCATGGCGGAGCATGAACGAACACTGAAGGCGAGCGTAAGGCGGGACGAAAATAAGACGAGGCCGTGGTTGGCGCTGCATTTATGTCCGCGTCTGGGGCGAAGACGCAAGATGAGATTGGTTGAGATTTTCGAGGAGGCGGGAGAAATTTTCAGGGCCGGTAAATCTGAGTTGATGAAAATTCAAGGATTTAATTCATTTCATGTGAATGTTCTTTTTGATTTTTATAAGAGTCGTGAATTGGACCGGGAACTGAAGCTGTTTTTTGAAAGCAGGGCTGACGCGGCGGTATGGACTGATCCGGATTACCCTTTGCTTTTAAAACGTATCTATGATCCGCCGGTATTGTTTTATTATGAGGGGGATTTGAAGGCGGAGGACCGTAACGCCGTCGCTTTGGTCGGTTCACGGCGAGCCTCGGAATACGGAATGAAGACGGCTTATGAGTTGGCGTATCAGATTGCATCAAACGGCATAACGGTCGTAAGCGGTATGGCCCGAGGAATCGATACGGCGGCGCACAAGGGGGCCGTGGCCGCAGGCGGCAGAACCGTAGCGGTTCTCGGTTGCGGTCTGAATGCGAACTATCCCAGGGAAAACCAGGAATTGAGGAAGCGGATTGCCGAAAAAGGCGCGGTTTTGACCGAATTCCGCATGAATATGGCGCCTTATCCGGGAAATTTCCCGATCAGAAACAGGATAATAAGCGGATTAAGTCTGGGGGTGGTCGTCGTTGAGGCGCCGGCTCGCAGCGGCGCCTTGATTACGGCATCCACGGCTTTGGACCAGGATCGAGAGGTGTTCGCTGTGCCGGGGCGGATCGATTCTTCCGCGGCTGAAGGTTGTCACAATTTAATAAAATCAGGAGCGAAACTGGTCTATAAGGTTGAAGATATTTTCGAGGAAATATTGCCGCAGATAGCGCTGGAAGAGAAGCGTGAGAAGGGCGATAGAGGGCAAGGCAAGGAAGCGGTGAGTTTAAAAAGTCCTTATTCCGAAGTGTATGAGGCAATCGGAGAGGAAACTTTGTTTTTTGATGAGATATTGGAGCGTGTGCCTTATTCTTCGGCGAAGACTTTAGGGATACTGACGGAACTGGAATTGAGGGGATTGATTCAACAGTTGCCGGGAAAAAAATTTGTCAAACGATCTCGAATCATGTAAGAGAGAACAGGCGAGGAATTGAAGTGTTCACGAAACCCAAAGAGGAGCGGGAATGACGAAATCATTAGTAATAGTCGAATCGCCGACCAAGGCAAAAACAATCAACAAGATATTGGGAAAGGAGTATATCGTTCGTGCTTCGAAGGGGCACGTGATGGATTTGCCGAAAAAACGTTTCGGCATTGACATTGAACAAAACTTTGAACCCGAATATCTAATGATACAGAAACAGAGAAAGACCGTAGATGAATTAAAGGAGATATCCCAAAAGACGGACAGGATATATTTGGCTTCGGACCCTGACAGGGAAGGAGAGGCCATATGCAAGCATTTGCATGATTTGCTGGATGAAGCGAACCCGAAGATAATGCGGGTTTTATTTCATGAGATTACGAGCAATTCGGTTATGCGGGCATTTGAGGAGTCGAAGTCCATTGACATGAACAAGGTTAATGCGCAGCAGGCGAGGCGAGTACTGGACAGAATCGTGGGATATAAATTGAGTCCGCTTTTGTGGAAGAAGGTTCAGAGGGGATTGAGCGCAGGGCGTGTTCAGTCGGTTGCATTGCGGTTGATATGCGACCGTGAAAAGGAGATACGGGCCTTTGTGCCTGAGGAATACTGGACGATTGAGGTGGAATTGGAAGCGTCTGAACCTCCTAAATTCAAAGCTAAACTGGATAAGAAAGAGGGGAAAAAGTTCAAGGTTCCCGATGAGAAGACGGCGCATGAAATAGTCGAAGCGATTAAAAAAAGCGGATGTTTCGTTAAGTCGGTTGAATCGAAGCCGGTTAAGAGAAAACCTGCAGCCCCTTTCATAACCAGCACCCTTCAGCAGGAAGGGATAAGGAAATTAAGAACAGGGGCCAACCGTATAATGCGCCTGGCTCAGAACCTCTATGAAGGTAAGGATTTGGGTGAGCACGGAACCACGGGATTAATAACCTACATGAGAACTGATTCTCCACGGTTGAGCAAGGAAATCGTGAAAGCCGGAAGGGATTATATTAAAGAGCAATACGGGGCCGAATATTTGCCCGCACGGCCGCCTTCCTATAAAAGCCGTAAAAGCGCTCAGGAAGCTCATGAGGCTATTCGTCCCACATCGCTCGAATTGACGCCGGACGTTGTTGCTCCTTATTTGGATACGATGGAATTACGGTTGTATAAATTGATATGGAATCGGTTCCTGGCCAGTCAGATGTCGCCGATGAAACTGGAACAAAAAACCGTCAGGATCGTTTCCGGACCCTATGAACTGAAAGCGGAAGGAATCAAAACGGTATTTGACGGCTTTACAAAGGTTTATTCAGATTCTTCAGCCTCTAAAAAAGCGGACGACAAGACAGAAACGGTTAAATTTCCTGAAATTAAAAAGGGGGAAGAACTGGGAGTCACAGGAATCACTCCGACTCAGAATTTTACGAAACCGCCGCCCCGTTTTTCGGAAGCATCGTTGGTCAAGGAGCTGGAGGAGCAGGCAATCGGCAGGCCCTCGACTTATGCCGTAATTCTGCAGATATTACGCAACAGGCAATACGTGGAATTTCACAAACAGAAATATTTGCCGACGGAACTGGGGATGTTCGTCGCTGACGTGCTGGTTGAATATTTTCCTAATTTAATGGATGTCAAATTTACAGCGGCTTTGGAAAAGGAATTGGATTTGATCGAGGCCGGCAAATTGAACTGGAAAGATTCTGTCTCTTCCTTTTATAAGAATTTCATTGGAAATTTGCATAAGGCGGAGGAGAATTTGACGAAATCGGATAATGAATGGGCGAAAACTGATATTACCTGCCAAAAATGCGGCAAAACGATGCTCATCAAGTACGGAAGGAGCGGACCTTTTCTGGCCTGCTCCGGGTTTCCGGAATGTACCCACACGATGAATTATCAAAGGACGGAATCAGGCAAGCCGGCGCCGAAGCTGGATGAGAAAATCGACCGGAAATGTCCTGAATGCGAAGGCGAGCTGGTAGTAAAGTCGGGACGATTCGGCCGTTTCGTAGCCTGCTCCGCTTTTCCCGATTGCCGCTATACCGAACCAGTGAAGACAGGCGTTTCCTGCCCGAAACCCGAATGCGACGGCGAGTTGATCGAACGAAAAGGGCGAAAAGGTTTCACTTTTTACGGTTGTTCCAAATATCCTGAATGCCGCTATACCATCAGGCAAATGCCTTATAAAGAAAAATGTCCGGACTGCGGTCATCCGTTTCTCGTGCTTGCCAGGAGAAAAAACAAAAAACCGCTTCTCAAGTGCCCGAACAAACAGTGTTCCTTTTCACGCCCTTTTGAAGAAGAATAAAATATGGGTAAGGAAAAACCATATCTCGATCATTTTCTGGATTACCTGAAAAACGAAAAGAACGCTTCCGCGCATACGATTCGTTCTTATCGTTCCGATCTGCAGGAGTTTATAAAGTTTTCGGCTGATTCCGGGATGATCAAAATTATAGAAAACGAACCGGATTGGAATGAAATTTCGTATTACACGATTCGCACTTATCTCGGCTGGCTTTACACGAAAAGAAAAAAAAAGAGTACGATAGAACGAAAACTGGCGGCCCTTAGATCATTTTTTAAATTTCTTCGCCGCAGGGGGCATGTTGTCAGAGACCCGGCGCTGACGGCCAGTTCGCCTAAAAAAGACAAGAAAATACCGACGTTCCTGACGCTCGCTCGACTGAATTCCCTGCTGGAGACCGCTCAAGAGGAATCGGACGTTCCTCTGGGCTCCAGGAATCTGGCTATTCTGGAATTTTTATACGGCACGGGTATCCGCGTTTCCGAATTGACGGGCCTGAACCTTCAGGACGTAGACCTGGCGGAAAATACGGCGCTTATCAGGGGAAAAGGAAGGAAAGAACGGTTAGCTCCTTTTGGAAAACTGGCGGCAGAATCCCTCAGCGCGTATCTTCCTCATAGACTTGAACTAAGAAAGCGTTGCCGTGACCCGGAACTTCAGGAGCCTCTGTTTCTGAATTACAGGGGCAGCAGGTTAAGCAGCCGCAGCGTAAGGAGAGTAGTCAGGAAATGTAGTCTCAAACTGGGGATAACGGAACATGTAACGCCTCATACCATGCGTCATTCTTTCGCCACTCACCTGCTGGAGGCTGGAGCGGATTTAAAATCGGTCCAGGAGCTTTTGGGACATGAAAGTCTTTCCACGACACAGAAATATACGCATATCGATATTCATCGACTTATGAAAGTTTATAACGCGACGCATCCGAAAGCCGGCAAGCATTCGGCGGCTACTTGAAGCTGTTGACCGATTTGTTATAATTTTTCCGGCTTGAAAGCGGTCATTACTATTTTTCATCGGAAGGAAAAGATAAATGGAAGCCATGAAACCTAAAGATATCGTCAAACAACTGGATAAATTCATTGTTGGTCAAAACGATGCAAAAAAGGCCGTTGCGACGGCATTAAGAAATCGCTGGCGAAGGCAGCAGTTGTCCAAAGAAATGCAGGAAGAAATTTTTCCTAAAAATATTATATTAATCGGTCCTACCGGCATAGGAAAAACAGAAATAGCTCGACGCATCTCCAAAATGACGAAGTCGCCGTTTGTGAAAGTCGAAGCGTCTAAATTTACTGAAGTGGGTTATGTAGGCCGGGATGTCGAATCCATGGTCAGAGACCTGGTGGACCTTTCGGTTAACATAGTCAAAGGCGAATTTCAGGAAAGAATTCAGGACACGGCCCGGGAGATGGCTGAAGAACGTTTGCTGGATTTGCTTTTTCCAAGGAGTTTTGAGAAGCAGGACCAGGAGGATGAAAAATTCAACTCAGCGGAAATTACAGAACGGGAAAAGCGGGAAAACGAAAGAAGGAAAAAAGTCAAGGAAGCTTTGAAAAAGGGAGTTTTCGACAAGCGTATGGTGGAGATAGACGCTCAGGATCAGTATGGAGGAATGATCGAGATTTTTTCCAGTTCCGGTATTGAGGAGATAGGCATGCAGATGAAGGACATGCTGCCGGGCTTTTTTAAAAAGAACAAGAAAAGGCGTAAAGTATCCGTTCCGGAAGCTCTTGAAATATTAACGAATGAAGAGGCATCCAAACTGATCGATATGGATAAGGTTGTTCATGAGGCGATAGAGCGAGCGGAACAGACCGGGATTGTTTTCGTTGATGAAATGGATAAAATTTCGGGCAGGGAAAGCGGTCACGGGCCGGACGTTTCCAGGGAAGGCGTGCAGAGAGACTTGCTCCCCATCATTGAAGGCTCCACCGTGAGCACAAAATATGGAATGGTCAGAACCGATCACATTCTATTTCTCGCCGCAGGAGCTTTCAACGTTTCAAAACCCTCGGACCTCATTCCCGAACTCCAGGGAAGGTTTCCCATTCGAGTCGACGTAACAAGCCTGACCGCAGATGATATGTTCAGGATACTCGTAGAACCGCAAAATGCCCTGACCAAACAGTACAAAGCTCTTATGCAGACTGAAGGAATCGAGCTGGAATTCAATGAAGATGCATTAAAAGAGATTGCTGCAAGAGCCGTGACGATCAACGAACAGAGTGAAAACATAGGAGCTCGCCGCTTGCATACAGTCATTGAAAAACTACTTGAAGTCATCTCATTTGAAGCGCCGGACATGAAGAAGAAAAAAATCGTCATCGATATCGATTACGTCAAAAGCAGGCTGGATATAGAAAAAATCCTGGCTTCTGAGGATGTGCGTAAAAAGAGAAAACCGGGATTCGCTGTTGAAAGCGAGAACTGATCTTATGAAAAAAAGCCGCTGGGTAATCGCCTTTCTCTGTTTTAACTCTCTGCTTCTGCTTCTTTTAACCATCTGTTGCGGAAAAAAAGCAGACCTCATAATACCGAAACCTGAAATTCCCGAAGCGGTTGACGACCTTAAGGCGGAAGCGCTCTGCGGCAGCATTAAGCTTACCTGGACCGCCCCCCAATACAATATGGACGGTTCATATATCGAAGCATTGAAAGAATTCGTCGTATACCGGAAAAGAGGCGCCCCAGTTACCGATGAGGCGCAATTGACGCCGGTTCCCGGCGCTCCCCATGATACGCCCGTACCCTTTGCCGAGACGAAGGATGATTCCGAATCGACTGAGTTCGCTCAATCTCCTGAGATTGATGAATCCCGGGAAAATGTGACGGAGGCGACTCCCATACCGGAGGATACGCCCTATCCCCCGGAATTTGACTTTTTAGAGATAGGGAAGGTCGGATGGAACGAATATATTGAGGATATCTCTCCCACGCCGGTTCCCACTTTTCTGCCCGGTTCACAGGAATCCGATGCGGATACGAACGAATCCGGAGAAAAGGCTGAAGGAGACAAGAAAAAAAAGATTCCTAGAATAAAAATCGTTTTTATTGACGAGGGCGATTATCCTGAAGAAATGGCTGAAGCACAAGAAGAAAAAACTTTACCGGATGATCTGCTGGAAGGGTATGCCTATTCTTATCAGATCAAGTCGGTCAATGCTCGGGATAAATACAGCAATCCGTCTCGAACGGTAAATATAAATTATTTTCTGCCCCCCGCTGCTCCAGAGGGGCTTCGGGCATCTGTCGATCAAAGTTCCGTTGCTGTAAACTGGGAAACCGTTCGCGCTGATTGCAAAGGAGACGCGTTCGATTCCGTCAAGGGGTATCTGTTGTATCGCTCAGAAAAAAAAGATGAATTTCCGCCGGTGCCTCTCAACAGAAAGTTGCTCGAGGAAACTCAATACGTCGATGTTTCCATTTTGATGGATAGGATTTATTACTATTACATTACGGCGTTAGGCATGAATAAAAACTCAATCTCGGAAAGGTCTGAAATTTTAGCCGTTAACACCAGGGACCTTTTTACTCCGGAACCGCCCACCGGCTTTATCGGCGTTCCTGTTCAGAATGGCGTCAGTTTCTTATGGAACAAATCCAGAGAACCTGACATAGCCGGTTATAATATTTACAGGAAGCGTTCCGGCGAAGACGAATATGAAAAATTGAACGACACGCTGATCGAAAAAACTTCTTTTATGGATGCAGCAGTAAGCCCTGGCTTTGTTTACAGCTATTACATAACAGCAGTGGACGATTCACTTGAAGCCAATGAAAGCGATCCTTCAGCAAAAACCGGGATAACCATACCCTGAAGTCGTCCTTCAATATTATTTTTCAGCAATGTTTCGCTGTGAAAAGGAGAAAAGAATAACCTTCTTTTAAAGTTATGAATGTTTTTTCGGACGTAAGACTGATAAAGTCGGTTTGCTTAATGAACTTATGAAAAAAGATTATTCGTATCCGGCGATCATCACGATATTGGCGCTTGTCTTAAGGGTTTCATGGGCGGGATGGTATGATTTGTGGTATGATGAAGCTTTCTGCTTGTATATCTCTCGCTTCTCAATGAAAGAGATTCTGAACGGAATCGTATTGTGCAGTTATCCCCCTTTATTTTTTATTTTGCTTCATTTTTGGGATTTGCTTTTTAATGGAATCCCTGAACTATTTCTTAGATTGCTCCCGATTTTTTTCGGGACAGCGACGATTCCTATGCTGTACAAGTTGGGCCGCGATGCACTGGGTCGAGAGGAAGGGCTGACGGCTGCTTTTCTTTTGGCCGTTTCCCCTCTGCACATATATTATTCTCTTGAACTGAAGCCATATTCCATGTTGATATTCTGGGCTTTTTATTCTGTTTTTCTTCTTTTTCGGGCGCTGAAGTACGGCGGACGTTACTGGGTTTATTTGTCTTTAATTAATGTTCTCGTTCTGTATACGCATTATTTCGGCATTTATTTGCTTGCAGCGGAAGCGCTGTATGTTTTCACTGCCTTCCTGTCCACACGTAAAGGCCTCCGTCAGATATTTTTGAGCATGCTTCTTTCATTCGTTCTTTTTCTTCCTCAAATGTGGGTATTAATTCGTATACATATGCCCGAAACTATCAGCTTTGCCGACAATTGGATGCCGCCGGTTTCTTTTATTATGACTTATATGATTTTCAAGGATTTCGCCGCCGGTTATCATAGTACGCGAATCCTTTATATGCCTTTGCTTTTTCTTTATCTTTCTTTAGCTTTAACGGCCCTGATTTTTCATAAAAAAAGAAAACATGCATGGTCCGTCGCCTGCTTTCTCTTGATCCCGATCTTGCTGGCTGCGATAATCGGACAATTCATGACCCCGATGTATATAAGCAGGTATTTTCTTTTTTGCTTACCATTTTTTGTTTTGTTGGTGGGAGCAGGACTTAAAACCATCAAACTCAGAAAGGTAAAGCAGGCGGCTCTGTTGATAATCATCGCTATTCATGTGCCTTTAATAATCCGTACCATTATTGACGACATGCCATATCATGATTATCCATACCACTATGGCGCGCATGAAAAAAAAGAGTTTAAAGCAGCCGTAGAATTTATTGAAAATAACAGGCGTTCCGGTGATGTGATCGTTCATGCGTGCCTGAACACGTTTTTTCCATACAAGGTTTATTCAGATTCTGACGAGATGTCCTGTGTTGTAGAATATGAAGCCAGTGATATGGATTTGCATTACGGTTTATGCACTGCAGATTATGAACAATTGGCGGAAGTAGCGCCGAGAGTATGGTTATTATATTCTGCCTGGGAGCCGGCGCTTTACAAGGATGAAATTGCGGAAGTAAAGAGCTGCCTTGATCGAAATATGAAAAGGGCTGTTTCACGGCCGTTCAAGGGAGTTACCGTTATTCTTTACAATCAAAAAGAGAAACCTTGATTTATTCGGTCTGATAAGGATTTATTTCGTGAATATCGCCCACAAAAGCCAGAATACATATTCGGGCGCCACTCGAAGTATCTTGAAGCTTGAACTGCCGAAAGTCCGGTCTTTCCAAACTGTGGGAATTTCAGTAACCTTGTAACCCCTTTTGAAAGCCCTGACCGTTATTTCCAATCCAGTTGTGAAGGTATCCGAGCGCAGGGGCGTAATGTCATCAATCAAGCTTGCCCTGTACATTTTAAAAGCATTCGTCGCGTCGCACGTCGGTAATCCTATGCTTATCTGCAATGTTTTTCCCAGCAGCCATGACAGAAATCCCTTGAATCTGTTGTCGTGCTTTCCGTGCCCGCCGGTCATGTAACGCGAACCGCACACCACGTCATATCCCTTTTCAATCTCGGTCATCATCTTCTCAATGTCCTGAATATCGTCGGCCAGATCAGCCATCACCACGGTTACTACGCCGCTGTTAACTTCCTCGAAAGCCCGGTTCAAACAACGGCCTACTCCCCGGCGTCCCTTCCGGTTTATCAACGTAAGGTTCGAATATTCGTTCATCTTTTCCTCGACTATCGACTGAGTTTTGTCCGTTGAACTGTCATTGACGACGATAAGTTTAAAGGGGACATCAATGCCGGATTCAATCCCGTCGATCGCCTCGGCAATAAGCTCTTCTTCATTATATGCGGGCACAATTACCGTTAAGTCTGTCATTTTCACCTCTTTAATCAGCCGTTGGTTTCAACATGCTTCCTGAACACATGAACGGCAATCACCGGATTTGGGTTGTCTCCCGGTGACAGCGGAATTTCTCTTATAAATTCTAAATCTTTACGCAGCTCTTTCAACAGAAATTCGTCTATGTACATCAGACTTTCAAAAACGTATAATTCATTCTCTTCCGTCAACAGCGGATACGCTTTCTCTTTGAATTCAGACAGTCGCATCTCAATATATTCCTCATCAGGATTCAGGGAACGGCGGCTGACCCAACCCTGATGATAGTAAGGCAGGAAACTGATGGCGTGAGGGTATTCGTTTTCCTCAGAATAATAATAGAACTGAGCGATAGTGAGATCGGTGAAGAGCAGAACGTCGTCCTGTGAGACGTTTTTACGGATTATTTGCATTAATTCCCGGTCATTGCTTTTATTGTATGCAAAATAATAAGTATGCAGCACCAGGCCGGAGGCGACGATGATGCATAAGCCGACGATTGCTTTCAATAGTTTGTTTCGACTAGCCGCATATCCGGCGGCAATAATTAGAAGAAGGGCGGGGAAGATAACGACCTCATATCTCCCCGGACAGTAATTGGCTTTCCTTAAAGAAGTCGCTATCGTCAATGCCAGGGGAGCCAGGAAATAGAATCTGAGAAGACTGCCGGCTCCCTGAGTCTGCAACAATCCCTTGAAAAACATGAACACAAGACAGGGGAAGCCTAATATCATGGCTGTTTTAACCGTGATCAGCCGGGGTATGTTCACGCCGAGCAGAGAAAAATAGGCGAAGGTGCGTATTGGAAAATCCCATTCGAGGTCGGGAATCCAGGGATTGGCGTCGATTTTTACCTGAATCAGCAGCAAGACTGCTTTTGGCAAAGAGATGAGAGCAACGGATGCCAGAGCAATCAGGCATTTTTTTTCTCTCATGATCGACCTTTTGAACCGAAATAAAACGTAAAATATTTCGGCTGCAAATATGAAAATGCCGTGAGCCAGGATATAAATCAGAAAAACAGTCGTTGCCGCGAAACCTGCCCAGGTTATCGTAGAATCGCTCCTTAAAGACCTGTGCAGAAGCCACACGGAAGCCAGAGAACACAGTATCACGAGAGAATAAACGGCCGCTTCCTGAGAATAAAAAATGTGAATGGGGGAGATGGTCGCCAGAACGAGCGAAGGTATTTGAGCTTTTCGAGAAATCATGTCGCCGGAGGCTTTATAAATGAGCAGCAGAAAAATAATTCCGGGAATGCAGGAAAACATCCTGATGGCTGCTTCGCTTTGTCCGAATGCTTTAATCCAGAAGTGAAGCATGAAATGATACGGGCAGTCCAGGTTCTGAATACCTTGGGCCAGAATCTCACGCGCCGATTTCAAGGCGTTGAATGTCTTATGAGCTTCATCCAGCCATAAACTCTGATAACCGATGTGATACAAGCGAAGCAACCCCCCCGCTGTCATTATCAGAGCCGCCGTTATTCTCCTTTTTCCAGGCCCGCTAACCCCCATCTGCTGTTCCTCCGGACTTGACCGGACCGTATTTTAGCATGAAAAGCGGAATTTGAACAACCCGAATCAACTATATTCACGAGGATGGAAAAAATCTTTGCACAAGTCCGCCTGCTTCGGCTCTGAAATGCCGGTACGTTTCTTATCTTTTGAAAAAGCTTCGTTAACAGGCGCCGAAGGTTTTTACATTTCATGGCTTATTTATTTTTGCCGAATTTTCTTATATCGAAACTTTTGAGACGGCGCGGACCCGAAACGGAAAGCCTGCTTGAAGCCGTCGTTGAAAAATGGTATCATTTTTTTAATTTGCTGGAGCATCAAACGACGGCATGTTAAAGGAGGAATAAGATGTTTCAAGGAGTATTTCCGGCGCTGGTGACGCCTTTCAAAGACGGAAAAGTTGATGAGAATGCGGTCAGGAGAATCGTCCGATATCATTTAGAGAGAAAAACGACGGGAGTCGTGCCTTGCGGTTGCACGGGCGAGGCGGCCACGCTGTCAGAAGCCGAAAGGGACAGGATGCTTCGGATCGCGCTTGAAGAAATGGGCGGCCGTAAACCGGTCATAGCCGGAACCGGAACCAATTCCACGGAAACGACTATCAAGCTGTCGAAGGCCGCGGTCAAAGCCGGCGCAGACGGTATTCTGCTTATAACCCCTTATTACAATAAACCTACTCAAAGGGGTCTTTACAAACATTACGAAACGGTTGCCGCGCAAGTCGACGTTCCCGTCATGTTATACAACGTGCCTTCCAGAACCGGCGTTTCTATTGCACCGGAGACAGTGGCCGAGCTCTCCAGAATTGACAATATCACCACTTTGAAGGAGGCAGGCGGCTCGGTCGACCGGGTTAGTGAAATTCTTAATTTATGCGACATCACCGTGCTTTCCGGCGATGATTCTTTGACTCTTCCCATGGTCAGCGTCGGGGCAAAAGGGGTGGTTTCGGTCGCCGCAAACATTGTCCCTGACGATATAACGGATATGATTCAAAATTACTTCAGAGGAGAAGTCGAGCAGGCTCGCATTCTCCACAAAAAACTGTTCCCCCTGATGCAACTTCTGTTCATCGAAACTAATCCGGGACCCGTTAAAAAAGCCATGGAATTAATGCAGATGATTGAAGGCGAGCCGAGAGCGCCCCTGGTTCCCGTTTCCGGCAATTCTGAGCAGACCATTTGGGAGGGATTGAAAAATTACGGTTTAATTCCATAAGAGGTAAAATATTATGATTAAACTCGCTTTGTTCGGCGCGGCCGGCCGTATGGGCGAAAGAATAGCCCGGCTTGTTTCTGACGGTTCCAGATTTCTCATCAAAGCGGCATTTGAACGGGAAGCACACGACGGCATCTCGGAAGATTTAGGTTTGTTCCACGGCCTGCAGCAAATGAACGTTAAAATGATGCCGGCACACAGCAGCCTTCCCGATAACATCGACGTCATTCTTGATTTCAGCTCCCCCGACGCGTTCGAGCTCCTATTAAAAACCGCGCTGCAGGCGCATGTTCCCGTCGTTTCCGGAACCACTGGTCTCGACGATACACACTTCAGGCTGATGGAAAAAAATAAGTCCCAAATACCAATACTTTACTCACCCAATATGAGTCCCGGAGTTAATCTCATTTTCCACTTCCTACCAAAAATGAAACCCGCTTTTAAAAACAATTTCGATATCGAAATCGTGGAAACTCATCATAAAGCCAAAAAAGACGTACCAAGCGGAACCGCCCTTAAATTCGCAGAACTGCTCGCTGCACAACATCAAAAAACAACCGTCGGACGAAACGCCGGCGCTTACGAAAAATATGAGGATGACATTACTGTTCACTCCCTGAGAATAGGGAAGATTACAGGCAGACATGAGATTCATTTCTGTTCTCCCCATGAGGAGATCATTTTGAAACATTCGGCTTTAAACAGGGACGTTTTCGCACAAGGCGGATTGACCGCTGCTGAATGGATTATCGGTAAAAATCCGGGCCTCTATACCATGGCGGATGTACTGGGTCTTGCCTGATGCAGACTTTTACCCGACGTGACTGAATACAAGGAAACCGATTTCAGACCATGCCGGCGGCACGTTGCGCTTTGAACCATAATCGCAGAGGGATAACTAAATTATGAATAAAAATAATAAACCCGAAGGCAATGATAATAATCAGAAAAACGATGTATTTAAAACGTTTAAAGCGGGAGTTCAGCAAGCCAGAATTCCAAAAACAGGCGATCAGGCCTTGAGAATACTCTTCCCGGATCAATGGGAAAAAATCCTTTCAGAATTGCCGGACGATCAGGAATTCACAGCGATTGTCGAAAGATATGATGAAATAAAAGAAAAACTTAAAGCTCTGGTTGAAAAAAAATCTTATCCATCCATGAATGAAACTGCAGAAAAATGCATGTTGGCTTACGAAAGAACCGTCACCGCCTTTAAGGAACTTTATGAGACCCGAAAGCGCTTTGAAAGCTGGCAGAAAGAAAGAAAAAAGCAAAAAGAGGTCGATGAGCGGCCGGAAAAATGAGATGTAAGCCCATGGGTTATCCCGGTCCAAACAGGAATGCAGAGGATCAATGAGGGTGCAAATGTCTGTTGGTCTGCTCGGTCGAATAAAACGATATTTTCGATATAAGAAGCTGAAAAGGATCGTTGCTCAGTTAAAATCGAGTGATGAAGCGGAGCGCATGGCAGGTTGGAGTTCTTTTGAGAAAGACTGGACTGACTATATATTTTATCTGGTCAATGAATATCATGGATTCGATGAAGCGTTGAGTTTGAATGCTACGGCTTACATTTTAAAAAAAATAAAGGGGGATGATCCCCGCAGGCCTTTTCCTGAAATCAGGAAGTTTCATTTCCAGCATCCCATGGAGCTTTTTTTATGCTCCCTGATATTCAAGTACAATTCGACTTTTCTTCTTCATGAGTCTCCGAGCATTGAATATCATTACCGGGAACGGATATTGAGCGCCCTGGATCAGATTCCGGAAGGAAAAATCCTGCTATTGCGCTTAGGTTACGGGAGGACGTTGAATCAGTTGAGCGAAGAGGTGGGGATGCCGATCAACCTGCTGGTGAACGGGCAATTCAGGGCATTCGATCGTTTAAAGAAGTCAATGGAAGAGGGCCGCAAAAAGTTTAAAGAAATACTTGAAATATCAACAGGGCGGACGCAACAGGAACAGCCGGCGGAGGAGAAGGATGAATCAGAAGGCGGAGAAGATGACTCATCCTGACATCGAGGATTTAATCAAGCTGATAGAGTATCCTGAATTGAATCAGAAGAGGCCTGATTTGGTCGAGCATTTGTCGGAATGCGGCGAATGCAGTTTAAAACTGAGTGAATTAAAGCTGTTGCGGGGACTTTTAAGGAATTCGGAATTATCCTATTTTCTGCCGAAATTGGGTGAGTGTCCGAGCGACGAGCAGCTTTTGAAAATATATTGGCGGCGACAGAGAACGGGAGTTCTTCAGAAGTCTGAACATATAAGGGGATGTGTTCGGTGCAGGAATTATTTTTTTGTATTGAACAAGCTGATGGATTCGGCGCGAAGTTACAGCCCGCTGGCTTATAAACCGTATCCGGCTGAGAAGCGAGGGGGGAGGAAGAATTTTGAGCAGATAAGAGTTCCCGTGACCTGGTTCATAATATTATTTATAATCGCCGCAATTTTCATAGTGATGAGTATGTGGTCGGAGCGAATACTGCTTGACCGGGCAGCCCGGATAACGCGTTCGGATTTTGCTTTTGAGTTCATGAAGCCTGTAGATGAGAGTTCAAAGAGAGAGGATATGGATCGATATGTGGTCATGCAGCATGTATGGCATGCAGCGGAAAACATTATAATTTCGGAGGTTCCTGATGCCTTATTGGAGAAGGAGTTGAGAGGATTTGTCATGAATCTTCCGGAAGAGGAGTCGGATGCGGAGTTGCAGTTTTTACTTGGAATTGCGGCATTGGCTCAAGCGCGGCATCAGGAGGCGATAGATCATTTGGAGCGTGCGGTGGATTTGAAGCCTGGGAACGGCAATTACAGAAATTTTTTGATGAAGGCTTATATTCGAGCGGCGATAGAGCAGCGAAGAGAGACATATTCGAACGAGTGAAATGAACATTTCCGTATTGGTATTATTAAGGGACATTGAGGGAAAGGCGCCGCTGCCGGAGGAGACGGTTCTGGGTTCTGCGGCGTTATCTCTGGAGCCGTCAGGAATTCATTTGATATTCAATGATTTCGAGGGGTATGGGATAGAGGGCGGCGAATTGACCGTGACGGGCCTGCAGGCGAACCCGGGCGGCTGGAAGAGAGTGAGCGAACGGCCGATCTCCGCTTGCCGAAACCGCCATGTATTGTTATGGAGGCATCGGCCTGAATATCGGCAATTGGAATCGCTTTTTCAGAGGAAATCGAAGGTTCTGGCCAATCCGTGGAAATTCATAAACTTGTGCCGGGATAAACCGGCAACGATCCGGCATATGCGAAGGACCGGCATCAATATCCCCGAAATCGTCAGTGATGTTGATGAATTTGATGCGGCTTTGAAAGAGTGGGGAGCTGCATTTTTCAAACCCCGATTCGGCGCTTGCGGCAAGGGGGTAATAAAATTCATATATGAAAGCGGCAACATTTATACAGTGACTGCCGAAAGAGGACTAGAAAAGATCAGAAGCGAGGGTTTGAAGGAAACGCTGCTTCGTTGCGATTCAAGCGGATCATTTTTTCTTCAGCGCTCGATAAAGTCATTGAATCCGGGCCGGGGCGGCATGTCGGTACGCTCGCTTGTTCAGAGAGAAGTCGATGGAACCTGGAAAACGATTTCGCCGATAGTCCGTTTTTCAGAAAGTGATCCTGTTTGTAATGCTGCCCGGGGCGCAGCGGTGACGACTTTGAGTGAATTTCTGCAGGAAAGGTCGACGAGGGAGCAGGCGGGAAGAATCAGGGCTCGAATAGAGGAGCTGGACCGGCTTATCGCCCGCAGTTTTAAGGAAGCGCTGGGAAAAGATTACGAGAGGATAATCGAGATGGGGATCGATTATATTATTGATCCGGAACAGAACGTATATTTTCTTGAAGTCAACGATACTCCCCAGGGGAATTTATCGGTTCTGGCCCGTCAGAGGGGACGCGAATCAGGGGAGTATAAGATTTTTCAGGAGTGTTTGAAGCGGCCTTTTTACCGGTTGAGGGAGCTGGTATGGAATCGGTGATGAAGGGTTGACGGAGGGTCAGAGCCCTTCGATCAGGATTTAACCTTCAATAATCCGAATCATTCGACTCAACCGCCGGCCTGATTTCTTGTTTGACAGAGGACAGGAGCTGATATAGCATTCTCCCGGTTTTTCGGTGAGAGCGAACCTGTGGAGGCAGTTGAGAGATGAAATCCGAAGAGAGAGAGGCATCTGTATTGAGTGGCCGGGTCTTATTGATGGAGAGGTTCCGGCGAAATTGAGATATTGGTTGCTGAAAAAAATAGCTTATATCGCTTACACTTATCCTGTCTGGGTTTTGACGGCGGTTATTCTGACGACATTTCCGGCTCTGTATGGAGCATTCGACCTGGATGTTCAGATTGAAATCATAGACCTTTTGCCTTCTGATTCCGAAGCGGTCGAAAGTTATTTCGACGTGATTGAAAATTTCGGGTTGACGGATTATGTGGTTTTATTCCTGGAGGGCCGGGAGGAAATAGATACCGAATTCCTTGGCGAGTATATTAATGCTTTGGCGGAGGGATTGGAAAGCCTGGATACGCTTGATTTCGTCGATTATCGGTTTACGTTGAGAAAAAGCAGGGAAATCGAGTCGTTTCTCTTGAATTATTTAACGTTGTTCGTTGAGCCTTCTGATCTTGCAATGATCGTTGAGCGTCTCTCTAAAGAGGGAATCAATACGGTAACCAGTAAGAATCAGAAATTATGTTTAACGGGCGCGTCTATCGTAATGCGTGAGATATTGATGATCGATCCTTTGTGGCTGATCACGGATTTCATCAGCGGATTGGAGAACAGTCACGGATTCTTCAACCTGGAGATTTTTGACGAGTATTACATGAGCAGCGATCATCATTATCTGTTCATGATACTCAAGCCGAACGGACCGCCTCAGGATTTGTCCTTCAACCGGAAACTCGATGCAGGCATACAGCGTGTAATAAAAGAAGTCAACGATGTATATGCAGGAAACCAACTGGTCGATGACGTTAAAATAAGATATTCGGGAAGTCACATTATTGCATTGGAGGAGTCCAGGCTGATACGGCGCGATATTTTTCGAACCACCCTGACTTCTTTTCTTGGAGTCCTGTTATTGTTTTATATCGCGTTTAAAAGACTCGGCGTAGTGCTTTTCGGTGGAATTCCATTAATTATAGCCGTCATATGGGCGCTGGGCATCGGAAAACTGACCATAGGGCATCTTAATCTCATTACAAGCGTCTGCTCCGCGATAGTGATGGGATTGGGAATTGATTTCGCCATTCATATTTACAATCGATACCTGGACGAACGGGCACACGGAGCCGGCACATTGAAGGCGCTGGAGACCGCTCTGGCTTATACGGGAAAGGGCGTAACGGCAGGCGCTTTCACGACGGCGATCGCTTTTTTCGCTATGATCTTCACGGAATTCAAGGGTATCGCTGAATTCGGTTTTCTGACAGGCGTCGGTATACTGGCTTCCCTCACATCCATGATCGTCATACTGCCCGTACTGGTTTCACTCAGAGAAAAATCAGCTCACAAAAATGTGCAATTTAAGCCGCTGAGGCCTTTCGGCGCTGGAAAATTATCCCGAATACTGACGAAACGGACAAGGCCCGTGATCCTGATCTGTTGCCTGATGACATTGATTTCTTTATTGCTGATACCAGGGGTTAACTTCAACGATAATCTCCGGGCTATGAGGTCCAGGCACAATAAAGCCTTGCTGGTTCAGGACAAGATAAAAGAGATGGTCGGCAGTAATCTAAGGCCCATCATTTGTTACGTTTATGCGGAAACGGAAAATGAAATATTGACGAAAATCAATGACATCGTACAAAAACTGGAACCGCTTAAACAAAACGGAAAAATCTCCTGGCTCGATTCCCTCAATCGTTACCTCCCCTCCCTTGAAAAGCAGAACCGTAATCTCCAGAAGCTCGAACAGTATGCCGCAACGCTTGATTTCCGTCAAATAGACAAATGGTTCCGCGAAGCTTTAGCAGACAATCAAATACGTTATCAGCCGCAATACCAGGAGTATCTGGAAAAAATAAAAGTTTCCTTTGAATTAAAGAATACGCTCGCTTTGAATACAATCTTGAACAGTCCCCTGAGCCTTATTCTGCAGAGGTATATTGCCGAAACGGACGACGGAGGGTATGCCGCTGCAGTATACATTTATCCTAAAGGCAATATGCATATCAAACAAGAAGCGGAGGAGATGATCGTTCTTATAAACAAGGCGCTTGACGGCGATAACGATTCCTACTCACTGACGGGCATGGCTCTCTTGATATTGGAACTGAAGAACAGAATCCGAAAGAGTTTCAAGATGGTTACGACCTGGGCGCTGCTCGCTGTTTTCATTATTCTGATGCTTCATTTCAGGAACCTGAAACTCGCTATCATCTCTCTGGTTCCCGTTTTTGTTGGAATAATCTGGATGATGGGAGGCGTCAGGCTATTAGGCATTGAATTGAATTACATCAATATTTTTGTAGTGGGAATGATAATCGGAATAGGAATCGATGACGGCATCCACATCATTCATCGCTACTTTGAGGGAGACAGGAGAAGCGTTGAAACGACGTTGCGAACGACTGGCAAAGCCATCATCATGACTTCCTTGACGACGATGGTGTCTTTCGGATCGCTGAGTTTTGCCGATTACAGCGGACTGTCGTCCATGGGGATAATCTCTTTGCTGGGGATCGGATTCTGCATGGTGACTTCCGTAGTTTTTCTTCCTGCTTTGCTTTATCAGTTTTCGCGCAAAAACGGGTCCCTGAAAAATGAAAAACAAATCGTTAAATGAATTTTATATTTTGATTCCGGCCTGCGAGTGCGGGAATGTCATTGGCCCGCTGATAGAGAGAATTAAAAAATATACCGATAAGATACTTGTCGTGGACGACGGATCGTGTGATGAAACCGCGTTGAATAGCGAAAGAGCCGGAGCAGAGGTCATCCGGCATCATAGAAACGTGGGCAAGGGCGGCGCGTTGAGAAGCGGTATGGAATATTTACTGAGACGCTGCGGGCAAGGAATTATAACGATGGATGCGGACGGACAGCACGACCCGGATGACCTGCCGAAGTTCCTGCGCGCCTATAGCGCCTCAAACGCGGACATGATAATCGGAGTCAGATTCACCGACGGTGTGGAATATCCGCGATACCGCTACATCACTAATATGATCGGAACGAAGATAATGAATGCTTATCTGGATTTGCATCTGGCCGATTCCCAGTCAGGATACAGATTATACAAAAGAGAAGCTTTGAAAGAGATTAAAATAAGAACCTCCGGATTTGAAACGGAAACTGAAATACTGATGAAAATGGTGCGCCGTAAAAGGAAGGTCCTCCAGATACCCGTCAGAACCATCTATGAACGGAAAAACTCGGAAACAAGTCATTACAAACCCGTGACGGATACTTATGAAATCAGTCTTTACGTATGGAAAGACATGATAAAATCCTTGTTCAGGCTGAAAAAACGGTTTGACTGATCAGTGTCTGTCCGCATAGGATGCCCTTGAAAAATGAGTTTAAGGAAAGGCCTTGATGGGAAAGGATTGATGCAAGGCATCTTTTTCCGGTTTGGTTTTTTCGTATGTCGTCATCCGAAAAAAATTATTGCCGTCGCAAGCATAATCACATTAGCTTCCATAATGACTGCTGCCCTCACGCTTGAACTGGATGCGGATATCCTCAGCATGATGCCTCAAAAGGACAGGCAGGTTCGTCTTTTCAGGGAGCACCTTGAAGTTTTCGGTACGAGCGAAAGTTTAACGGCCATATTGACGAAGGCGAGCGATGTGCCGGTTGATCGTTTGACGGCTTTCGCCGATTCTCTCGCCGGTGAACTGGAGGAAAGCGGTTTATTTCATCAGATAAGGTACGGCGTATCTCAGAAGCAGAGGGAATTTTTTCTGGATTTTTTTAAAAAGAAGGGATTGCTTTATCTTACTGAGGATCAGCTAAGGGAATATGAAAAAAATTTAACCCGGGATGCTATCCGGGATTCAGTCAAGAAAACCCGGTTGCTGCTCATATCGCAAGCAGGTGCAGCGGCAGGCGAGCTGATCTCCATGGACCCTGCGGGAGTATTTGAGCCTATGATGAGTTACCTGCAGCCGCTTGCCGCCGGCGATTCGACATTTCAATTTTCAATGGAAACCGGGCTTTACCTCGCCCCTGACGGGAATGCTCTGTTTATGTTGATGGAGCCGAAAAAGCCTCCTCAGGATATAGACTACAGCAGAAATTTAAAGATCACGCTGGATAATGCCGTCGAAAGCGTCAGGGAGGAAGGATATTCCGGCGGGGAGCTCCAGTGCCGTTTCGCTGGGGTTCATTTGTCCGCCCTGGCTGATGCCGAAACTATTCGTCATGACATACAATGGACTTTCATTACTTCGTTCCTAGGAGTGCTGCTTCTTTATCTGTTCTTCTTTCGGCATGTTAAGTCCTTATTGATCATCGGAGCCTCCTTATTGACGGGCATCATATGGTCTGTCGGGCTGCTCGCTCTCCTCCTGGGAAAAATCACGCTCGTTACAGGCGTTTTCGCAGCCGTATTGGTTGGACTGGGCATCGATTTCGCCATCCATATCATGAATCGCTTCAGAGAAGAAAAATCATACGGAAGACAGACTGATGAATCCATGGCTACGGCGCTGAGCGAATCCGGACCGGGTGTATTTACCGGCGCGCTTACAACAGCGGCAGTTTTCGGCGTTATCTCATTAAGCAGATTCCACGGTCTGGCTCAAATGGGCATATCCGTCTCCGTCGGACTCGTTTTAACGCTGCTCTCCTTGTTTACCTTCATGCCTGCATTGTTGTATTTAACCGATAAAAGAGCAAAAACCAAAATTACGCATGTCAGTCCTGTCATTGCCGGTTGCGTCCGCAAATACGCAGCTTTTTTTCTGAAAAATCCGGTAATAACCAGCGTGACGGGAATAATCGCTGCCGTTGCAGGCGCTATTTTCCTGTTTCCTTTTAATGATGAACCTATTTTGCATTTTGAAACCAACCTGGCTGAATTACGTTCGCAGAAGGATGATATCGAACAGATTCAAAAATTAATAGAAAAGCATTTCGGGGGTTCCGAATCGACAGTGATTGCTATTCATGAAGCTGATACAGCGGAAAAAGCTTTTTCGCAAGCCGGGAAAACTGCGGAAATTATTGAAAAAAAATGGGATGCCGCACTGACTGATTACGATTCAATAACGACTTTCATTCCAAAACGGCAAGCTCAAAGGAAAAGGCAGCAGTTGATCACTGAACGCATCGAACCTCAATCTGCGGTCCTGAACATCAGAAATGCCCTGTCCGCAGAAGGTTTTCGCCTCGATAAATTCGAACCCTATCTGGAGGCTGTTCAGGAGTTCCTGGCGCCGGAAAAACTCATAGATATTCATGATTTTCTCGGCTCTGAATTGAGCGACCTGCTCAAAATATATTATATGAAAAAAGAAGGAAGCCACCGTTTTTTTACCTACATACGCATACCTCATGAAAAATGGGAGTCCGACTCGATCAGAGAAGCTTTAAAGCTGCTGGAAAGGGAATCCGAAGCCGTTCTAACGGGTATGGACCTACTGATAAGTAAGTTCAAAAATATTATCCTTGAGGATTTGAACCGGCTTGTGGTTCTCGCCGTTCTTTTGACTCTGCTGATTCTCCGCATTCATTTCGGAAATGTAAAAACCGCCTTGCTTTGTTTGACTCCCCTGATTTATAGTTTAATCTGGAGTCTGGCGCTGATGAAATACGCTGATTGGAAACTCAATTTTATGAATATAATCGTGGTACCCGTCATCATCGGAATTGGAGTAGACGACGGCGTTCATATCCTGCATCGTTATCGCTCAGGAAAAAAAGAATCGCCTGAAACGGTCGTTGAAAAAACCGGCGTTGCCGTCCTTTTAACCTCGCTGACCACTATGATCGGTTTCGGTTCACTCATCCTGGCGCAATTCAAAGGCTTGGCCACTATCGGACGCCTGGCGCTCCTCGGCATAGGCTTCTGCCTTATTTCAGCTTTAACTTTTTTGCCGCCGCTGATGAAAATTTTTTTGAATAATGCCGGTAAAAAGGAAGAAACAGAATGAACAAACAAGAAAAAGTATGGGAAGCCAATATCAGAGTCATCATATACGTTTTATTGCTGATTTTTCCCCTGGTTATGCTTCCGAATATCCGGGGCGTTACTCTGCCAAAATACGTTGTAGCCCAAACCGCCGCCTTTCTTCTCGCCGCCATGCTACTCTGGAAAGAAATTAAAGCGAACCGAAATCAAATTAACTGGTTTAAAAAATATCCTTTCCTTATCCCGCTGATTATTATTCTTCTCTATGAATTGATCTCAGCTCTCGTTTCCCCCTATCGTTTGTTCGGCATCTGGGAATGGCAGAGAAGAGTCTCCGGTTACCTGCTCTTCTTTGTTATAATCAACATTATCAGAACAAAAAAATCATTCAATACCGCTCTTCTCTTTATGATAGTTTCCTCAACTTTGACCGCGCTTTACGGCATTGGTCAAATTCTGAAAATAGACGTTACCGGATGGAGTCGCCCCTTCACTACCGGAATTTTTTCAACATTCGGGCATCCAAACCTGTATGCAGCTTTTCTTGAACTGAATCTTTTCGCCTGCCTTGGCCTTTTATGGCTTAAACGAAACTCGGAAAACCGCATATTCTATGCCGGCAATATCCTGCTGTTGCTGGGAGCCCTGGTTTTGACGAAAAGCTGGGGGGCTGCCGTCGGCATCCTGACCGGCATAGCTTTTTTAGTTTTCTCGTTTATCGTCAGCGGCTTGTTGAAAAAAGCCGGATTCAACAAAAAAATATTAGTCGCGGGGTTGATCATAATAGCCGGCCTGACGGTAACAGCAGGAGTGAAATTCGGACCCAGAATATTGTCCGCCAATATGTTTCGCGTAAAAACCTGGGAAGGAGCTTCCAGGATGTTTCTGGATAAACCCGTAACAGGACATGGGCTGGGAACTTTTTTCATTTTGTTTCCTAAATACAGAGACGATCAATACCTGCGCAGATTCAGACACGCAGAGAATCTCCTGCACGCTCACAATGAATATCTTGAATTACTGGCGGAAGAAGGAGTGATAGGTTTTTTTCTTTTCGTTTTCGTACTGGCGGCAATCGGTAAAAGATTTATTGAATATTTTCGTTCCGGCGAATCCGCTTATTACAAAGAACTCTCTTTGTTTCTCTCCGCAGGACTGATTGCCTTTCTCGCTCATAATGCGGTCAGCGTTAATATGCGATGGAGCGGTCCTTATGTCTCTTTTTGGATGTTTTTAGGCCTCACGTACGGAGCTTTTTATCTGAGCGATTATTCTAATCTGTCAACGCAAAAAAGAAAAAATCGGAAGCGTCAGACAGGCAGGAGCAAAGACCGGGGCTCAGGGCTTTCCGTGCATAAACAGATTGCGGGGCTTCTGGCTTTCGTTTTTATCGCTCTCAGCATCTATGCTGCGGCGACGGGGATAAGGCGAATTCAAAGCAGCTATCATTATCAGAGAGCCATTCCTTTTCTGGCGAAAACACCTTATGCTTCCGAAGAGCTGACGAAAGCCGTGAAGCTTGATGCTTCCAATATAGCTGCAGAATACGATCTGGCATACCATTATAATACGCTGAACAACGGAGAAATGGCGGTGAAAACATATCTCAGCGTTATCAGTAAAAATCCTTATTATCAAAGGGTTTACAGGAACCTCGGCATCGCATATTGGAATATGGGGCAGTTGAAAAAAGCCCTGGAAAGCATAGAAAAAGCCTTGGAATACAATGACAATGAATTCGGACGATATCATCGGGCTTCGCTATATCAGAGCCTGGGAGAGACGGAAAAGGCCGTCGAGGCATATCTGCATTTTCTGGACATGTCCCTTAAATTCATCGCATTTCACGACAGGATAGCCAGGGAAGCCCCTGAAGGTTTCCAGCAAATCGTTCCGCATGAATACGACGATATTCTTTTGTGGACTAATCAAGCCCTCAAGGCGCTCAAAGACATTTACCTCGAAAAGGATAATCTCAGTAAACCCGCCGCAATCTTCGACAGACTGATGCAGGAGTATCCCTACAATGATGAGATCATTTTCTATAAAGGAAGTCTGTTTCAGGATACCGGAGAATATGAGAAGGCGATTGAGATATATGAAAAAGGACTGCAAAAGTTTCCGGACAATACCCGTTTGTTGAACAGCAAGGGGGAATGCTTTTACAGACTGGACCGGATTGATGAAGCGCTCATGACCTGGAAAAAATCATTGAAGATCGATCCGAAACAGATCATAATAAAGGGAAGAATACAAGACGTGCAGGCTGAGAAATCAAATGCCGGGACGAAATCGGATGCAGCGGAAAATGATGAAGAGAAAAAGGAATACACATTGACAAAAAGAGCATATTATGCTTGAGAATAAAAAAACTGATCACTATAATTTCCGGGGGCGTTGAATTTTTTGACGCACGGAATTCAGGAGGCGTTATTATGCAAATTTTTATCGATACCGCGAAAACGGAAGAAATTCGAGAAGCAAAAAAAATAGGCGTATTAGACGGAGTAACGACTAATCCTTCTCTGATAGCTAAAACAGGCCGAAATGCGAGGGAATGTCTTGAAGAAATATGCAGCATTGTCGACGGTCCCGTCAGCGCTGAAGTTCTGGCGCTGGATACAGAGGGTATGGTCCGGGAAGCTCGTGAGCACGCCAAGATTGCAGACAACATCGTCGTCAAGATTCCCATGACGATTGACGGACTTAAAGCGGTCAATATTTTAAGCGCTGAAGGTATCAGTACAAATGTGACGCTTGTTTTCTCTCTCAGCCAGGCATTGCTGGTGGGCAAGGCAGGCGCTGACTACGTCAGTCCCTTTGTGGGAAGGTTGGACGATATTACTCATGTTGGAATGTCCCTGGTGAAAGACATCGTGACGGTTTATGAAAATTATGCATTCGAAACCGAGGTTCTGGTCGCGAGCATACGCCATCCTTTACACGTAAGAGAAGCGGCGCTTTACGGAGCGGACGTGGCTACAATTCCTTTCAATGTCATTCAGAAATTAAGCGAACATCCTCTGACGACCATCGGAATTGAACGCTTCCTGAAGGATGCTCAGAATATTCCCAAGTAGCGGCTTTCAGGTCTGAAAAAGGTGACGCCGGGTCAAGGAGGACGGCGGTTATGCCTATTTACGAGTTTTGCTGTCAAAATTGCAAAGCTGAATTTGAAAAACTCGTCATGAAAAATGAAGGAGTTGTTTCATGCCCGGAATGCGGAAGCAGTAAAGTGAAGAAACTGTTTTCCGCATTCGGTTTCAAAAGCGGAAATACCCTGAAGTCCTCTTCGTCCGGTTCTTGCGCCTCCTGTACAGCAAGTTCCTGCGCTTCGTGCAAGGGTTAGCTCCTGTCCAAAACTCATTTTTCACCCGGCATGCCGGGGCGGACAGGAACCAGGGATAACGGGGGAGTAGAGAAGGTTTCACAATAGAAAGCTCTATTCCTTATTCGTTCGAATGAGGGGTCGTTACCAGTGATCAATTTAGTTTTGAAATTGGACTTTCTGTATTTTTGACGTTATTTCATATAAGAATTCGTTGACAAGCTCAGGTTGAAGTGTGTTGGAAAGAACGAAACAAAGTCAAAAGTCAAAAAAGTGAGTAAAGGTTAAGTTCAAGGAAAAGGAGATGTGTATTTTTCGAGGAGAAAGGAAGACCTTCAGCCGAAAAGGAAGCAATGAAAAAAGACAACTTTAAAATCGCCCTGGTGAATCCTCCATACAGACCCTGGAACGAAACAGCGGATGCCCTGGCCCCTTTATTTAACAGCATGCCTGCACTAGGCATCCTGGCTCTCGCCGGTAAAATCAGCAGTGAAGGATATGATGTAAAGGTTTTTGAAGGAGGATTCCAGGAATCGACCAGGCCAGTTATTATCAAAAAAATTTTAGCGTATAGACCGGACATCGTGGGCATTTCCGGTTACACCTGCTCCGTTGAAAATGCCGGAAAGATCGCGGATACGCTGAAGCAAAAACAGAAAGGCGTCATTATAGTCGCCGGGGGGCCTCATATTTCCGCCGTGCCTGAACAGACGCTGAGCAGGTATGAAGGTTTTGATTATGGCGTGATAGGAGAGGGCGAAGAAACCTTCCTTGAATTAATCCGGGCGATAGAAAATGATAGCGATCCTGCTGAAATAAAAGGTCTGGCTTATCGAAACTCTCACAGCATCTATCGCACTCCGAAGCGTACCAGGATTCAGCTACTCGACTCACTGCCTTTTTTGAATTTCGATCTCCTGGAAAACAAGAAAGCCTTTATGCCGCCTATGTTCGCCTATGCCCGATTTCCCGTCCTGCCCTTCGTCACGTCCAGAGGTTGTCCATATCAATGCAAATTCTGCGACCATTCGGTTTTCGGACATGATTACAGAACATTCTCCGCTGAATATATCATCCGGCAAATTGACGACATGAAAAGAAAATATGGCGTGAAACACATTATTTTCTATGACGATCTTTTCGTCATTGATCAAAAAAAAATGCAAGCTGTATGCGATTATTTCAGGAAATCCCAATATAAGCCTAAACTTACCTGGACCATCGATTTAAGAGCCGATCTGCTCACAGATGAAATTTTACGTGAGATGAAGTCCGCTGGATGCTGGATGATCAACGTAGGGCTCGAAAGCGGGGCCGAGAAACTGCTCCAGCAGATGGGTAAAGATTTATCGCTGAGCCGGGCTGAACAGGGCATCGCTCTGGCTAAAAAAAGAGGAATTAAAATCAAAGGTCTCTTCATGATGGGGTACCCCGGAGAAAATCTGGATACTATCAAAGAAACCGTGCGTTTCGCTTCACGACTGAAACTGGACCTCATCTCCATCTCGAAATTCACTCCCTATCCCGGGACCACGGTTTATGACTCCTACAAATATGAATACGAACTGCATACGAAATGGCAGCTCATGAACGGAATGAATTTCCTGATTCCCATTCCAGGCATGACCATTGCCGAAATGGACAATATCTATAAAAAAACCCTCAAGGCTTTGTACAAAAAGCCGGGGCAGATATATCGCTCCCTGAAACTATGCGGTCAAAATCCCCACAGCCTTAAACGCCTCTTGAAGGGGCTCGTTCATGCTCCGAAAGCGCTTCGTTGAAGTATTACCTTCTGTTGCTAGCCCTCCTTCATGATTCAAAAATCCCAGCGACTTTTATGCATTAAAATTTGAATCGTGAATCGAGTCTGCGGAAACGCGCTCGCTCGTAAATTTGCTCCCACTGACGCAATTTTTTTTTAAAGAAATAACCTTTAAAATCAATATATTATGAAATCGGTCCTATTTTATTCGCAGAATCTTGAGGAAATTGAGTGATGCTTTGCCCTTAAAGTTGACCGTGATTTAAACACAGTCCTCAATTTTTTTTGTTTTAAATTCAATAATTTATATTCTATTTTTCAAAAATAATATTTTTCAAAACATTACGGCATGAATATTGATATATCTTTTGTCGGAATTTACGGACAAGCTGCCTGAAGGTTTCGGTAACGGGCAAAATGTTTTATCGAACAACGAGAGGGGGTGAAAGCAGGGAAAAGACGGAGTTTTTGCGATAGCATAAAAGAAATAATAAATGAGGACAAGAATGAAAGGAGAAGAAAGATGAATTTCAGGATGATGAGAGTGATGCTTTGTTTCGTGATAGTATTAGGTATGGGGGCAAGCGTTTTTGCTCAGGATTTTGATTTGGATCGAGGCGGGAAAAAGGCGGCGTATTTTCGATACAACGATGAGAGCGGTCTTGTAACGACGGTAAAAATTACGAACCCTAATCCTCATCGAGTTGTCGTCAGCGAAAAAATAGCAAACGAACCGCTTGGATTGGTATTCTGGATAGATGCATACTCCAGCGTAATTCGCAAGCCCCGTTTCACGAGCCAGCATGCTGGAGAGGGGATAGTTTTTTTCAGGTTCCATTCAACGGGAGTGGATGATTTGCCGCTGATAGGAAAGGTCAGTATTTTTACTGCACGGACTATGTCCAATGTGCTTTATCCGGCGGGACCGACGGCATCCTGGCTTCCTGTAGATGCCCACAGTCCTTTCAACGCGGTTCACGGGTGCATGCAATTCAGATTTCGCTATGAAGATGAATTAAATACTGAAATTATCCTGGTAAATCTGAACAACTATAACGTCGGCGCTCAAATACAACGTGTAGCGGATAACGGTACGTTTCTTGATCCTTCCCTGTTTCGTCTGGGACCCTATGAAGCGAAGACGATAAAGCTGTCGCGATTATGGACGACATACATTCCGGTTCAATGGTCAGGATGGGTTTTTGTGTCCACGATTGCGCCCGTGGAACCGTCCATTCCGGTAACGGGCTATATGGGCATTTTAAAACGGGGCGAACTGGTCGGATTGGATGAATTCTCTTACATGGACATCTATTGATTTTCAGAATCAGCAGAAGTCGAAAGCCGCATTCTCTTTAAAAGCATGCGGCTTTTCTTTTTTAGCGACTGATCAAACCGGGATTACACTTCTTTGAAAACTTTTGACAGTTTGTTTCATTAATTGATGTCGGTATTGGGATCGGGATCGCACTCGAAACAAAATGGGGAAATTCGGAATAATTGTAACCTCAAAAGAAGATTTTTTGATCAATGTCCGTTTTTTTCAGGTCAGAAAGAAGCGGCATGATGTTGGTGCATGAAACCTCACAGAATTCAACCGCTAATCATACGAATCTAACGAATTCAAGTTCATTCACAGGCGCCGCCGGCTACTGGAGATAGCCCAGCGCTTGCAATTTATCTATCTCTGTTTGCTCGATGCGGGTTCTGGTCGGTTTCAGGATTTGCTCCCTGCTTTCATCGAATAGCGCTTGAAATTCTTGGCGCAGTTCCGCCAGCTTTTCATTATTTTCATAAGCCAGGTTCGACGATTCTTCCGGATCCTTCTTTATATCGTAAAGTTCTTCGTTCCCGTTCAATGGTCTGTAAATGTATTTCCATTCTCTCGTCCTGCAACTGTGCAGTTCCTTGTCATGCCCTCTATGGCATACCGAGCTCAGGCATAGCTTTTCATCTGGGTCTTTTCCGATTTCGGTGCGGGCATTTTGTCCCAGGAAAGGAACAAAACTTTTCCCCCTGATTGGATAAGGATTCTCAAAATTAAGATCGAAGTAATCCCGAATTGTGGGAAACAGGTCGACATGCCCGATCATGGAGTCGTCTATTTTTGAACGGGATTCAGGGCTGGGCAATTTAATGAAAAGAGGCACATGGATCGAATCGTCATACAGATACCGGGCATGTTCAGGATAATAGTTGTGCATGTATAATGATTCGCCGTGATCTGAGGTAAAGATGATCATCGAATTTTCGTAAAGGTTTTCCCGCGTCAATGCTCGCAGAATTTCACCTAAATTCGCATCCATGAACTGAACGCCGGCATCATAAAGGGAATGGAGTTTTTGGGCTTCACTGATCTTCGGCGGATGATGCGTTTGCGTAATGTCGTTGTTACAGCCTTCGTACATGACGGGCGAATAAGACTCGGCGGGATAAATTTTCTGATAAGGTTCCGGGGCATCGTAGGGAGTATGCGGTTCCATTATATGTACATAGAGGAAAAAAGGTTTTCTTTTATTATTCTTCAGGAAATAAAGCGTTTTTTCAGCTATTTTGTCGGCTCTCAGGCTCTTTTTGTAGAAAAGATCGCCGATGAAACGCCCCAACAGCGAATGATTCATGTTAACTTCGATATAATAGGGAAGTCCTTCGGTAAAAACGTCCTCGAAACAATGGAATCCCAGTCCCAGGCTTCGCCGGCGTTCAGGATTTCCCATGACCGCGCAGGTGAAATATCCTTCGTTTTGAAGCGCCCTGGCCAGCGTAAAAGCTTTCGAGTTCAATTTTTCGCCGACAGAGGACATGCGGTGCTGCATTGGGTAAAGCGAAGTGAATATCGATCTCATGGCCGTTGAGGTTTCTGAACTGTGAGAAAATGTCCGGGGGAAGATTATGCAATCTTTACTGAAACGGTCCAGGTTCGGGGTTATTATTCGCGAGTTGCCTGATGCGCCGAGGCGATCGAATCGGAGTGCATCGGAGACGATGAAGATAATATTTTTTTTCGTTGAGTCGACAGGAGTCCCCGCTTTTGCCGGCGACGTGTCGGATGCGCCTGACAGCAACAGGAAACTGATGAGGATCGAAACTGCCCATAAAGCATAATCATATCGGATAAGTCTGCTTTTTTTCAATATAGCCATAATGACGTAAGCGACGATTACGCAGGCGGCCAGGCCTGCTGCCAGCAGCGTTAGAAGAGTCGAGCCGAAGTAACGGCTGAACATGTTTATCAATTGCTGTCCGGAAGAAGTCGATTCCATCGCCGAGAGGATAAAATTGACGTTATGCCGGTTAAAAATAAAAGTAAAAAGCGTGACGATCAGGAATATGAAGAAAGGTTCGGGTTTGCCTGCTTTCTTTTTTCTCCGAAGCAGCAGCTTCTGCATTAAATAATGAACCAAAAATACAGCGCTCCATAAGAGGAAAACGAACGGCAGGTACAGGAAGCTTGCGGCCACGGCATCAAGCAGATTTATTTCCATGAAGGGAGGATATTCCCACGTCAAACCCAGAAAGGCACAAAGAGCATATTCGATGAAGCCTGCTGAACTGCCGAAAAGAATAACTTTGAAGAGATATGAGAAAAAATTCGCCCTATGCGGATATGTCGTCATATTGATTCTCCTTCAAAGAAAGGGACAAAACGACATTAAGCCGTTGTCCTTAAAGAAAGAACGTCAGAAGTCCAATAAAGAATGATACGCAAAATTTTCAAAAGGCATTGATGAGAAGTCCCCGCCGGAGATTCTCCGGCTCAACCCGTCTTTAATATAAAAGAAAGCTTTTTGAAAGTCAACGTTGTAATTTCAGTGTTTGGATACTATGCTTTGAGGAGCGTATTTCACCCGCAAGGCGAAAAACAGGGGGAAATAGAAATTAACGGAAGGTGAAACCGGCTGCTGATGGCGAAAGAATCTGTGAAAAGAACGTTATTTGGATTGGGATTCGGATTAATGTTGATTATGACGGCGGAGGTCGCTTTACGCTTGCTGGGGATGTCCGAAGAATGGTCGGAATTCAAGTTCCTGAACCAGGACAGCCGATTAATGATTGAAGACGATTCGCTCCTCTGGCGGACGAAACCGGATGCGGATATTTCGAACGGATATTTTCATGTTGTGACGAACGAGATGGGATTTCGGTGTGGCGAAGAATGTCTGAACGAGGAAGACCTGAAGAGGGATTATAGGTTGAAGGTTTTCTGTTTGGGGGGTTCCGTGACGTTCGGTTGGGGCGTTGACGGACCGGAGACCTATCCGGCGCAACTGGGTAAGATGCTGAATGGTGATGAGCGGTTCAGTCCTGCGTTGGCTGTCAATGCCGGCGTTATGGGTTATACGACCAACCAGGCTTTGCTTTTTTTGAAAGAGGAGCTGCTGCAATACGGTCCGGATGTCGTTACCGTCTGTTTCACCATCAACGATCAGTTGACTTCTTATATGGAAGACGCTGCAGAAATGAACGTCCGTGAGACTTTCTCCTGGAAATTGAAAAAATTCCTCACGAATTCATCAATATTCCTGAACCTGAACCGTATTTATATCGAAACGGTAAAAGGGAGGGTCAGAGAACAGACGCGATACAAAAGCATAAGGACAAGGCCGGAGAAATATCGTGACAATTTAGAATCTTTTTCCCGCCTGGCGCAAGAACAAAGTTTCAGGCTCATTTTCATCAACGAAAAAGTCACGGCGGCTCCGAAAGAATTGGACGATTATCAGAATATCATGAAGAAGACCGCGGAGGATGAGAATATTCCTTATCTGAACGCTGCAGAGAAATTCGACGCATATTTGCAGCGGATCGAGCGGGAAGATGACGGGAAGGAAGGAATAAAAACGAGGTTGAAAGATGCGGATGAGAACAGAACCATCGCCTCTCGCCAGCCGAATGTTTTGAGGAGTATTGAAGTGGACGACGATTACAGGAGTTTATTCGTCGACGACTGGCATCCCAACGCGAAGGGACAGAAGCTCCTGGCCGGCTGGATATTTGACGTAATAAAGAATTTACCGCTTAAGTTATCGAAGCAACCCCAATGAAAGGAGAAACAAGATGAAATTTATCGATTTGACGATTCCATTGGGTATCGGGACTCCGCCCTGGCCTACTTATGAACCGTTGCAGGTGAAGTATTTTAAAAGGTTGGCTCCCAACGGCGCCAACGGACAACTGGTGACCCATTCAAACCACGTAGGGACTCACCTGGACGGCGAAATTCATTTTTTTACCCCGGGCAAGGACATCGCCGGCCTGGATTTCGATTATCTGACCGGGCCTGCGGCGGTGGTTGACCTTTCCGATTGCTGCGGCGACTATGACATATATACGCCGGAAGATATCGAAAAACGAGTGGAGGTCAAGGAAAACGACATATTAATCATTCATACGGGGTATCACCATTTCGGATGGGACCATCCCACCGCGGATGAGGTGCGATACATGGTGAAGCATCCCGGACCGGATGAACGTTTCGCGGAATGGGCCGTCAAGAAAAAATTGAAATGGATAGGCGTTGACTGCGGAAGCGCCGACCATCCCATGAACACCAAAATTCGCGACTGGATGCCGGAACAGGCGAAAGAATGCGATGCTCATTTCAGGAAAAAATACGGATGCGGACTGCGCGACCATTTCGATTCGTCCAAGTATCAACTGATGCATATTTTCCTGTTTCCTCACTCCATCGTTCACGCCGAATGCCTGGGAGGAGACATCGACCTCCTGCTCAACTCCCGAACACAGATAGGCTGCTTCCCCTGGCGATTCGTCGACGGCGAATCCTCCATCAGCAGAATCGTCGCCATGGTTGATGACGACCGATTCGAAGAACTGATGGAAAAGAAAGAAGGCATGAAAAAAACAAAATTCGGCGATGCCATCGCAAAACATCCGGGACTCAATCTGTAAATTGTAGACCCCGGCATCCCGCAGAAAAGTCAATTCTGAGTTACTTCAGTGAAGATCGCTCATATTTCCGACTTGCACATCTCTGATCCGAGGATTAACCTCACGAAAGCGTTTTTTGATTTTACCGTTCTTTCAGGGGTACCGCTGGCCGTACGCTCCGTCGTAAAAACAATTCGTGAAAACAAAGAAGAAAGAAAAAAGTTCGTTGGGAGCATCCTCAGAATACCCCAGTCAGTTACCAGTTCTGATCTGAAAAAAATAGCTTTTCTTATGGGATTGAGTATGCCCGCGGTTTATTATCTTTATTATCAGTATATAAAATTTCACCGTATTTCGCTGATCAGAAAAGATCAGTATAAAATCCGCAACAGGTTGATCGAAGATATCGACAAGGAAAGCATCGATCATGTGGTATTTACGGGCGACATTACCAATACTGCATTCAAATCTGAGTTCATCAAGGCTGCTGAATTTCTGGGAAAATTAAAGAAAAACCGCGGGCTTACTCTTTTGCCCGGCAATCATGATATCATGGTCAGGGCCCTGAAAAAAAATTCCTCGTTTCTCAAAGAAGATAAACTCAAGAATTTCTTCAGATATTTCCAGGATGTGATAAGCGACGACCAATCGATTCAGGCCTCAGACAAGGAAAATTCCTTTCCCCGGATGGATATTATCGGAGATCGAGTATGCATCATTTCGTTGGACAGTACCGCTCCAGACCCTGTATTCAACAATAGAGGTTATATCGCGGACGAACAAATTGAGCTTTTAGCTGAAATATGCCGGAGGAAGGAAGTGAGAAAACGTTTCAAGATACTGGCGTTGCATCATCACCTGGTGAATCCGCCCGGCAGAATCAGGACCAGGAGCGTGTTTTTTAACCGAGCATCAAAAAGGATAGAGAATATGTTTATGACGGAGCTGGAAAACCGGGACGAACTGCTGAGCATAGCGAAAAGAGAGGGCATACGGATTATTCTCCATGGTCATAAGCATCAGCGATTTACAAAGACAGTAGACGGCATATCTGTTTTCTGCGCTGGAGCGACGACGCATTCGGACAGATTCCAGAAAAAAAAACCGGGATATTTCATTTTCGACATCCAGGGAGACCGGTGGCAGGTTACGGAAAAGAATTTCTGAATTAGGGGCCGGCTCAGATTTTTGCCGCAGGCGTGGGTGACGCCGGGTAATTCATAAATAATCGAGAATCCTATCCCGACGACCCAAAACTGTTGATGGTTACTGGGAGCGCAGGCTTCCAGCCTGCCTGCGCATCTAAACCGTAAAATTACCAAAATCCGAATGTCAGGGTCTGAGTTGTAAATCGACCCAAAGCATGAACATAACTTTAAAATGTGACGGAAAGATCAACAAAGCAGAAGCTCCAGAGGTAGCCAGAACCCTTAACCCGGTTTTCTCATACAAGATCGCAACTAGGTTTTGCATGAGAAATACGAGCGAACAAATCCCTTTAACTCATATTCTCAGCCTTCGAATAACATGCGTCAGATAATCCTTGAATTCTGCGACAAAAAGAAGCGGCGCTTGATATATATACACGATCTGACTATTATTAAAAGGAATGTGTGCGGAGATCGCTTTCGGTCTCCAGGACCAGATGAGGAAACAGGGGAGCGGCAATGCCTACAGCGAAATACTTTAAATTCATCTTTTTCTTTTTTGCGGTTACTGCGATATTTTCTGCCTGTTCACTGAAAAGGCAAGCGGCCAGGACGGTTACGGACCTGCTGTCAGGCATGGAGGGCGTCTATTTGGGAGATGATGATCCCCGGTTAATAGAGATGTCATTGCCCTCCAATCTTAAATTGATGGAAGCTTTTCTCGAATCGGACCCTTATAATAAGGAATTGCTTGTAACTTTAACCAAAACTTTCTCTTTTTACAGTTACGCTTTCGTGCAACTGGATGCTGAAGCTATGGAGGACGTCGATTTCAGGCGAGCGGAAGAGATAAGAAACCGGGCGGCGAAGCTTTACAAACGGGCGTACGGATACGGATTGCGGGCGCTGGAAACCCAATATCCCGGAATCAGGGACATGTTGATCAAAAAACCGAAAGCTGCAGCTTCCAGGATTGAACCAAAGGATGTCGATGCCGCAGTCTGGACCGCAGCAGCATTGGGCGGCGCCGCATCTTCCGCTAAAGACGACCCTGAAGTGACTGCTGATATTAGCCTGGTGGGCGCCCTTCTTCGTCGCGCCCTGGAATTGGATGAAGATTATGAACAAGGCGTTATCCATGAATACCTGATGAGTTATGAAGCTCAATTTCCCGGCGGAACCGTCGAAAAAGCTAGAGAACACTATTTGAGAGCGTTGGAACTCAGCGACGGTAAAAAATGTTCTCTTTGGGTGGATTGGGCGGAAATGATAAGCGTAGCCCGGCAGGACCGGGAACAATTCGTGGAATTATTACAGCGTGCGCTTGCTTTTGATGTGGATTCTGCTCCAAAATACAGGCTTTTCAACATTCTGGCGCAGCAGAGAGCCGAACGATTACTCAGCAAAACCGATGAATTATTTTTATAGAAAGGTTTGAAACATGCGAAATTTAAGGATTTCTTTGATTATATCGATTGCGACGATCATTTTGAATGCTCAATGCATTGAATCGAAAACCGTCATACGCCTGGGGACCGCTGCCCCCAAAAATTCCGAATGGCATCAGATATTAAAAGAATTTGCCGCCGGCGTTCAATCGGTTACAGACGGGGAAGTGCGAGTGCGCATATATGCCGGAGGTATAGTCGGAAGCGAACAGGACATGGTTCGTAAAATGCGGATTAAACAATTGCAGGCTGCGGCGGTTTCTGCATCGGGTTTATCGGATATCGACAAGTCCGTTTATGCGCTGATGATTCCTTTGATGTTTGAAAGTTATGAGGAATGGGATTACGTAAGAGGCAAACTGAACGAGGATTTGACCGGTAAACTGAAAGAAAAGGGATTTGTCGTTCTGACCTGGTCGGACGTCGGGTGGGTACATTTTTTTTCTAAGGAACCTCTGAAGACCCCGGAACAATTAAAAAAGATGAAGCTTGCCGCTTCAGCGACTGAGGCTTCATCAGTGGAAATAATGAAATGGGCGGGATTCAAACCCGTGCCCATAACGTATGCGGATGTGGTTACAGGACTTCAAACGGGACTGATTGAAGCGATTTATATGCCGGTTATATATGCCGAAAGTTCCAATATTTTTCGTTATGCGCCGAACATGACGGATTTGAAATGGGCGCCGTTGCAGGGAGCTATTGTCATTCACGGCGAAACGTGGGAAGAGGTCAAACCGGAGTATCGAAGGAAAATAATGGATGTCGCAGACGAAATGGGACGCAAGCTTATGGAGGACACCAGAAACCGTGAGAAAGCTTCCTTGGAAGCGATGACAAAGAGAGGCTTGAAGATTTGGGAATTAAGCGAGCAAGAAAAACGGCAGTGGGTGGAGACGGCTAAAGAGGCTTATGATAAGATAAAGGGTAATCTGGTGCCTGCCGGGATGTTCGATAAAGTCCTCAGGTTGCGTGATGAATACAGGGCCCCATAGATACGAAGGATACTCAGTCTACATGACATCAACCGGAAAATCGTGTTGAAAAAATTAGCGAGCCTGGAAAACGGAATAGCTGTTGCGGCATTGATGTTGACGGCGTTTTTGCCCATTCTTGATATAGTCATACGCAAATTTATCCCGCGGGGCATTCCGGGCGCAGCTATGTTCGTGCAGCATCTGGTGCTCTGGATGGCTTTTCTGGGCGCCGCGCTGGGAGCGAGAAGGGGAGAGCTTCTTTCGCTGTCCACAGGGGCTTTTTTAAAGGGTAAAGTAAAGAAAATCGCTGAAGTTTTCTCATCCGGCGTTAGCGTGACGGTATGCGCGGTACTGGCGAAAGGGAGTCTGGACTTCGTGCTGGTGGAATATGAAGGAGGGAGAACGCTGGCTCTCGGGATACCGGTCTGGATAGCGGAAGCCATCATGCCGATCGGATTTGCGGTGATAGGATTGAGGATTCTGAAGCACATTTCCACCGGTTGGAAGGGTCGTCTGGCTGCAGCTTTATTTTTGTTGTTTCCGATTGCAGCCGGTCACATGTTCGATCTCAGAGATGCCGGATTCGCCATGCCGCTCGTTTTCATCATCATTGCAGCCGTCGTCTTCGGCGCTCCCATTTTCATCGGATTGGGGGGACTTGCCGCCGTTCTCCTCTGGAACGATTACCAGCCTCTATCCGCCATTCCGCTTGAAACTTATAACCTGTCGGTGCAAGCCATACTTCCCACTATTCCCCTGTTTACTCTTGCAGGTTACATCCTTGCCGAAGGAGGAACGCCCAGAAAGCTTGTAGAACTTTTCAGGAGCTTCTTCGGCTGGATGCCCGGCGGAGTCGCCCTGGTGGCGGTTCTTGTTTGCGCTTTTTTCACGAGTTTTACCGGAGGCAGCGGAGTTACTATCCTGGCTATGGGCGGATTGCTCTATCCCATGATGATGCAGGAAAAATATTCGCACCGTTTCACCACGGGACTGCTTACATCCGCCGGTTCACTGGGTCTCATGTTCCCCCCGTCGCTTGCGGTTATCCTTTATTGCGTCGTCAGTGAACTCGATATCGTTCGGTTTTTCGTCAGCGGCTTTCTTCCCACTTTGCTCCTGGTGGTTCTTATTGCCGGTTATGCTTTTGGCATGAGCAAAAAAGCAGGCATTAAAAAAGTCCCCTTTCAATGGAAAAGGGCCCTGAAATCAGTCATCGATGCCAAGTGGGAAGCCGCCATCCCCTTTATCGTGCTGGGAAGCATCCTGGGAGGTTTCGCTACGCTTGTACAAGCTTCTGCCATTACCGCAATTTATGCTTTTTGCCTGGAATTCTTTATTCGCCGAAATCTGAGTCTTCGACGCGACCTGCCTAAAGTGGCTGTGAGCGCTGCCGCTCTTATCGGAGGAGTGCTCCTGATACTTGGTATGGCGATGGGACTTACGAATTTTATGGTCATCGCTTCCATTCCCGATATCGTCGTCGACGGAATACAAAGTCTCGTGCAGTCCAAATTTCTCTTCCTGCTTCTTCTCAATCTTTTTTTGCTCATTATCGGGTGCTTCATGGATATCTATTCCGCCATTACCGTCGTTGTCCCCCTTATAGTTCCACTCGGAATCGCCTTCGGAATCAATCCCTATCACCTGGGCGTCATATTCCTTACCAATCTCGAACTCGGCTATCTGACTCCCCCAGTGGGCCTTAATCTTTTCCTCGCTTCTTATCGCTTCAAAAGACCACTGGGAGAAGTATACAGGGCCGCTTTGCCCTTCCTGGCGCTTCGCGCCGTCGCCGTCGTAATGATAACTTATGTCCCCTACATATCGCTGATGCTGCCCAATCTGTTCCTGGATTAAAATAAACCTCCTCTTCATCAGTGATGTCCGCTCCATCCGCAGCGCCTCTTCTTCCGCCGTCACCACGAAAACATAATCCGTACCACGGAGCGCTCGAATTACACGGATAGGAAAAGAAACGATTAACAAAAATTGAAATACACATTTGATCGGTCCCCGATTTTGTTATATTAATAGTCAGGCAGCAGCTTCCAGGATTCATGCCCGATATCGCCGCGTTCAGGCGCATGACTGTTTGCGGATATTGATTCATCCCACTCCTCAATGCTTGCCGGTCTTGCAGCTTTATATCCCTGAATACGGGAGTTCTTGAACTTTGGAACAGGAGAAAAAAATGAGACAGGGAGAAACCGACAATCAAAACATGATGTCGAAAGATGATCGAACCGAAAAACCTTTTTTAAATGAACAGAAAAGGGAATCCCTGAACAGAGATGACTCCACGGGAGCGCCGGTCCATGGTGATCACATCAAGGCCGATACCTCCAGAAAGCAAAAAATAAACCTAAAAACCCGGAGAATAATTGATGACGACCAGCAGAATAATGTCCATATTCGCCCACCGGGACATTTCACCGGTTCACGGGTTGAGCGTTTATTCTATGAAAAATTAACGAAAAACCTGGATGAGAAATACGGCGCAAAAGAAATCTCGGCGGTGGGCGGAACAGGAGCGGTATTCAGCGTATCCGATCAACTGCTTAACAGGACGCTGGCTATGAAAATACTGCTGCCGCAATTTAAAGAGAATGAAAAAATGGTAAACCGGTTCATTACAGAAGCCAGGATTACGGCATTCCTGGAACACCCCAATATCGTTCCGATTCATGATGTGGGGTTTGCTCCTGATATGGGCATCTATTTTACGATGAAACTTGTCCGGGGCGAAACCCTGGCCCGCATTCTGGATAAGTTGAAAGGCCGGGATACGGAATATGAGAAAACCTACAATACTTACAGGCTTTTGAATATCTTCAGAAAAGTGTGCGATGCGGTCGCTTTCGCTCATTCAAATCACATCCTTCATCTGGATATAAAACCTGAAAATATCTTCGTCGGACGTTTCGGTGAAGTTTTCCTGATGGATTGGGGGCTCGCCGCTTTATTCGGCGATTACATGAAACTCCCAGACAAGATGAAGAGCTGTTTCCTGGAAAATATTTCATCGTCGTTAAAAAGACCGCCCGGCGTTATCGAGGGAACGCTGCCCTTTATTTCTCCCGAACAGGCCATGGGAAACCATGAACAATTCGATCCCAGGACAGATGTATTCTTGCTGGGCGCCGCTTTATATAACATTTTTACTCTTGAAGCTCCCTACGAAGGTCAATTCGTCTATGAAGTATTGGAAAAAGCGATTACTGCCGATTTTCCGCATCCCAACAAACGGAATCCGGGAAGAATGATCCCGGAAGAAATATGCCGGATCATCAATCGGGCGACGCAATGCCGGAGGGAGGACAGGTACGGGACGGCAGAAGATTTGGCGGAGGATATCGATGACGTTATAGCCGGGAAATGGACTCAGCATCTTACAAAAAAATTTAGAAAAGGCGAGAAGATTATTGAAGAAAATTCTTTGGGAACCGAAGCATATTTCATTTTGAAGGGAAAGGCCCTGGTGACGAAAGATCATGAATCAGGCAAAGCCGTCCTACGCACCTGCGGCGAAGGAGAAATCATCGGGGAAATGTCGCTGATTTCCAACAAACCCCGCTCCGCAACAGTTGAAGCTGTGGAAGATACGGAAGCCGCAGTCCTGACCAAGGAAATTTTTACGCAAAACCTGAAAAGATTGCCGCCCTATATTGAAAATATCCTTCGCATGCTTACTCATCGCCTTCAAACGGTCAATAAGATTATAACCTCAGGGAGTGAACGCTCCGAAGACATGAATGACATATGAAGCGTCAACGGCTTCACATCATTGCATTATGGTGAAGAATTCATGCCCTTGTCCAAACGGCGCTTATTGATTTTATTCAAGAAGCAAAAAGCGGCAGCTTTCCGGAAAATACGGTTCTGCATCCTCTTTGAAATCAAACGAATGTCGTGGTCTGGAGCGGTCCTCGCATAAGAAACATTCCTTTTTTAGTCGTATCGTGTTAACATTCTAATTGAAAGGGTCGCATAATCATGAAACCGGTTGAATCTTAATTGATAAAATGTTTAAGCTTGTGAAAAATACAAAAGTAAATCAATTCAAAAAAAATGAGGTGCAATATGGGGCAGTATGAACTGAGGCCGATAGATCAGTATACCACGCAAAGGAGAATAATTGATGCTATGACGCGGTGCAGGAATTTTGACGATTTTCTGGATTTTATAGGAAAAGGCGTTTTTCTCGTCAAGATTAATACGGAATCTAACGGCCATATGGGACCGCAACATCTGAAAAAATGCGTCGCAGCCGCTTTGCATTTCAAAAATGCAGCTTTAATTCCGGATGCGGGGAATTTAAGACATACCTTTGCCAGGATTATGGGACTGTCGAACGGTAAAATAATAACGGAGGAGGATGAAGCGGGATATTACAAGTTCAGGTTTCCGGAACTGCAGTTAACGGATATTGAGCTGAAAAGGATCACAGATAAAATATCCATAGAAGATTTCATGACCGTAGATGAAAACGCCGAAAAATCCGTGCTTATTTTCAATGCAATAGAAGGATTAAAAACAGTTGATTCGTGCAGCGGTCATGAATATGTGCCGAGAATGTTCGCTTTTTCTCACCTGGATTTTCTGGATCAGGAATCCCGGATTAGCCGGGAGGAGTTCCAATCTATACTTGACGACACGTTTGACCAACACGATCCGGAACTGTTCACCGCTTTGATCATTCAGAAAAAAAATTATTTCCATCTATACTGCTTTCATATTCCGCCTTCCGAATGGGTAAGAGAACACAATCAAACATCGCCCCGAGAATTGTGTCGATCTAATCTTGAATTTTTAAAAGCGGAATTCAATTATGAACCGGACTACAATTGCTACAAAAAGAGGATCAACGATTCAACCGTTCAGTCCATCGAAGCCGTTCGTCGACAAATTAACGCTTATATCAATGAATATACGGAAAAAGAGGACAGCCTGGCAAAACTGCGAGCGCTGTACAAAAGAAGATTCATCTACGAAAAGAATTATAAAGAGTATTATCAGTCACAGGAAGCGGCAGACATGATGAAATACTTCTGGAAAGGAATTGAAAAAGCAGGAGAAACCCTGCGCCGAGACCAGAGATGAGGATGGGAGAATGGAATGATCGAGGGATGGAAGGATGGAGGGATGAAAAAGCGGTTGGAAGGGAAGCGCCCGCTCACCCGTTCATCCTACCATCCAGTCATCCAATCTTCCCCCTCTTCCCGTCATCTTCAGAATTCGCTGGTCATGATCAACTGGGGTTTGTAGAGGAAGCTCTTGTATTTCGGCCGTAATCTTTCGCAGTTGTAGTATTTGTCGAGATCAACGACTTTTTTCATGCTTGTGACGACACTGACGGGGACATGATCGTATTGGCCGTTTCGCAGGCAGACCATACGGCCGTGTTTATTTTCAAGTATCATATCCAGTGCGATGTTGCCGTAAGCCATGGGAACGATTGAATCGATGGCGTCGGGGTCTCCGCAGCGAACCATATAGCTTAATCGTTGATTAATCACATTAATAGCGCGACCGTTGTTGAACTTCGGCGATAACTCTTTCAGTCTGTTGGCGACCAGGTCTCCGATGCCGCCCAGTTTTTTATGTCCGTACATATCCTCTTTGTCGTCTGCGAAAACCATCTCTCCGCCTTCAAACATGGCTCCTTCGGAAATTAATACGACGGAATAACGGCTGGGATTGGTGTAACGATCTTTAGTCATTAATTCACACAGCACTTCTATATCGAATTTGTGCTCCGGAATGACGCAACGATTCGCTCCTCCGGCCATGGTGGGCAGAAGGGCCGTGAATCCCGCGTACCTGCCGAAGACCTCTATGGCCAGAAAACGCTCATGCGATCCCGCCGTAGTTCTCAGAGCATGCGTGAAACTGGCGATACGAGTGATGCACGTGCTGAAACCGATGCAGTAATCGGTACCGGGAACATCGTTGTCCATGGTTTTCGGAATGGCGATGACTTTGAATCCCTCATCGTGCATCTGAGCCCCATAACTCAAAGTATCGTCTCCTCCTATCGGAATCAGATAGTCTATACCCAGGAAATCAAGGTTCTTCAAGACTTCTTCCGTAAGGTCGTTATAAGGCTCTTTGTATTTGTCGCGCAGATGTTCAGGCACATTCACGAAAGGAACTTTGCTGGGACGCGTTCGGGATGTATGAAGAAATGTCCCGCCGGTTCTTCCCACCTTGTTCACGATTTCTTCGGTCAATACCTGACAATACTGTTCGTTCGGCGCATCTTTATCTCTGATTAATTCAATCAGACCACTCCATCCTCTGCGAATCCCGATTACTTTATATCCCTCACGGATCGCCCGAATCGTAACCGCCCGGATCGCAGGATTCAAACCCGGAACGTCGCCGCCTCCGGTAAGTATCCCGATTATACCTTTTTTTCTTTTGACGTTCGCCATTGTTTTCCCCCTTTATATCTCCTCTTCAAAATCATTGCCGGATAATTGCGTTGTTTTCCATGATAAAAGAAACGTGCGGAAACAGAACTCACACGAAAATATAATAAACCCCTCAGAACGAACTATCAACCATAATATTCATTTCCTGCCAATTTTTGATTTTTTGTTTCTTCTGAGGTATAAATGAAGGAGATTCTCGACAGATTGAAGAATTAGGGATTAATGAGAATGCGTTGAACGGATATTAGTTTTGGAAATTTCAGAATTTTGCAACATGGAGGAGGAAGGACATGAAATTTTCCAATTTAGTTAAATGTTTCATTTTAATGAGTTTTGCGATTTTCGGAGTCCTGGTTTGTGATGCTGGAAATTCATTTGCTCAGACAACGAGCGGGACGCTGACGGAGGATGAGACTTGGAGCGGCATCGTTACTATTACAGGAGATGTGAGGGTTCCGGATGAAATCACTTTAACGATTGATCCAGGAACTGTCGTGAAGTTTACGGCTTTAGGCGACGATACTCATAGCGGAGCGGACGCTTCCCGGTGCGAATTGATAATCGACCAGGGTGTTTTGACGGCCGAAGGGGAGTCCGGAAATGAGATTATTTTTACTTCGACTTCGACGCTGCCGGCGATGAGAGACTGGTACGGCATTCGATTCGTCAATTCATACGATCCTTTTTGCGTCATGAATTATTGCGATATTCAATGGGCTTATTCGGGCGTGAGTCTTCAATCGTCATCACCCGCCATATTGAATTGTTTGATAGCGAACAATCATTATCGGGGAATAACGGGTTCCCCGTCAGCGTTTAATCTGACGATAGAAGGCAGTGAGGTGCACACGAACGGCAGCAGCAGTGACGGTCACGGCATCTACATCCAGTGTCCCTCTGAAGTAACGGTGACGCTGGAAGCGAATGAGGTTCACGATAATTACAACCGGGGCATTTATTGTGAACATTCCGGAGCGAATAATACGGAGCTTTTTTTAATCGATAATGTAACTTTCGACAACGGCGACGATGGAGTTTATTTACGGGATTATTATACGAGGGAGTCGGACATCAGCGTGCAGAACCTGATTTCTTACGGGAACGGGGGAAACGGCATCGAGTCGTATGTGGATTATTACGGGTCCAATTATGAGAGCCGTATTTCATTGTATAATTGTGAAATTTATGCCAATGCTTCTTACGGACTGTATGCCAATGTATTGAGCGGCACGAAATTTTCCTGCACGAAAAGCGTAATTTATGAAAACGACAATCACGGGGTTTACTTCAGGCGAGGCCAGGGGACATTCATTCATAACAGCATTCATACGAATGAGGGATACGGCGCGTTTTTCACGGGTTGCGGAACGGTGGGCGGATTCTATTACAACAATGTTTACGGAAACGATAATTATGAATTTTACAACGATTCGAGTTATGCCGTTGATGCCAGGTATTGCTGGTGGGGAGCTGATGCGACTGCGGAGATGAATGCGAATGGATATTCGTCGCCGGTGACAAGGATTCACGATATTCATGATGATGAAAACAAGGGCGTTGTGGATTGGCGCGGTCATCAGGCTGCGGAAATCGATACTTCGAAGGACCCGATGTCGTTCATCATAGACCCCATGGACGGCGACAGTTTTCCTCCGGGCATTATTACCGTAAACGGGCTGGCGCAGGCGGCTGCCGGGGTATTCTGGGTAGACGTAGTCATAGATGGCGGCGGCGGAGAACCGGCTAACGGTCAGGAGAGTTGGACGTATCTCTGGCTGGCGGACATAGAAGGTTCTTATACGCTTCAATCCAGGGTCACTGACTATGATCTGAACATGGAAGTTCCATATGCTGGGGCCGTCGTAGACATTGATGAGACAGCGGTGCACAACTGGGGCGCGTTGTCGGGCGACGAAACCTGGAGCGGCGATATACTCGTTACCGGAGACGTCGTTGTTCCTCCCAATATTTCCCTGACGATACTTCCGGGAACCACCGTGACTTTCACGGCCCATCGGGACGACACATTGAGCGGAGCGGATACTTCGAGATGCGAATTGCGCGTTGAGGGAATACTTATCGCAGATGGGGAACCCGGAAATGAGATTACTTTCACGACGGACCAGGCTTTTCCGAATTCGAGAGACTGGTACGGCATTCGATTCCTTTCTTCGGATGACGATCTGTGCATGCTGGACAATTGTGATATCCAATGGGCTTACGCCGGCATCACTTTGACGAACGCCTCCCCCTCAATTAAAAATAGTGTCATAGCCAATCACCGTTACCGCGGCATCACCGGCAGGTCTTCCGATGAAGACATCACCATCATGGGTAATGAGGTTTTTGATTGCGGAAGCAATAGCGACGGCCACGGAATATACGTGGAAACGCCGGGGGATACCGCCGTTTTCCTTGACGGCAACTATATTCACGACAATTACCGGCAGGGTATTTCATGTTTGCACAGCGGGGCCGATTACGGAGAATTTTTTATCACGAACAATACCGTGCATGAAAACGGCGATGACGGCATATACCTGAGAGAATATTATTCGCGAAACGTATTTGCGACATTACAGAGCAACACTGTCTCAAATAATTCAGGCAACGGTATCGAACTCTCCTGCGACAGTTACGGTTCGGGTTACCATGTCGACTTTGAGATAGACGATTGCGAAATATACTCTAATTCCGCTAACGGCTTAAGAATTTCAGCAATGAGCGAAACACGCGTCAGGTGCACTAATACAAGCATTCATCATAATCAGAACCATGGGATATATATGAACAGCGGATTGGGCTTATTCTTCCAGAATGACGTTTACGACAATGCTGATTACGGGGCGCTGTTGTCCGCCAGCGTCGGCGTGCACAGGTTTTACTGCAGCAACATCTACGGCAACGACACTTATGAGATGTACAATGATTGCAGTTATGCCGTCGATGCGAGAAATTGCTGGTGGGGAAGTTTGACTACGGCCCAGATGAACGCCTGGGGATATTCGGCTGACATCTGGCTGCTTTACGACATCCATGACTATTATACGAAAGGAATGATCGATTACAGAGGGTGGAAAGCGACGCCGGTCGATACTTCGAAGGAACTTGTGTCATATATCATCGATCCCATGCACGGGATGACTCTGCCCATGGGGGACGTTTCCGTCAAGGGCATTGCAAGAGGTTATTCCGGCATAATGCTTGTGGACATCAGCACAGACGGCGGTTCAAGCTGGGCGCCGGCGCTCGGAAGGGAATCCTGGAGACATACCTGGTATCCGTCCGCAGCAGGAACTTATAACCTGCTGTCGAGAGCACAGGGCAACGATTATAACGTGGAAATCCCCGGTCCGGGCGTGACGGTTGAAATCGACGATGGACTCATTCACGCCTGGGGTACGCTGCATTCTGATGAGGTATGGAGCGGCATCGTCGTCGTCACAGGCGATGTAATCGTTCCTGAAGGACTTACTTTGACGATAATGCCGGGGACTTATGTTCTTTTTACCGCTTTAAGAGACGATGCAATATCAGGCCTCGATACATCACGATGTGAACTCATCGTTTACGGCACGCTCATTGCCGACGGCGCGCCGGAAAATGAAATAGTATTCAGGAGCGAAGAAACGTTCCCGGAAAAGAAAGACTGGTACGGCATTCGTTTCGTCAATTCAAACGATGATCTGTGCGTAATTGACCATTGCGATATTCAATGGGCGCATATCGGCATAAGCCTGGAGGATTCCTCTCCTTTGATTACCGGCACCCGTATCGGCAATCACTGGTACAGAGGCATCAGCGGAAGACATTCATTGCATGATTTTTACATGGCCGGCAACGAAATATTTGAATGCGGAAGCAACAGCAACGGATACGGCATTTATCTGGAGGGTAGATCGGAAACCCTGGCGACGCTGGAAGGGAACCATGTTCACCATAATTATCATACCGGCATCAACTGCGATCAATCCGGACTGAATTACCCTCAACTGCTCATTCTCGACAACACCTGCAACGATAACGGGGATGACGGGATATATGCCCGTGTATACTATACCAGGAATTCTTCGGCGACCCTCAGCGGAAATTTCTCCTACAACAATGCCGGCGACGGTCTCCAGATATATGCGGACAACTATGGATCGGGATATTACCTCGACATCGAAGCGGACTGGAACGATTTTTACATGAACGGCAGCAGCGGAATGAACGTCAACGTTCGCTATCAGGCGACCTTGACGGCGACAGGCAACGTCAGTCATTACAATGAAGAATACGGACTCTATTTCAAAGGGGGCGTCGGCACGTTCTCATTTAATCATATTTACTGGAATGAAAACTGCGGGGTGCGCTTCGATGATACAGCCGCATTGACAATTTTTAATAACAACGAAATGTACAATAATGAGACTTACGAGATGTACAACAATTCCGGTCAGGCCGTAACCGCGCAATACTGCTGGTGGGGAGCTCAGGCCACGGCGCAGATGGATGCTTACGGATATCCCTACAATATCGAAAGAATTTATGATATTCACGATAACGCATCCCGAGGACAGGTCGATTACCGCTACTGGCAGGCCGGCGTTCTCCCCTCCATTACTCCGACGTCAGGACCATCGGCTACTCCGGGACCTCCTACTGCCACTCCCACAATAACGCCGACCGGTGAACCGCCTACGGCCACTCCCGTCACGCCGACAGCCACGCCTGAGCCGACCGCGACGATTACGCCGACCCTGATATGCTGGAATGACGGCGATCTGGACGATAACGGAAGACTGACGCCGCAGGATGCGCAAATCGCTTTCGATATCTATCTCGAAAGCATTACCGATCCGACGCATGATGAACTCTGCTCTGCAGACTGCAATGCAGACTGGGATGTCACGCCCGCAGACGTTCAATGCATCTTCCAGCATTACCTGGAACTGGATTGCGATTGCGTCGATCCCGTTCAAAAAACCGGTAAATCCGGGGAATATCTTGAACGCCTGGCTGCAAGCGATCAATCCGGCGCTTTGCTTGATCGGTATACAAAAAGTGTTCAAAATGAAAAAATCAGAACTCCTTCTGAAGGGCTATTATTCGTCGATCTGGTTTATGACGAAGATTCAAATGCCGCTTTACTTAAAATCGCCATTACGCCCCTGGAAAAACCTGTCGATGCCTTCGGGCTTACTCTGAACCTGCCCGGAAACATCTCTGAGATCAGTTCCGGGGAATTTGCAGAAAACATTGCGGGTTGGGCTTTTACCGGCCTGGAGCATCACGGAGACAAGATCATTGTCGGCGCTTTTGACCCGGATTCGGAACTGGCTCCCGGAAAAGAATGGATGATCGCATTAATCGCTTTCCATACGAAAGATAAGGCTGAAATAACTGATCACGAATTCAAAGTGACAGCGGAAGACCTGGTGGATGATATAGAAGGCTTTGAGACGGTTTGCAATTCCTCCAGGAATGAGATCGGTTCTTTAGGCGGAAATCCTTTGTACCGTGAAGATTGATTCAGGCGGAAGGCGGTGACGGAATGAAGCGAAAAAAAATCCTGAAAATCGCTATGCTATGCCTCTTCATGTCGTTATTAATCGTCGCATGCGGAGAACGAACAATATATGCTGAAGACGAAATTTGGATCGAAGACGGTTCCGGATGCACGGGAGAAAAAGTTCAGATAGCCGTCAGCATATCGAATCCCGATACGGAGACGGATGCTTTCGGATTCGATTTGCATTATTGCACGGATATGCTGGAATATGTTTCCTGCATCAAGGGTGAATTGACGAATTACTGGTATTTCATTGAATGTAATGAACAGGAAGCGGGACGGGTCAGGGTCGGGGGCTTCAGCACGACTCCGATCCCAGCGGGAAGCGACGGCAGCATCATAATATTGAACTTTCAAGTTACTTACAGCGGATGTGAACTTTATGATGAATGTGAAATGTATCTTTCGAATTTCGAAGACGATATCTCGGGATGGACTGCTCAAACGGGAACATTCACCTATTACTGTTTTCCGACTGCTACGCCTACTGCGACACGAACATGCACGCCCACTCACACGCCTACTCCGACTCCACTGACCGACATACTCCAGGTAAGCTTTGCTGAAGGCTGCTCAGGCGAAAGCATCCAGGTACCCGTGTTCATCTCAAATCCTAATAATGCGATGGATGCTTTCGGTTTCGATTTGAACTATTGCACGGATATGCTCGAATTCACTTCCTGCCAAAAAGGTGAATTGACCCAGGACTGGACCTATTTTGACTGCAACGAATCGCAGCCCGGCGTCCTCATCATCGGAGGTTTCGGTTCTCCCGTCGTTCCCGCCGGCAGCGCCGGCTCTATCGTCCTGCTCAACTTCGATGTCGAGTGTGAAACCTGCAACAACGGTGACGAATGTATTTTGAGCATGACGGACCTGGTTGACGATATAGCCGATTGGATACCTCTGCCAGGCGCTTTTACTTATTACTGTTCTCCAACCCCGACACATACTTCTACACCTCAGCCTACCGATACTCCCATTCCTACTGACGACTTCATGTGGGTTTCCAATGCATCCGGCGGGGCCGGCCAGTTGATACAGATTGCCGTAACCGCGGAGAATCCGGATACCCCTTTTGATGCTTTCGGGTTTGATCTTATCTATGATGAAAATATGCTGACGTTCGCCTCCGGGGAAACAGGAACTCTGACCCACGATTGGCCATACATCGAATGCAACGGAAACCAGCCCGGACGAATTATTGCCGGCGGGTTCGATACGGAGGACATTCCCGCAGGCAGCTCCGGCAGCCTATTATTGTTCTATTTCACCGTTACTTGCGGCGCCTGTGATCCAGGAGACCAGTCTGCTTTTGTTATCTCCGATAAAGTTGACGATATAAAATTCTGGGATGCCGGCAATGGAACGTTCACTTTTATCGAATTAACTCCTACAATGACATGCACTCCGGAAGACACCCCTACTGCATCTCCGACCCTTTCTCCTTTTGCTACTTTGTCCCCGACTGCATCTCCGACCCTTTCTCCCACTGATGTCCCTACAGAAACGCCTACGGCAACGCCTGTTTCTCCTACCCCTACGGAAACCGTCATACCTACTCCGCCGCCCATCCCTTCTACTGGAACAGCAGGTTTCCTCTTCATGATCCTCCTCATCGGAGCTGTTATCTGCTTCGGGAATGAATCTAAAAGAATATCATGAATCAAAAATGCTAAATCGTGCCCAGAACGGAATTTATTGAACCGTCAAGAGCATGAAGGGCTAAAAACGAAATCACGCGTTCAATGCTTATTCGCCTCAACTGATTTTGATCAGTGTTTATCTTACGAAGCTTCTCAAAGCTTTTACTAGAATTAACCGCTGGATAGACGCTCAAATTTATGCCGTGTTTTGACTTTGTCCTGTTATATGTTTTATTTATAAAGAGGAGACAATCGAATACAAACAGCGAAAGCTGGAAGGAGAGATTATTTATGAAAAAAGTTCAAATGTTGTCATTGGCCGCAATGTTTCTAGTGTTAAACGTTTCTTGGTCAAGCGCTTCCGTCATCCATGTTCCGGATGACAGGCCGACGATACAGCAGGGCATAAACGCCGCTATGTCGGGCGATACCGTAATCGTGGCGGATGGAACTTATACCGGTGCGGAGAACAGAAACTTGGATTTCGGCGGTAAAGCTATTACGGTGATGTCCGCTGACGGGCCGGAAAGTTGCGTTATTGATTGCGAGTATGAAGGGCGAGGTTTTTATTTCAACAACGGCGAAGATGACAGTTCCATTTTAAAAGGAATCACGATTAAGCATGGAATTGAGTCGTACGGCGGTGGGATAACTTGTATATCCGCGTCTCCGGTGATCGACAATTGCATACTTGACGGCAATTCGGCTTTAATTATGGACGGACCGGCGTTTTACGCTGAGTATTCTTCTGCGGTAATAAAAAACTGCATAATGCGAAACAATTCCTCGGATTACGGCGTCGCTGTTTTATGCCAGCAATCGTCCGTCCATATCATCGACTGTAAAATTTACGACAATTACACTCCGACAGGCGATGCATCAGTGTTGGAATTCATATTCTATTGTGATGTGCGCATTGATGGAACTGAAATTTATAACAACGTGGGGAAAGGCGTTCTGGGTCAATTCAGCGACATTACGATGAATAATTGTTTGATAGCAGGGAATTCTCACTCTTACGGCACTGCAGGAATATACTGTTATTGCGATTCCACGTTGACGGCATCCAATTGTACGATTGTCGACAACTCGAATGAAGGTTTAGGAAAAGGATCGGGGTTGAGACTAAGCAGCGGAAGCGTTATGACGTTAAACGACTGCATCATATGGGGCAATGAGTGTCCTGACGGTTCACAGATTGCCTTATATTTCGAAGTAAATCCAACCACTTTGAATATAAGCTATTGTGACGTACAGGGCGGACAATCGGATATTTTCGTGGACTCCGGCTGCACTTTGAACTGGGGAGCGGGCAACATCGATCAGTCGCCCTTGTTCGTAACCGGTCCTTGCGACGATTACTACCTGAGCCAACTAACTGCGGGTCAACCGTTCAACAGTCCCTGCGTAAACGCCGGCAGCGGACCGGCTTCCTCCATATGCTACACGGTGAACGGAGGACAGGTCTGCCTGGATGAACTGACCACGCAGACTCAAAGCGCTTACGATGAAGGAACGGTCGACCTGGGTTATCATCGACACCCGGAATCTCCCCAGGCCGTATTAAAGTATCTCGGGGGAGAGGGACCTTTAATGTCGTCTCACGTTCAGAATGAACCCGACGGAAAGATATCGGCGGGCGATCATGTTCAATTGCACATGCCGTTTAAAAATATCAGCGTGGTTTCTATTCCGTCGGCATCGGTGACCCTTTCCGGTCAGACGCCGCAAGGCAACCGACCCGGGATAAAGTTTTCTTTAACGGGAAGCGGGCCGAGTTATGAATATACGAAAACTTGTCCGCTTTCGCCTTCGAGTCTGTCGCCGGGCGATGTGGGGTACTGCGACGTATGGATGTATGTGGAGAACGTCGATCCGGGAGACCGAACGACGACAGGAGCGGCATCGAACTGGTTTACCGTAACGGCGAACGAGCGATCGTGGAAGGTGCATGTGATTCCTGAAAACATCGATTTCGACTATGCTCCGGCCATGGATAAATTTACTTCCACGGATTGCCTGCACCATCCGAATAATTTCCAGATAAGAAGATACGCGCAATATGCCGCCGGACATCACGATTCGTGGTGGTTGAGTTGCAACGATCCTGACAGCGTTTACCTGGCGGCTGGAAACGTGCCCATGATAATAAACGATGAATTTGATTACGACGATTCCATATGGGCGTCCATCTCTCTGCGTAACAGCGACATTGACCTTCTCAACAGGCGATTCGACAATATCGGGGTCTGCAGAGATTTCACGGACTTGACCACAGGAGTCTTCAGGGCCCTGGACATACCCGCTCGCATGGTTTTCAGTTATTTAACCGATGCCGGTCATGCCTGGAATGAAGTCCGCGACGACGATCAATGGGTGCATGCGGATTCGACCTGGGGAGAATACGACAATCCTTCGGTTTATCCTGAAGTGACGTATGCCTTGGCAGACCTGGAAAAGCTGGTGCATGTATCCATCCTCTGTTATCCGCTGTGTATACAAAGTTGCTGGGCGAGTCTGGACTGGTGCTGGCTGTGCTGGCTCGGAAGCCGGGGTTTTTCCCCTGTTCTCGGATGCCAGGAAAACGTCACAGGCACATACTCCTCAAAAGAAGCCGTCATTAACCTGGAAACCGACCTGCAAGTAACGGTCGATGCTCCCGCGGAACTCCAGATAAACGATCTTTTCGTCGCCGCCGTCACAGTAACCAATAACGGAACTGCAACGGAAACCGACATAGACGTGACATTGATTCCTCATCTTTATGATGCGGAAACCCAGGATTACTTCAGCGCTCTGTTTCCCGAACATCATATTGACGAGATACCGGCCGGCGATTCGATCAACCTCAATTTCGACCTGACGGCTCTTGTCCACGGAGCATCCGTGCCCCTGATGTTTAAAGCCGTCAACGAGGATAATTTCGCATCAGGATGGGATTACATTTCCATCAGCGATTACGGGTCCTACAACGAACTCATTCTGAAAGCGGACGTGCTCAACGACGACAGAGAAGTTCACTACGGCGGTCAGGCCATGATCGAAGCCGCTCTCATAAACGCCCAGGGCGAAATGATGAGCGATGCGACCCTGGACATCGAAGTGATTTCCATCGATAATCCGGGTTTTTATCAATCCGCAGAAATGACTTACAATGCCGGAACGGAGAAATATGAAATCGCTGTAGATATACCGGCAGACGGACCTCCGGGAAGATACGTGGCCATCATCGACGGTCAGCTCACCGGCTACGACATAAGCTACGTCAACGCGTCGTTCCACGTCCTTCCCGACCTGACGCTAACCGTCGTTCCCGTCGAGCCGTATTATGCCTGGTCCGATACGATAGAACTGCAGGCTCAACTGACTTCCGAAGGAGAACCCGTCGAATGGGCCCTCATCAGGGGCGATGTCGACACAGCAGAAGGCATCGGCGCCGTGCCGTTTATTTACGACGACGAAACCGGAGAATATAACGCTCAGATCATCATAAGCGAACTGCCGAAAAGATTGGGTCTGGAACATATACCCGACGGCGACTGGACCGCCGACATAACGGCATCCTACCTGGGAACCGATGCTTGCGAAGAAATCACTCTGCGCGTCCGTCCCGTTCCAATAACGGGAATAAACGCGGAACAGGCGCCCTCGTCGATCATCCTGGGTTGGGACGTCCCCGAAGACCTGGGAGATGATTTCCACCATTACAACATCTACAGAGAAGAAACGGATTTTAATTCGGTCGAAGAATTAACTCCGTTCGATACAAGCATAACAAACATGTCGCAAAACTCATTCACGGATGAATTCCTGCAGCAGGAACATTCCTACTGCTACGCTGTAACAATGGTTGATGAAAACGGCTTTGAGAATCCCTCCGTCATAACCGCCGGACCTGTCATGCCCGGACCCTCTATACCCGCTGCTTCCTTGCCGGGATTAATCCTGATTTCCCTGAGCTTAAGCGGATTGATAATGCTCTATGCCAAAAAGCGACAATAAACAGGTTATATTCTGATGTCAAGGGGAAGAGTAAAGGAGTTTTTGTTCCCTGCAAGGCTATATTAAAATCAGGCTCAGCGATTGGCGCTGACCGGGAGTTAATAGTCGAGGTAATAGTTCCTGTAAAAGGAGATTAGATCATGAAACGTATTCAAATAACTTTTTTCATTGTTTTAATTTTATTATTGAACTTTTTTCCCACACCGGCAGATACAGCCGTCATTCATGTTCCGGGCGACAGACCGACAATTCAACAGGGAATTGATGCTGCTGATGCTGGGGATACTGTGATTGTCGCTGATGGAACTTACACTGGAGTCGGGAACAGGGAGTTAAATTTTTCAGGGAAAGCTATTACGGTTATGTCGGTTAATGGAGCCGAAGATTGTGTGATTGATTGTGAAAACGAGACAATAGGATTCTATTTTGGAAATGAGGAAAATGAAAATTCGGTTTTAACAGGTTTCACCATAACAAACGGACTTGGAATCGGGGGAGGCGGTATAGATTGCATTGGTGCATCGCCAGTTATCGACAAATGTATTCTGACGAATAATACGGCAGAATTTATGGCCGGTGGGGCCTTTTATGCTGAAGATTCTTCTGCCCTCATAACGCATTGCATAATGCGCCATAATACGGCTGAATTCGGGTCTGCTGTGGGGTGTCAGGGAGCTGAAATACAAATAACGGACAGTGAGATTTACGAGAATTATTCCCCGACGGCAGACGGGACGACTATTGAGTTCATCGGGTGCAATGTAATAATCAGCAACAGCGTAATTAAAGATAACGACGTTAATGCAGTTGTGGGCAAATACAGTGAAATCACAATGTATGATTGTCTTGTGACGGGAAACTCTCATCTTTACATTTGCGGCGGCATCTATTGCTACTGTGATTCAACATTTACAGCTTTTAATTGCACCTTTGCAGATAACCATGGAGATGGTCCCGGAGCAGGACTCAGTTGCAGCAGCGGAAGCATAATAAATTTAACCGACTGTATAATTTGGGGAAACACTTCTCCCGAAGGTTCGCAAATTGCTCTTTTTTTCCATGTTAATCCAACGACTTTAAACATAAGCCATTGCGACGTTCAGGGCGGGCAGGCGAATATTTACGTTGATTCGGGTTGCACGGTGAACTGGGGAGCGGGCAACATCGACCAGTCGCCCTTGTTCGTAACCGGTCCTTGCGACGATTACTACCTGAGTCAACTGACTGCGGGTCAACCGTTCAACAGTCCCTGCGTGAACGCCGGCAGCGGACCGGCCTCTTCCATATGCTACACGGTAAACGGAGGACAGGTCTGCCTGGATGAACTGACCACGCAGACTCAAAGCGCTTGCGATGAAGGAACGGTCGACCTGGGTTATCATCGACACCCGGAATCTCCCCAAGCCGTATTAAAGTATCTCGGGGGAGAGGGACCTTTAATGTCGTCTCACGTTCAGAATGAACCCGACGGAAAGATATCGGCGGGCGATCATGTTCAATTGCACATGCCGTTTAAAAATATCAGCGTGGTTTCTATTCCATCGGCATCGGTGACTCTTTCCGGTCAGATGCCGCAGGGCAACCGTCCCGGGATAAAATTTTCCTTGACGGGAACCGGTCCGAGTTATGAATATACGAAAACCTGTCCGCTTTCACCTTCGAGTCTGTCACCAGGCGATGTGGGATATTGCGACGTTTGGATGTATGTGGAGAACGTCGATCCGGGGGACAGGACTACGACAGGAACGGCATCGACCTGGTTCACGGTAGCTGCGAACGACCTTTCATGGAAAGTGGACGTGATTCCTCAAATAATTGACTTTGATTTTGCTCCGGCTATGGACAAATACACGGCGACGGATTGCCTTCATCATCCGAATAATTTTCAGGTAAGAAGGTACGCGCAATATGCTGCAGGTCATCATGACGCCTGGTGGTTAAGCTGCAACGATCCCGATACAGTATATCTGGCGGCAGGTAACGTGCCAGTTATCATCAACGACGAATTCGATTATGACGATTCCTTCTGGGCGTCCATCTCGCTCCGTAACAGCGACATAGACCTTCTCAACAGGCGATTCGACAATATCGGCGTCTGTCGGGATTTCGCGGACCTGACCACAGGAGTTTTCAGGTCGCTGGACATACCCGCTCGCATCGTTTATAGCTATTTAACCGATGCCGGCCATGCATGGAATGAGATTCGCAACGGTGATCAATGGGTGCATGCGGATTCGACCTGGGACCAATACGATAATCCGTCGGTCTATCCGCAGGTGAGTTATGCCCTGGCGGACCTTCAGAAACTGGTGCACGTTTCGATTCTTTGTTTTCCTTTGTGCATAGACAGTTGCTGGGCGAGTCTTGACTGGTGCTGGTTGTGCTGGCTGGGAAGCCGGTGGTTTTCACCTGTTTTCGGATGCCAGGAAAACGTCACTGGCACATACTCATCAAAAGAAGACGTCACGAACCTGGAAACCGACCTGCAAGTAATGGTCGATGCTCCCACAGAACTCCAGATAAACGACCTATTCGTCGCGGCAGTCACCGTAACCAATAACGGAACCGCAACGGAAACCGGTATTGACGTTACCTTGATTCCTCATCTTTATGAAGCGGAGACCCAGGATTACTTCAGCGCTATATTTCCGGAGCAGCATATTGTCGAGATACCGGCCGGCGATTCGGTAGACCTTAACTTCGACCTGACGGCCTTGGTCCACGGAGCATCCGTGCCCCTCATGTTTAAAGCCGTCAACGACGATAATTTCGCATCAGGCTGGGATTACATTTCCATCAGCGATTACGGGTCCTATAGCGAACTCATTCTGAAAGCGGACGTGCTCAACGACGACAGAGAAGTTCACTACGGCGGTCAGGCCATGATCGAAGCCGCTCTCATAAACGCCCAGGGCGAAATGATGAGCGATGCGACCCTGGACATCGAAGTGATTTCCATCGATAATCCGGGTTTTTATCAATCCGCAGAAATGACTTACAATGCCGGAACGGAGAAATATGAAATCGCTGTAGATATACCGGCAGACGGACCTCCGGGAAGATACGTGGCCATCATCGACGGTCAGCTCACCGGCTACGACATAAGCTACGTCAACGCGTCGTTCCACGTCCTTCCCGACCTGACGCTAACCGTCGTTCCCGTCGAGCCGTATTATGCCTGGTCCGATACGATAGAACTGCAGGCTCAACTGACTTCCGAAGGAGAACCCGTTGAATGGGCCGTCATTAAAGGCGATGTCGACACGGCTGAAGGCATCTGCTCAGCGCCGTTTATTTACGATGACGAAACGGGAGAATACAACGCTAAGATCATCATAAGCGAGCTGCCGAAAAGACTGGGGCTGGAATATATCCCCGACGGCGACTGGACAGTCGGCATAACGGCCTCCTACCTGGGAACGGAAAACTGTGAAGAAATCATTCTGAGCGTTCGTCCCGTTCCGGTAACGGGAATAACCGCGGAACAGGCGTCCTCGTCGATCATCCTGGGTTGGGACGTCCCCGAAGACCTGGGAGATGATTTCCACCATTACAACATCTACAGAGAAGAAACAGGATTTAATTCAGTCGAAGAATTGACCCCGTATGACACAAGCATAACGAGCCTGTCACAGAACTCATTCACGGACGAAGACCTGCAGCAGGAACATTCCTACTATTACGCCGTAACCATGGTCGATGAAAACGGCTATGAGAATCCCTCCGTCATAACCGCCGGACCTGTCATGCCGGGTCCGTCCATACCGGCTGCTTCCTTACCTGGTTTATTTGTTTTGGGGGCGCTTATGAGCGGATTGTTGTTTTTGAAAGCGAAAGCTGGTGGAGTAAAGAACATGGTGTGAGTCGGAAATAACGCTGATGATTAAATTTACGACAGACAGTTTGTCCTATGTCGCATAGATTACCGTTGAAGGCGTTAGGGTCATCTTCTGAGTGATCGATTCCTTTTGATTTTGGAGGTTAATATGGTCTTGACGGCAGGAGTCGATGCGTGCAAGGGAGGATGGATATACATTGCTGAAGAGCTGCCGTCGGGCAGAATATTTTCCGAACTTTTTTCCTGCATGCGCGACCTGATTGAAAATACGCCGAAACATGCCGTTCTGGGAATCGACATCCCCATAGGCATCCCGGAATCAGGCCGCAGGCGGTGCGACAGGTTAGCAAGAAAAATGCTCGGCCGTCCCAGGTCGAGCAGTGTATTTCCGGCGCCCATTCGACCCGCTCTGACCGCTGAAAACCGTAAAGAAGCGGATCGCATCACCAGGAGTATCGACGGTCGGGGAGTAGGCGCTCAAGCCTGGAACATCTACGCTCGCATAAGAGAAGTCGATGAAATAGTGCGAAAAACTACAAAAATCCGGAATATCATTCATGAAGTTCATCCCGAAATTTCTTTCAAGATGATGAACCAAGGCAATACGATCCAGGAATCAAAAAAAACGACCGAAGGAAAAAGAACAAGGGAAAGCCTGATAGATGAACATTTTAAGTCCAAAGATCGTGAATCCGTAAGGCGAAAACATGCATTAACTATGGCCTTCGGAAGACGACATCAACGACGCTTTCGCCGTGCTGTGGACAGCAGGAAGAATATATTCCCGTACCGCCGAATCAATCCCCGGTCCCCCCGATTATGATCCCTGCGGCGTGCAAACGGCAATATGGTATTAAATCTGTGATACAAATGATGCAAAAGACAAATGAATCCCTCTATGTCTTAAGTCCTTTCAGTCCCTTAGGTCCTTTAGGTCCCTTAGGTCCCTTGGTCCCTTGGTCCCTTAGTCCCTTCACGAAAAAAGACAACCGGAACTCCAAAAAAACGGCATTGATCAAAAATGCATCTTTTAAGATTAAAGTTCTTCCGAATATCCAATCATCGTGTTTCGATTCCGATACTGACCCTGATTACTGAAACAAACTGTAAAAAGTTTTGAAAGAAGGGTAACCCCGGTTTGATCAGTCCCAAAAAAAATAGAACGAAAAAGCCAAAGGTTCGTTCAAAAAAATTCAGCTTGGCCACGGCATAAACGCTGTTTCGTACCCCAAACCAATACGACGCTGCAAAGAAATACCAGAAGCAGGAGCCCGGAATCTCCAACAGACGGTACAGGCGCCGGGGTTGGGGTAACCGCTGAATCCGGAATGATCAACGGATAATGATATCCCATGTCCACTATGCCTGAATCAGCAATCTCGTCCGTCCTGGTCCACAGCGAATCCAGGCATATCTCTCCATTAAGGGCCCCGAAACAGGAATTATGGGCAGGACCGCTTCCTGCATCGACGCAGGGGCTGTCAATCTCCTGGCCTGCAGCGATTTGACTCAGATAGTAGTCGCCTTCAGGGCCCGCCGTAAACAAAGGGTCCTCGTCCATCATGCCGGGACCCCAGTCCAGAGTGCAGCCGGATTCCACATAAGCGGACTCATATCCGCCCTGAACATTGCTGTAACTGATAGACAAGGTAGACGCGCCGAAATCTGCCGTCAGGGCTATCTCGTTTCCGGAAACCATTGATTCGTCATTCCATAATATGCAATCCTTCATCGTTGTAATGCCCTGGCAGCAGCAAATGCCGCCGCCTTCCTCATCGCTGTGGTTTCCGCTTATGGTGCAATTGATGAATGAACATGTCGCGTTCCGGCTTACGATTCCTCCTCCGTACATTCAGGTATAGTTATCAGCAATAAGGCAATCGCTGACTGTAATCGAACCGTCCCAACAGCATACACCGCCGCCTGTGAACAAACCAGTATTTCCCGATATCGCGCACCCGCTTATATTCACGTCAACTTCATCCATGCAGTAAATTCCGCCGGCGTGGTATCCGGAAAGATTATTCGAAATCGCACAATTGACTATTTCAGCGGAAGAACGCTCGCAGAATACCCCGCCGCCCTGGTCGGCTATGCAGTCGAAAACATTGCATTCGATTATCGCCGGAGATGCGAGAGAACAATAAATCCCCCCGCCCAGCTCTCCGCAGCCGTTTCTGATCGTGAAACCTTCAACAACGTCATCAGATGTCTGATGCGTCTCATAAAAGGCAAATCCGCGTCCCCATTCTTCACAATCAATGACGCAAGCCGCAGGACCGTTTTCAGACATTACCGCAATGTGCTTTTCATCACCGTTCCAGCTTAAATTTTTGTTGTCCGCTCCTGCGTAAGTCCCGTCAGCGATCAATACCGTGTCCCCGTCGTCCGCTGCATCTATACCCCCCTGGATTGTCGGTTCGTCGCCGGGAACTTGGATCACCTCGCCCGAAACATACACCGGTAAAAGTATTAACAATGCCGTCGTTATGAGCACTCTTTTCATGCCTTATCCTTTATGAAAAAACTGCTGCCAATTTGTCCCATTTCATTATGCAGAATGAAAAATACACTTGTCAAAATCAGCCGGAATATTATGGTTCATATCATTACAGATGTTTAACCGTGAAAAAGCGCCGATATCCAAAGAAGAATCCGAGTATAGCTCGTTAGCGCCTGTCAACAAACTCGAATCTCGATTTAAAATTTAATGCTGGACAGCCACTGCGATTTCTGGACAAAAAATCGTAAAGTCTAAGTGTTACTCGAAAAAACGGAATAATGAAATGACCGATGAATATTTTGACTAGACCGTTCAAATTTTATAAAATATTAAAGGTATACTTGAGAGGTTCGATTGATGAACGAGCGGATGGAAAAAGAAAGAATAATTGAAATACTTAATGACTGGAACATCTGGCATCAGACTCGACAGTCGGGAATTTTACGTTCTTTTTATCTTAAGAAAATCGAGAGACTTAAACAGACGGGGCAGGTCATCACTGTCACGGGGGGTGCGCCGAGCGGGCAAGTCGACGCTAATGCTGCAGTTCATCAACAGTATGGTGAAAAAGGGCATTGATCCGGCGAATACGCTTTATATCAATTTTGAGGACCCGCGATGGGGTGAGTTGTCATTGAAATTTTTGCAGAGGATATGGGAGACGTATCTGGAGCGACTGAATCCTTCCGGCGATCCAATTATGCTGCTTGATGAGGCGCATCTGGTTACCGGATGGGAAAGATTCGTGCGGAGTATGCATGAGCTGGGTAAAGCATCCATCATTGTAGCAGGTTCTTCATCGAAATTGCTCAGTCAGTAATTGGGTACGGTTCTCACGGGCAGGCATTTTGATTTAAGGGTTTATCCATTGAATTTCAAAGAATTTCTTTACTTTAAAGGCATCGATGTGGACCCAAATTTGGAATTTTTTTCAGGCAGAACACGGGCGAGACTGGTATTTACTCAGCTTTTTGAAATCACATAAAGAGGACGCCGACTCCGATAACGGCGACAACGGCGCCAATGACTTCTTTTGTGCTGATTTTTTCTTTGAACATTACGACTGCAGGCGGAATAATGAGGACGGGAACGATGGACATAATGGTTGAAGCTATGCCTGTTGCGGTATACTGCACGGCCAGGAGGGAAAAGGAGACGCCCAGGAAAGGACCGAAGAACGCTCCCAGAGCTATTCTTGATAAGGCTTTCGGGTGTTTGAATGATTTTGCCGCTCGCGGCCATAATCTCATAACGGTAAAAATGACGGAGAAACCTGCGATTCCGGCTATGACTCTGATCTGAGTGGCGCTGAAAGGGTTGTAATCGCCCATTCCATATTTGCTGAGGACGAGTCCTACGGCCTGCCCGCATGCTCCGCCGAACGCGAAAAGCAATCCTGAAAGTGGGCGTGAGAATTTAATATTATTTTTGTTTGCGTCTTTTTCCAGGATGACCAGGACTATTCCGGCGATGGTGAGAAACATGCCTATGTAATGGTGCAGAAGGAGTATTTCATTTATGATAAGGCGACCTAAAACAGTCGTAATAATCGGCACAAAGGCCATAATGAGCATGGAAATTCTGGAGCCTATGATCACGAAAGCTCTGAAGAGGAAAAGGTCGCCCAGGGAAAAGCCGATCAGGCCGGAAAGCAGCAGCCAGAACCAGTTTTTTGCCGAGGCATCCATGGGCATGAACGTGCCGCGGGTAATCCAGGAGAAAAAGCCCAGGAAGAAAAAAGCGAAGAAGAGCCTGATTATATTGACGGGAAGAGAACCGACTCTTTTGCCTGCGTATTCGAAGGACATGGCAGTGACCGTCCAGCAGACGGCTGTAGCCAGGGCGGCAAGTTCACCAAGTCGAGATTCCAGCATTATATAACCTCAGAGAACAGGTATCCGAAACCCATACCGAAAATATTGGCTGACATATGAGCCAGGACAGCGGGGATGAGACTGCCGGTTTTTTCTCTGTAGTAACCTGCAATCATTCCCAGCACGAAAGTTGAAAACAGGATTTGAACGCCTAACAAAACGTCCATGCCCATGATCAGAAGAGGAATGTGAATAGCCATAAATAAGAGGGCGCTGAAAAGAACGGGTGCGCTGATGAAAATGCTTTTAATGGAGAAACCCAAACGTTTCAATGGATTCAAAAAACTCTGGATTAACCCCCTGGTGAAAACTTCTTCCGAAGTGCTCGCCAGCAGCCATATGCCGACGACGATTTGCGGGAAGGTAAACGTATCGGCGAAATGACCGGGACCTTCAACGGGAAGAAAAACCATCGCCAGGCTGGTAAAGAACTCAAGCGCCAAAACGATCAGTGCAATTCGGAGATAAGGAATGCCGGTTCCTGCAGTGAAGCCGAAAGGGGATAATTTTCCTTTGCCCAGCAGAAGCATAAGAATAACGGAGAACATCAGAATAAAGCCCTGGAACAAAATTGTGGACAACCATTGATCAGAGTCCGCCTGTTCGGCCGGTGAAGTTTGTCCGGTTAACGCCATGGATGCTTGTCCTGCAAGAAAAAATACGAATAACGCAAGCATCAATGCCGTAAAAAGACGCAGCATGGTTTTAAAGAAGAATTTCATCGCATGGAACCTCCTGTGGCGCCGGCGGACACGGAAAACGGTCGCTGCCCATGTCGTTATATCAGAATTTGAGATTGCATCAAACAGGATTGTTATGCAGCGCCTGTTAAAAAACTCATTTTTACCGGGCATGCCAGGGTGGACAAGAAACTGACGAATAAGAGTAACGATATAGCCGTAATGCCTTCGTCGTTAAGCGCTTCGACAGTGAGGATATCCCCGAAACCATTCGCCGATTCATATATTTCAAACGAGATTCG
>CAZUFC010000002.1:0-48956 GCA_964619725.1 uncultured bacterium | reverse complement strand
ATTCGATCGATTCGTGGTTGAAAATAATCGCTGTCGTCTGAATGACCATAATCAACTTTGGGAGGGATATTTTCATTCAAACTGTGGTTATTAGAGAAACCGAGAATCACGCTGATTATTTTTTGTGAAGACGAATCTTAAGTGTCATTTGATCAGACTTCATTCTTTGACGGCTCCGCCTGTCAGGCCGTAAATCAGGCGTTTCTGGAAGAAGAGGGCTATGACTATCACGGGGATGGAGGATATGATGGATGCGGCCATAATGTATCCCCAGGGTATTTGACCGTGCAGTCCTTCGAAGAGGGCAATGCCTACTGTAATGGGTCTCGCTCTGTAGTCTGTCGTCAGCATCAGGGCGAAGAGGAATTCATTAAAAGCGAAAAGAAAAACCACTAGGAGGGTTGACAGGAATCCCGGCATGCCCAGGGGGAGGATAATTTTGGTGAGTATTTTAAATCTTCCGGCGCCGTCAACCAGGGCTGCTTCGTCAATCTCTTTGGGAATTTGGGAAAAATAACTGAGCATGATCCATAACGCCAGGGGTAAAGTCCAGGCGACATAGGGCAGAATGATCGCCCGGTAAGTATTTATCCAGCCCAGTCGGCTCATGAGAGAGTATAAATATCCTACGATGCTGATTTGCGGAAACATCGAGAATGCCAAGACGGACATGATGATGAGCATTTTGCCCTTGAAGGATAATCTTGAAACCGCGTAGGCCGCTAAACCCCCGATCAGCGCGCTTAATACGGCCGTTGCACTTGTTATAATGAAGCTGTTGAGGAGATAATCGGGAAAATGAAGGGTTTCAAGCATCAGGATGTCTTTGTAGTTGCTCAGCGTGAACTCGAATTTTTCCCTGATCAGAAAATCGGGAGATTTACTGAAAGAGACGGCGGCCATCCAGACGAACGGTGAAAGCGAGAAGATCAGAACGAAGGCGAAACCCGTCATGGATAAAATGCATTTAAGCATTCGTTCTCTCATACCGTCGATTCCCTGAATCGTCCGACAAGCACGTAGGTTAGGGCTAAAAAGAAGGCGATAAGAAAAAGGACGAATGAAATAGAGCAGCCGTATCCGAAGTCGCTGATCAGAAAGTGTTCATACCCGTAAAGCGAGAGGGACGCGGTGGCGCCGCCCGGTCCGCCTCCCGTGATGACGTATATTACGTCGAAAACCCTCAGGGCGTCGATAGTACGGAACAGCAGGGCCACGATGATTATAGGCTTGAGCATGGGCAGGGTGATCCTGAAGAATTTCTGCATAATGCCTGCCCCGTCGACTTCCGCCTGTTTATAAAGCGTTTCAGGCACAGCTTGAAGTCCGGTCAGTATTATAATGGCCACGAAGGGCACGGTCCTCCAGACATCAGCCAGAACCAGGGAGAGAAAAGCGCTCAGGGGCGTGCCCAGCCAGTTTGCGGAGAACCCGAACGTCTTTTCCAATAACCAGTTCGCCGGTCCGTAATCATAACGATAGATCAACTGCCATATACGTGCGCCGATGACTCCGGGTACCGCCCACGGGAGCAAAGCTATTCCCCGCGTCATGTTGCGGAAGGGGATACGGCTGTTGAGCGTCAAAGCCGTAATGATGCCGAAAACCATCTCCAGCAGCGTCGATACGACTGTGAAAAGCAAAGTGAAAACGGCCGCCTGGATAAATCCGGGGTCCTTGATGAGCCTTATGTAGTTCTCCAGTCCTATGAATTTTTTCGACAGGAACGCCACGTCGCGATGGAGACTTATCCAGAAGGCGCCCAGAACAGGAATTACCAGAAAGATAATAATGAAAGCTGCCAGGGGCAGAAGGAAAAGGAGAGCCTGCCTGCCGTCTTTATTCATCGTATGCATCCATAACGGCTTTGATTTCCTGCTGCGCCTGGTTCAAGGCTTCACTCGGCTCCTTGCGATCTGCAATTGCGGAATTGACGTATTTCTGGATTACCTCAGAAATTTGAGTGTAATACGGCAGGTTGGGTCTGGCAACGGAATTTTCGGCCGCTTTTCTGATAACGTCCATATGGGGTAATTCTTTTAAAACGTCCGGATCGCTGTAAACGTCTTCTCTTCCCGGATTCCAGCCCAGATTCAGCGCAATTTTTTTCTGTATTTCATAGGATAATACATAAGTTAAAAATTTCCAGGCTTTTTCGGGTTGATCGGAAAATTTCGATATGCCGATATGCCATCCGCCCAGGACCGCTGCGTGCCTGCCTTCCTCGAAACGGGGCAGAACCGCTGCTCCTGTTTTTCCCCGGACAGGCGAATCAGGGGCCTGATGCAGCTTCCAGGCATAGGGCCAGTTCCTTTCAAAAAGGGCATCGCCGCTTTGAAAGAAGGTCCTTACTTCTTCCTCTTTCATTTCCGTAAATGTATTGGGCGGAGAGACGGCATAACGATGTATCAGGTCCTTCATGAACGTCAGGGCTTCAATATTTTCAGGTCGGTCAAGCACGATTTCGCTATTCTGATTCAATATTTCCCCGTTATTGGAGGCGATGAATTCCAGGAAATTACAGGTTAAACCTTCATATTGGGCGCCTTGCCAGACGTATCCGGCGAAAGAGGGATTCTGAGTTTTTTCCAGTTTTTGTATTTGTTGAGCTGTTTCCGCCAGTTCCGACCAGGTTTTCGGAACGGAACAGTCGTGTTTTTTCAGCAAATCCTTCCGGTAATAAAGCAAACCGCAATCCACGTAGACAGGCAGGGCTATGGTTTTTCCGCTGAAGATATCGGTTTGTTCAACCACAGGTTTGAACAGGACTTTTTCGTCGAAGTTTTTGTCCTGATCAATGAGGGAATCGAGGGGAAAAAGCCAGCCGGAAGCGGCGAATTGGGCGACCCAGGCGACGTCCATGAGGAAAATATCAGGGTCGGACTGTCCGGCTTTCAGGGGTGCGGCCAGACTCTGGCGTCTCTGGTCCGTATCGGTCGGTTGACGCAATAGATCAAAGTTGAATCCAGTAGAGCGATTGAAATCTTCGATGATTTTGACCCAGTAATCCACTTCAGTCGGCGCTCCCCCGACGGCAAAGGTAATTTTGTCATTTTGCTTGCGGCAACTCGTCAAAAAAATCAGAGTTGCCGACAGTAGTATTATCGTCAGCATGAATGCTTTGAAAAGCGTATTTCGTTTCATTTCTTTTCCTTTGCATTGTTTTCTTTGTTTTTGTCATTATCTTCGGATTTTTCTTTATGTTCACGGGAACTCTTGAATTGCTGTTCCTGTCTATCCTGTTCAGCCAGGTAAGACTGCTGGGTTCCCCTGGCCGTTTCATGTTCCATATCGCCTCTGGCGCCGGCTTCCCGTTTGTCGATGTTTCGTATTGAATCGCCTCGTCCGTACAGTATCAAAACATCGCCTTCATAAAATTCAGTATCGGGCTTGGGTACGCCTACATAGCTTCCGTCGCTTCGGTTTATGCCCAGAACGGTAACGCCTTCCTGCCGCAGGTTGCAATCACGTAGTTTTTTTGATTCGAGCCAGTCGTTTTTTTTAACCTGTAATTCCATGACGGTATAATCCCCAGCAAGATTGAGCAATGAAGCGTAATCTTTAACGTCCAGGTCGGTCCATTTTTTCAATGCTTTCGACATAATGCGGGTGAAATATTTATTAAAGGCGGCCAGGTTGACCAGAAACCACATCAAGCCAACGCCGACTATCAGCCACAACAACCTCATCATTTTGCTCACGTCCCCGGAATTCCCCACGAAAGAAAGAATTAATGAAATTATAATGGTCATGAGTCCGGCGCTGCGCATTATCATCAGGAGCATTATTATTCGGCGCCTGACGGGATGACTCACAACTTTTTCCGATTCGCGCGTGGTGAAGCCGGTTCCAGTGAACGCGGAACGCGCCTGAAAACGGGCCGATTCAGTGGAAAGGCCAGTCATGCTCAGAGCTATGGAAGCCAGTCGGGTTATGACCATAGAGAGCCCCAAAACTGTCAAAAGAGCAATTATGCCTATTATTCCAAGCAATTTTCACTCCCGGTTGCGCTGACATAAGCAATCGTTATCGATTCAGCCGACTTTGGAACCGGCAGGAGTTTTTTTCCGGTAAACAGGATTGCTCAGGTCGAATCTTACGAAAGAAGTTGAGAAATAATCCCGCCTGAAGTCGGCGTTATCGTAAAAATAGTAACAATCAAAAAATACTTTGTCGAGGCGGCAGGATTGGGAGTAATCGCGGAAGGAACGGATTTTTCCAGATGGTTAACTGAACAACCGGCGATGATCAAAATACCCGGGTTATTGGAAACGATTTGCAACGAATTTCAAGCGGAGCCTCAGCCATGGGTCAGGAATTCTACAATATCGTTCGGGGTTACTTGCATTATGATAAATTTTTTGTTAATTAAGAATTGGTGATCATTATGATGATCCGAGAAAAAATTACCATAAAAGAACTCAATAAAGGCGGCGGACCATCAGAATGATATGGGTGCGTCGGAAGATTTCATTTAGAATTCATTTTTTTTGATCATACGATTGATTGGGAGGCAGGCAAATGTGTTATATGGGGGTTCATAAAAAGTTTAGTCGATTAGTCGTTATTTTCATTTTTTTTCTGGCTTTCGGTTCTGTCGGGTATAGTTATGAGGGAGTGCAGAGGATTCTTGAGGAACCGGAAGGATTGACGCCTTCCCGTCACACGTGGGTGGACCGCGAGACGGGATTAATGATAGAGACGGGATTAGGTCAGTGGGGACATAATGATTTCATTACATATGAATTGGATTTTCCGTCGAAGCCGGCGGTAGTGATGTCGTCCCAGAAGTTATGGCAACCGTTACTGGTTTGTGCTGCGGATCACACGAGCGACGGGTTCCGTTTAAAGCTGATGGACCACAACGGGAATGTGATACAGAATGCGTGGGTAATGTGGATAGCGGTTTATCCTGAAGAGTATCGCGATCCGCCGACAGGCCTGGTGATAGAAGCTGACTGCAGCCTTCACAGTCATTATGATTTGGTACAGTATAATCAGGATTTTCCGGGGACGCCGCATGTAGTGGTGAATGCGCAGTCATCGGGCGTGCCGAAGATGGCTTGTGCGGTAGATCACAACAGTGACGGATTTATTTTGGCGTTAAAAGACCACAATGGGAATGAAGTTGAGGATGCTTATGTTTTCTGGCTTGCGGTTTATCCGTCGGAATATGTGAATGCGGCGACGGGATTGAAGATTGAGACGGGCCTGGGTCAGCACGGGCATGAGGATCACATTTCGTATGATTTGAATTTCCCGGGGGTACCGAGGGCGGTGACGTCAGCTCAATGGGGAATGACGCCCCGGATAACCAGTCCCGTGAATTTAAGTTCGGAGGGATTTGATTATGCGGCGATCGATCACAACGGATCGCCGGCGGAGATTCCCTGGAGTTTTTTCATTTCGGTTTATCCCAGTGCGTATGCGCCGTCGGGAACGGCGACGCCGACGGCAACGCCGACGAATACGGCGACGCCGGCGACAGGGACTCCGACAAGCACATCCACGCCGCCGACGGGAACGGATACGCCCACACCCACGCCCACGGGCAGTCAACCCACGGGAACGGATACGCCGACTCCGACGCCCACGGGGACTCAACCCTCCGGCACCTCCAGTCCGACGCCGACTGAGAATCCTAATCAAACGGGCGGTTTGAACGGATTCGTTTACAATTCCATTACCGGGTCGCCGGTTGAGGGCGCGACGGTGACGATACCGGGAAAACCGGTGAGGACGACGAACGGCCAGGGTAATTTTTCTTATCAGAGTTTAAACGCGGGAAATTATACGGTTACGGTGAGTAAATTCGGTTACCACAATGCTGTGGAGACCGTGCAGATACAGGCGGATTCAGTGACGAACGTTAATATTGCGCTCACGCCCATGTCAGGCGGAGCGATTCAGGTTGTATCAGTGTCGAGTCGTTACTGCAGTCCCAACAAGCACTGTTATTATCTTGACGATGTCTTTTTGAATGAGGAATTCACGGCCGTCATCAACTGGGGAGGCCATCAACCGTACCAGGTAGAATGGGAAACGCCGCAGCACACATACGTAGATTCCTGCACCGGCAACAGCGTTTCGAGAACATTCAACATGGGTCAGGATTTCGGACCGGGCGGAAGATTGAAAGTAACGGCTGTCAGCAATAATCCTCCGGCCCAGTCTGTAGAATACCCCGTCAATTTCAAGGTTATTCAGACGCCTCCCGGGATATTGCCTTCATTGCTTTACCATTCGCCCGGCTTCAGCACGCTGAAGTATGTTTCCCCGAAATTGAGTTTTCAGCCTATAAAATTCGACAAGGGAGTAGAAGCGGGAGTCATACCCGAAGATATGCCGATGTTCGGCCAGGAGGCATTCAAATTCGCGAGCGCGTTTGATTTTTCGGCTACGGTAAAAGGCGACGGCTCCGCTTCAGGAATAAAAATTTCTCCAGATCCGGGGGAATCGTTAAAAACGAAGATTGCGGGATTCAAGTTTAAACCTTCGGTAAGCGCTCAGGTTGCCTGGGATTATTATGAGGGATACGGATGGCTGCCGGGAGGCAATGTGCAGATAGGCGCGAGCATCGGCGCTGATGTGCCTCCTCATCCCGTACCCTTCGTGTTTTTCGGCATACCCTGCTACTGGAGAGGTCATATTGATGTAGGAGCGTCGCTTTCATTGGCCATAAACAACTGGTCGGCGCCGGGGGTACCTCTCTGGGGAGATGCTACTTTCCACCTTAGTCCGTTTCCGTATGCAGAGGCGGCCCTGGGCGTAGGCGCTGCCGATGTAGTAGCGGTTGAAGGATATCTCGGCGGCGGAGCCCGAATGAGTCTTCAATTTCATCAGACAGTGGATTTACAGTCGCTTCAGTTGTATCTCAGCGGCGGCGTAAGAATCGTGTTATGGTTTATCACGTATGAGCTGCCATTGCTTGATTATTCCTGGGATATGTTAGACAAGGAGATGCTCGTAGATCATGCTGATCCTGTTATTCGGGTTATGTCCAGGGACTATTTGAACAAGGAGAATTATGCCCTGTTTACTGCGAACGACTTCGACGGGCGGCGGACCGGAAAGGCCGAAACAGTGGAAATGGCCATCCAGTTGAACGTTTTCGGGCAATCCATGCCGGCTGTTGCAGCGAACGGAAATAATCTGATGCTCATCTGGTTATATGACGATCCGCAACGCTCAGACGTCGACCGCACGGAGCTGATATACTCCTATTTCGATGCTCAGAGCGGCGTCTGGAGTTCACCTTTGCCGGTAGCGGACGACGACACTGCCGATTATCATCCCGCAATAACGTCCGTTTCCAACGGAATGGTCCTTGCGGCCTGGGAAAACGCCAAAACGCAGATCGGCGATTCAGGAAATCTGGCCGATGAAAGCGTTGTATTGAAGAAATTCGATGAGACTATGGAGAATCTTGAAATAGCGGTTTCTTTCTATCAATACGCTGCAGGCGAATGGATGCCGCAAATGAACATGACCGATAACGATTACCTGGATCGTTCGCCTCTGGCAGCGGGAACAGACGACGGCAAAGCGATGCTGACGTGGATCAGCAACAAGATGAATGACGAAATCGGTTCATCGACCGCTCCCAATGAAATAAACTTTACGGTATTCAACGGCCAGACCTGGACGGTTCCGGCGTATGCCGCCGAAAATATCGGCGCCATCATTAAATCGTCGATGCATTATGACGGCGACGAAGCCCTTTACGTCTACTCAAGCGATATGGACGAAGACGTTTCGACCCTGGACGACCGGGAACTGTTCGTCATAGAATTCGATGGAGAGAGCTGGAGCGCTCCTGTGAGGTTGACGAACGATAACGTTGAGGATGCCAATCCCAAGGTGATATACGATTACACGGGCAATCCGCTTATAGTATGGTACAGCGACGGCAATTTAGAAGCGGCCCGGAATATAACGCTTTCGGACAGACATATCGTTGTGGACCAGGATAACAGCGCCTCGTCAGGGCTGGCTGATTTCGAGCTTGCCGAGAGTTTGAACGGTGAAATAGCCGTTATGTGGCAGGAAGCCAGTGAAGAGCTGGTGGATATGTGGACGGTGATTTACGATCCGGGTTTGAATATTTGGTCGTTACCTCAACTGGTCACGGAAGATATCTCCATGGAATATGCTTTTGATCCTGTTTTCAAGGCTGACGGTTCGCTGATGGCATTCTATGATAAAGCTCAAATTCAATATGAAACCCGGACGGTTCAGGTAGGAGGAGAAGAAGTCGTCGTAGATAACGTTCCCGTTCCCGGACAGGTTGACCTTTACGCTTTATGGTACGGCATAAGCGGTGATTTGGCAGTTTATGAGGATGATATTCAGCTTGATCCCCCGAACGCCTCTTCGGGCGATACGGCAACCATTACGGCTTTAATCAGAAATGAGGGCGACATGCCCGCTGAAGAACTTGATGTGCACTTTTTCTGTGGAAACCCGGAAAACGGAGGAACGCTCATACAGCAAACAACCCTGACGGAAACGCTTGCCGGCGGCGCGAATATCGAAGCCTTAACCGAATGGACCGTCCCTCCGACGTCTGAAATCGAAGACATTTACGTCATCGTGGATTACTACTATGAGCAGGAAGACAGCGACCGTACAAATAACGTGGCCGTGCTTGCCATAAAACCGGATGCCGTCATTGACTATATTACGGCTCAGCAGGCCGGACCGACCCTGGTTTTCAACGTCAGGGCCGCCAATGAAGGTTCAATGCCTCTGGAGAATCTTGATGTCGTTCTGCATTCCGGGAGTTTGAACGGTCCTGTATTGCACGCTTTCCACATCAACGATTCAATTTCCAACGATGCTTTCGTCGATCTGCAATGGCAATGGGACAACCCCTTCCAAGAGATGACGGTTTATGCGGTTGCAGACGAATACGACCTGGTGAACGAATCCAATGAGGACAACAACACCAATCAAGTCTATCTGCAAAATTTCGGAGATGATATCCCGACTGCTCCGTCGATTCCTGCGGCTTCGTTTGCGGGGCTCGGTTTGCTTGTTATGATTTTTGCCGGTTTAATGATACGCAGGAGGTCTCGCTGAAGAATTCAAGTGAATCGGTAAAAGAACCGCTATCAAGGCAGGAATGAGGTTGTTTCATTAGCCGTCTGTGCGCGAAACTTTGGATGAGATGAGTTATATCACATTTTGGGACTGATCAAACCGGGGCTGCGCTTTTCCATAAAACCTTTGATGGATTGAAATGCCCATTAAAAACTTTTCAACGCCGGAATTTTTGAAGCTTACAATAAATTCTGTTGACTTTTCCGTTGCTTAGGTCTTTTCCGTCCTTTTAAAAAAGGGGGCTGAAATTTTGGGGCGCTATGCTGCACGAAGAAGTGAACGATATCAGGGACGATTATGTTCTGATTGAATTTTGGTATGGGCTTTAATACAAAGGGACAAAGGGACCTAAGGGACCTAAGGGACCTAAGGGACAGAAGGGACTTCTGGAATTCCGGCGGTTTGGTGAAGAATTGACTTATTTGGAAAAAAAACAGTAATGTCGGGGAGGGCGGGGAATCATGAGTCAATTTTCGGTTTCATCAAAATTTTTCATAATTTTCACATTTTCCATCATGCTTTTTATTTCCTGTAATGCTTTCAGGGACATCGAAAAACCGAATTTCATTCTCATCAGCCTGGATACATTGAGGGCGGACGCAGTGCCGGTTTACGGGAACAGTGAGTCGAAGACGCCGGGACTGAATATGAGTGCGGCGTTGGGGACGGTTTTTCTTAAAGCCTGGAGCAATTCGGCCTGGACGCTGCCGGCGCATGTTTCTCTTTTCAGCGGATTACTGCCCGGCCAACATGCCGTAACGGAGGAGAATTATGCAATTTCAGATGATCTGGGATGGTTGCCTGAGGTAATGAGGAAAGCGGGGTATCGCACGGCGGGTTTTACCGGGGGCGGTTTTTTGAGCGGAAAATACGGCATGGACCGGGGGTTCACAGTTTACGAGGATCACCATAAAGAGGCAAGGGAGGCGTTCAGCAGGGCTGCAGAATGGATGATGCAGGAAAATCCAGAACCTTATTTTTTGTTCATACATACTTATGAGATTCACGACTATTTCATGAGAAAACCCGGATATCTGAAGAGACTCCGCACAAAATACGACGGAGAATACAGCCCGGACGGCTCGTCAATCCTGGAAGCTTTTGGGAAAGGGGGCAAGGATTTCAGCGAAGAAGATATATCCTATATCCGGTCGCTTTACCAGGCAGCTTTGGAGGAAACCGATAAATCGCTGGAAGCATTTTTAACCTTTTTGGTCAACAGTCCGTCTTATGATGATACTTACATCATTCTTTTTTCCGATCACGGCGAAGCTTTCGGCGATCACCAGCATTTTCATCATGGAGTATCTCTGTATGAGGAAATGGTACGGATACCCCTGATCGCCATAGGACCGGATTATCCTGCGGGCATGATAAACTGCGAGTCGATCAGTCTGAAAAATGTCGTGAAACTGATGAGGGAACGATCTTCGATAGAACCTTTGGAGAAGTTTGATGAGAAAATTCGTGCCGGAAGAACAAATAACGAGAACAAACCGGATAAAGGAGCGGTCATCGCACAGGAGCCGAAACATGAAAACTTCATGATCGTCCAGGGAAATCGCAAACTCATGCTGAATTTGTCTCCCCTTCTTAAGGGCCGGCGAGATTTTTGGGAATCATTCGACATGGCGCTCGATCCCGCAGAAACAGGACGTGTGCATGTGCCTGAAGTCGAATTCCAGATGAAGAAAAGCATACTTCGGGACTTTTTCAATATGATGAGCGGCAGTCTGGTGATCAGAGTTCAGCATAATATGGATCAGGAGGGTTACGGGGCTGTTTTGACCGATTTTGAACCCTTTTCCTTCAGGAAGTGGAATATAGAAAATGAGGACACGTTAGAGTCAGAAGAAGAAGGCAGAATATCATGCCTGTTTATAAATCATTCCGGGGTTGAACTTATTGATCATGATTCTCTTTCAATGAAAACAGGCAATGATATGCTCGCCCTGTCGATCAAACTTCAGAAGCAATCGGCAAAAACATTGGAAAAGCGGATTTTCATAGGTCCGGGACAAAAAGCCGTCGGCGCAAAACGCAGAATATCATCCGATGATCTGAAATTAGACCCGAATCAACCGCCGGATTGGGACTTTAAACGATCCGGCGTATTTCTGTTTTACGTGATTGATTCGGGCGAGGATTTTTCCGGAGCCGTTCCGGCCGTCCTGGATGAAGGTAAATTACAGGAATTGCAGGCCCTGGGTTACGTGGTCGATTCAACCTCGGCTGATCAGGAAGTTATCGACACGCTTCCGGCAAAGTCTGGGAACGGCAGGTCTGTTGAAATTTACATCGAGCCGCTGGGGTCACGGAGAACTCCGCCCAGACGGGTTTTTATTAACTGAAGAACCTGCAGGCGGAGAATGGGGAGCGCCGGCGGACAGCCGTTTTTCGGTAAGGGGTGTTTCATTTTTACTTTTGTCGAGGGGACTGGAGTAAAAATGAAGCTTTTGTTTCGTGGAATTTCGCAGCAAAGCAGAAAAAGGAAAAAAATGTTGCATCTTTTTCCATAATTTTGTATCAAGAAAGTCGGCATTCAAAGATCAGGTAATGATTGAATGCACATTAAGGAGATGGAGGTAACAGACATGAGGTCTGATAAATTTACGGTAAAGGCTCAGGAGTCATTAGCGGCATCGCAGGAGCTGGCGAAGCGGAACAATCATCAGATGATAGAGCCGCTGCATATTTTACAGGCATTGGTAGAGCAGAAGGAGGGAGTAGTAGTTCCCGTATTGAAGAAGCTGGGAGTGCATGTACCTAGCATATCGCAATCGATAGCGGAGGAGATGACCCGGTTGCCGTCGGTGAGCGGAGCGGGATTGGACGTATACATGTCGAAGGCTTCACAGTTATTGATCGACAAAGCGTTTGAAGAAGCCCGTCAGTTGAAGGACGAGTATGTAAGTACGGAGCATTTGTTATTGGGAATGGTTTCATTGGAGGGTGATCCAGCGGGTGTGATATTGAATTCGAACGGCGTGACGCGTGATGTGATATTGAAGGCGTTGGTTCAGATACGGGGATCGCAGCGAGTGGTTGATCAGAATCCAGAGGAGAAGTATCAGGCATTGGAGCGTTACAGCCGTGATTTAACGGAGCTGGCGCGGCGAGAGAAGCTTGATCCTGTAATCGGTCGTGACGAGGAGATACGGCGAATAATCCAGGTATTATCACGGAGGACGAAGAACAATCCGGTATTGATAGGCGAGCCGGGGACAGGCAAGACGGCGATAGCGGAGGGATTGGCGCGACGGATAGTCTCGGGAGATGTGCCGGAAGGATTAAAGCGAAAGCGGGTTGTAGCGTTGGACCTTGGGGCGCTTGTGGCCGGGGCGAAGTTTCGTGGAGAATTTGAAGAGAGGTTGAAGGCTGTATTGAAGGAGATCGACGAGGCTCAGGGAGAGATAATCCTGTTCATAGATGAGTTGCATACGTTAGTAGGAGCGGGCGCTGCCCAGGGTTCGGTGGATGCATCGAACATGCTGAAGCCGGCGCTGGCGAGAGGAGATTTGCGGTGCATAGGAGCGACGACGCTTGATGAGTACAGGAAATACATAGAGAAGGATGCGGCATTGGAGAGGCGTTTTCAGCCGATCCTGGTGAGGGAGCCGAGCGTGGAGGACACGGTGGCGATTCTCCGGGGTTTAAAGGAGCGATACGAGGTGCATCATGGGGTCAGGATAAAGGATTCGGCTATCATTGCTGCAGCGGCGCTTTCGAATCGTTACATAACGGACCGTTTTTTGCCGGACAAGGCGGTAGATTTAATTGACGAAGCGGCATCAAGGTTAAGGATAGAAATAGACAGTTCTCCGATGGAGATTGACACGATAGAGCGCAGGATGATGCAGCTACAGATAGAGTTGCAGGCTCTCCGCAAGGAAGAGGATGAGGCATGTATCGAGCGTCGCGACAAGATCGAGAAGGAGCTTGCGGAATTACAGGAAAAGCAGGACAGTCTCAAGACGCACTGGCAGAACGAAAAGAATATCATTCAGCGTATACGTCAGATCAAGGAGGAAATCGAACAGGTCAAGGCGGAACAGGTTCAGGCGGAGCGGGAAGGTGATTTGAACAAAGCTGCGGAGTTAAGGTATGGGCGTTTGAACCAGTTGTCCAACGACCTGGAGGAGGCCAACGAGAAGCTGAATGAGATTCAGTCGGATCAGAGGATACTGAAGGAAGAGGTTGACGAGGAAGACATCGCAGAGACAGTATCGAAATGGACGGGCATTCCCATATCGAAGATGATGGAGAGCGAAGTGCAGAAACTGCTCAAAATGGAAGAGAGGATAAAGCTGAGGGTGGTCGGGCAGGATCATGCTGTGGAAGAGACGGCTAATGCCGTAAGGAGAAGCCGTTCGGGGATGGCTGATCCGGATCGTCCGACAGGCTCGTTCATATTCCTCGGTCCTACGGGAGTCGGAAAAACCGAGCTGGCTCGCGCTTTAGCGGAATTTCTTTTTGACGATGAAAAAGCGATGATCCGAATCGATATGTCCGAATTCCAGGAGAAGCATTCAGTGGCTCGCCTTATCGGGGCTCCTCCGGGATATGTCGGTTACGAGGAAGGCGGATATCTGACGGAGGCGGTGCGCAGGCAACCCTATTCCGTGATATTATTCGATGAAATTGAAAAAGCGCATTCGGAAGTGTTCAATGTATTGCTGCAGGTTCTGGACGACGGAAGAATGACGGACGGTAAAGGACGAACGGTCGATTTTAAAAACACCGTCATCATCATGACCTCGAACATCGGAAGTCATTATATTTCGGAACTTAACCAGGACCAGGAAAAAATTGAGAACCTGGTGATGAACGCAATGCGGGACCATTTCAAACCGGAGTTTCTCAATCGCGTCGATGAGATCATAGTATTCCACAGATTGACGAAAGAGCACATTAAAGAGATCGCTGAAATTCAGATGAAAGAAGTGAATAAGAGGATGGCTGAAAAGAACATGAAAATAGAGATTGACGATTCTGTGAAGGCGCTGCTGGCTGAAGGCGGCTTCGATCCGACCTACGGAGCCAGGCCGCTGAAGAGAACCATACAGAAATTAATCGTCGATCCTCTTTCCAGGGATATCCTGGCCGGCAAATTCAAAGAAGGCGAAACGGTCAGGGCTGAATGCGATCCGGAAAAAGCAGACCGGATAATATTCAGGAAAAAGTAGACCAGCGCCTGTCCATAGTATAACTTTTAATCGTGATTCGAGTTATGGACAGGCGCTGATTAACGGCCCAGGGGCTTACTCCGGTCATAAAAAAATCAAATAAAGTTTTATTAAATTTGACATTAAAGATTTAAAGAAGTTAGAATAATATTGTACTGACGCTAATCAACAAGCGTCGAGGTTTATATGCGGAAAACAGGCCGCTGATTCAAATCAGGCCTTGCATAAGGGGGACATGATGAATAATAAGGATTTTTTTATTTCGAACAGATGTTCGATTTTGTTTTTTCTGTTTATTTTTTTGATTTCGACCCCGATTTTTGCCGATACGGAAGATTACCGTGTAAAAAATGACGATAATCCGGCGCTCTCAGAAGAGTTGAAGAAGGAGAGTGAAATAATCGATGAGGCTTATTTAAGCGCGGCGAGGAAGACGGGGTCCCTGGACGGCATAGATTCGGTGACGCATCTGGATTCCGTGGACCATCAGGACAGCGTAGATATTGTAGATCATGTGGACGGACCGGGAGCGAGCGGGATCGACATGGAAGCGATTGATGCATCCTATTTTTATTCATTCAGGCATTTTCGTCAGGATTCCAAGTATAATGCATTCGGAAATGTTCATGAAGGTTATGAACCTCAGGCGAATGTGCGATATCCGCGTCCGTCGCCGAACGATTCCGGTCAGCCTGCTGTTGCCTATACGCCTCAGGGACATGTAGTCGCCAATGTTGAGGGTGATTTGACGGGAACGATGTTAATGGCGGAGCGATTCGGCGATGAGCCGATGGTCTGGACGGTTGATGCCGGTGTAATTGCGTGTCCCACGATCTGCCATAAAATGGACGGAACTCACATAGTCTACAGTAAAATGAATCCTGATACTCTCAAATTCGAGTTATGGGCCGCTCACATGCCGGACGGCGCGATGGACTGGGAAATATACCCTTTGTACGGCGATCCCGACTGGGATTGCGTATGGCCTTATGCCGACGAAAGCAGCATGACGAATGAGTTGACTTTCGTATTTTTGAAGTCATATGCGGACGAAAGCGATTATTTCTGCTGGGTATGCGGTTACGATCCTTATTATTTTGTCCGGAATTTAATGTTCTGTCCTCTCGGCGCTGAGCCTCCCGTTATGAGCGGTGATATTTGCGCTGTTTCCGTCATACTGGATACGTCGCCGTTTCCGCCAGTGACGGAATTAAGGATGATAAACTTTATGACGGAAGATGTCTGGCCGTATATGCATAATCCGCCTGCCGGTTATATCGGCGGCGCGTCGATTTCCGAATGGTTCGGACCGGGAAAAATAATGAGTTATCACGTTTGGGACCCGGTGAACGAGTTTTTACGGGTGGAGATCGCTACCGGAGTTGTGGACGGCTATTCCGATCCTCCGGTCAGCATAGATATGTTTTCTGATCCCACTATGGACTCATTTTATCCGGTTATCAACGGGGACATCAATAACGATCAGGTCGCCCTGGCAGCCTATCAGACTGCAGAAAATGCGCCGGACTGGGACCATTTTGATCTTATTTTGACGGAGTTGATTCAGTGGCTGGAACCGGAGCCGACGCCCGAACCCAGCCCCGTTCCCACGCCCTATCCGACGCCGGGACAACCCATGGATATTTGTCCCGGGGAACCTATCATGCTCAATACCTCCATAATGCATGAAACTTTTACGATGATGCCCGATTATTTCGGCTCGTGCAATGTGTTGTCGATTGAAGGTCCGGATGCCGTGTGGCAGTTGCCGCTGGATACTACGGTACTGGAGCTCGAGATATGTCTGACTGGAACCTACGATACCGTGCTTTATTTGAAGCAGTTTGAATGTGAGACAGGACTGGAAATGGAATGCGACAATAATACCTATTGCACTAATGATGAATGGGGTTGTCCTCCGATGCCTTTCAGTTCCCACATCCTGATCCCCTACGTCGAGCCCGGGTTGTACTTCATTTTTGTGGACGGCGCCCCGGAAATGGGTCCGCCCATGGGCGAATATTGCTTGAGAGTCAGCGGCATTCCACTGACAGAAAGCACTGACGATTCAGAACAGACAAGGCAAGTGGCCGAGGTAAGCAAATCCGGTAATAGAATGAGCAAGTCCCCCAGGTTGACGGTAAAACAGAATCAGACTTCCAAGGTCAATACGGATAAAGTCGATTATTATTACCGCTGTGACGTTTCGTTGCCGCCCGCGGCGGCTCCTGACGGGCCTTTCATCGTTTGGGGTCAGGCGAAAACCTCACCCGAACCTATCCCGGTTCTTTCGCCCGATCAATTAGGCATATTCCTCGTTTTCATGCTGTTGATAAGCCTGGCGATATACCGCGGCTATAAAGGATACCGGGAAACCGCCTGATAAAGGCTGCATAATTAAAAGTTCAGAACCTGAAGAGAAATCGCTGGACAGCGATTGTCATGAAACTCGGTTACCCATTTAAATTTTAAGGCCGGGCCGGTATTGCGGTTTCTGGTACATGAACCACAGAAGAAGATTGATGGTTGGGCTTTGATTCATAATAAAAACACTCCCATAGCCGCTAATGCTGTGTCTTCAACTCCGTCTTTTTCAGATTAAACGTATCGGTTCCACTTTGCTAATGGGGATTTCGGCATTGATCAAATATCCGTCTTTCTTGTTACAATTTTCGCAGCCTTGAAAATCTGATAAAGACAAAAAACTCCTCCTGGTAACTGTTTATTCCGATACCGACTTCGACCCCGACCCCGATACCGATACCGATATTGACCCCGATACCGACTTCGACCCCGATACCTAAACAAAAGGCTATCGATGAAAAAACCAGCGGTGAGTTCGTCAGGCGGATATTTGTGTGACAGGGACAGTTTTTTATCAGGATTTTAAACAGTCAAATATTCTATGAAAAACTGCAACCCCGGTTTGATCAGTTCCCATATTCATCCGAGTGATCAGCGCTATCCACTTTACAAAAAATGAAGTCTCCGTTCGGCATGCATCATCCCCCATCCGTCATCCGTCATTAAGAATACAGCATCCGCCATCCTAATCATCAGGAGAGGAAATAACGGGATATATTTTCCATAAGGCCTGGGAAATACCGGTGAAGGCGGGCTCCTGTCCGGTATATTCTGTCCATGATGAAATATCGCCTGCCGAGGTTCCTGCGGCTTTTCCGGTAATCCTCTTCTGTGCCTTTGCCCTGGGCATCAGGCAGGGGATTATGTTCCCACCAGAAATCCGCTTTGTACAAAGGAACGTTCGTGGCTTTTAATATGGTCTCCAATCCAGCGGCATATTCCGGTCGCTGTCGGAAGCGTTTGACGTAAGTCAGCATGACTTCATATCTGCCTGTTTTCTGAACCTGTCTGATGCACCGGATCAGTTCTGAGGCTTCCTGCAATTCTGTCGATGTTCCGTGTTTTTTATCGAGGGAAAAGAGGACTTTGCCGCCTTTAAAGGCAGCCAGGAACATTTCCAGCATTTCCTTTGACGGCAGGCCGAAGAAATCCTGAAAGCAATGGAGGTCGTATGATTCGGAAAAAACTTTCTCCGTGTAGGAGTGAGGCAATATGCCGGCAATATCATGAAACATATTGACGAATCGAATCGCTGGGTGTTTACTCCAGTAGAGCAAATCTTCCCTGACCTTTTCGGGCGAACGAAGCGTCATGTCCCGTCCGAACGCCCGGCGCTGGTATTTCGTGGAACCGCAGCACTCTTCGCAATCCAGGGGGCAACCTCGATAAACCGTCAAATATGGATAAACCGGAAAGGCATGACCGTGGGAACGGCGGTGAATGTCGTAAATTCGTTTTTCGAGGGTAGGAAAAAAGGAAATATCCCGGTAGTCGGACTGGTCCATGTCACGGACGGTCAGGCAATATTGCGATGCGGACACGTGACGGCGTGATATGACATTCGGTATCTTTTCGATTTGCTGACCGTTCAGCAGCGCTTCGGTTAACTGTTGCAAAGGTATTTCGGCATCGCCAGTGATGATGTAATCGATTCTTGCATCTCTCGCCAGTTGGTCCCTGAATAATGATGCTGAAACCCCGCCAGTTATGACGACTGCGGCAGGATTGATTCGTTTCAGTTTTTCAATGAGTTTAAAGGCGGAGGGGATAGAAATATACCAATGAATATCCAGCAGGATTATTTTTGCAGAGGCCGCTTCCCGGCGCGTCCATTCGTTATGGAATCTGCCCATTACCGGGGCAGGCAGTCGATTGATCAGCGCCGGCAGGGACATGGGGAGTATTTCTTTCATCGGCATTTCAGTCTTCGGATGGATATAGAGTATCAAGGTATTATTCCTTATTATCGGTTGAGTTCAATCGTTCGTTTGCTTCTTCCAGTTTCTCTTCGGCTTCCTGATGGCCGGGATCAATGGCCAGTGCGGCCCGGAAAGCTTTAGCGGCTTCTTCAAAATCCTCCATCCGGAGGTAGGCCATGCCGAGCAGGAAAAAAACATCGGGATTCCCGCTGGTGAAAGGCAGGTATCTTCGGTAATGTTTGATCGCCTTTTCCGGTTCATTGTTTTTAAAGTAATCCGTACCCAGGTTGAAATGAATCAGTTTGTTCCTGGGATTCAGTTCAAGAGCTTTCAGATGGGCTTCAATGGCCTTATCTATTTCTCCCATTTTGGAATAGGATATTCCCAGAGTATTATAGGCGCAGGAATCGTCAGGGAAGACCTCCAAAACTTCCTTGCACCTTTTTACGGCAAGATCGTATTTTCCTATGCGTGAATAATAAAGACCTCTCCGCAGCATATAATCGGCTCTTCGCCTCGGTTCCTTGAAAAAGCATATTTCTTCGTGATTAACCAGGACAAGCGCATTGGCGAACAGCATCACGGCGACGAGAGCCGGCAGCGCCGACAGTATTTTTCTTCGGCGCATCCAGTGACTCAGCATGTCGGCTGTGAGCATGACAGCGGGAAAAATACTTATGGAAGCCCACCAGTATTTATCCCAGACGTCTTTGGGCCGTATGAAGGAAACAACAAGAAAAACGCTGAAAAAAGTCACCAGAAAATACCGGCCGGCGCCGTCGTCTCTAAACAAGTTCCGGCAAGCTCCGTATACGCCCACAAGGCAGAGTATGCCCAGGGACCAATGCATTCCGGCGATTGAAGCCGGAAAGTCGATGTCTTTTATGAATTCGGGGTCTATAAAATTAAAAAGGAAATGAAAAGGTTCATAAAGGTAAAGGATGAAGGCTCTGAGACTCACGCCGAATCCCTGCGCGGTATGAATATGCCGGGAGAAATCCCTCGAAACAGTCACCAGCGAATATACCGCAGGCGCGACGATCAGCGCGACCGTGAGCAGAGACAAATACGAGACTTTTTTTTTCCAGACCTTCCGGGCTTTTCTGGTCGTCAGAACATATAAAAACATTCCAGGTAAGAGCAGGAACATCGTTTCTTTAGCCCAGAATCCTATGCCCAGAAATACGCCTGTCGCTATAAGGCTTAAAGGCGATTCCTTTTCCGTCCCTCTCAGGAAAAAATAAACAGCCGGGGGAACGAACGCCAGGTATATTTTTTCGATCATAAAAAGGGATATATGGATGTGATATTGCGAAAAGGCCAGTAAAAGCAGGGATATAACGGCGGCTGTCCTGCCGTAATGTCGTTTTGCCGTCGCGTAAACGAACAGCAGACTTAACGAAAACAGAATACTGAACAGCGCTCTTGATCCCAGCAGCGACGACCCGAAAAGCATTGAGCTGATTTTAATCAGATAGGCGGTCAAAACAGGATGATTCATATACGCATTTCCCGCCAAAGGCAGGTGCAGCGTTTCCGGGTCGAATGAAATAGTCTGGGCGAACTCATACTGTATGCGTTCATCCCCGTCCGCACCGGATTTCATGTCCCCTTCCAGGGGCAATTTCCCCGCAGCATAAAGCCGTAATCCCAGGGCTGTGCCTAATATGAGCAGGACCAGCGATATTTCCATGATTAAATTGTTGTTTTTCAATTCTTTCATATTTTTTTGTCGATAAGCATCAACTTTGTCATTTGCTTTTTAATTCCTCTAGTGTCGTTCGAACATATTCATTCTCCGGGGAGATTGAGAGCGCTTTACTAAATGCAGAAATTGCGCTTTCTGTCTTACCGGCGGAAAGATACAGCTTTCCAAGTTCTATATAGGCTCTGGAATCATGCGGATTATAATTAAGGTATGTTGTGAAATGTTTTATGGCCGATTTTTTCTCCCCCTTTCGCGCGTAATCCAGCGCCAGATTATAGTGTAAGGCTTTGTTTTGCGGATTAAGTTCGAGCGCTTTCCGATGCATCTCAATCGCCTTGCCGTTATCGTCCATCGCTGCGTATACGTTACCCATTTTGTTGTAAATGTCAGGCCGTTCAGGAAACATGTCGGCAATCTCTCTGTATCGTTTTAAGGCCGAAACATAATTACCGTTTTTTATGTAATGCTCTCCTCGCTGCAGTAGAAAATCCGCCCGGTAACGAGGTTCCCATATGAAACAGAGCTCTTCGTTTTTAAGAAGAAAAAAGGCGTTAATCATCATGATAACAATTATCGACAAAGGTATGAGGCGCGCCGGGCGTTTTTTTTCGGTCCATCGGACGAGGGCATCGCCTGAGATGATTACGGCGGGATAAACCGTTATCGAAGCCCACCAGAATTTTCCGAGCATATCCTTTGGCCGCACAAGGGAAACCCCAATGAAAATTGTGAAAAAGAGAATGAGGTGAAAACGGTAAGCTCCAGATTTCCTGAACATATTTTTAGTCGAAAGGAAAACTGTCGTCAGGCAGAACAATCCGAATGGCCAGAATAAAGGCGCCTGATAACAGGAGAAATTGAATTTCTCATAGAAATATGCCGGTTTGAGTTTTGAAAACAGGAAATAAAGAGGCTCGGAAACATAGAGCACGAAGGCCCTCAAGCTAAGTCCGAAACCTTGCGCTGTGTCTGCATGCCTCTGCAGACCACCTGAATCGCTCGAAAGGGAAAAATAAACAGCCGTGAATACCAATGCCATAAAGACGAACAGAGAAAAATAGAGGGATTTGCTTTTCAGAAGCGCTCTGGACTTCCTTGAAAAAAAGAAATAGAGGATCATAGCCGGCAGCATTAATAGTATGGTTTCCTTGGCCCAGAAGCCGATTCCCAGTAAAATGCCGGTCGTCACTATGGCTTTTGAATCTTTTTTTTCTAAACCTTTCAGATAAAAATAGATAACAGGCGCGACGAAAGCGATGTAAACATTTTCGATCATGAGACGTGAATTGTTGATATGCCATTGTGAGAAAACGAGAAGGACGAGAATGAGGCTGCCTGTTTTGCGATCGAAAAAGTCCCTTCCGGTAAGATAAACAAACAGCAGACTCAGGGAAAAAAGAAGGCAGAAAAGGCTCCGTCCGGCAATCAGGTTGTCTCCGAAAAGCGCCAGTCCGGTTTTTATCAGATAAGCCGTCAACACGGGATGATTCATGTATTGGGAGCCTGACAGAGGTAAATTCAGGTTCCCGGGTTCAAATGATATGTTTCGCGCAAATTCAAGCTGTATCCTTTCGTCTCCGTATCTTTCCGTTTTCATATCGCCCTCAAGGGGAACGGCTGCTGCTGCATAAAGTCGAAGACAAAAGGCAATAAGGCACATAACCGCCGGGAACCAGACGTCCCAGTTAAATTTTTTAACTGTTTGAATTAAATGTCCCATTGATACTTATAAAATCGTAAAAACCTGGTCCCCGGAGCGTGAGTCTCTTTACCCGGACGATTCAGCAGGACCGCTTCGACATAATCAATAAAAAAACAACTTTTGCATTTCTCAGACATTGTTGAAGGCCCTCAGTTCCGATTCAAGCCGTTCGAGTCCGAAGAGCCTCATAACCATTATTTCCATAAACAGAGGATTCATGTTTCAATCGGTCGGCGCGGTTCCCAGTTCTTCAGCGCGTCTCAGAAGAGCATCTGCCGCCTTTTTTTCACCGATATTGGCGAATGCTGCAGCAGTTTTTTTATAGGCCGCAGGATCGTGGGGCTGCATATCGAGGAATTTTTCATATTGTTCTGCGGCTTTCCGAAGATTACCCGACTTGGCGTAATCATTGCCCAGATTAAACCGGTATTGGGGTTCGTCCGGGTCCAATCTTACGGCTTTCTTGCGCAGGTTGATCGCACTTTCCAACAGACCTTTTTTCGCATCCACATTCGCCAGGTTATTATAACCGTCCGCAAAGTCCGGTCTGAGTTCCAGAAGCCGATGGAAATGTTCCCGGGCCTTATCCAGGTTTCCTTTCCGAACGTTCAGAATTCCCAGTCCGTTATAGGCAGGATAGTAAGAAGGAGCAACGGTCAGGGCCGTAAGATAGAGCTCTTCCGCCATACCCCATTCGCCTGTTTTGCTTCTGAAATCAGCCAGGTTCACCAGAATCATGGGGTCATTCTGACTGAACATGAACGCTTTTTTGAACATGGCCAACGCCTCGGCATCCCTGCCCCGTTCGGAATAGGCCAGTCCGAGGTTATTGTAAAATTTTGGATTACGGGGATTCTTCTTAATGCAATAATCGAAGAATGTAATTTCATCACGCCACACAAAACTGTAACTCACAGTCTGATAAACGTAAAAAATCATCACGCATGCCAATAGAGCGTAAAATAGGGTCGAAGCTGAAAGAACGGCATTTTTTCTCAATTTTCGCAGTGTAACCCAGGAGTAATGCAACAATGCTCCTGCAAGCATACAGAAGCCCACAGAGGGCAAATACAAGCGCTGTTCGGCCAGCAAACGGCCGGTCAGCGGTATTATATTGGAGGAGGGCGCGAGAGTGATGAATATCCATAAGAAGGGAACAAGCAGCCTACTGTCGAATTTCCATAATTTTATGAAGCATAAAATAAGAAGGGAGAGGAAAAAAAGAGCCAGCCACAGGGAGAGATTCATAAACGCGGGTTCCGGCATATAATGACCGACGCTGAGATTGATGGGGAAGACCAGGAATATCAAATAATGATAATATGTCTGTAAAACGAGTATGAGGAGTTGGAATAGATCGTACTGATGACCTTCAGCACCGCTTTCCGGTTGCCTGAGAACAAACAGATAAAATCCGGCGTGCAACAACGCAGCCAGGATAAAGGGCATCAGACACAAAACTCTGTTGACTGGTTTATCCGGCTTTTTATTGATGAAAACGAAGGCAGCCATGAGCAATGGAGCGGTTATGGCGGTTTCTTTCGAAATCAGGGCAAGCAGGTATAAGACAAAAGAAACGATATAAAGCAGAATCGATTTTTTGCGAATGCCTGAAACGAAAAAAATGAAACTCGTTATGACGAAAAACGCGGCAAAAAGTTCTGTCCTGTTTTTCACCCATAATACAGCCTCAACATGAATTGGATGGACCGCAAAAAGAAGAGCTGCAGCCAGAGCAGAGCCTTTTGATTTGAGGAGCTGAAGGGTCAAGAAAGCGACGCCGGAGGTGCAGGCGAGATGAAAAAAGAGGTTTAAAAGGCGGGCATAAAACGGATTAAATCCATAGAGCGAATGTTCCACAAGAAAACTAAGGGCACGCAGGGGACGATACTGCCCTTTACGTCCGGAAAAATAATTCTGCCAGTATTCCAGGGAAAACAGGGCGGAAACTGATTCCGTCGTCAGGGGTTGCTTAACGTGCGGATCATTCAGTATCAGATCGTAATCGTCCCAGATGAATTGACCGTCAAGCGAAGACAGGTAGATCATTGCACCGGCCATTGTTATTAAAAAGAGCAGTATTCCGAAAGATGTTTTTTTCATGGCGATTCAGTTTCAATTTGCCGGTAAAGGGTTATTCCGTGACAAGAGTCTATCATTTTATATTTCATCAGCAAACGCTCCAATTCAATATCGAACTCTTGTGCAGCCACTGCTTCATCAACCAGGACATAGCGCCAGTCGACGTCCCTGACATGCGGGATATCAGGATTAAAGTAATCGGCCAGTGAGGCATAATATCGACGAAGCGCCGCATGAGGCAAAAAATTACGAGTGCAGAGCAATGAAGCTGATTCAGGAGTTTTCCGAAGAATCGTTGCTGCAGCTTCGGCTTTTTCTTTATTCATGAGCGGGAGAGGTTGTTCAACCCGAAAAAAGGATTCGCTGAAATTGGAATACAGACATAGTATGAGAACCAGCGCGATCAAACACGTTTTAATAAAAAACGCAGACCTTGGCGTTCGTTTGAACAATGACCCGAAACCATGGCCGAGCCTTTGTACGCTCAGGATCAGGGCAAGGAAAAGAAACGGATAAATCGGAGCCTGGTACCAGCGGAAAACTGTTTTATGTTTGGCATCATCAGCCAGGAAATTCTGAAGGAATATAGGTAAAGAAATAAAGGCCGCTTCAGGGCTGAGCGCCGGCAGGTAAGCCAGGGGCCAGAATTGTTCATGCAGCAGGCGCATATTTTCAGGCCGGGTCAGTATTTTGTATGTGATCAGAGGGCGTTTGACCGCATTTACGGCGACTTCCGGCAGACTTTGTCCCAGTTCGGCGCCGAAATCCATGTTGAGCGGCGCTGAAGAAAAAGGAGGCATTCCGTTACCTAATGGAAGGATGACGAATATGGAGAGGATGATCCACAAAAGAGCGGCTCCCAGGGTAAAGAGTCCCAATTTTTGCTTTTTGAGGAAAAAGAACAGGTAAAGTCCTGTCGTGATGCCCAGAAAGGCCATATTTTCCTTCAGAAGAAAGATCATTGCGAGGACGATGAAAAAAGACTTATGTTTTTTATATTCAAGGAGGCAAAAAGCAAGAATCAGAAGAGGAGCGGCAAGAATATCCATGTGAAAACCTGCGAATGTTGAAAAAGAGAGCGCATTATAAGGAAAATACAGAAAAAGCGTTCCGGTAAAAAGAAGAGCAAGCCAAGAATTCTGCAATTTTCGCCGGGCCAGGTAAAACAGAGGAACTCCCGCGCCGGCCAGAAATAGGCTGCGCAGAATCAGCAATATGTGCGGTCCGGGATAAAGAGCGAATACCAGTACGACAGGGAAGACCATCAGCATAACATGCAGGGAGAAGAATCCTCCTTCAGCCCGGAAACTGTGAGTCCCATACCCATGAAGAACGCTCCAGCATCCCTGAACCGCCACATCCAGGTCCTCAATTTCTCCGAACCGGTTCACTTGATGCAATGAAGCTGCGACAATAATGACAAAATAAACCAGAACGGTAATGAACATGAGCAATTCAGGAAAACGATCAAATTTTTTCATAACGAAAATTCCATGTGATGCCGCCACAAAATCCCGCAACTCGCTTCCTGCTCCAGTGTAATTCAATTCAAGCCAGGAATAAAATAAAAACGGCATTGATCAAAAATGGGTCTTTAGAGTTTACGATTTTGTAGAATATCCCTTCATTTTTATTTCGATTGAGATTCCGATGCTGATACTGACCCCGATTGCTGAAACAAACTGTCAAGCGATTATAAAGAATTTTAACCCCGGTTTGATCAGTCCCAATATTTTTTGAAGATCATCCGTCAAATACGACAGCGACGATTGCCATCTAACGAGACATTTCTGAGGACTCCCTCTTTTTCGCGTGAATTCGTGAAGTTTCGCGGATAAAAAAAATCCAGTCCGGCATGTGTAAATGATTAAAGCATTTTCTAAGAATTTTTTATCCGCGAAATCACGCGAATTTACGCGAAAAGAGAAGAGCATGATGACAGCGGTTAAATTTTAATTTTGGCGGCGCCTTTACGGGCAAGGGTTCAATGTCGGTATATTGAAACGTTTCTTATACGGAAAGCCCCTGGTAATTAGCGGTTTCGATTTCGATGCCGATCCCGACCCCGATTTACACGTATCTATCGAATAAAATGATCGATGTTGACGTAAAGCGCACTTCTTTCGACTTTCCGATAGAATGAATGTCCAGGAAAGACTTCATCAAGGGTAAGGCCGCAGGCGCGGACCCGGAAATCTCAATATATTTCATGGGCGACAAATGACTTTTAGGTCTGATCAAACCGGGATTACACTTTTTCAAAAGGTTTGACAGTTTGTTTCAGTAATCGGGGTCGGTATCGAAATCGAAACAAAATGATGGGATATTCTGAAGAATTGCTACCCTAAAACACGCATTTTTGATCAATGCCGTAAATGATATATACAGTGTGGAGCCAATCGAACTTTTGTGTCACGTGTGTGTAAAAGTCAGCTTTGGTAAGGAGGGATCAATGCACCGGTTTTTTTGATTGGCCTGATCAGTGCCGAGAATAGAAACAGTGAAGGTGGTACGGCATCCTGTTGAGCCGGGCATAGGATTTCCTTTGAGAATTACGGCTTTGGGCAGTCCCAAATTTAACGCGGGGAAATAATCATAGACCTTCCTTTTTAAATGAGGTTGAGGAGAGAAGGAAAGCGGCAAATATGACGGTCAGGAGGAGGATGCTTCTGGGGGATGCGGCGGGAATTGGCGGAGCGGTCGGCGATAGGGTTATTGTGGGTGTAGCGGAGATGGGGGTAAAAGTATTCGTTGCGGTCGGGGATGCGGTTGGGGTGCTTGTAGGTGTGAGTGTGGGCGTCGGAGTAAGTGTCGGCGTAGTAGTAGGGGTTGGAGTGTCGGTAAGCGCCTGGGTAGGTGCTGGAGTCGTTGTGGCGGTAGGGGTAGCGGTGTCTGTAGGTGTTGTTGTGGCGGTAGGGGTAGCGGTGTCTGTAGGTGTTGTTGTGGCGGTAAGGGTCCGGGTTGCGGTATCGGTCATTGTGCAGGTGGGTGATTCTGTCGGTGTGTTTGTGGTTGTGGGGGTCTGCGATGGCGTTGGAGTTTCCGTTGGGGTTTCGGTCACCATGCATGTAGGCGGCGGAGTTGGACCTCCCAGGAAGGTGAAAGAGCCGTTTCCTGTCTGCCAATCTGCTATATCGTCTACGCGGCCGCTGAAGGACAGTTCGCACTGATCGCCAATTTCGCAATTAAAGCATCTGACCATGAAGGTCATATTGGCTACCGTGCCGATGCAGCCGGGTTCAATGGGTTCGGTATCGAAGCCGCCGATTCGCAGTCGTCCCGGTTCGATGAGGTTGTAGATGAAGTAGGGCCAGGCTGAGTTGAGTTCTCCCGGTTCGCATGAAACCGGGACAATCATGTCGTGGGAATAGAGAACATCGAACCCCATGGAATCCAGCGGAGCGTCGGGATTGGATATGGATATGGGGATGCTGATGAATTCGCAGTATTCTCCGGATGAGTCATGAACCCAGATCAGAGGGTCGCAGATATAGGTGAAGGTTCCCGGCTGGGTTTCCCATCCCGCGATGTCGTCAACCATATCGGTCAACTCTATCGTATCTTCATCCAGTTCCTCACAAGCGCCGCACGTTACGACGAAATTGATTCTGGCGATGCTTCCTTCGCTGCCGTCGGGTATGGGCGAGAGGCTGTATCCTCCTATTCTGACTCTTCCAGGTTCGATTTCGTTGTAAGTGAAATAGGACCAGGCGAATGTCAGGTCGCCCCTGACGCAGGAGGAGAAGGAGAGTTTATCGTTCGGGTAGAGGATATCCAGGCCGAAGGAATCGAGTTCTGAATCGGGATTGGAAATGTTGAGAGCGGTTTGTACCGTATCATCGGTGCAGCCCGAAAAATTTTCAACCAGCAGCATGTCGCCCTGGGTTTGAGCGTCTCCTGCGACCGGTTCCAGCAAAAGGACAATCGAAAGAATTATGAGACTGAAAATTAGTCTTATTTGTTTCATTCCTATACCACCTCCGGTTCATCTCTGATTCAGGACGTTATCGTGAAATGAGAGCGCCTGATCGTTATCTGAGGGGAGAGAGAATATGGGGAGTGTTTCATAACCGTTCACATCGTCGGTGAGAGCAAATAAACTGAAGTCTGCGGCATTGGGAAGGGTAAAAGCGTTACGATTCAGTCGGGGACTGAAAGTCAGCGTAAGAAGGCGGTCTGCGGAGTGGGGAGGTATGGCATCATAAACGGAGCATCCTCCGGCTGTGACTGCATTGCCTTTGTTTTTCGCTGCTATCAGCGGCCAATCCTTGACGCACTCGGAAAATTCTGCGTCCACGTATGCCAGTTTGCAGTTGGGATAGGCTATATTGAATCCGAAAGAGTCGATGTAATTGCTGTTGTCGCTGATGCCGATATGCAGTTCAACAACATTTTGCCTTTGATCGTATTCTGCATAGAAATAGAGCTTTCCAGTCCGATCCGTGCTCAAGGGATGTTGTCTGCGGTCGAATCGGAGGGCGTCATTCATAACGGCCTGTGATTTTTGGTCGCTTTTAAAGCCGGGTATGACTTCATTGGCGCAATCGCAGTCCATATCCATGAAATGAAGGAAGATGCATTGAGCGTCTTCGGGCGTAATGAAGGCTGAACCGTTACAGTCTGCGGAGCAGGCCTGATCGTGAGTGGGAGTCGCTATAATGCCGAGATAAATCATGAATGAGAGTTGCGCATCCTGGGGTGTTAGGGTTCCGGTGTCGTCGACGTCTCCGTCGTTCCAGCAGACTACCGTGGCCGTGGGGATCAACGTCGGGCCGTAAGTGGGCGTGGCGGTGGGCGGTACGGGCGTTCCTGTCGGTCCTATAGTGGGGGTGGGCGACGGGATGGGCGCGGACAGCCAGTTATTGTAATTGACTTCGCCGTAGGAGGCATTATCGCGGATATCGTAGAGTCTTTCTATATTCGCGGGGTAGCCCTGCTGGTCCATATCGGCCGTTGTTGTTTCACCCCACCAGGAGTATTGGGCATCCACGGAGTAGCTAGAGTCATTATAGATTTCATAATCGTAATTATCGTAGATGTTGCTGTAATCGCATGTCATCACTGAATTCATACTGCGGAAACGTATGCCGTAATCGTCGTTCAGGTATACATCGTTGTTGGAAAAGGATGCTCTACCTCCGTAGAGATAGACGCCGTACGCCTCGTTATGATGAAATGTGCTGTATTCGCAGGAGATATAAGTCTGGTTGCTGCCTCTGAGGTAATACCCGTAGCTGTCGTTGGAATAGAATTCGCAATCGATGTAGTTGAGATGGAGGTTGTTTGCATTGGAGCAGGAGAGGTAAGCGCCGCTTTCGGTATTGCTGTAGAACGAATCGCCTTGGGAATTGACCGTCATGCCGCTGGAGCCGTAAAGATACATCTGTATGCCGTCGTCTCCGTTGTGATGACATTGGTTGTTCGACATATTGAACGTCACGTTGGACTGATATGCGAAACTGCAGAATATTGCTTCTTCGGCGTTGTGATGAATATTGTTTCCATTCATAGTGATGACGATGTTGGGGGAGCATTCCAGGTAGATGCCGTAGCCTGAAGCGCTGCCCGTATCAGAAATTTCGGTATGAGAGATGACGAGATCATAGGGCGCCAGGAAATCGCGTGAAGGGGCTGCAGACGGCTTGCCTGAAATGCCTCTGTAATAGTTGTTGCTGATGGTGCAGTGGGAAATGGCCGGAGAAGCCGTATGGAGCGTGACTCCAATATATCCCCATTGAAGATCGCAGTAATCCAGAATGCATAATTCATCGTCGGATTCATCGGCAAACCTGATGCCGTACCAGTCGCCTGGATTCGGGAACGGCTGATTGACGGAGAATGTAATTCGATTGCCTGGTTCGCCGTCGGCTATCAAAGCGCCGTGCACGATAATTTCTATACGTGAGGTGTCCGTTCCGCTCATCGAATCGTCTCTCAATGCCGTCAGAACGACATTAGTTCCCGGTAAAATAGTAAGCGTTTTGTCTTCCGGCACGACGACATCGCCCGTGACGTTGACGGTCCCGCTCCAGGTTTCATCCTCGTAGAGCGTCCCCCATGTATGCAGTTTGTCCGCATCGACGAGGACGTTCACTCCCGGACCGGGCATTTCAATATTATCCTCAAGATCGTAGGCCTGAGATTTAAGCAAGTAATAACCTTCAGTAAGCGCCGGCCAAACTTCCGACCATTGTTCTGCTCCTTCCGCTGCGGCCCAGTTGACTCCTCCGTCTGCACTGAAGTCCACGTAATCGATGCCTGCAGATGCCGCGGCAACGCCTTTAACGGTAAAATCACCGACAGGAAGAGTCATGCCTTCCATGGGATCTATTATGTAAGAAACCGGGTCTGTAGCGATATCGATCTGGCCCTGAGTCCATCCCCGATAATCGACCATGCCTTTGGCGCCGTTGTCGTGAATGTCGAAAATGGAAAAGATGTCTGATGAGTATCCCCAGGCGTTCATCTGGGCTGCGGTGTAGTCTCCCCACCAGCAGTTTCTGGCGTCGACGGCCCTGGAGGAATCGTTGTAAAGTTCATACGTGCTGTTGCCGAAAATGTTGTTGTAATAAAGCTTGTTGATCTTGTTGCAGGATGTCAGGTATACGCCCATACTGGTATTCGTATGGATCGAATTCTGAACGAAAACGCCGCGTCCTTGAGACAGATAAACGCCGTAGCCCTGGTTGTGATAAATGTCGTTTCCGAAAAAGTAGAGCGAATTGTTGGTATTGCATGTAAGACGCAAACCGTCGTTGTCGTTTGAGTGAATTTCCCCGGCGCTGAATCTGAAGTTAAAGTTGTTTGAGTTTGTGCTTGAAAGATAAATGCCGTACTCATCATTGTTATAGGAGTCGGTATTTTTAATGTCAATGTTGATTCCGCTGGAGCCGTATGCCAGAATGCTCATTCCGTCATCTCCGCATGTATGGATGATGTTGCCGTCCATAAAGAGTTCAGTGTTCGCTGTATAGGGCATATAGAGGTAGAGTCCGCCAGCGTAAACGTCATGAACGTAGTTATCCGAAATGATGATTTCTCTGTTCGGAGGAAAATCCAGGTTAATCGCCCAGTCGCTGCTGGTGGAGCCGCTGTTATAAATCTCATTGCCCTGGATAATCATATCCCTTTCGGTGATATCGCCGGTAATACCCTCATACTGAATGTTCGCAATGTGATTATTCGTTACGAGCGGCGCGGAGTCTTCCAGTTTGATTCCATAACAGGCCCACTGAATATCGCAATGATCGACTATACAGCCGGCGTCGTAGGGATCGCTGAACCTGATGCCGTACCAGTCACGTTTGCCCGGAGTTGCTTTATCTGAAGTAAATATGATCTCCTGTCCCGGCCTTCCGTTCGCGGATAAAGCGCCCCTGATGACGAACTCAACACGGGAATTATCCCTGCCGCTGTAAGTATCGTCCCTGAGCGCCGCAATGGTTACAACCGTCCCCGGCATTATGGTTAAAGTTTTCTCGTCAGGCACGATAATGTCGCCCGTAACCGTGACGGAGCCGCTCCAGGTTTCATCTGTCGTAAGCGTCCCGTACTGATGAATGTTGGAATCGTCGACATCTATTATGATGCCCGGACCCGGCGTTTCAAAATTAAAATCGTTATCCATGGCCCGTGATTTAATATGATAGGTTCCTTCCAGCGTAACGTTCCAGGGAAATGTCCAGCTTTCCGCTCCTTGGGCGTTAAACCACGTCGTCCCGCCGTCTGTGCTGACGTCCACCCAGAAAATTCCTGCAGTAGCTCCCGCCAGTCCCTTGATCTCCAGCGTGCCCCTGTGCAGAGAATCGCCGTCAGACGGATAAGTGATGAAAGACAACGGGTCTTTGGACGTATCCACCAGGGAGGAAGCCCATTCCCTGTAATCGATCATACCTTTGTTCGCATTATCGTGAATGTCGTAGAAAGTCGAAATGTCAGCAGTATATCCCAACGATTCCATTTCCGCATAGGCGGCGGCTCCCCACCAGCAGAATCTCGCATCGATCGCATTGGAATCGTTGTTATACAAGTCATAATCGATGTTTCCGTATATATTGCAGTAATAAACCTTCTGCAAACCGTTCGTTGAATTGTAGTGAATTCCGTATCCGCCGTTGTCGTATACGTCGCAGTAAGCCAGAGTCGTATGACCCTTGTTTATGTACAATCCTGAATCCACATTGTCATGAAATGAACATCGAGTAAAGGTTGTATTTGTGCCGGGGTCTGCTGTGGCATATATTCCTTCATCCTGATTCAAGTATGTCTCACATCCGTAGAAGTAGACTTCAAGATTGTTCGCATTCGAGCTGGTGAGATAATAACCCCGGCCTGGATTCTCGTAGCAGAGATTATTTTTGAATTCCACATCCAGATTGCTTGACCCGTAAAGCGTCATGTAGACCCCGTGATCCCCGTTGTTATGTATGCTGTTGCCTGTTATCGACACGTCGGAATTTGACTGATAAGGCATATCGCAGTAGATGCCGGAGTCGTCGCATCCGTAAATTTCATTGCCTGAAATGGCGACCGACCTGTTGTTTTCAAAGTCAATAAAAATGCCGTATCCGTTTGAATCGCCGAAAATGTTATATATCTCATTGTTTTCGATAGTCATCGAAAAAGCGGATACCGTGCCGTAAATGCCCCTGTAGGAATGGTTGGCTATGATGCAATTGCTGATCGTCGGTGAAGCTGTTGATAGCCTGACGCCGGCATATCCCCACTGAATGTCGCAATAATCCAGCACGCAATAAGGATCGTAAGAATTGACAAAACGGAAACCGTACCAATCCCTGGGAGAAGGCTCAGAGTCCGCGCTGGTGAATACGATCATATTCTCCGAGGTCCCCAGAGCATGGATTTCGCCTTCGTTGATTATAAATTCGCAGCGGGAACTGTCTGCTCCGCCGTTCGTATCGTCCGACAATGCGGTAAAACTGACGGTCGTTCCCGGTTCGATTGTCAGAGTTACGCCGTATGGAACGGTTATGTCTCCCGTGACATTTATCGTTCCGCTCCACGTTTCATCAGCGGCAAGCGTGCCGGATGTGGTTTGCGCAAAAATCACGGGTTGAGCATTCAACAGGATAAGCACAATAACCGTTAATGAAATTTGAATTAAATTTCGGTGACTTCGGTTCATAATTCCTCCTTTTATAAACACGGTTTGTTTTCATGTCTTCGTTTCAGCCTTTTTGACGCTGAGGCAGATAGTATAAAAAACCCGAGGATGCTCATAACAATGAGTAATCCTGCTGTGGAGAGTGCGGGAATGTAATGATAGCATGATTTTGATGCCTGATCGGTATTGCCGTAGGCTCCCATATTGAGGATGTTTCCGTGAGGGGAAGGTTCGTTGTCGCAGGGGTCTGCGGGATCGCCTGCATCGATGGCGGGGGAGCAGTTTTCATCCGGTTCCCAGGCGCCGCTGTGATAGCTTCCTGCAGTGGATTGGAGATGAAAGTCGTCGTTGAGCGGAGCGACGAACAAGGGGTCCTGGTTCATATTGCCTTCGCCTTCGAAGCCTCCCTGGACATTGGAGTAGGTGATATAGATGACTGATACGCCTGAGGTTCCGATTTCATCGGGCGAATTGTTCCAGCAGATAGAGTTTTTAATGACCGGGGCTGAGTTAAAGCAGTTCAAGGCTCCTGATTCGATGCCTGCGGAGTTTTCGGAGAGGGTGCAATTAAGCAGGGTGGGATTGGAGTACCAGCATTGGGCGCCTCCGCCGTAGTTTTGGGTGATGTTGCCGATTATCAGGCAATTTTTAATAAGCGCTTCTTCGCTGCTGCTGGCGAAGTGCAGGCCGCCGCCCTGGTCGATTGAAGAATTGCGGGCGATAATACAACTTTCAAGGATGCCTGCAGAATCGTTATCGAAGTATACGCCGCCGTTATGATCGCCGTAATTTTCGGTAATGAGGCATCCGGTAAGGTGAGGAGTGGAATTATAGATGTAGACGCCTCCGCCGTGTTCAGCGTCATTTCCGGTGATTTCAGAATTGGTAATGGTCGCGTTGGAGTAGTCGCGGCAGAACAGGCCGCCGCCTATGCCTCCGGCGGAGTTATCGACGATAGTGCAATCCTGGATGAGGGGTGAGGATTCGCTGCTGCAGTACACGCCTCCGCCGTCTGATTCTGACATGCAGGATGAGACAATGCAATCAGATATGGTCGGTGAGGAGTTTTGGATATATATGCCGGCTCCGAAAGTGGCGGCGGCGTTCCGGACGGTGAGTCCGTTCAGGATGGTATCAGCGCCTTCTCCCCGGAAAATGATGAATCCTCTGCCGGCTTCCTGGCAATCTATGATGCAATTTTCCGCTCCATTTGCGGAAGTGACGGTAATGGCTTTGAATTTAAGGTCGATATTTCTGTTTTTATCGCCTGTAAAAGTTCCGTCGTCGATCAGGACGGTATCGCAGTCCATGGCTGCATCCACGGCTTCCTGTATGGTGAGAAAGTCCTGAGGGACATGCAGTACGGTGCAGGCATGGGTAGGCGTGCTTGTAGGCGTGATGCCCTGTGTCGGAGTAAAGGTAGGCGTTGGCGAATAGATATGGCAGTTTTCGAAGGATTGAATGAAGTTAAAATATCCGCACGATTCATAGGAGTCTATAACGACGAAGTAGTCTGCAGGTTCGAGACCGGGCATGGTGATGGATTCGCCTTCCCCCGGTCCGTTTTCGTCGGCGTATATGAAGCAGTCATCGGGGCTTGAGGAACTCATAATGAGCAGGATAGGGTCGTATTCAGCGGGCGTAACGTTATTGATGGAGACGGTGACGTCGCAGTACTCATGATTTGTAATGAATATGCCCAGGTCTTCGCCTTCGAGGCCTGAAATGCCGCATCCATAGGTCTGGTAATCGTCTGCGAAACCGCAGTTGGTTTGCGGATAAGGCGTGGGAGTATCTGTGGGCGTGGGATTGGGGGTTGATGTCAGGCAATCGTTTATCGTATAAGATAGATTCCAGTACCCGCATTCTTCGTAAGAATCTACTACTGCGTAGTAATTGCCCGGTTCCATGGCAGCGATGTTTATGCTTTCTCCCTGCCCGGCTCCGTTATCGTCGGCGAAGGCGAAGCAGTACAGGGGATTGGGGCCGTCCAGAAGCAGGAGGATAGGATCGTAATCGTTGGGAGTGATGTTATCGACGGTCAAGGTTATGTCGCATACCTGGTTGAGAACGAAGAATGTAACGAAATCTTCGCCTTCCAGTCCGCTGAGGCCGCAGCCGTAGTCCTGCCAGTCGTCGTACCACCCGCAATTTGTCTGGGGAATGGATGTTCCCGTCGGAATAGGCGTCGGCGTGACGCAATCCTCCATGGACAGGGTGAGGTTCCAGAATCCGCAATTCTCATAAGAATCGACTACAGCATAATAAGTCCCCGGCTCCATGGCCGTTATGGTTATGCTTTCGCCTTCCGCAGCCCCGTATTCGTCTGCGAAGTCGAAACAATGTTCGGCTCCAGGACCGTCCAGAAGCAACAGGATGGGATCATAATCAGAAGGCGTGACGTTGTTTATGGAAATCGTGACGTCGCAATGTTGATGAACCACGAAGAATGTGACGAAATCTTCGCCTTCCAGTCCGCTGAGGCCGCAGCCGTAGTCCTGCCAGTCGTCGTACCACCCGCAATTGGTTTGGGGGATGGGAGTGTTAGTCGGTATGGCGGTAAGGGTTGGAGTATTGGTCGCCTGGGGAGTGGCCGTAGGAGCCGCTGTGGGGACCGATGTGGGTTCCCGGGTGGGCGCTGCCGTCGGCGGAGTCATCACCGGAGTCGCCGTTGGAATGAATGACGGCGTTACAGTGGGTACGGGCCCCGGTATCCAATTATCATAATTTATTTCGCCGTATGACGCATTATCGTGAATATCATACAGCCTTTCGATGTTTGCGGGATATCCCAGCTCATCCATCTCGGCCGTTGTGGTAATGCCCCACCAGCAGTTCATGGCCGTGACGGAATAGGATGAATCATTATAAATTTCATAATCGTAATTGTCGTTGATGTTATTGTCGCTGCAACTCACGATCGAGTGCAAACCCCTGAAACGAATCCCGTAATCGTCATTCAGGTATACGCTGCAGTAAGAAAACGAAGCGTTGCCGCCGTAGATATACACTCCGTAACCTTCATTATGATGGAAGGAGCAGCCGTTAAAATCAGCATGCGTCTGATTCGTGCCTCTGATATAAATTCCCTCCGTGTCGTTTGAATTGAATCCGCAATCCACGAAATTCAAATGCATATTGGAGGCATTCGAACAGGAGACGTAAGCGCCGCATTCGGTATTGCTGTAGAGGACATCAGCGTCTGAAGCCACGGTTATGCCTGATGAACCGTACAGATTCAATTGCATGCCGTCGTCTCCGTTATGGTGTATCTCATTGTTCATCAGGTCGAGATTCACATTCGTAAGATAGGTGAAGTTACAGAAAAGTCCTTCAGCGAGGTTATGGTGAATGATATTATCATTGAGGGTAATAATGACGCCTGACGTGCATTCGAGGTAAATTCCATAGCCGGAAGCGGTTCCAGACTCGAACACTTCATTGCTGGAGATGACAAGATCGTAAGGTTCAGGAAAGTCTTTTTCGGGGATGAGGGAAGGTGATCCGGATATTCCTCTGGAATAATGATTTCCGATGATGCTATTGGAAATATTGGGTGAGGCGGTATGAAGCGAGACGCCGATGACGCCCCATTTTATGTCGCAATAGTTAAGAGTGCATTGAGCGTCGTTGGATTGATCGAGGAACCTTATGCCGTACCAGTCTCTCGGTTCCGGGAAAGGTTGATCGATGGTGAAGGTAATCATATCTTCAGACGTGCCGTCTGCAATCAGACTTCCTTTAACGATAAATTCGATTCGTGATGTGTCCGTTCCGCTCATGCTGTCGTCTCTCAATGCATTAATGGTGATGTTTGTTCCAGGCAGGATGGTGAGGGTACGGCCTTCGGGTATGGTGACGTCTCCGCTTATGGTTATGGAACCGCTCCAGACTTCATTCTGATAAAGCGTGCCCCAGGTATGCAGCTTGTCTGAATCGATTACCACGTTGACGCCCGGTTCGGGGACTTCCTCTGCGGCATCCTCGTCGGTAACCCTGGATTGAAGCAGATAAGCGCCTTCTGAAAGAGCGGCCCAGTCATAAGTCCATTGTTCCTTTCCATCCGCGAGCATCCAGTTTGATCCTCCGTCTTTGCTGAATTCAACGAAATCTACACCTGCTGATGCGCCGGCGATGCCTTTGACCGTAAAATTGCCGACAGGAAGGATCATCCCGTCCATCGGGTCGGCGATGTAAGATACGGGGTCCTTGGATGTTTCAATCATTTCCGTTTTCCATCCCCGGTAATCGACCATGCCTTTATTGCCGTCGTCATGAATGTCGTATATGGTAAAAATGTCTGCGGAATAACCCCAGGCATTCATTTGAACAGTAGTATATTCGCCCCACCAGCAATTTCTGGCATCCACGGCTATGGATGAATCGTTATGAATCTCATGAGGATTGTTGCCGTAGATATTGTTGTAATAAAGCCGGTTGATTTTGTTGCAGTTGGTTAAATAGACTCCCTCGCTTATATTGGTGTGAATGGAATTGTGAACAAAAACGCCCTGTCCGTTGGAAAGGTAGACTCCATAACCCTGATTATGGTAGATCACGTTGCCCAGTCCGAAGACGGACGTGGAAGAGCTGCACATAATCCTCCATCCGTCGTTATCGTTGTAATGAAAATCGCAGGCGGAGACGTTCAGTTCCATGCCGGACGAATTGGAACCGGAAAAATAGAACCCGTAACCATCATTATTGTAAGAACCTGAGTTTTTCACGTTTATGATCAGTCTTGCGGAGCCGTAGGCGGGTATGTTTATTCCATCGTCCGTGTTGTCATGCGCGATATTGCCGTCCAGGATTAATTCCGTGTCGGATTCATAAGCCAGGTTGACGTAAAGACCGCACGCGTTTACCTCGTGAACATGGTTGTCTGAGACCGTGATGGTCCTGTTTGAGGGTAAATCGAGATTGATGCCGTGATCGCTGCTGTTTGAGCCGCAATAACATATTTCATTTCCATGAATAAGAATATTTCGTTCTGCGACGACTCCTGTTATTCCTTTATGCTGATGATTCGCAATGTAATTATTTGTAATCGTCGGCGCGGCCGTTTCCAGCATAATGCCTGACTCAGCCCACTGAATGTCGCAATAGTCCGCCAGACAGCCGGCATCGTAAGGCTGATCGAACCTGATTCCGTACCAATCCCTTGTTGCCGGCGTCGTTTGATCGGATGTGAAGACTATTTCTGATCCTGCTGAGCCGTCCGCATTGAGGGCTCCCTGGATGATTAATTCGCAGCGGGAATTGTCGACGCCTCCCTGCGCATCATCTCGTCTGGCGGCAAAAGTGATAACTGTCCCTGGAAGTATCGTCAGGGTGACGTCTTCAGGCACCTTGACGTCGCCGGTCACCGTGATCGCCCCGTCCCAAGTCTGGTCTGCGACGACGGTACCGGAAGTCGTCACTGCGCCGTCGTCAATGTCGACCGTAATGCCGGCTCCCGGAGTCTCATATTGAAACTCCTCATCCATGGCGCGGGAAACCAGATCATATGTGCCTTCTGTTGAAACGTTCCAGGTAAATGACCAGCTCTCTTTACCCTCCGCCTGAAACCAATTGGCGCCGCCGTCTGTGCTGAGTTCAACCCAGAATACTCCGGAAGAAGCTCCCGCTATCCCCTCAATCGTTATCTCGCCCGTGTGCAGCGATGCGCCGTCCGACGGGCTTGATATAAAGGAAAAGGGGTCTTTGGACGTATCAATCTGGCTGCCGGACCAGTTCCTGTAATCGATCATACCTCTGTCCGCATTATCGTGAATGTCGTAAAGCCGGGAAATGTCAGCCGTATATCCCAGAGAATTCATTTCCGCAGTCGCAGTAGCTCCCCACCAGCAAAACCGGGCGTCAATCGCATTGCCGTCGTTATTATACATCTCATAATAAACGTTGTTGTAAAGGTTCGAATAATAAGCCTTTTGAACTCCGTTCGTCGCGTGATATCTTACCCCGTGTCCATAGTTGTCGTAAACGTCGCAATAGGCCAGAGTCGTATGCCCCTGGTTGAAATAGACTCCGACGCTCTCATTGTCGTAAATCGCACAGCTCATCATGGAAATAGTCGTACCGGGACTCGAATTCATGTATATGCCGTCCGATTCGTTGGAATAAGTTTCGCAACCGAAAAAATGAACCTGAGCCGACGAAGCGTTGGAACCCGTAAAATAATAACCGTTGTCTGCATTATTGTAACAAAGGTTCTCCTTGAAATTCAGACTCAGACCGTTTGAACCGTATAAAGCGACATATACGCCTTCGGCCTCGTTGTCGTGAATTTCATTCCCCTCGATGCCGACCTCGGCGTTCGATACATAGGGCATATCAAAATAAATACCGCAATCGGCATGACCGTAAAGGTTGTTGCCCGAAATCGTCGCCGCCCTGTCGTTATTGAAGTCGATGTATATCCCGCAACCCTCTGAACTGCCGATTGAATTGAATATTTCATTGTTTTCGATCGTCATAGGGTAGGATGATAACGTGCCCGTTATGCCGCGAAAATGGTTGTTCCCGATCGTGCAATGACTCACTGTCGGAGAAGAAGAAGAAAGGCTTACCGCATTATAAGCCCACTGGATGTCGCAGTACTGGAGTTCGCAATAGGGATCATATGAGTCGATGAAACGAATGCCGTACCAGTCATACGGCGCCGGCTCAGTCCCCGCGCTCGTAAAAATAATTTCATTCCCGATCATACCGGCTGCATAAATAGTTCCTTCATTGATTATCAACTCACAGCGAGAACTGTCTGCACCGCCGTTCGTGTCATCAGATAAAGGCGTGAACTCAATCACCGTTCCAGGATTTATGGTCAGCGTGATGTCGTATGGTACCGTCACGTCTCCCGTAATCCCTATCGTCCCGCTCCACGTTTCATCCTCCGTCAATGTCCCGGAAACCGTCTGAGCGGTAACGAAATCGCCTGTCCAGCCTGACGTTAAAACGATTAACGTCAATAATACCAGGATATATACTCGCGCCCTCTTCCTTTTCATGATTTCTCCTCCCTGCCTCCTTAAAAAACTAAGAGGCCGATCACATAAATTTTTTTGCGCTCCCCTCGCTTTGCGAATTCCTCAATCAAAAGCAGAAAATTATTCTTAAGAAAAAATGACTAATGTTTTCAATCGTCCGCACCAAACTGCAATCTGCTTTTTCCATTCAATTCTTATCTATTTATTTTATATTGAAAAAATTTGAAATGTCAAATCATTGAATCAAAATGAAGTCAAAGTCCCTGGTGATTGTTTATATGAGGGGCGAGTGATGATATACTTGGAGACGTCGCTGGTTCCTTTTAATTCCTCGCTCTGGGAAAATCAATCGGTTCCATTCGGGGGGAGCTCGAAGAATTTAACTGTTAAGGGAACAAAAGAAGGGCTGAAGTTACGACAGCCATGAATTTTAAAAATGTTCTGAATATGCTGATGGATTTTTTCAACAAAAAAAGTATGGACCATGCCCTGATAGGCGGAGTCGCTCTCAGCGCTTACGGGATAATACGAACGACAATAGACCTGGATATTCTGACTCACTACGAATACAAACAAACCATTGTAAAATTTCTGGAATCGCTCGGTTATGAAACGCTTTCAAGCAGCACGGCTTTTTCTTCTCATGAGCATCCATTGCCCGGAATGGGGAGAATAGATTTTTTATATGTTTCGGACAGGACTGCAGAAAGAATTTTGAAAGAAGCCCGAAAAAAGACTGTTTTTGAAGATAAAAAGATCAAAGTCGTCAAGCCTGAACATTTGATCGCATTAAAACTCTACGCAGTGAAATGCAATCCTGACCGTCGCCATAAGGAATGGGAAGACATCAGGAATCTTCTGAAATTGAGCAGGCTGAATCTTGAGGAAGTCCAGGAATATTTTCAAAAATATTCGACTCCTGAAAAAAAGAAAGAATTAATGGGGGATGAGGAATGATAGACCTGGAAAAGCATCTTCCCATAACGCGGGATGATGTTGAGACGATTGAGAAAATTCGGCAGGAGCGTATGAAACCGCTAAGCCTGGATGAATATCTCGAGATACTTGAGCGAATTGAGGAGATTTTTCCGGACAAAAAAATTATAACGAAGAAGGAAGCAGGATTTGATCGACCGTTTGAGTTTTGAATTTTCCAGCGATGATCAAAAATCCGTGTTTCGAGGTTTTAATTTTCGCAACCTTGAGTTATTGAGAAGCTTTGAGAGCCTGATAAGTTAAAACGCTTCTGCTTGTAATTATTTTTTGGCATTGATCAGAAATGCGTCTATTGAGGATACAATTTTTCCGAATATCCCATCATTTTGTTTGGATTTCGATTTGGATACCGACCCCGATTACAGAAACAAACTGTCGAAAGTATTGAAAGAAGTGTAAACCCGATATGATCAGTCCCCGCATTCTTATACGAGGAGCATGCTCAGGGCCGGGATATAGGTAATGAGGAGGAGGTCTATGAGCATGATGATGAGGAAGGGGAGTGAGGATCGATAGAGAAAAGTGAGCGGTTTATTGAAGCGGAAGCTTGAGATGAAGAGGTTTATGCCGACTGGCGGGGTGCTGTAGCCGATTTCGAGGTTGGTGAGGAATATGATGCCAAGGTGGACAGGGTGGATACCGAAGCCTTCGGCAACGGGGAGTATCAGGGGAACAATCACGATAAGCGCGGAGAATATGTCCATGAAGCAGCCGACAGCCAGAAGGAAGATATTGAGGATGAACAGATACAGGTAGCGACTGTGAATAGTGGCTTGAATGAACTTGAGCAATTTCATGGGGACCTGCTGATCGACCATGAAGTTGGTGAGTCCTGTGGCGCAGGCCAGAATGACGAGAACGACGCCGACCATTTTCATGCTTTCGATACAAACGGGAATGAGTTTGGAAAAGGGGGTTTCCCTGGTAATGATCGTTTTGGTTATCAGCACGTAAAGAACAGTCATTCCCGCTACTTCAACCAGGGTGAGAAAGCCGCCGTAAATGCCGGCGAGAATCAGAAAGGGAAGAGGAATGTCCCATTTAGCTTCTTTAATCGCTTTCAAAAGAGAAGTTTTTTCCGGTTGGTCGTTGTTTGAAATTTTCACCCCGCGGTTTTTGATTAGACTGAAGCCTGAAAGGGTAAACACGAGAAGCGCTCCGGGAATCAATCCGGCTTTGAAGAGTGTATTGATGTCCACTTTGGCGACAACGCCGTAGATAATCAGCGGCAGGCTGGGCGGAAAAAGCAGGCCCAGGCTTCCCGATGTGGTCAATAATCCCAGTGAAAATTTTTCCGAATACTTCTGCTTGCGAAGCGCAGGATAAAGAAGTCCTCCAAGCGCTATGATCGTCACTCCAGAAGCGCCGGTCAATGCCGTAAAGGCCGAACACGTCAGTAAGACCACGACGGCTAATGCTCCCGGTCCTCCGCCGAACAGACTCCGGATTAGTCTGACCAGTTTTTCGGGACTTCTGCTTTCAGACAAGATATAACCCGCGAAGGTGAAAAGAGGTATCGCCGGCAAAACAGGAGAAGATGATAATTTGGCCAGTTCCGATATGATCAGAGCGGTATCCAGTTGGGCTGCATATTTGAACAACGCCAGCGACAAGCCTGACAGCACGATGAAAAGCGGGACCCCTGAGATAAGTACGATAATGACTGCAATAAAATATACTATTGCCGTCATGGCCGCTCCCTGCCGGCGTTCATCCCGCCGCTCATCTCAATCAGCCTTTCAGGCTGAATAAATAAGAATGCATCTTTTGCCGTTATTCTCAAAACAGACCCTCTCAACTTTGAATTAAAATCACTAAATTTCAACCTGCGGCATCAAATCAAAGAAAAAATTATATCGTTAACTTTTCTCGCTGCTCTCGTTTTTCGCCGTTGAAAGATAAAACAAAATGAATGAAGAATCTTAACGCGAATATGGAAAATCCTATGGGAAATATGAGGGCATAAAACCAGCCGGGAAGTCCGGGAATGGATGACGGCGCGCTGAATTGACGCTCCATCGCGAAAAAAACGAAGGACGCTTTAGACAGCATAAGGCAAACCGAAAAGCCGATAATGTCTTTGATTCTCTGCAGCCAAATTTTTTTAGAATCCGATATGAAATGCAGAAGCGCCTCTATTTTGATGTGCCTGCCGTCGCGTATGACAAGCGAAGCTGCAAAAAAGATAATCCATAACGTCGACATACGGAAGACCTCATCCAACCACGGTATGCCCATATTCAGAACGTTACGAAGGAAAATGCGGGCGGAAACCGTCGCCAGTATGATCATAAAAAGCAGAACCGCAAACGATTTTTCCATCAATGCCAGTCCTCGGTCTATTTTCAAAGCCGCTTTCATTGATTCCCCTTCTTACTTCTATATTCGCTCAGCTTCGATTGAATCCGGTCATAAAGCGCTTCCGAAAAAAGTTTCCCCTTCAGATTATCATGTATCTTCTGAAATGCCTTCTCGGCAAATATCCGGTCTTCTTCAGTCTGCTCAACCGCCTCCACGCCGTGCTTTTTTAATGTTTCAAAAGCTTTTCGATTGTCTTCCCTTACCCTGGGAATCATGTCGGGAAATACGTCGTACGCCGTATCCAGGATAATTTTTCTGTCCCCGGCTGAAAGCTTCTTCAGAAAAGGTTCATAAAGCAATGCAAACGACGGTGTATAGGCCGCATTATGCTTCAGTACATATTTGGCGTAACCGCCCCATTGCAGAGATACTGTCGTGTAATGCGTCCCTATGAACGAGTCGATCAGTCCCGTCTGCAACGACGGAAAAACTTCCGGCATGCTCAGCGGCACCCCCGAACCCGCATCCATGACTTTGAAAAATTCGCTGATGACAGGATCGCCCGTCCACAACCATATTTTGAGGTCCCTGATATCCTTGTAACCGCTGATCTTCTTCTGGGAATATATATGTATGAATCCTACTTCGCCCCGCCCGAAATAGTTGAAGTTCTTCTTTAAAAATATTTTGCCCAGGTCCTCTTTCATTTCTTCCAGAACGTAGTCGACTTCATCGTAATTACGGAAGAGGCCAGGCACCTCGAGTATTCTGATGGCGGGATCGATAAGCCCGAGTCCGGAGAGAGTAAAAGCGCCTCCGTGGAGCTGTCCGAAGCGGATTTTTCTGATCATATCGGATTCGTCGCCCATAACGCCGCCGAGGTACCAGACGACATTAATTCTGCCGTCGGTGCGTTTTTCAATTTCGCGTGAATAGGCGTGAGCGGCATCGGCCCAGGAAGTTCCTTCCGGTGCGAGAGCGGCCATTTTGATTTCAATTTTCGGTTTATCACATAGAGCAATTGCGGGAAAAATCGAAATCAGTGAACAGGTTAAAAAAAAGAAGCAATAGAGACGGATAAAGGGTTTAATGGTTTTCAAGGGATACTCCTTTGTTTCAGAAAAGCGAATTTTTCAGTTCAATAAGCCGTCGAATTTTTCTTTTAGCGGAAAGGTTTACGAAAACGGCATCGGGCAGCGCCTCTGCCGGGGTATTCAGGATTTCTGCGGCGAGTCGGTCGAATAAATTTTCATCCTTAAGCGGGACGGCGTATTCAGCAGCCATGAGATACTGTGTCATGAGGAATTTTCGTTGATTGATGTTAAAGGCGCGGTCGAAATACCGTTTTGCTTTTTCAATTCCGCCGCCTGCTGCAGCGGGGATGCCGGCGTAATAAGCGGCGAAATAGGAGAGAGCCGCGCCGTGATAATAGGATTCGTCGATAAGGAGGACACGATCCATCATAGCGTTTGCGAAGGCGATTTCATAGACTGCGTCTGGTTCTTTTCTGTTGATGTCGATCCAGGATGCCCAGGCAGCGGCTGTCCAGAACAGGCTGTCGATGTATTTGCGGTCAAGAAATTTCAATGCTTCCGTCAGGTCAGGAAGTGAATTCCTGGGATGTTTACGGAATTTTTTATTTTCCAGGAGGCTTTCCATCCCGTGCGTTCTGGCTTTAAGAAAAAGTTCGCCGGCCCGTTGCGGATCACTTTCCAGAATGAAAGTGTCTGCATAAGCATAATAAGCGCGGGCAGCCGCTAAACGGAATTCAGGATTATCAGGATATTGACCGATGAGGCCTTCAAGCAGAAGAATCTGTCCAGGCAGGCCTTTTTCCGCCATTTCCAGGTCGTCGTAACCTTCCAGGATCGTCGAAATTTCCAGGATCAAAGGGGAAGAAGCGTTGATGGTAATTCTGGCGGTTTTAAGACAACCGGAGCTTATCGTCATAACCGAACAGAACAACAGCGTCATAAAAATGAACTTTTTCTTGCGATGCTGCAGCATGTTTAAACATCCTCCTGATGAACTGAGGCATAATTTACCGCGAGTTTGATATTGAATTCAAATTAATTCTCGCTGTGCGAGAATTAATCAGTATGCCTGCACATGCAACCTACTCCAATAACGCCAGACAAGCGGCCCTAAAAGCGGATATGTAGACCGTTTCCATCAATTAAGCCCTTTTCAATCCTCTTGATCTTATTTAAAAAGCGGCATTGATTAAAAATGCGTCTTTTGAGGTTACAAACATTCAAAATATCACATCAGTTACAATGGACCCAAGAAACGTGATGTTTGGGCTGTGACTAACAAGCGCTTGTCCATAAACTCGATTCGCTATTCAAATTTTGATGCCGGTCAAGCGCGGCGAGTTTTTGATTCAGACATGAGCGATTTTTTTGTTTATCAAGAAATTCAAGGGGTTGTGCGAAGGTGTATCGGGCATACGCCGCAAAAACAAACCCGAAGAATAACGCAGAGAAACGGAAAATTCACCGTTTATGGACAAAAAGCCCTTGGATTTCCTTCCCAATAGCCTTTAATTTAAATAAGCCGCTGCTGAGATTTTTCACGTTTTGAATTTTTTAAATATTGTATTATATTGTTAACAGAAAAAGTGCAAAACGTTGAAAACGGTCGAAGACGATTTAAGATTTTTTTAGATTTCTCTTTGCATTATCAAGCGGAGAGAAGACAGGACAATAACTTCAGATTCGAAAGGAGGAGGAAAATGAAGAGAATTTTCATGATCGTTTTTGCGCTGTTCCTTATTTCCGGCATCACATATGCGGACGTGCCTCATCAGATCAATTATCAGGGGTCGTTGACGGATTCCGAGGGAATTCCCATAAGCGGCGAGCATGATTTTATTTTCCGGATTTTTAATCAGGAAACGGGCGGAATTGAACTCTGGGCAGGGACGCAGAGTGTGGAGAGTGACGAGGGCGGTATATTCCATGTGATATTGGGTTCGGTAACGCCTATAGAACTTGATTTCAGAGCGGATTACTGGCTCGAAGTTCAGGTTGATCAGGAAATTTTGACTCCCCGGCAAGAACTGACGAGTGTGGGACAGGCCTACAACGCCGAGGATGTATACAGCGCGGACATTCATCCGGCCAGCGTAACGATTGCCGGATACGGACTGATTATCAATTCATCGGGCGAATGGGTGGGACCGGCAACTGGGTTGATCGGTCCGACTGGACCTCAGGGAGATACCGGGCCAGAAGGGTCCACGGGACCTGATGGAGCCCAGGGCGATACGGGACCCATGGGACCTGCGGGACCTGCTGGGCCTACCGGCGGAACAGGCCCCACAGGTCCGTCCGGCGACGGTAATTTTTTGAGAAATTATATTTTCGGCGCTTTTCCTAAATATAAGGATTCTGATGAGGTGACGGTAGTTACTGGTTATGGCTTCTGCAATAAGAATTTTTTTGAAATCACCAGTGAAACAGACCACATAATCAGCAGTCTGGATACTGCTGAGGATTTTCATTACATTTATATTGACGACAGCGAATCAGTTTATCCCACGCCGGTCATTATCGACAGTATAAGCGAACCCGTCTGGGGCGATTCAAAACAAGGTTGGTACAATCAGGAAGACAGGTGCATCGGGGCGGTGTGGAGTCCTGCTGATTCCGAAACTGTCGCCGAATTCAAAGTAAATCACGATTTGAAATATCTGTATTTGAATCACGTAAAGAAGGTTGTCGATAACGGTTACCCCACTGGCGATTGGATAACGATACCCAACGCATCTGATTATACTCCGGTTAATTCCATCGCCGTAAGAATTAAAGCTCATGGGTACGACAGCACTTCAGGCGCAGTCGCAAGCGCCGGCGTAAGGCTGTTCGATAATCCTGAACATGCCCTGGAAACTTCATCTTTAGGAAGCGCTGATGTAAACGGGTGGCTTGATTTTGATTTAACCGATTCCAGGGATATGGAATGGGACGGTCAAAACAATGACGATAATACGTTTGATCTTTACATCAGCGGTTATAAATTGCAGCGTTGAAAAAATCGTCAGGCATATGCGGATAGTCAGAGATCAAACAAGGATGAAAATTTTCCAGGAAGCTGAAGAAATGCCGGCAAAGCCCTTCTTTTTTTGTTATAATTCTTGTTCATAATTTTCCGTGCCTTAGCGTGCCCGGAGTTTTGCAGATGAAGTCGACTGCCGCGGCAGGCGGTGACTCGTCAATAATGTTAACGGATTCGACAAGGAGGCAGCATCATGAAAAGGGCATTTTTATTTCTCCCGGCGATGGTTTCACTCATCAGCATTGGCCTGTGCTGGGCTGAAGAGATGCATCAGGAAAAAGCATGTGAGGAAAAACCGGAATTACGGGGACAAACAGGCGATAGCGGATGGAAACACGATATAATTTTCAGCGACAGTGAAAAACTTGACGGAGTGGCCGTAGGAGATGCCGATAATGATGGAACAACGGAAGTATTGGCATGCGGATTTTCGGGTAAGCTTTTCCTTGTTGAATACGATGAGGAAGCGGGTCAATGGCGGGGAAAGACCTTATGGGAGAGTCCGGAAAAAGGGGAGATGATCGCTGCGGAAATAGGCGATTTCGATCCGATTCACGAGGGCGTTGAAGCGGTAGTGTGCGGCATGAAGGCAGGGCCGGAAACCGATATAGGGGCGGGTTCGCTGGAAATGGTCTCTCTGGAGGATGATAAATGGACTCATGAAACTATTTTTACGGATTCTCATCTGATTCACGGCGTCACCGTGGGGGACCTCGATCCCGACAGGGAAGGAGCGGAAATTGTCTGCGGCGGTTTTTCACGCAATGCTGTTCTTGTTTACAGGGATGAGGGTGAATGGAAAAGCGAAGTGATATATTCGGACCCCGGAAGAATTAAAAAATTGATTATTGACGATTTTGATTCCGGGCATCCGGGGAATGAGCTGATTGTGGTTTCTCAATCCAGGATGGTGACGCAAGTTTATAAACAGAAGGGCGAATGGGAGTCGAAGTTGATATACAAAGCGCCGATGCCGATAGCCAGGGTTTGTTCCGGTTATCCCGGCGAAACGACGGGAGAAAAGCGGATCGTCATAGGAGACGATGGCGGAAATGTTATCCTGATCGAAAAAATGGAAGGGGACGTCTGGAACTCGACCCGCCTGCTTCACGACACGGCGAAAAACAGGGGCGTATGGATAGGGGATATCGATAAGCAGTATCCCGGTAATGAAATTATCGCCGCTGGATACTCAAAGAAATTGTACGTTATAGGCAAGAAGAACGGAAAATGGGAAACCTCCCGAATATATGAAGATTCGGACAGAATCCACGAAATACGAACAGGCGATTTTTATCCGGAGCATCCGGGCGAGGAAATCGTTCTGGTCGGATACTCCAAAAACGTCGTTATGGTATATTAATTAATGTCCGTCCACAAACTCGAATCTCGATTCAAAATTTAATGCTGGACAGCCACTTGGGTTT
>CAZUFC010000001.1:0-204395 GCA_964619725.1 uncultured bacterium | reverse complement strand
TTGTGGGGACATCCGTTGGTGTTCGTGTCGGTGTATTAGTAGGCGTCAATGTCGGCTCCTCTGTAGGCGAAAGCGTTGGAGTCAAAGTCGGCGAAAACGTGCTTGTGGGAACGTCCGTGGGTGTTCGAGTCGGGGTATTAGTAGGCGTCAATGTCGGCTCCTCTGTGGGCGAAAGCGTGGGAGTCAAAGTCGGCGAAAACGTGCTTGTGGGAGCGTCCGTGGGGGTTCGAGTTGGGGTATTAGTTGGCGTCAATGTCGGCGCCTCTGTGGGCGAGAGCGTTGGAGTCAAAGTCGGCGAAAGCGTGCTTGTGGGCACATCCGTTGGTGTTCGGGTCGGCGTATTCGTGGGAAGGGGAGATGATGTGCCTGTCGGCGTTGCTCCTGTCGGTGTCGCTGTTCCGGTCGCCGGCGATCCCGTCGGTTCGGGCGTTGCTGTTCCCGTTAATGGCGTGGAAGTAGCCGATGGAGTGGGAGAGCCTATTTCACCCGGCCAGTCGAAATATATATCGAAATTGCCGTTTCTCTGGTCTTCCCATGCCGTATAAGGAAGAGATGCCCCGAAATTGATGTCGACTACGCTTACATCATCCGTAACTGTATGATTTCCATCTGTCGCTTCATCGACATACGTCCAGTTTACGCCGCTGTCAAGCGAACGGGTATAATGTATCGATCCTGAATCAAAAAATGCAGAACGTAATTGATTGCCTGATCTCGATAATGAGGGATGCGAACCGTTGTCCACTGTATATCCTTCCGTGAAACTCGCTCCTTCATCAACTGACCTGGCGGCCTGCAGTTCATTCATATAATGATAAACTACGTTAATCTCACTACCCTCACTCGCCGAAGCCGGGTATCGTTCATCATCATAAGAAAGGGCTATCCATACATTGGTCCAGGCTCCGCCTGTCTTGGGTCTGTATGCAGATACTATATCATGATCATTCGCAGAATATTCATTCTCCCAAATGATGGAAACATTGTCGCCGCTCAAAACGGCATTCGGGTACCGATCGTCATTGTTCCATGTCTGCCAGTCGAGCGTACCATGATTCCAAGTTGTTCCGCCGTCTTCGCTGAAAAAATAAGCGATGTCCCGGTCTCCAGAAACCGGGTAATCGAAAACGGCATATATCAGGGCAGATTGTCCGCTGCCTGAAACGGAAATATCCGGATTATCCATGTTTTCGTTTGCAAGGCCTGAAACGGAATAGGAACCGACATTCCAACTTGCCGCTCCGTCAGTGGATTTGGCGAAAAGGAAATGATTGTCCGACGTTTCGTTATTTTCAAAAACGACATAAAGATCGTCATTTTCAGACTTTGCTATCGCCGGCCGCAACGTATCCCGGGAATCATCCAGCACAGCGGAAGAATTCCATGTGTAACCATGGTCTGTCGACCTGGCGACGTAGATGTCGTGATCAGAATCGGAAAATTCATAATCATAGACGATATATATATTGCCGTAAGAATCGGTCGCCATATTCGGATGTCGTTCGTTTTCGCTTAAATCAGTCACCTGGATATTGCCGGAGATACTCGTGGCGGTCGGGGTATTCGTAATAGTTGGAGTATTGGTAGGGGTATCGGTTGAGGTTCTGGTCGGAGAAAGAGTAGCGGTTGGAGAGGCTGTGGACGTTGGGGAAGGAGCGTTGGTCGGCGAGAGGGTTGGCGTGGGATAGGGAGTAAAGGTTAAAGTTGGGGAATGCGTGGGCGTCCGAGTAGGCGACATCGTAGGAGTATATGTCGGAGTTAAGGTTGGCGATAAAGTTCTGGTGGGAGTTAAAGATTGGGTGAAAGTCGGCGAACGTGTGGGAGACGGCGACATCGTGAAAGTCGGGCTGACAGTTGGAGTGCGCGTCGGTGAAGCTGTTTCGGTAGCTGAAAGAGTGGGGCTTGGCGTTGGGGAAAGAGTAGGAGTAATAGTCGGACTCAATGTCGGCGAAAGGGTTGATGTAGGCGACGAAGTCGGCGTTGACGAAGGCAGACCAGTCGCTGTCGGCGTTCGCGTGGCACTGGCCGTAGGCGTTAACGTGTCCGTGGGAGTCAGCGTCGGGGTTCGTGTGGGAGTATATGTCGCTGTTCTTGTTGGGCTTGCTGTCGGAGTAACAGTGGGTGAGAGGGTCGGTGAACTTGTCGGGCTTAATGTCGGGGAAAGCGTTATTGTGGGCGTAAACGTAGGCGAATAGGTTGATGTCGGCGTTCGTGTAGGAGAAGAAGTAGGCGTCGGCGTTCGCGTGGGACTGGCCGTAGGCGTTAACGTGTCCGTGGGAGTCAGCGTCGGGGTCCTTGTGGGTGTATCTGTCGGCGTTCTTGTCGGGCTTGCTGTCTGAGTATCGGTGGGTGAGAGGGTCGGTGAACTTGTCGGGCTTAATGTCGGGGAAAGCGTTATTGTGGGCGTAAAAGTAGGCGAATAGGTTGATGTCGGAGTTCGTGTGGGAGAAAATGTAGGCGTCGGCGTTCGCGTGGGACTGACCGTAGGCGTTAAAGTGTCCGTGGGAATCAGCGTCGGGGTCCGTGTGGGTGTATCTGTCGGCGTTTTTGTGGGCGTTCTGGTGGGGGATGCCGTGTTCGTCGGCGAGAGGGTTGGACTCCTGGTGAAAGTCGGGGTTGTCGTCGGAGTGTCGACGGGTGTTTCCGTATAGGTAGGAGTCGGCGTTGGAAGAGGCCAGTCAAAATAAATATCATAGTGGCCGTTTCTCTGATCTTCCCAGGCGACAAAAGGCTGTGAGCCTCCATAATTGCACGTTACGACGCGCAAGTCATCCGATACGCTGTGATAACCGTCAGTCGCCTCATCGATATAACTCCAGCTTGTTCCGCTATTAGACGATTCAGAATAAACGATAGAACCTGATTGAAAATAAGCCGATCTTACTGTGGTTCCGCTACGGGTTATCGATGGGTGAGAGCCGGAATCCACTGAATATCCGTCCGTATAAGAAGCGCCCTCATTTGTGGAACGTGCCGCTTCAAGCGTATTATCATAATGATAGACCACGTTGAATTCAGAACCGTAAGCCGTGGCAGCAGGATAACGCTCATCGTCATAGGAAGCGGCGACCCAGACATAGGTCCAACTGCCTCCCGTCAAATCCCTGTAATAAGACACGATATCATGATCGTTGGAGGAATACTCGTCTTCCCACAAAATAGAAACATTATTGGGACCCATTACGATTTTCGGATAGAGATCCTCATTATTCCAATTTTGCCAGTCAAGCGTTCCGTGCGTCCAGGAAGAACCTCCGTCGTCGCTGAAAAAGTAGCGGATATCTCTGTTGTTTCCTACGGGATAATCAAAGGCAGCATAAATGACGGCGTTGCTGCCGCTTCCCGAAACAGCGATATCGGGATTATCCAGATTCTCGTTTTCCATTCCCGTAACGGAATAACTGCCCGCTGTCCAGGTCGAGCCTGAATCGGTCGATTTCATATAACGGAAATGATTATCGCCGGTATAATTATTTTCAAAGGTAACATAAAGATCATCGTTATCTGAACAATCGACAACCGGACGTAAAGTATCACGTGAATCGTTGAGAACAGCCGTAGAATTCCACGTTCGACCGCCGTCGGTCGATTTGGCCGAATATATGTCCCGATTCGTCGAACTTTGTTCATAATCATATAAAATAAAAATATTACCCTGGCTGTCCGTCACCATGTCCGGATGCCTCTCATTAGTCGTAAAATTCGTAACGCGTCGATTGAAACCCAAACCTGTGGGCGAAGCCGTAGGCGTTGAAGTGACCGTCGGCGTTCGAGTGGGTGTTCCGGTCGGCGAACGCGTCGGCGATAAGGTGACGGTAGGAGACCTCGTGGGCGTTCTGGTCCACGTTCTCGTCGGACTTAAAGTCACAGTGGGGCTCAGTGTAGGCGTCCAGGTCGGCGGAGGAGTAGGCGACAGCGTGACGGTCGGCGTCCGCGTCGGCGTATCGGTAAATGTGGGCGTGGGAGATCGGGTTGGAGTGAATGTCGGTGTTGATGTGGGTCCGGGAGTAAAAGTATGGGTCGGCGTTCTGGTCGGCGTCCTCGTCGGCGTTCGTGTGGGCGTAAGGGTTGATGTGATCGTCGGACTCAATGTCCGGGTCGGCGTTCTCGTCGGGGTGAGAGTTACCGTTCTGGTCGGCGTCAGCGTAGCCGTTCGCGTCGGCGTTCTGGTCGGCGTGCGAGTTGCCGTCACCGTCGGCGTCGGGGTGGCTCCTGATCCCGGCGTTATGTCCCCGGTTACCACCAATGCAAAAGGCTGATTGCCTCCCGCTTCCCCGCTCGGCACATTATAACCGCTTACTCTTATCGTATATCCTCCCGTCGCTGGAGAACTTAAATAAACACATTCCACAGGATTGGTCCGGTCTGCCGTCGAATTAGTGTTGGACCAGCCGTTCGTAAAATTATTCCCGTACCAGTTGGAAAATCCTCGCCATACTCTTAAATCCAAATCATTCGTTAAATAATTGCCGGCCCTGTCCGTCCATACCAGAGTTACCTTCAAAGGCTCAGAAGATGAATTCACCGTTATATCGAAATCTATTGTTTCGCCCGTCGAAATGCCCGTTGTATCGTCTTCGATGTACAATTTTTTGGATTCGCCGCTGAAATACAAAACATTGTCCAACAATATGCGTCCCCAACCCTGATTATTTGATGGACGCGCCGTCGTTCCCGACATGTTAACCGCGCTGTTTACTAGAGATGCCTTCATCAGCGCTGCTGTCGGAGTTAATTCATCGGACGACGTCTTGCTGCCTGACGGATACCAGCCTTCCGTAAAATATTGACGAATCAGCGCTGCCGATCCCGCAATGGCAGGCGTCGACATACTCGTACCAGACCATCCGCCGACCACCTGACATTCCATGGTCGAATCTACGCTGCCGTCTGAACGGGCTGAAGTTATTCCGCTCCCCGCCGTATCCGTTGCCGGAGCACATACCGATGGAGCCAAACGGTTACTTCCGCTCACGGGACCTCGACCGCTGTAATAATACATATCATCCTGATTGGGGTCCTGGTCCGATCCTCCGCAGCACACGATGTTCTTGGATGTGCCGGGATAATGAACGCTCCCGCTTCCCGGTCCCGAATTGCCTGCAGCATATAAAATAAGAAAATCCTTGTTGTCCCACATGAAATCATCTGTATCCGTACAATATGAATCATAAGAATTTGAATTGCCGCCCCAACTGTTCGTATGTAAATAACCGCCGTCGTTTAATGTGTCCTGATAAACCTGAGTCAGAGAGGATGGGGGATAGAGGTAACCATAATAACAATCGCTCGACGTATCTCGTCCTATATCGCCTACCGTTAGTCGAGCCTCATAAGCGATTCCGTCATAAGTCGCCGCATATCCGTTGTAAGCAGCCCAACCCGCAGCCGTTCCTGCAGTATGCGTTCCGTGACCTTCCACGCAACCGTCATATTGCGCTCCGCTCCCGTAATTTCTATAAGCCTCTATCTTGAAATGACTCGGACCGGGGTTATTGCCCACTACAGGATCATAAAAAAAACAACTGTCGATATCTACGCCTGAATCTAAATGCCCTATTAATTGTCCCTCGCCGTGCAATCCTTCTCCCCATATCGGCGTCCCGCCCGATACGCTGCCTGATTGTACTACCTCCTGAGTCTTATTGTTCGCTGTAAAATATTCGCCCTTCTCTTCTATCCATTTGATGCTTTCCATTTTTGCCACATCAGGTATCTTTTCCGGAAGCAACTTGATCTCCAACGACTTCCGGGTCCCACTGTCCACACGATCCAATACCTTGCCGCCTATTACCCCTATCGCTTTCGCCGCTCTTTCCAGGTCTTCGTCTTCAAATAAAGTTACAACTAAATAAAATTCCTTCTCGCCTTTCCGGTCCGCATGAGTTAACGGCATTTTACCGATATCAGGACTTATCTTGAATGCAGGATGATAACGGCCGATCCAGGATACTTCTTCAAGCTCCATTAGCGATTCTTTTCGATCGGATTCAAGCGATGCCAAAAATGCATAATTGGGCACATAGTTATATAATGTTACACCCCTTTTTCGCACTTCGCTCTTCCATGATTCGTATACAGGGCCTCTGAATTGCAATATACAGTGAATTCGCCCCGCAGATTCTCCATCATATAATAATTCGGACGGCATTGAAGGCATTCCGGAACTTCGATCAATTTCTCCCACGTCAAGTCTTATGACATCTGACGAAAAAGGATTCTCCGCTTTACCGTAAGGCGGCTTCAACTCGTATGGCCACCATTCCTCACGCTCCGCTGCCTCCTTTTCATTGCCTTCCTTTGCTGAAATCATCGATAATGGAAACAACGATAAAATCGCAAGAAACAGAAGCAAAATTAAACTTCTTCTCCCCATCTTTTTCATAAAACGTATCTCCCTCCCCTCCCAAAAATGAATGACATCTTTTTTGGGATTTAATTATGACCCTAACCCGTTACAATTATAATAATCTTAATGGCTTTTGTCAATTACAGGATGCGAAATTCGGGGACTGAGCAAATGGAAATTATCATTTTTTCAATCTCTTTTTCTCTCATTTATGATGATCCATGATAACCGCCTGTTTTTCAATTGATTTCAAGAATCTGAGTAATTGGATCGACGCCATAATGCCGCACTTTTTTAGTTCAAATTTTTTGAATGCTGCATCAATGCGTAACATATTGTGAAAATGAATTTATTGACAGAGAGGGTCAAGAAATTTGAAAAAAATTCAAAAATTTTGACTTTTGCACCATGGTTCCAAATTTCATTTATTAATAAAATCAATGGATTATGATATAAGGGGGTTTTAGGCATGAAATATGCTTTGTTTTATACCGTCTAGTTGCGGCCCGCACGAAGACAACTACTCCTTAATGGTTGGGAAAGGGGGCGCGGTTCAGACCCTTCTGATCCGGTGAAGAGCTGCGCCCGTGAAGGAAGCATGCCCGGGGCTGAAACCCGGGCGGGGGAGGGCCCGAAAAAAGGGGGGAGGATTGTCCGGCCCGGTGGGTCTTTTATCCGGCGGCGGCATTTCACCTATCCCGCATGGAAACGATCTGATGCAGCGACCGGCCGGCTGCCAATATGAGTCAGGGCGTGTCGAGATGATTATTTTTAAATTGTTTATGAGCAGAAACGAATTAGTTTTCATGGAAATATTTGCGTTAAAATGACGTTCGAATTTTTGATTCTGTAAGTTTTTATTTTTTTTGATCTTGCCATAACATCGGGAAACCAATCATGATGATATTTGTATTCATCGCCCCATTGATATTGCCAGGAAAGAAGATGAGTAACCTGGAACCGTTGAAAGGGATTTTCATCATTCACATAGTTTTTCCATAATGGAACGGCCTGTAGTTCATTGCATAAACACAACTGGGGAGCCCATTGCCCTGCGATCACTGCGGCATCGGGAATTTTTTTCAAGTCTGAAGAGGCGTCTCTGACGTCGTGAGACGGAGACAGAGCCCAGTTCAGGTATTGAATTCCATTGGACAGAGCATAAAGAGTCAGGATCAGCATGAATATCGCTTTCAAGAAGCAGGGATCGGAGAAAAATTTTTTCTTTGAATGTAAGATTAAAAGAATTGCGCTTGCTGCAGTTAAAAAAAGAAAAACGGCGCCGCCAGTCCAGGGTATGGCCGGGTTCGTGAAAAAAGCCGGCGGCTCGAAAAAGGAGCTGAATTTCACAGCAATCATACCGCTCCATTCCAGTGCCGGAACAGCCCACCATATAATAAAAAAAATGACGACGGAGATATTGACGTTCATGATTTTATTTTCATTTTTTAATGCGGTGAGCCATTCAAGAGAAATAATGCACATGGGAATTATGATGGGTAAATAATATCTCAGGGGACGGTACCCGAACAGACTGAGCATGCCCGCCTCGCATAAAAGCCAGAAAAAAGCTGCGACTACGACCGGTTTGCCCCGTTCTTTTTTGACGAAGAGGCTGTGTACTAAAGCAGGGACAGCTGTCCAAGCCATATAAAGCAGTACAGGGGTTCGGGCGAAATAAATGAAAAAAGGCTGAAAAGCAATATTTTTAATTATTCCATAGATAGTTGAGTTCTGTTGAGATCGATAATAATCACTATAAGCCTGAATGAAAGATTGATGGGGAAGATAGTGCCAAAAGAACCATATGGACAAGGGTAAAATCGCTCCTGTTGCTAAATAGGTTATACGCGTAAAGAAAATTCTGCTTCTTTCAGCATTTGTCTTATAACTCGAAAAATATGCAGCAAAAAGCAAAGATGCCGGAAAAAAAATCGAGGTCGTTTTAGTCATGTAGGCAGCGGCTAAAGTAAGACCGCATAAAATGAAATACATCCGGCTTTCATTCCGCAGCCCTTTTCTCCATAAAAAAAGGCTCATGATTATAAAAAACAATATCGGCGTCTCAAGAAGCGACAATCGATTATACATGATAAGGATATAATTGAAGCCGGCCAGACTTACGCCCAGGAGAGCGTCAGCTCTTTTAAAATCAGACCGGAGGGTAAGAAGAAGGAAAAAAAATGATAAAAGAGAAATGAGAATTACCGGTATTCTCGCCTGCATCATCCCTACTCCGAAAATTTTAAAAACAGCCAGATGGACAAAGTGAATCAGAGGACTGATGAACATATTATTCCAGTCGTCTTGAACGGCTTTCCCGAAAAGGACTGCGTTTCTGGCGTTGTGGGTCCAGAAACCTTCATCGCTGTAGTAACCGCCGCTCCAACTTAAGTCCGCTGGAGGGTCTGCGAAGGGGTGCAAAAGGCGAACCAGCAAAATCAATAACAGCATAAGCCCCGACAAAAAGAGGTTTTTTTTCAATTCGTTTTCCCTGTTTTAACCTTACTGTTCATGAAGTATTGATTATTCCAGGATGTCACATCCTCGAATCCGAAGTTCATCTCCTCAGCTATCTTAAATTTTTTAGGGCCTTTGTTCAACAGCATTATCGATTCTTTTCTGAGATGTCAGTCAAACAGAAGTATAAATAATTTTCTGAACAGGGCCGGAGATTCTACCTGGCAATGCATCAGGCAGCGAATTTTTTCATTCGATATCATTCGATATATTAGTCGAAATTCAGTCCGATGTTTCAGCGGAACAATCAAGGGTTCGTCTTCATGTGGTTTTTCATATAAATATTTTTTTGATAAACTATTATTCCCTGTGATAAAGGGGCTAAGCAAATCGAACAAAGGAGAGAACATAATGAATATTTTGAAAAGAGTCGATCGTCAACGGAATTCTTTATTGATTTTCATTTTCATTATAGTTGCGCTGAGCGGACAAATTTGTGCGGGAGCAGAATCAAAAAATATTCGTGCGCCGGCGGTTACTGGAGCGTTTTATCCTGATGAAGCTGAGGAATTGAAAAAAACGGTGGGTGCACATCTGTCTGATGCATCGCCCCCGGAAGTGAAAGGCAAGATTTTAGGCATTATGGTTCCGCATGCCGGATATGTTTTCAGCGGACTGACGGCTGCGCACGGATTCAAAGCGGTTAAAGCAAGAAAAGTCGACACGGTTATACTGTTTGGAGATGCACATCGGGCGCATTTCAAAGGAGCATCGGTCTATTTGGGGGAAGGATACCGGACTCCTCTGGGAGTTGTCACTATCGACAGAGAGCTGGCGGAAGAGATTGCGGAGATGGATAAGCATATTTCTTTTATTCCTGGAGCTCATACGGCGGAACACAGTATTGAAGTTGAATTGCCTTTTCTGCAAACTATTTATGATGATATTAAAATCGTTCCTGTTTTATTCGGTTATGATTCTATGAATACTCAGGCATCAATAATTCAAAAACTGCCTGAGTCGCTGAAAGGGAGAGATGTGCTGCTTGTTGCTAGCAGTGATCTGTCTCATTATCCGCCGGAAAAACAGGCGAAGAGAACAGACAAAAAAACTCTGGAAGCTGTCTGTTCTCTGGATGATTCTCACTTGGCGAAAACATTGAATGAAAGCATGAAGGCTGGGGTCCCCAATCTCCAGACTCCCATGTGCGGGAACACTGCTGTAATGACTGTAATGCGATTAAGTAAAGCATTAGGGGCGGATAAGGGGATTTTGCTGCATTATTCCAATTCTGCGGACAGTCCATATGGAGATTCAAAACAAGTCGTCGGTTACGGCGCTGCGGCTTTTTATCAAGCATCGGAAGAACAGGAAATCCAAAGAGACTCTGATGCGGAAAAAGCGAGCGCCGGGGAAGAGCTTAATTCAGGCGGTAAACTGAATCAGCGGCAAAAGAGCGTATTGATAAAGCTGGCCAGAAGGACATTGAATTCTTATGTCACCGAGCGCAAAAAATCTGATTTCGAATCTACCGAGAGTTTGTTTGAAGAAAAAAGAGGGGCTTTCGTCACTTTGAAGAAGAACGGACGTCTTCGAGGTTGCATCGGATATATTCAACCTGTGAAGCCGTTATGGCGGACCATCATCGATAACGCTGTAAATGCGGCGGTTAATGATCACAGATTTCCGCCGGTTCAGCCCGGGGAACTGAAAGATATCGAAATAGAAATTTCCGTGCTGACGCCTCTGAAACCCGTGGAATCCAAAGATGATATAGTTATCGGCAAACATGGAATTCAAATATTTAAAAATGGCCGTTCGGCTGTTTTTCTCCCACAAGTGGCGCCTGAGCAAGGTTGGGAGATAGAGGAAACGCTTCGTCAGCTTTCTCGAAAAGCAGGACTTCCTGCTGATGCCTGGAAATCAGACATGAATTTTTTTGTTTTTGAAGCGCAAGTTTTTGAAGAAATTGATTTTCATTGCGATAACTGAGTCATAGAGTGTTTTCAGTGTTTTGAAAAAAAAACCGGATTTCTCGGTGATATAAGGGAGGAGAATTCAAACCGTCGATTGAGTTTAATCAATTTGATGAAATCTCTTAACGGATTTTCATTCGCCAAGGAGGGGGATGTATAGTGAGTAATTTAACGGAAAATCAAAAGCAGCGCCTGCAGCAAATTGCCCGAGACTCTATCAGGCATTACATCGAAGAAGGAGATATCATATCCGTCAAAGAAGATGACGCTGTGTTGAAGGAAAAGAGAGGAGTTTTCGTTACGCTGAAAAAACATGGACAATTAAGGGGGTGTATCGGAAGTTTTCTGGCTGATAAACCTCTTTACAAGGCGGTGAGAGACATGGCCGTGGAGTCTGCTCTCAGAGACCCCAGATTTCCGCCAGTCAAGTCTGCGGAAGTCGACGAACTCTCTATCGAATTGTCTGTCCTGTCTCCTCTCAGAGAAATAAAAACCATTGATGAAATAGAAATCGGAAAACATGGAATTTACATCAGCAAGGGTTACAACAGAGGCGTTCTTCTTCCGCAGGTCGCTGTTGATAACGGCTGGGACCGTTTGACATTCCTCAAACGAACATGCTGGAAAGCAGGTTTACCGGAGAATGCCTGGCAGCAAGGGGCTAAAATTCAGGTTTTCAGCGCTGAAATTATTGAAGAATAAATGTTGTTGATTTAATTCCTCGATCCGACGAATTTCCGGATTCGATTCAGACCACTGGAGAAAAAATATGTTGAAAGCAATTAACGTCATAATCCTCCTTTTCTTTTACTTTATTGTTTCTGTTGCGGATGCCTCTTCGCCGATATCCTCCCCAGACGGAAAAAACTACCGCCAGAACGATGCAATGCAGGAAATTATTTCATCTGGCGAACTAGAACGTGGATCAAAACTGGAAGACACCGATGCGATTATTTTTACGGCCAACCAGGAGTGGCTTTCACGCATCTACATACTCGATATGAACGGCAATGTTGTGAATTATTTCGAATATGAATTTTACAGATTCGTAGACCTGGCGGCCGTCAACAATGAACTTTATGCTGCAGAAGCGTTCGCCCCCCGCCTTTACAAAGTTGATCTCAACGCCGGCGATCTGGAAGTCATTATTGATGACTGGAGCCTGTATTATTTTTACGACGTAGCGTTCGACGGAACTTTCTTTTATGCAACCGAATGGGATTTGAACCGATATTACATTGACGGAGAAAAAGAGGGGACGGCTTCATACGATGAAGATGTGTGGGGGGCGGCCTGGGATGGAGAATATTACTGGACGCTCACGGATTCAAGTGTAGTTAAATGCTGGACACTGGACGACTGGCCTGCTGTTGCTGAAATCCCGGAAAATTCTTTTCAGCCGCCCTCTGAACATTGCCGAGGGCTTTGGTTTGACGGAAATTTTTTCTGGACAGCGGAAAGTATAGAAGGAACCCTCGGAAAAATTTACCGGTTCGACTGCCAGGGCGAAATCTTACTGGAAATAACGGCTCCCGCCTTTCAAGGATGGGGAGCCTGCGTAATCGAAGATTTTTTGCCTTCACCAACGCCGACTGTTCTACCCTCAAATACGCCCCTGCCCAGCATTACGCCGACTTCTCCCCCATCACCGACTCCCTCTCCGACATCTACTTTAATTGCTAGTTCCACTCCTGCTCCCTCACATTCGGAAACTTTTACCCCTTGCATATCGCCGTCAACCGTACCAGGCACGGACACTCCGGTGCCGCCTTCGCCTACGCCCCAAACAGAACCCGTTTCTGTAATGCTCTGGATGCCCTCCAATTTCTATTATCCGAATGACGTCTGCTCCTGCAACGTTTTCTTTGAAAATCCCAATCAGATTCAGTATGAAAATATTCCTCTTTTCGTCGTTCTGGAAGTATTCGGAGAATATTATTTCGCTCCTGATTTTTCTGAATTTAATTATTATGAAATCGACCTTACCCCCGGAACGGGTGGATTTACCGTCGTGGAAGAATTCCTCTGGCCGGAAAATGCCGGATCGGCACGAAATATCATGTGGTTCGCCGCCTTTACAAATTATGAAATTACAGACGTGCGAGGCATCATGGATTCCTGGACATTCGGTTGGGGCGAATGAGTTTTCTTCATTTTTATTCGATATTTTCTGAATATGAGAAAATTATGTGCAAAAATAATCCTTGAATTGTTTAATTATAGGAGGCGATAATCGTGATAAGCGCGCTGCCGATGAAACTAAATGCAGACCGGAACTTTTCTTTTTCATGAGAATGAGGGTAACATCGTGAACGACGAACAATTCGTGGATATTTTGAAAACACTGTTTCAGAGTTATGACATTTCTGATAATGATCATGAAAATTGCCTTTCGAAAGAGATTCTCGGAAAATCATTCGAGGAACTCGCCGATAATCAATTGAAGCATCTTTTCCATTGCGATCGCTGCATGAAAATCCATGCTTCTGTAAGATTGCCTGATACCGCCCTGTATTCAGTTCAAAATTACGATATAAATCCGCTAAAGAGAAAACTCATGAAAAGGTACGATCGTCACACGCGATTGGAAAGAATCCAGGAATTTCTGCGGAGCAAGCATCTTTCACCTTCGCAAATTTTCCAGGCCCCCGTCGCTGTCTTACGTAAAGCCCCTGCGACGGCTGAAATGGAAACCGCTGTGCTCGATGTGATAAATCTATCGGGACTGCCGCTTTCAGAAGAAAATTTGACAGTTAAGAGATTTCCATCAGGACGTTTGTCCCTGTTCGGTTTCCCGGAAAATTTCAAACGCCATTCCGTTTTCCTCATCATTTTACCGGGCGCTCACATCAGAAAAAAATTCCCCGAGTTAAACCATGAAAACTCCGAAGCGATCCTGAATGAAATATTCAAAAAAGATAGCCTGGAGGATATTTTGGACTGTCCGTTCTGGACCAGGGATGCTCAAATAAAAAGACTGCATGAATCGTTCGGTTGCGAGTGGGAATTGAATGCTGCTTTGGCGGCTGCTTTATTGGATATTTTGAATTTCAGCGCATTGATAGTATTTTGACCGTCATATGCGGGTTTTTAGAAAGATAAACATGCATTTCAAATTGTTGGATCAATCCAAAAGAGACTGCCCAGCAAAAAAAGCGCCTCTCGGTTAACGAGAAGCGCTTTTTCCGGAAGCTGCTGTTTATATTAAATTGGTTTTAATTGACGGTCCGTTTTTGTTTATAACGGACAATCGCCGGCGCCGGGAGCCTGAGCGTTATTAATCGCATCGATAACGTTTTTCCAGCATTCTAATGTTATATCGTCATCGGGAGCGAGAAGTGCACTTTCGGCAGTAACCATTACGTCGCCGACCGTCCAATCCAAATCAACGCCTATGCTTGAAGCGCAGGAAGGGAGTCCGTATCCGCAGAGTGAACCAAGGGTCGTTCCCGAATAAACCTGATTGGAAGTGAGATTGTACCATAAAGTCAGCAAATGGCGCTGTAATTTAATGGACATCACTGTAGGATCGGAATCGCTTCCGCAGATCAAAGTTATCGCATCGCCCAGATTCACGCCGAAACCCAACTCATCAAACACTCGTGAAAACCACTGTATCATGGTCAACCAGGTCGTGACCTCATTGTAACTGAATTTCTGATAACCGTCGCTGCTGCAGAGTCCGGGGTCGCCGTTGGGGACGCAACATAAATCCGGACTATCGGCGCATGCCTGCGAACGTTGAAGCTGATTGCACCAGAATCCGGGAGTTCCTATATCATTGCCGGCATCATTCTGAGGCGGAGGCGGCAGCTCCACAGTCGTGTCGACATAATCGCAGACCTCGTCCGCTTCAGCGCTGTCGATGCAAACTCCGTTCGTCAATACGGTCCCGCCGGGAATCAAAGGACTCACAACGGCTTCTACAGTGACTGTACCATAATCGCCCACAGCCAATACGCCGATGTTGCAATTTATACTCAGATCATCGTCGGATGCTGTACAAACATCTGTTCCGCAAGTGCAAACAGTCGATACTACATGAAGAGCCGGCAACGTCATTCCTGCTATCGAAAATGTCGGTAATGTATCCGTTATCACCACATTATTCTGATCGCATGTGGATTCGCCGCTGGAATAGTCAATCGTATATATGATCGTCTCACCTGCTGAAATGCTCGCTGGACCCGTTTTGACTATGTCAAGATCATATACGCAGGGAACAGGCGTCGGCTCCTGCCCCCCCGTGCCCAGCAAAGTTACATCATGGGAAAACGGGTTGAACACATCATAACATCTCGTCGTGATTTTCTTGCCCCTGGTTCGAGTCGTATATCCCTCGCCGTAAGCATCAAAATGTACACGCAAATTCTCCGTCCCGCTTACCTCTACACTCACCTGGCGTATCTCATCCTGGGCTATGTCTCCTAAATCAATCGTCGTGTTATAAGTCGGAAAAACTCCGTGATAAGGTATGTTGCGGCCGCTGCATGAATACGACGGCGTTCCGTATGTGAATGATGCCGGCGTCAACGACACGCCGTCTATCGTCGCGCTGTAAAACTCTTCCAACGCCTCAACAGCTACAATAAGCTGCACGCTATACGCCGTGTTGTCGCCTGCTCCCCGTCCGTGATTATATACATCTAATATGAATCCATCCTCACTGATTACATAACTCTCAGACAACCACGGATCCTGATCCGCTCCCACGTAAGTCGGATCCTGATTGTAATCGTCCGTCAGCGCTCCGGGTAAGGCGCTGTCAGGAAACAACCATAAAGAGGCTTCACCATGAACCGTTCCGACAAAAACAGCCATCACCGATAAAATTAACAGATTCTTGAATACTTTCTTCAAAACTTCCTCCTCCTTTTTGATTAACTTGATTTCATTGATTGATTCGCAAAGTCTTCCGGATTCCCTTGCTTCCCAATCAGTTTGCAATTGGAACGTTTTGTAATAAAGTTCCCGCTTCATTCACACAGAAGCAATCTTCATGCCGAGTTCAATGTCTTACTATAATTCATTTCTAAGTCTTAATCTCCAAGGTTTATCACACGCTTAATACTCGCTTGCGCATCAAATAACCCTAATGAACCTTTATTTCATTATGCTTTTCGCGCGATTTTATGACAACTCCTGAAAAACATTTGTCCTATTTTGATCCACGTTTAAAATTTTAAAAGAAATAAATGAATCAAGAAACGACTAAACGACTCAACGCCTCTCCAGAACGTTAATTTATGAGAAGAAACGTTATGGAGAGGCGCTGAAATGAAAGGAGCGACGAAGTCGGTTTTTTTCCTGATATATTTTTCAGGAAAGCAGCCGAAATGCGCTCAGAGTAGAGTATTATTTTTTAAGCAAAGAAAAATGGGATAAGCCTGACTTGCCGGAATCGGGAAGCGGATCGTCATTACAATCCAAAGCCCAACCGTTATTGATTGCATCTGCGATATCCTTTGCTCTTTCCAGTTCCTGTTCTGCGAGTATAAGCATTTCAATTTCTTCGATAGCCTGGCCTACATTGACGGCAGCGGTTAATTGCGGGAAGTCGACGGGAGTGTCCATAGAGAGTTTTCCTGAAGAGATATTCAGCCAAGTTGAGAGAGAGTGCCAGAGGGCTTTTTGCATCATGCCGTGAGGATTGCTCATTACGGTATCGCAGGAGGCATCGCCGATTTCGTCGAAGATGGCGGATGCTTCTCTGATAATGGGGAAGTAGGGTTCTGGATTTTCATGCTGATGTTTTCTGCACTGGACTTTCCAATAACCGGGCGTTCTGGGTTCGCATGGCGCTGGAGTAGGCGTAACGACGGGAGTAGGGGAGGCTTGCGGAGGCATCCAATAGCCGAAATCCGCATCCGTATAATTTTGTCCGATCGCTAGATTGACCGGATGGGGTTCATTATTTGTGGTAAGGACGAAACCGTCCGGCAGGGAAGATTCATCGACATTGACGACATAGCATCCGTTTTGGAGACCGTTGAACAGGTACCATCCGGGCAAACCGGTAAGCGGGTCGATTTGGGTAGTATGAGTCGCCAACAGGTCATCTTCTGGATCGATAATGCCGTCGCAATTTTCATCTTCGTATAATTCAATAACGACGTCATTCAGGCCGAAGAGCGCCGGGTCTTCATCCTGGTCGCCCTCCATGTCCTCGTCGAACCACACATAATCCCCTATGGAAGCTGTAACGGCTTCAACGGATTGTATCCGAAGGTCAGTTGAAACGTGGTGTCCGACAATTTCCATGGAAAGGGCGCCGACATTTGTGAAGTCTGCTCCGGTGCCGGCCTGGACCGTAAAGTCGGTGAAGGGCAAGTAAAAAGAAATGCCCGGCGCTTCAATCAAACCGGGTAAATTAAGTTCATAGCTTGACCAGTTGCCGGCATCGGAATACACGGAAAAAACGATGTCTGCCGGCCAGTCCTCTTCATAAACGAGAATCTTGACATGGTCCATAACGCCGGCGGAAGTCAGGTCCATACCGCCGAGGCCTGTATAGTCGATGGACAAAGGGTCTCCGTCCGGGCCGTCCCAAACAAGCAATGAAATGCCTTTTACGCCGGTTTCCTGGCTGTGGGCCAGCAATCCGTTTCCCCCGTCGTTTGACTTCAATGTCAAGTAATTGACGCCTTCGGTGATTTCTATGTAAGCATCTCGTTCCGTTCCGGCAATGTCCGCTCCAATCACGGTTCCGTATTCGACATTGTCCGGCGGAATATCCCCTTCAGCAGTCAATGATTGACTCGTCTCAAAAGAATCAATCGTAATGCTTGCTTTTGCAATTTGGGGTTCAACTGTGAATATGAGCGCCGTAAGAATGAGCAGCACTCCTAACCGATAAAGAATTGGGCTGTGCATGATTTTCCTCCTCCGATTTAAATTACACTAATTTCTGTGATGATAAAGGAATATTTTTTTATTTTCAGCCGACCCGCAAGGGTAATACTTATTAGCATCATTCGTATAAGAAAGCAAATTTCAAGGAAATTTTTTTTTTCGGATCAGAGGTGCAGAGAACGGTAAAAAGCTTCTCTGACGTATTTTTCACGAGGATCATCGCGCATGCAGAAACCTAATTTATTCATGGCATAAGCGTATGCTGTTTCGGCATCAGGATCAGCATAGGCGAAAGAACCGCCTGCGCCATAAGAACCGAAGCTTTTCCCGCTGCTTCCGAAAAGAATGCCGGATTTTACGGAAGGCTTTGTGAAACCGAGAGAAAAAGATGATTTAGTTCTCAGGACTACATCGAATGCGCCGTCGGCTGATGGATCGGGCGGCGCTTGCAACGCCTTTAATGTTTCCCTTCTGATGATAAGCCTCTTGCCGCTGTTCAAAAATTCATTATATATTTTCGCCATGTCCCGAACGACGCCTATGCCGTTCCCCGAGGGAACTTCTACCGCTAAAACGTCTCGCCTGTTTATGTTCTTGTGATTAAACAATATCCTGGGATTGTTCATGCTGCGGACAGTCAGGGATCGGGGATTAAGAAACCGCATGACGAATGAGAAGGGAATTTCACCCAGATGAAACAGCAACTGAAAAGGATTGCTTATACCTTTGATTATGGCAATCCTTGAATCAGGGATGGTATAAGGCAAGCCGATATAAAATTCCGCATCTAAGGGCTCGGCGATTTCTTCCAGAAAAAACCGGCCGATGCTTCTGTGTTTGGGATCGACTCTTCTAATGAGTTCGTTCAAGTAAAATCCAATACTCCAGCAATGGTAGCCCGTTTTTGTTCCCGGTTTCCAGGAAGGTTTCTGCCTTGCCAGGATATCAGCCAGTTTATCCAAATCAGAAAGTGTTTCCAGGTCCAGGGGTTTGTCGAGTGCGCTGAGTCCGGCCTGATGAGACGTTAATTGTTTGACGGTGATTTCCTGTTTACCGTTTTGACCGAATTCGGGCCAGTAAGTCGAAACCTTTTCATCATAATCCAGAAGTCCGCGTGAATGCGCCAGGGCTGCAGCAAGAGAAGAAAAGCCCTTTGTTGTAGAAAAAACGGCAACCATTGTGTTTTTATGCCATAATGACTGCTTCTCAGCATCCCGGTATCCGCCCCATAAATCAATTACTTTTCTACCCTGATGATAAGCAGCGCAGGCCGCTCCGCATTCTCCACGATGAGTGAAATTCCTTATGAACTCCGCCTTAACCGATTCAAATCCGGGTTCGACGTATCCGTTAATGCTGATTTCTTTCGATTTTTTCCCCGGCATTGATCCGACCTTTCCGATTTAACATCCATGATTATAAGAGATAAAGCTCCCGAAATTCAAACACTTCAGAAGAATGACGGCTTCCAAAAATAATTGATGCGAAAATCTAATCTGATTCTGATGTCCTGTTTTCACTCTATTCTAGCCGGCGCCTGTCCACAAACTCGAATCTCAATTCAAAATTTTATGCTGGACAGGCGCTGCGGTTTAACGACAAAAACTGGCCATGAAAGGGATGATCAGCATCAATTCGTTTGAGCGATAAGAAGAAATTTGATAAATGCGGGTTTTCTGGTTTAAATTGATACTGCAAGGGAAGGGGGGCGTTTGCGACAGGGGAGAAAGTGTATTCAAACCGATGCTGAACGTTTTCTTTCAAACGTTGCTGAGGATTAATCCTGTGCTGCCGAAAATGATCAAAAATCGAAATGTGATTAGGAATTATACATCAGATGAAAGCAATATTTTCCGGGCTGATGAAACGGATGTTCAAGGAATATATTTCCCTGAATCGATAGACGATATTGTATCCGTTATAAAGGATTGCCGTCGAGATCGAGTTTTTTGCACGATTTCAGGCGCCGGAACCGGGATAACGGGAGCGAGAACTCCGTTATTCGGAGGTATAGTCCTGGCGATGGAAAAAATGCTTTCAATTGAAAATGATAAAAATGCGGAACTTATTGAAGAAAAAACATCGGAAGGCGTTTTAAAGGCGCAGTTGAATCAGTGCAGAAAAACGCTCACGGTCGCTCCAGGCGTTTCTCTGGACAACATAAGCCGTCTTTTGCCGGCTGAATTTTTTTATCCTCCGGACCCTACAGAATGGAGCGCATCCGCAGGAGGAACCGCTGCAACTAACGCTTCAGGGGCTCACAGTTTCTACTACGGACCGACAAGAGAATGGATTCAGTCCATGACCGTTGTTTTACCTGACGGGGAATTGCTTTCCCTGGAAAGAGGTAAAATATTCGCAGATAACGAACGCCGCTTTTCATTGGCATCGGATTCGGGAAAAAAATACTCATTCACTCTGCCTTCATACGATTCTCCAAAAATCAAAAACGCGGCCGGTCTTTACGTCAGACCGAATATGGACCTGATAGACCTGTTTATCGGCAGCGAAGGAATATTCGGCGTAACGGCCGAATTAACCCTTGTACTGGCCGATACGCCTAAGAATGTTTTACAGGGAGTAAATTTTTTTGACGAAGAATCAAAATCCCTGGATTTCATTGATAAAATGAGATCGGCAAAAAACAAAGGAATATCAGCAATCGAGTTTTTTGATGAAAATGCTCTCTCGCTTTTGCAGCAGAAATACTCTCTGATTGATCCGGTTTGGAAAGCCGGAGTTTTTATCGAAATGATCTATACGGACGATGAAAAATTGGAATGGCTTATGGAAACGGCGCAAAAAAACGGTTCGGCAGCGGACTGGTATGCTCAAAATCAGCAACAATTCCGCGAATTAAAGGAATTTCGGCATACCCTTCCGGATGAAATAAACAGCATGATCAGAAAGAAGAACAGCAAAAAACTGGGAACCGATTTCGTCGTGCCGCCGGAAAAATTCCCGGAAATGTTCGCCGCTTATAAAAAGGCCGGGGAAGAATTCAAAAGAAACTTTCCCAGACAAGGCTTTCATTACCTGATATTCGGCCATATCGGCGATTACCACCTTCACTGCAACTTTATTACTGAGTCGCAGAAGGAACGAGATTTCGTCGATAAATTGTATGTGAAGCTGGCGCAGAAAGCCGTTGCATTTAAAGGCTCCATATCAGGAGAACACGGGGTCGGAAAAAAAACGATTGTCATAAACGGAAACAGCGTTCCTTATCTGCAATTGATGTACGGAAAAAAAGCGCTTAAGGAAATCAGCGCCGTAAAAAAAGAGTTCGATCCCGATTTTTTATTGAATCCAGGCAATGTGATCGGACTCTCATCAACCCTAAAAAATAAGTTTGTGGACAGTCGCTGACTGGAAGCTTGGATGTGCAGAAGAGCGGATGAACGGGTCGGTGGAATATTGGAGCGTCTCCAAATTATTTTTATTGAAGGACCGGGTAGAACATTCTTGCAGGACGACGCCCTGATCATTCGCTTCTTATCGTGATCCGGGACTTTTAAGCAAAGATTGAGTGATGTCGCCTGAAATCAGTTATTTTTATGATGCAAATTCGGCGCTGCTGGAACCCGTTCGATAGATTTACTTTTTTCTGACTCTTCATACTGCCGTGCCTTTTCTGACCATCTGTCGCAAGCAGACTCTTCCGCAAATAAGCCGAAATAGAGGACAACCGCTGAATAATTCCAGGACTTTCCCGCCATACCTTTATTCAAACATTATTCTGGCGGCAACGTCCGGTTCCGTTTTTTGTGATCGCAAATCATTGCCTGTTAAGCATTGGAGGTGTAAAACGCACCGTCCCCCTTTTATTGGGCCCTCCCCCGCCCGGCTTTCAGCCTTTTCTTTCCTCCACCGCGGGCATACTTCGGTTCCGCAGCCTGGCTGCTTTTTTGAAGCACGCCCCCTGCCTTCCGCCGAGCTTATAAGAATGTCTGCTTTCGGTCCGAAGCTGACGATATTCATTAAGCATTTTTCGTGCCAAAAAAAATTAAGTTTATCGACAATAAGTTAAGTTTTTCGAACATTAAGAAGGGGTCAAATTTTTTGAATTTTTTTCAAAAAATTTGAATTCAGCAATTAGCCTAAATTGTCCCACCCGAAAAAGAAAATTTTAAAAAGTTTATTTAACAATAAATTAAAAGTTGTTCCCGCTGAAAAATCGGCTTCCGGCTACTTGTTCTTCGAATTCAAAATATTTGAATTGTGCTTTCAAGGAATTGCAAATAAAGGTTTCATAATCACATTTGAATTATCAGTACATCATCGAAAATAAAATTTTAACAAAACGTGGTTTTTGTGCGATATATATTATGAGACTGTGATGAGTCAAATTTATCAGAAAGGAGGAATACGATGATAAATGATAGTTACTCTGCATTAATGCATTCCTCTTGGGGAGTCGTCGTCAATCAGGGCTAGCTTAATAGTGGATGATTGATCCCGGAGAAACCGGAGCTTTTCGAGAGGGAAGAAACTAGACTGAATTTTGAGGAAGGGATCGATGCATCAATTTATTGAAGCGGCTGCTTGCGGCGATTCTGGAGCGCGACGGGTTCTAGTAGAGCGGCTACGGAGGTCCGTAAGGCATTATGCGGTATCGTTGTCGATGAGGACGGGAGCTGACAGGAACGATTTGGAGCAGGAGGGATGGGTTGGAGTATTTGAAGCATTAAGGGAAGTAGACGTGAAGATAGGGAAACCTCAATTTTATTTATTAAAGAAGGCGCGATGGCGGATGCTGGATTATATAAGAAGGCGGAGCCGGAATGATCTGGTATTCATGGAAAATGTTCCGGAGAGGGAAACAAGCGGATCGTCTACAATGCCTCTGTTTATTTTTTTCAAACGTTTGAACGAAAAAAAAAGAGAGATACTCATTTTATTGCAGAAGGAATATACACGCCGGGAAATCGGCGGGATACTTGGAATTTCAGCGGCAAATGTAACGTATCACGTTAAACAGATGAGAAAAATTTTCAGGTTGGGAAGTAATGAAAGGAAATGAACCGATATAGTTTTCAATCAAGGAGGAATTATTAAGGAGTCGTATATTTGATGACGGTCGCCGCGAAGGAGAGCCTAGGAATACTATTTTTCCGATCGGGGGCCGGAGAAAGATTCGGTGGTATTGCGGCGGCGGAAGAGCAGCCCCTGGAAAGGAGGAATAAATATGATCGGATCAAGGAGGAACGTGGAACTCTAATCGGGTTCACGTCAGCAACCGGAGCGCTTTTGCGAGCGTTCCGGTTTTTTTTTACTTTCAAAAACGACACTTTTGCATGAATCGAATTTAGGTGAGACTAATTTTCTAAATCAGGTTTATGAAAGCGCTCACGGCAATGAATCGAAAAACGGTTTTCAAGAAGGCCGGTAAAGAATCCTCATCATTCGGGTCCATAGCCAAATTCTTCAGCATCGAATCTTCCCAGGATATCGTTAAAGTCACTGGTAAGCAGTGCGCCGTAGAAGACTATGCCGTCGAGCGCTGCTTCGCCCGTTTCCGGCCAGGTAAACGTCAGTATATTTTTCTCTATTGTTTCGACGCCCAGATTAAGGGGTTCGAAGGAGAAGGTTGTATCCCAGAACGGGTAATAGAAGTACATGCCCAGTACATCGAGAAGAATGACGAAAGGTTGTTCTTCGTATGTTTCTGGACCTGGATTTTCTATAAAAGCTTTAAGCTCGAAAAGCATTCCCGGATGAAACATTTCATCGCTGATGATCAATTCCACCCCGACTTCCAGAGGATGAGTAGGTGTAACGGAAGGCGTGAATTCAATTAAAGTTGGAGTTATAGATGGCGTCGCAGTGATGATTACTGTGGGAGTATAGGAAGGCGGATCGGTCGGCGTTAAAGACGGCGAGCAGGTTGGAGAGAGGGTAACGGTGGTGGTGGTGGTGGGGGTTAATGTGGCGGTAGGTGAAAGCGTCGGCGAAAGTGTGGGAGTGGGCGAATAGGTGGGTGTTCTGGTAGGTGTAGCCGTAGGAGTGAGAGTCGGAGTAAAGGTGGGTGGAGCAGTGGGCGTAGGTGAAGTCTGGCATGGGATGGTGTAAGAGACGACCACGTCGTCGATGTTCCAGCCGCAATAAACCCAGGCTGAATCCGTTGTTCCCATAACCCATTTCAGGTAAACGGCAGGTTCTCCGTCGGCAAATTGACTTATGTCGTATTCGTAAAGGACCCATTGCCCGTCATAAGTTTCTGCGTCGGGATTCTGCCAGACAGTCGTCCAGGAGGAACCGTTCGTGGATATTCTCAGGTAAGCATGATCGTAATAGCTTCGTTCCACTCCGAGCCACCGATAGAAACTCAATTTAACATTATCGGCATTGCTGCAATCGAAAGCCGGCGTAGTCAGGTCCGTTTCGCCCATATAGTTTGTGTAATCGCCGTTCAGATTATACCCATAAACATTATTTCCCGTATGACCCGAACTCGGGTCCGGTCCTCCGTGGTCTCCGCCCTGTCCCGCAGGCTGACCCCATTCCCAGAGTCCGTCGGTCGACCAGCCGGGATCGGTATCCATATCGGCTTCGAGCAAAATGACGCGATCTTGAGTCGTAAAGGAGTAATATGTTCCTCCGTTGTCGTCGATGGCCGTATTGCCGGCGGCGTCAGAAGATTCTACGTAAAAAACATAATTTTCGCAGTCGGTTAAGCCGTCGATTCTCACTTCATGTGCATCAGTCAATTCATAATCTTCATAAAACTGATCGGGCGTTCCTATACCGTAAACGATTTTTGTCGTAGCCGGTTCATCGGTTGCCCACGAAATTTCAACGAAGATATCGCCGATATTATCGAGCGTCGCTTCGGATATGTCCGGAGCAGAGCAATCAACGGCGGATGATGCTGATTTGTCTAGTGCGGGGTAATAAACTGTAATTTCATCGCCATGAACGACTGAAATAATATCGTCTCCTGAAGAGGGAGGTATTTCCGAGCATACGATTGAGCCTTCAAATAAACCGGCATCTCCCGGAATCTCGAGTAGAGTCAATGTTTCACCTAAAGTTTCCGTATTGCTGGTGACTTCGACTTCAATACTGACGGACTGCTCTGAGTCTCTGACTGAAACATAGACGGTGTCTTCGCATTGGTAGGCTTTTTTATTCATGAAAACGCCTGAAACCAGATTGAGTGAATTATATGCGTTTACCCGCCCGTAACCTGTTTCCGTATCCCAACCTGGAGGATCAATATCGTCGCATCCATCCTGCAGCGCCTCCTGAAGTTCATCAGGCGTCAAATTAGGAGCTATCGACAATATTAACGCACAAACTCCAGCCACATGCGGGCAGGCGCTGGATGTTCCATTGAACGTTCCAGTGTATCCGCCTCCTATTTCCGTCGTATGAATCAACACGCCGGGCGCTGCGACATCCAGGGCGTTCCCGTAGCTTGATCCCCAGGATTCACCGTCGCAACTGCTGTAACTTTTTCTTTCATCGCAAGGACTTAACGCTCCCACACAGATGCAATGTTCGCTGTCCGATGGCGCTTCCACCGGGGATTGATTCTCATTTCCCGCTGCAAAGCAGACCACGCAACCCGCAGCCTTGGCGCTTTCAATCGCTGCATACACCGCCGTATAAGAACCTGAACTCATTCGCCAACTGTTGCTCATAACGATACCGTCGAAATCTCCTATACGACTGGCTGCGTAATTAATCGCATCCGCTCTGTTCTGATTGGCGCCTGAAGAAAGGTCAATTTTCAAAGGCATAATGCGGCAGTGATTCGCTATTCCCGCCACTCCCTCTGCATTGTCGCTCACTGCTGCCGCTATGCCGGCACAGGACGTGCCGTGGCCGTAGGTGTCTTCAGGGACGTCGCTGCTCGTGCTCGCAAAATTCCAATCCTCTCCGTCACGGTCCAGATAATTATCCACGAGATCGGGATGATCCAAATCACATCCCGAATCGATAATAGTCACTATGATGTCGGGATCGCCCCGGGTTATGTCCCAGGCCGTAACTGCGTCTATGTCATGATCTCCGAACGGGGGACAATCGTCGCACGACGGCACCTGGCCCGTATTCAATAAATTCTGTTGATCATCAAAGTCAGGATCATTCGGAATGAATAATGCGTCGTCATAACCTATCAGAAAAAATTCTGCGAATTTAACGTCCGAACGGGCATTGTAAGCCCGTATTCCTTCAAATAAAGTCATCCCGGCAGGAACCGTTATCGTATAATAACCCGGAGTCCAATGGTCCTGAACCACACGACTGCCCATCTCCTCAATTATCGCCTCACATGCCGATTCCGTCAGTCCTGAAATAAAACGCACGGTCATTTCATTTCCCACAACCGGTTTCTTCGCTCCTCTCATGTCAATTAAAACGGGAAAGGCAGAAGCAACATCCTTTTCTGCATTAATACGCTTTAAAACAGCCCATATGTCCTTTTTTAACGGAATCCGGTAATGAACGAAATAATATTCTTCGTCCAATGCATGGAGTTCCTCAATATCATAAACCGAAGCCAGCAGCGTTGATTTCGCGACATCATATTCGTCCAGTTTGACGATTATTTCTGTTCCTTCTACCTTAAAGCGTTCCGTCCGGTTAAAATACTTATCAAAGTACCAGGCATCAGAAACAAAATTGTCCTGTGACCATAATTCATTTTGATCAGCCGCGCAAATGCAGGCTGAAAATATCAAAAAGAGAGCGGTAATTCCCTTCAGCCTTTTGGTTTTCATACCCTATCCTTTCAAATTAAAGTGGCGGTTAAAACCTTTTTATTCTATAACGAAAATTCTTCCGAGATGCAATAATTTAATTGTCTGGAATACAAAGTATAATGTTTTTCGCAGTTGCCTGGTCTCTCGTCGTTGCCTTTGCTTTACATCTGTGGAGCTTTGCTGTTAAAAATTCAGTATAAGGAGATTTTTCCATGAAATGCCCTCGATGCGGTTTCGCCCAGAATGAAAAACGAATCGATTGCATAAAATGCGGCATAGTTTTCGCCAAATATTCAAAGAGCGAAAATGCCGACTCAAAAAAAGAACAGGCAGAAAACATAACAAAATCCGCTCAACGGAAAAATGAGCCGGTAGAGGATGATTTTTTCCTTGACCTGAGTCCAAAAGCGTTCGTTCACAAGCCAGCGGAACGCCAAAAAGTCAGCGGTAATTTTAATTCGCAATTCATCAAGGCATTTTTTTATACTTTTCAGGGAATATACGCCCTCTATTTTCTTTTCCTTGTCCTGGCAACCTTTATTTCTTCCTTTATTTTCCTCGTAGGAGAACATATCGCCTCCGCTTTAATATTCAGTCAGACTATTCTCGTCATACGTTCATCATCAACCGGAAAAAAAGCTTTGCCCATCATCAGCGCCCACGAATTATTCGATCAGGTTCTTTCTCCTTTTATCAGAGGCCTCGTTTCCGTTTTCATCTGTCTGCTGCCCGCCGGCATTTATTTGACTTTCTGGAGTCCCGATCCCACCCTTGAGATTTCGACGGCACTGCTAGTTCCTGCTGTTTTCCTCATCATCTTCGGCGTGGGCATCATACCCGCCGCCTTCACCTTAGCAGCGCTCTCACCCAATTTTACGGATATGATCAACCCTGTTAAATTGTATCTCTTCATCCGTTCCATGGGAGTTTACTACTTGAAAACTGCAGCTTTCACAGTAATAATGATTAGTCTTCAAATGTGGTTTCTGTCAGAGTTCATTCAAAAATTCCCCGGCCATTTCTTTTTAAACAGACTGATGACCTTCCTTGCAGTTTATTATACGTGGACGGTATCAGCCAGGATCATCGGGCTTTCGGTTTATTTTGCGGAAAAGGAAAAGACCGGAGGTTGAACCGACAAAACGCTGACGCCTCGAATTTGATCTGCCCCTTATTCTTAAACCGAACGAGTCGGTGACGAAGACCGGTAAGAGGTTAAATTTCAGATATTCTACTCAGCGACTGTCCAACATTAAATTTTTAATCGAGCTTCGAGTTTATGAACAGACGCTACTTAATCATAATAGCCAGGTCTTCGAAAAGCGCCTGAAGGTCTTCTTCATGTTCGACTTCATCCTGCAGTATCTGAACGGCCATGTTGAAAGTCACGGGGTCTGCATCTCTGGTGAGTTTCTGAAGTTTATCGTATACCGTTATAGCGCATTGTTCGCCTTTGATGTTCTGGTTGAGTATCTTTTTGACGTGAGGGTCTGAGGGAGATTCATATCCGCAGTTGGTCATGTCGTACCAGTTTTTCGGTTCGAGCAGAGGGGTTCCGCCTAATTGCAGAATTCTTTCAGCCAACATGTCGGCATGCCTTAATTCATCGGCGGCATGTTCCATCAATTCAGTTATAACGGCGTCTTTCATAGGCCCAGCCACAACTTTGGCGCCCAGCCAGTATTGATAATAAGCCAGCCATTCATCTGCAAAAGCCTTGTTCAGCAGCTCCAGCAGCTCATTCACGTCCATTCCGATAATTTCTCGTCCTTTTGTTCCCATTTCATTCTCCTTTCAACTTTCAGTTTAAATCATAAAAATCTTATCATAAAAGAATTCCCCTATTCAAAAAAAATAGGGGAAATATAGTTTAAATTCTCAGTCGATCTGTTTATCGCAAAGATTTGCGTGTTTCATAGTGATTTTAACCTTCATTCCAGACGTCAATCGCTTGATTATTCGCATCAGCAAATTTTACAGAGGAATTTGCGCCCCAAGCCGCAACGTCGTCTCAGCGGCGACTCTGTTCGCCTCTTCAGCACAACGGGCTATTTCGTTTGCACCTAGTTTGTCATAGCATGCCAGAAACGTTCCGGCATAAGCATCCCCTGCGCCCGTAGCATCAACGGGATCAGGAATATCTGCAGCCTGAATTCTCTGGATGCCTGCTTTCGTGATTATATCGACTCCGCCTGCCCCTTGCGTAACCGAGATGCAGGCTATGTCGCATTTAGAGACGATTTCTTCAAGACGTAAGTCCAGTATGTCGACGAGTCTATCGGCTTCTGCGCGGTTAAGGAAAAGGGAATCTATATAAGGTAAGATGTGCTCGAATTCTGGAACGCTTTCAGTGTAAAATATGGGATTCCAGGCTGTCCGTATTCCTGCTGCGGCAGCGGTTTTCATTATTTCCAACGTCAAACCCGGTTCCGACAATGTGCAGTAAACGCCTCGGGGGGCTTTTCTGACCAGTTGCTTTTTAAAATGAGTCTCCAAAGTCCCGGGCTTCAGCGGAAGTTTTTCCGCATGCCCGCAAAAGGCATATTCCGATGCGCCGGACCTCATTGATACGAACAAAGGCGTCCGGGAAGCCGCAATAATGACATCCTGCACATCGACTCCCAATCGTTCCAGATATTTCTTGTAGCCCAGGCTTTCGAAATCTCTGCCCACAACGCCGATAAATGCGGCTGATCCGCCGCTCCGGGCGAAGTACGCGGCTGCATTGGCGGCCTTTCCCCCGAAACTCAAACTCCACTCAGTAAACCGGTAATGCCCCGCCGCCTTAATATTACGATCTACCCTGGCGATCAGATCATAGGCCGTTGCCCCTATAAAAACGAAATCAATCATACGATCGCTCCTTTAATTGAAGAATCTTCCACCGGCGTTCTGCCGTCGCCAGGCCCGACATCATAAATCCGACCCACCTTAGTTTTCCCGAAAAAGACTCCCATGTAAAGACTTCACAACTCTTGCATTTATTAATTAATCCTTCGATATATGCCCCGGCTCCGCTTCATAAATCCGTTTGCAACCATACCCCGGCGTAATGAAGCCACATCTTCATGAAAATCCACTAATATGCGGTTCACCTCCTGTTCCGTATATTCCCGGTCCGACTCGAATTCCTGTAAGATTTTTTCCAGCACCACCAGCCTCTTCTTCAACTGGGAAGGAATGCGCTCCAACCTTCCGTGACGAAAGAATGCTTTCAATACCTTCTTCCTGTAAGCATCTTCCTCCACCTTGCCGGATATTCCTTCGTCAGGCAGAAATACTATATCGCCCAGATTCTTCTCCCACGGCCCCTTTACCAGCGAATAGGTCTGGTAATACTGGTCCTTGCTCGACTTTAACAGACCGGATTTGGTCAACCTGCTTAAATGATGTGAAACCGTCGCCGGATTCAATTTCAGTATGGCGCTCAACTCCTGTCCGTGACGAGGCTTCATTTTTATTAGATTCAAAATCAATAACCTCACTGGATGTCCCATCGATTTGAAAAATTCCGCCTTGAATTCCAATTTCTCCTCTGCCGTATGATTCGATTTATGGACCTTCATCGCTTTTAACCCCCTTCCCTTACGCGCTTGTAACACTCCTGAAAAATGCCCCGCACATGCTTCATGGCCGCCATCTTAATCTGCTCCTTGATGACCGCCTCCTTGTCCTGCATCGCCTTCCTCAATTCTATTTCCTTTTCCGCATTCTCCACAATATGCCCCGTTATCAGCTCAAACATCTCCCTCAATTTGTCGATATCCGGCGTATCGCTGTTCATTACTTTTCTGAAAGCGCTGTGATAGGTTTCTCCTTTTTCCAGTTGCATCGTCATGGTCCCCTCCGTTCAAATAATAATTCGAATCGGAAAAATTTTTTCGATTCGATGTTATCCAAATTAAATTATAATATTTAATTAAAGTAATGACAAGTTTTTTTGTTTTTAATTTTAGTTTTTGACCGGAAACGGCGAATTTCCCCTAATGCTGCGTCAGGCTGCAGATTTGCTCAGTCAGGCTATTGGTAATCCGGCTTAGGCCAAGGCTTAAGCGTGAGAGTCGCTGCGAGACGCATAGTTGCTGCGGACGACTTTAGCAAAGGAGATCAGCAGATAAGAGTTAGAACTTATTTTTCCGATGTCGAAAGCGAGAGCGGCAGCGAAAGCGCCTATGGCATCAAAAAAATGTATGCTGACGTATAATGAACTGGAAACGGCAATGATTTCAATGGCAGTAGCAATAGTTATGGGCATGGTTTTTCTGTGAAGGACCAGAATGGATCGCTGGAAGGAAAGGAGCGTCACGAGTCCCGGTAAAATGACCATCATCCGATATGGTCCAACGGACAATCCGGTCAGTTCCATCGTGAGTCCTGAGATATTATGGAACCAAAGGATAAAGAGCGGCGTGAAGGCTATGCCGACAGAACCGCACACCAGAAGTATACCCAGCAAAAGGGCGAAACTTCTGACGGCCGGATAATTTTTTCGATTTTCACTTAGAAGAGCGATGCTGACTTCCTGAAATGACAGCGCCAGGCTAACAAAAAGAAAATTAAGCCCGTTAATGACAGGCAGAACGGCCAGGGATTCGACGGCGAGTCTGCTTCTGCCGAGAAAGAAGTTTATCATGGGAACGATAGCTAAACCCATTATGGATGACAGGGCTAACGGGTAATAGAATTTTGTTATTTCCCAATATGTAGGCGGTTCTTCAGCGGTTTTTTGGTCTTCGGGAGACCTTTTCTGTTTTTTGATTTTCACAACGGTTTTGTGCGTCATCAACCTGACGGCGAGAGATTCTGAAACGACGCCCATGGATAGAGCGGCAGTTCCGATATAGGCGCCTTCCAGCGAATCGAGCAGATAAAGGAGCAAAGCGGTGAGCGACATGGCGGTGAGCCGGACGGCGGTTCCATAGGCCACACGCCGGGTGAGATCGTATTTTATAAGAATTCCCTGATAGAATCTTCTGAACCCTATGGCGCCGGGCCACGGCAGCAGAATTATGGAGGCGATGTGAGCCAGATGAGCGACCGGCGGCGGCAGTCCGATGATATCTTCCGCAATAAAACGAAAAACGGGCGGCGTAACCAGTATAGCCATCACAGCGGTAACGCCGAAATTTAATGCGAAGGAGAAATTTCTGACCCGTCTGTAAGTTTCACGATCTTTGACCAGGGCTACGGCCGCGCTCATGATCATAATGATAGGGGCTTCTACCAGCAGACCCAGGGCAATCGCTATCCCGAAGGCCGCCAGATTGTATTTCGGTTCGCTTAACCGCGCTATGACAGCCGAAACGTATGGACCTTCGATCGCCATCATAAGCCAGGTTGCGGCGAGAGGAACCCAAAAAAGGAATATAGTTTTAAACTTGAGTTCTTGATTCATAGGACGGATGAATTTATGATTCTTTTCTCTCCAGGGGCATGATGAGACAACTGGGACTTCCCGTTCCTTTCAAAAATTCCGACAAGTCCAGCGCGTGAACATTTATTCCGCAATTATGCAAATGAATGCCTGCTTTTATCTTTGAACATCGGCAATGACGTCACCATTTCAGAGGCATAACGTTCCCGCCGGTAAAATCACCTCACTCCAGATCAATGTCGACAAAACCTTTGAAAAAAGATGAAAAAAAAACAACGCAGCAGCCTTTCACCCTCATTTTTCAATACAATAGAGCCTCCGGTCCCGCCCGAAGTCGCCGGACCTCCGTCAATATACCATATTCAGAACATTAGTCGAGCGCCTGTCCATAAACGGCGAAATTTTCAGGAATCGCGTCAGGATGCGGAGTTGTTTGAATACCGCGTTCTTCCTTGAACTATTTTTCAAAAAGCATTGACTTTCGATGCAATTTTACTGAATATATGCTGATCTGCTCGTTTCGGATGAAACTTGTATTTCATATCGGAACTGAGGAGAAACGGACAGCGGACCGTATTTTTTGAGTGAAATTATGCAAGGGCAATAGATGCAACGTTCGACAACGCAATGTGAAAACGAAAAAAAATACGCTTCGTTAAAGACGGCAGTTTTTACGGCGCTGAGTTTATATGCGGTCGAGGGTACGGCGATCGTTTTCAGGATGACGGAGACGCCTGTCGATCTACCGTTGCGGCTGGCTGCAGCTCATGTCGCCCTGATCCTTCCCATTTTTCTTTGCATCAAATTTTTTAAGATTTTGGGATACGGATTATCCGTCGGCTATTTTTTTACTCTTGGAATGATGATTCTGACGTCCGGCAATGATGTTCTTCATCCTGTCCCGATAATTTCAGGAACGCTTGTTTTGTTATTATTAACGCTTTTTTGGGGAAAGTCTGCCGATTTCGAATTAAACAAACGGAATTCTGGAGCGCTTTTTTTCACCACGGCGTTTGCATCTCTTGCCGCCAAGGGTTCACTGCTGGAAAGCGGAGGCTGGATGAATGTTGTGTGGGGTTCGTTATGGTTTTTCATCAGCGTAGGAATTTTTCAGGTTTTCGGCGCAATATCGAAAGAAAAAGGACGATACCGTTATTCCTTTCCGTTGAAGGTTATTTATTTATCTCTGATAGCTTTCACGGCCTGCTGGGGATTTTTTTCACCGGAAACCGAGCTGCCTGAATTTTCACCAAAAGAAAACGCCGGCGGCCAGAATGTCGTTCTTATCATAATCGACACGGTTCGTCCTGAAGCTCTTTTGCGAAATCAAGATTGTGAACCTCTCATGCCGAATCTGCTCAAATATGCCGAATCAAAAGCCATGCTGCCCTACTTTACGGTTCCAGCGCCGTCATCGCTGCCCACGCATGCAACCCTGTTCACAGGATACCCCTCAAGCATTCACGGCGCACATAAACCTCGTTTCGATGATCCCGATCCTCCTTTTTATGCGTATAAACTCTCAAAAAAATTGCCGACGCTTGCGGAAAGACTTTCAAGCAAGGGTTACGTAACTGCAGCCGTCAGCGGAAACTTCGGTCCTTTGTCTCCGCGATACGGACTGAATCAAGGATTCGACTATTACGATGCGGAAAGAAACGAAATCTATAAAATGATACAGAAAACGCTTCTGTTCCGATGTATTCCGATAAGAAGAATCATCGAGGATTTTCCTTTTCCAGTTTTCGGCTACGATACCGCCACTCCCTATCGTAACGGTAAACGCATAACGGATAAGGCCATAGCATTACTCCGCAACATGAAAAAAACGCAACCTTTCTTTTTGTTCGTCAACATTTTCGATGCTCACTCCCCTTATCTGCCGCCTGAATATTGGAAACTCCGTAAAAAAATCGCCGGCAGCGGCTGGATCAGGGACGGCGAACCGATAGAAAAAATAAAATCGAAATTGCTGAAAACCGGTTCCGCTTTGACGAAAGATGAACTGAATTTTCTCTGGACGCTGTATCAACATGAATTGCAATACGTAGACCGCTGTATGATCCGGTTGTTGAATGAAATTAATCATTCCGATACGCTTGTAGTCATACTCTCGGATCATGGAGAATCCATGGGCGAACATGGTCTGCTCAAGCATTCCAATACGCTTTATACTCAGGAAATTCAGGTCCCCTGCATTATTTCCACCCCGGAAAATAAGCAACATGCGGAAGCTTTGACCGTAAAATTGCCGGAAAACTGCCTGCAACTTCATGACCTCATTTTGAGAGCCGCAGGTTTATCTCCGCCTCAACGTCCCGATGATCCGGGACTTGTGGCTGAGGTTTTCGGCGCCGAACATCCCAGAACCGACATCAGCGGTAGAAACATCTTCGAAGGCGATCTTAAATGCCTGATCCAGTATCCCTGGAAACTCATCCATCATTCCGACGGCAATCACCAACTGTTCGATTTGAGTAAAATGAAAATGGAAACCGTTGATTGTTCTTCCGAAAGAAAAAAACTGACGCAGAAAATGGCTGCCGAGCTGGAGTTGTATCTGGCCTCATACGACAGAATAGTCATTGCCGGCGAAAGGTTGAATCCGGTATTGGATCATTACCAGAAGGATGCTTTGAAAAGTCTGGGTTACGTCGACTAGGGCAGCCTTTCATCCTCTGCATAATGGTCATTAAGGCGAGGCTACGTTGAAACACTCGATTATTTCAAATATTGTAACTGCGATTTCGTATCATCTTTTTGGTCCGCTGATTTACCTGGCGATGGCGGCAGCTATTCCTTTAACGACATATGAAACGATTAAAAAGAAAAGAATCCGATTGGTTGAAAAACTGCTTTTCTCGCACCTTACCGCTTATACACTCGGCGTCTCACTAATATTTTATCACAGTGTACGTCTTGGGAAGCTGTTTTTGTCCGGAAAATTTTTGGATAACGTAACCGGTTCTCTTTCCGGCAAAATCGTCATTTATCTGATCGGTTACTGGACCTGATTCCGGCGAATATTTTTCAGGCAGATGCATCGAGAAAACTTATTTCACGGGAAGTTAACCGGTTTATACGGACAGGGGCTTAATGTTTGTAGGGTGAGGTATGCTCTTGTCAGACTATTTTTGTAAGATGACGATGCGGTTGGAATTAGTGCCTTTTTTGTTGTTTTCTATACCCCAGATATTGGCTGTTTTCGTGAAATTCTGGCGATTGATCATTATTCCTGCGCAATGAAAACCTGTTTTTCTACCCATCGGCAGGACGTATTCTTCGAGGTTGAGCTTTCCGCGTTTAACTTCACCTACTTCAAAAGCTACATATCCTCCCGGCCTGGTAATGCGATATAATTCACGAAATATACTGATCATCACGTCGCACCATATGTCGATTGACGTGCTCATGGTAATTCCCCGGGCAATATTTTTTGCATCCAGGCCGTTAAACCAGCATCGCAGCCAGTTGTCCGCATCATATTGGACGACATCCAGGAACGGCGGTGAGGTTACGGTTAAATCGACGGAATGATCCTGAATTTCTGACGTTTCTCCGGCATCTTTGCTGATGAAGAGGGCCCGTTCGCCGATCTTTTTGATACGGTTTTTAAGCGGCAGAGTCATATTTTTCAGCAGACTTTTGCTTTTTTTCATGATTAATTTTTTCGTATCCCTGTATTCCGGTTTCTGGTCTCTTTTTTTGTTGATTCTTATTTGACTTTTTTGCGATACGGCCTGGTTGGGCGGCAGCGTATAGACCGAGAAGAAACCTCTTGAATGTCCCGTCAACCGATTCGTTGCGACCATTCTTATCCATCGGTCGATATGGTCTTCTTTTCCGGACGATTTTCGTTCAATAAGATAATTCCTTAATGACGCCAGTTCAGCTTCTGTTTTTGGATGATAAAACATGGAGAGGTCGAGACCGGATTCAATATCTTTATCGTATTCCAGAGAATCAAGACGGTCTTCCACTTTATGCAGCTCAGGTATAAAAAGCCGGGGCCTAACCAGAATTTCGCTTAAAGGATTAATATCATTCGATATAATGTTGCGATCCTCCAATGCTGCCGCCAATACGGTCGTACCTCTTCCTGAGAACGGATCGTAAACCGTGTCTCCGGTCCGGGTCATTTTTTTAATGAAAAACTCAGGCAATTGGGGTTTGAAACAAGCTCTGTATGAGATTTCATGGATCGAGTTCATCTGCCTTTGTCTCGAGGTCCAGAATTCATTGACGTAAGCGTCGTATTCTCTGCCGTTAAGATTAAGTTTCAGCGCCTGCGTCTTTTTTTGTTCGTTTGAAAAAAGATCATTTTTTTCATTGAACACGAAATTTACGAGGTAATTATGCCAATCTTTTGCGTCAATTGTGGACATGGTTACATAAATCCTTTAAGAAGTAAGAATCATAAAAATCCAATTAATTAGGATGATGGAGAGAATGGAGATGCGCAGCATTCTTTCTTGATGAGGGGAGAGATGTTTCAAGCGGAGTCTCGGCAATCGTGCAGCGACGACGAAGGTTGCGTAAAGCATATAGAGGGCGACTGCAGGAATGAAAACAGCGGCCAGTGGATTTGATTTCAAGGCAGGGAAGAAGCGTCCCTGGAGCAATTCACGAAGGGCCGTGACGGTTCCGCAAGTCGGGCAGGGGAGTCCGGTGAAGTATCGGAAGGGGCATGGAGGCAGGCGTTGGAGCAGAGAGGGCATGAAAAGAATGATGGCAGTCGTTATCCAACCGATCGTTCCCCAGATCAGTTCATGATCGGTATCCTGTTCTGCGAGTATTTTCCATTGAGTTTTCAAGGGGAGACGCTTTATTTTGGAGGTTAAAGATTTGTAAGGGCGAACATAACATATGCATCGTCAGCCAGGCAGCAGGCGATGAGGGGGGGTAAAAGAGCCATAACGGCTTTAGCGGTAGTAGTTTGATGAACCTGCTTTAAGGCAATGACGAGAATAACGAACTGCCAGATTAATCTGACAGGTTCGCCGCAGAAGGGGAAGACTTTAATGAGAGCGATACTGCCGACGGTGTAGGAGTATAGCCTAAAGGTCGCTTCGTATGGATACTTTTTAGCGCCGAGCAACCAGAGACAGATATGCATTACGGCTGGTGCGATGAACAAGCCTATGGTTACGAAAGCGATCAACTGGAGTAATTTCGACGACAGGCTCTGTTCCAGGAGCATGGGAAAAAGTTCCAGAACTTCCCTGGGGTACATCTGTCGCACAAATTCATCGGATTTCATGGTCAGCAGGTGGCTGATAATGGTTTCGGCGCATCCCAGCACAATGCCCATTATCCATCCGTACGTCAGCGGAACCGCAAGGCCTCCGGATTTTTTCATTTTCCGGAAGGTTCGAGTCGGATTGGCCAGAACGTCATTAAGGGTATCGACGATGGATTTGAGAAAGCCCAGTTCATGTCTTCGCTCCCAGGCGGGGACGTCAATTTCCGGTTCTGGGAAGACCTCCGATGTTTTATTGACGTATTCAGGCGTCAGAGGAGGTTCCGTGGATCGGTCCTGCTTATTATTTTCAGTAAAAGGAGACTGATCGTTATCCTGGTCCATTTTTTCATTCCTTGTTATCTGCTTCCCGTCGGCGCCAGAAATTGAGGATATCCGTCAATGTGTCTTTAATATCGTATTGAGGCTGCCAGCCTGTGAATTTGCGAAATTTTGAAGCATCGCCGCTTATGAGCGGTATATCGACAGGACGAAATTTAGCGGGGTCCTCTTCTACTTTGATGGGGACAGAGGCGTTCTGCAGATAGAAGTCAAGAATTTGTTTAATGGAAAGGGTGTTTTCCGAGGAGATATTGAAGGGTTGCCCTGGAGGACATCGTTTTATAGCGGTCCGGTATGCTCGAATCATATCCCTGACGTCGGTGAAATCTCTTCTGGCTTTGAGGTTGCCGACCCGCATAACGGGTTGGCATTTACCGAGTTCGATAGCAGCGACTTGTCTGGCGAAGTCTGCAGCCACGAACGTAGGTTTCTGTCTGGGACCAATATGATTGAAGGCTCTGATGAGAACGATATTCAGTTTATCCGTCTGAAAGTATTGTCTGCCCAGTATTTCCTGGCATACTTTGCTGGCTGCATAGGGGGTTCTAGGATCGTAGGGTTCGTGTTCTTTGATGGGCTGTTTTTCTTCAGGTACCAGCCCGTATTGCTCTCCTGAGCCTATGATGAGAATCCTGGCATCAAGCTTATTACGCCTGACGGATTCCAGCAGTTGAAGGCAGGTCCAGAAGTTAGCGCGGAAGGTAATTTCTCTGGTTTTCCAGGATTGTGCGACATTGCTGGCGCCGGCAAGATGAAAAATATAATCCGGTTCGATTCTGGAAATGAGTTGATGAATTTTTTCCGAATCATTCTCAGGCCAGGCATGACAAGTAAAGTTGGGATAAGCCTTCAACCCGGCTTCCTCCTTCATACACTCCGCCAGGTCTATCCCATGAATCTCATGCATCCCTTCTTTCAGAAAGGATTCCGCCAGCGGTCCTCCGACAAAACCGGCGACGCCGGTAATGAGGACGACTTTCTTTTTATCGCTTTCGATCATGAAAGCCTCTCCCGCCAATAATTCAGGATATCACGAAGAGTTTGGGGGAATGGAATTTGGGGTTCCCAGCCCGATATTTCTCTGAATTTCGTATTATCGCCAAGCAATATCGGCACATCAGAAGGGCGCAACCTGTCAGGGTCCTGTTCCACTGTAATATCGACATCAGTCATGGAAAGCAGGCTGTCGAGAACTTCCTTAATGGAATAGGCGCGACCGGAGCAAATATTATAGGCTTCTCCGGGTTTGCAATTTTCCAAAGCCATCCAATACCCTCTTACCATATCGCGGACGTCAGTGAAATCCCGAAGCGCTTCAAGGTTGCCGACTCGAATTACGGATTCTCTCTTTTTCAATTCAATTTCGACGACCTGTTTGGCGAAATCAGAACAGACGAAGACGTCGCCCCGTCGAGGACCCGTATGATTGAATCCTCTGGTTCTGACGATATTCATTCCGTAACTCATATGATACTGATAGCCCAGGTAGTCCTGACCGACCTTGCTCACGCCGTAAGGACTCAGGGGCCTCAGCGGATTGGTTTCTTTGATGGGGGTTTCGTGAGGATAAACCATACCGTATTCTTCGCTGGAACAGGCAAGCTGAATCCAGGGGTTCAGATTTAAATCACGGACCGCTTCAAAAATGTTGATCTGTCCTATGACGTTCGTTACGACGGATTCGCTGGGAGCTTTCCACGAAGAAGGAACGAAACTCTGGGCCGCCAGATGGAATATTTTGTCCGGCCGGATGCGGCTCAAGACGGTTCTGACGGAAGAAGCGTCCCGCAGATCGCATTCTATTATTTTAAAGTGATCCCGGTTATGTTCGATGTTTTCTGTTCGACTTCTCCACCGATAAATGCCGAAAAGCTCCACATCAGGATGCTCTTTCAGAATATAATCAGCCAGATGACTGCCTGCAAAACCTGTGATGCCCGTTATTAAAACTCGCATATTATTACTCCTTCATCTTCTCGTTCTCTTTATGAATCGTCCTTTCAGACGGCTATATCATAATGAGCGATCTTTATTCCTAACGTAATAAGATAATCCTTTAAGGCTTCCTTCCAGTATCGCATTTCCAGTCCAGTATCATTCGTCAGTTTTTGCGTCGAAAGCGCCGAATATCGGGGTCTTTCTGCCGGTTGCCGCAAATTTTCCGTTTTTATCGGATCAATCCTGACGTCTTCATATCCAGCCATCCTCACAACAGTTTCAGCCAATTCATACCAGTCCGCGCTGCCGCTATTGACGACATGATAAACTCCAAAGCATTCTTTTTCCATCAGGACGGTAACGGCTTCAGACAAATCTTTTGCATACGTCGGGCAACCCTTCTGATCGGAAACTACTTTCAAAACCGGCAGTTCGTGCGCTTTTTTCAGAATTGTGCGGACAAAATTTCCGCCGTTCTTTCCAAAAAGCCAAGCCGTCCTCACGATCGTCCAACGATCACAGTATCGCCGCACCTCGCGTTCGCCGTTCAGTTTCGATAATCCGTAGCGACTCAATGGGGCAGGATCGTCTGTTTCGACATACGGAGAAGTTTTTCGACCGTCGAAAACAAAATCAGTTGATATATAAACCAGGGGAATCCGTTTTCTGGCCGCTGCGCCGGCTATGTTTCCCGTCCCCTCTCCGTTTATTTTAAAACATTCTTCCTTCCTGCGCTCGCAATCATCAACAGCGGTAAAGGCTGCAGAATGCACGATGCAATCCGGTTCCGTCTTGTTTATCCACTTTTCCGCTTCAGCTTTTTCCCGGATATCAAAATCGTCTATATCCACGGGAATGGGCTGATGCTTCCTCTCCTCCAGAATCTCCGTCAATGCGGAACCCAAAATGCCCTTCGCTCCCGTTATCAGAACTCGCATGTAGCTCATTCTCCTTTTTCCAACGAGGAATACCAGGATTGATAGAACCTCTTGTACTCCTCTCTTTTATTTTTAATGTTTTCCCACCATTCCCGGCGGTCACGATACCAGTTCACCGTCTCATTCATCGCTTCGACGAAATTTTTCTCAGGCGCCCAGCCTATAGCTTGCAATTTGCTGCAATCTATGGAATATCTCCGGTCATGCCCCGGCCGATCCTTTACATATTTGATGAGGGATTCATCTTTTCCGAGCAGATTCAATATGGTTTTCGTAATGGTGATATTGGTTTCCTCGTTTCCGCCGCCGACATTGTAAGTCTCTCCGGGTTCTCCGTTATGCAAAATGAAATCAATGCCTTTGCAGTTGTCCTCAACATACAACCAGTCCCTGACGTTCAAGCCGTCGCCGTATAAGGGGACTTCCTTGTTCTGGAGAGCGTTGGTAATGAAGAGAGGAATCAGTTTTTCAGGATATTGATAGGGGCCGAAGTTATTGGAGCTCCTGGCAACGAGAGTCTTCACTCCGTATGTGATCTGATAAGCTCTCACCAGCATCTCGGCGCCGGCTTTACTGGCTGAATAAGGACTGTTGGGTTTAAGGGGGTCTGATTCCCTGAAGGACCCTTCCTCAATGCTTCCGTAAACTTCATCGGTGCTTATCTGAAAGAAAATCGCATCGTTGCGGTATTTCAGGAGTTGTTCCAGCAGCACATAAACGCCCATAACGTCGGTTTGTATGAAACTGCCGGCTCCTGCTATGGACCTGTCGACATGAGTATCTGCCGCGAAATTAATGACGGCTTTCAGAGATTCGGCCTGTTCCAGACAATTACCTACAATATTTTCATCGCAGATGTCGCCCTTGACGAAAGTATATCGATCATCATTTTCAATGTCCCGCAGATTCTCCAGGTTGCCGGCGTAGGTCAGTTTATCAAGATTAATCACGCGATAATCGTCGTAATGCTTTAAAATATGCCGAACAAAATTGCTGCCTATGAATCCCGCACCGCCTGTAATCAACAACGTTTCCATTTTTTTCTCCCAACCAGCGCATATGATGAAATACCTTACGCTGAAAGTAAAAAATTAGAAATCTTTCCGTGCCCAGTCATAAGGAATGCCGCCGCTGTGAGGGTCGACTCTGTGTTCATCCGGGTCATCGTGGTCGTAAGGTTCGGTAACGCAATTGAGTACGAAGGCGGGTTCGGTTCCTATACCTTTGAAACCGTGGTAGACATAGGGAGGAATAACGATCAGGCGGGGGTTTTTCTCACCCACAAAAAATTCCATTATTTCACCGTAAGTCGGCGAATCTTTTCTTCCGTCATAAAGAACGATTTTCGCCATACCTTTGATGACGGTAAAGAAATCCCATTGTTTTTTATGATAATGCCATCCTTTGACGACGTCCGGATAAGTAGTCGTAATATAGACCTGTCCGAATTTTTTAAAAATCGGATCGTCTCTCCTGAGTATCTCCATCAACCAACCTCTTTCATCAGGGATGACCCGAAGCTGTTTGACCGTCACATCTTTAATATCACTCATAATTAATCGCTCCCTTAATTGACCTTTAAAACCGTCGATATCCCTTGCGCATCCGGGATTGGGTTTGAAAGCATTTGATTATATAGCGCCCTTGTAATTCCTGCAAGCGCGGCGCTCGAAATAAATCGAATTCTTTAATTGCACAAGCGCCGGCGATTTCAGACAAGGCTCACGTCGCTTCTGTCGCCGAGAACGAACTGGAAGGCTCTGGGCCTGCTTTGACTGCAGCGTACCCTGACGTTTCGTCCGATCAGACTGTCGACGATTCTTGTATTGAGATTTTCAATTGAACTTTTTTCCATGACGATGGTGTGCTCGATTTCGCTGTTGACGATAGAGACGTCATGCTGGAGAGAAGTAAAAGGCCCGATGAAGGAATCGACTATGCGGCAATTATTTCCAATGATGGCAGGCCCCCGGATGGTGCTTCTGAGAACTTTGCTGCCCTTTCCGAGCACTACTTTAAACTGAACGCACGATTCGGCGTCTACTTCACCTTCGATGCTGGTTTCAAAATTGTCCAGAACCATGCGGTTCGCCTCCAGCATGTCCTCCAGTTTGCCTGTGTCCTTCCACCAGCCTTTGACTATATGCGGACGCACCTGGTATCCGTGGTCTATCAGATATTGAATGGCGTCGGTAATTTCCAGTTCATTACGGAATGACGGCTTAATACTCTTGACCGCTTCAAAAATGTTACGGTCGAACATGTAGACCCCCACAAGCGCCAGGTCGCTTTTGGGTTCCTTGGGTTTTTCCACAAGTTTGCAAACTCGCCCGTCTACAAGCTCCGCCACACCGAATTGCTGAGGATTCGGGACTTTCGCAAGTAAAATCTGAGAATTGCACAGTCCCTTTCGAAACTCATCCACGATTCCTTTAATGCCGCTTCGGATGAGATTATCGCCTAAATACATGATAAAAGGATCATCTTTGATGAATTCCTCCGAAATCATAACGGCGTGAGCCAGCCCCAAAGGAGCATCCTGTTCGATGTAAGTTACTTTTATGTCCCATAGGGACCCGTCGCCAACGGCGGCTTTTATTTCATCCTTCGTGTCGCCGACGACTATACCTATGTCGCTGATGCCGGCTTCCTTAATCGCTTCAATGCCGTAATAAAGCACCGGCTTGTTGGCTACCGGCACGAGCTGTTTTGCGCGAGTATAGGTCAACGGTCTTAATCGCGTTCCTTTACCGCCGCTCAATATCAAACCTTTCATTTCAAATTTCTCCCCTCATAACCGCTTCATTCGCCGTATATGCTTCCGGCGACAGGTCCTGACGTCTTTAATCAGCAACCGTCCGCAATACGGGCGGAATATTCCGTTAAAAGTATGAATTTTTCTTTTCTTATGGAAAATGAGTGATTGCATGTTGAAAAGAGTTTCCATAATTGCGTTATTTTCGAATCTGCGACAAGGATCAGTTTTTTATCGCAGAAGGACCATCAATAGAACTTGAATTCTCCCAAATCCAGGCTACCTACTTCTCCCAAATTTTTTAAACTCAACGAAAAACCGAACTGGTATTCATCTTCCGTTTGCCAGTCCGGCCAGACTCCATCAAGAATTTTTTGCCGGTAAAGCGTCTGTAGCGTAACGGACCAGCACTGGGAATGGTAAGTAATGTTCGTCATCCAATGATTGAAAAAATCTTTATGTTGATCGTAATAAAGCGAAACTTCGGTCGACCAGGCCTGACTCAGGCGTGCGCCGCATTCGAGCGTCACAGTTTTGAAATCGTCGTTAGGATTTTCATAATCATTGACGCTGTAGTTCCAGCCAAGTTTAACAGCCCATCGCCCGGCATAATATCTTAAATTCAGATCGGTTCTCGCCAGACGAGATTCGTAGGGGTCCAGGTAAAGGTTGGATGAAAAGTCGATATAAGCATAAGGACGTGCGATAGCGTTGAATCTGATGTCGCTGTAAGGGTAATCATACCGAGTCGGCTTTTCCAGGCTTTCGCCGGAGTCGTATTCCTCCTGCTTTTCCCGGAAAAGGGTTTCTTTGGAGGCATCGTAAGTCTGGCTGACGGTAAAACGGGCAAATTCTCTGATGGTAGTTTTATCTTTTTTTTCGTAGTCATCGTCTTCGGGGAAGACGCCTTCCGGCGTTTCAGCATCTTCCGGCAGAACGCCTGATGAACCCAGCTCCATTTTTTCCTCTGATTCGTCATTCATGGAGGAGGAATAAGTTCCTGGAGTGTCTGAATGTTGTTTCACTTTTCCGAGAATTGTATTGACGAGAGAATAGGTGATTGCGTTGCTGGGGCGTATCATATCCAGGCCGTCATACTGCATTATATTGGTCTGTTCGACTTCCGGCACGAAGTTATAATTGACTTCGGGATATATGAGATGTTTGATTTTCATGAGACGACCGAACTCAGCAGGAAAAATTCGAAAGAAACGGGGTCCCTGGAGATCGAATCCGGTTCGATAAAGCTGCCGCCATATGCCGTCGTCTCCGAATTCTCCTGTTCCTCTGAGAAAGCCTTCCTGTTTAATATCCGGACCTGATTCCGGCAAAGTCGCCCAGGTCCCGTAAGGAAAAGATTCGTCCACGATACGCTTTTTGCTCCATAAAGTCGCTTCATATTGAAAGCGCGGTGTAAAGGAGAGCCAGGGCAATTGGTTGAAAACGAGTTGCATTCCGGGCACAAGATGGCTCCGGTAGGTCTGTATGTCCAGGTAATCTTTGACCAGTAAAGAGCCAGACGGCACGTCGTTTATATAGTCCAGTTCCCGGTAGTACGATTCCAGCCCTTGTTGTACAAGATTCTCAAACGATGCGTTGAAGAAATAGCGTAAGATGCTTTTGCCGATTTTTTGAAGTCCTGAGTTATAATAAATTTTGGGTATGCGCTGAAGGTCGCGCTGGAGGTTTTCATCCAGGTCCTTGGTGTAGTCAGCTTCCATCGTCATGGAAGCCCTGGTCCAGGTTTTAGTTAATGAGAGTCCGGAAACCAGGTCCCTATGCGTCATGTAATCGAGCTGCCAGTTGTAATCTTGATCGAAATATTCATCGCTTACGAAATTAAGGTGTGCCGTGCCCCGAACGTTCCATCCGAACTCATGGTTCTGATAATAATTAAATCTCCAACGTTCACTGGCAGGTCTGTCCGACCTCAGGGACTGCCTCTCTTCAATGTGCTTGAAATGAAAGCTTCCCCGGGAAAAATGATCGAAAGCAAAGCGTGCATCTATATCCTCTCGCAATCCCGTCTTAGAATAATAATCCAGTCCGAAGGTAACGTCTGCGTTGTCTGCCAGAACCCAGAAAAATTCATTCATCATGACGAATCCCAGATTGGCGTTATAGGCTATAGTGGGAACCAGGAATCCCGTCGCTCGTTCCGTTTTGATCGGATAGACCCAATAGGGAAAGTAAACCGCCGGCAGCCGGTTGATCCATAAGATCGGATTGTTCAGGTGTAAATAATGCTCCTGACGAGCTAAAGCTTTAGTACTGGTAATTTTCCAGTCGGGAACCGGTCCTTTGCACGAGGTGAAAGTCCCGTTTTCCATGTAATATTGCGGCGTTCCGGTTTTTTCAAAATCACCCAGTTTTTCCAAAAGCGAACAGTCAAAGAAAACGCTCGGAGTCAAAACGCCGCGGCAATTGTAAAGCCTTCCCCGTCTGGTTTCAAAATTATACTCAACCATATCGCATGTTATTTCATCTTCGCCGAATTTAATAAAAACATCGCCTTCGGCAGTCAAGTCCTGAGTCCAGTCATTAATGATGATTTTGTCGGCCGACAGGGAGAAATCATCTTTCATAATGCGGGCATTTCCCGTCAAAATGAACAGGTTCTCCTCTTCAATATATTCCTGAACCTCCGCATCGAAATATACGGGTGAACGTTTGGTTTCCAGTCGTTCCAGTCGTTCGGCTTTTTCCTGGAATTCACGTCTGAACCGTTCTTCTTCGGTAAATGATCGGCGGTATTGATTGTCTCTGTATTCTTCAAACATCCTGTCACGGTTTTCGCCGTCCGCCGGATCGGATGCGGATAATCCCTGCGCCCATGTTTTTTTTGAAGGGCCTGTAAAACAAAAAAACAAGCCGGCCAGAAAAAGAGGCAAAAAAAATTTTTTCGGTGATGGCCTTCCTATTTTAATCATTAAGAAACATCCACACGAGATCGCAAAAACAAGCGATTTTCGAGGAGCGAGAATTAACCCATGGCGTATTCAAATAATCTGACGATAACTTCTTTCAGCTCTCTCCTGTCGACGACTCTGTCCACCATACCGTGCTCCAATAAAAATTCTGCTCGTTGAAAGCCTTCCGGGAGTTTTTTGCGTATGGTCTGTTCAATGACGCGGGGTCCGGCGAAACCGATCAGCGCTTTTGGTTCCGCCAGGATAAAGTCGCCGAGCATCCCGAAGCTGGCCAGACAACCGGCGGTCGAAGGATTAGCGAGCACAGAAATGTAGGGCAATCCTTTATTTTTGAATCGGCCCAGAACTGCAGCCGTTTTGGCCATCTGCATCAACGAAAGTATGCCCTCCTGCATGCGGGCGCCGCCGGTGCAGGAAACGATTATTACGGGCATATTTTTCTGCATGGCGAATTCGACGGCCCTGGTTATCCGTTCGCCTACCACCGAACCCATACTGCCGCCCATGAAGGAAAATTCCTGGGCGCAAATCACCGTCGGCCTTTCGCCTACTTTGCCGTGAGCCGAAATCAGGGCATCAGAAATTCCCGTCTTTTTTTGAGCTGTCGACAGTCGTTCTTTGTAACTTTTCTTATCCGTAAATTCCAGCGGATCAGTCGAATATAATTTTTGATCCATCAATTCATATTCGCCGTCAAATAACTGATTCAATCTTTCAACGGCTGATATCCTGGAATGAGCCCCGCACAAGGGGCATACTTTTAAATTCTTATCGTAGTCCTTCTGAAAATATATGCCTTTACAACTGTCGCACCTGTCCCAGAGTCCCTCCGGTATAGGCGTCACTTGTTCGTAACTGGTGTTTATTTTTGCTTTTCGCTCTTTGCTGTACCAAGTCATGGGCGTATATTCTTCAAACGTTCTCGTCGACGGCTTTCTTTATTTTCGCCTTGGGAACCACCCCTACCAGACGTTCCGCCTCTTCCCCCTCCTTGAATAATATCAGAGTGGGGATATTCACAACGCCGTATTGAGCGGCTAGAGCGCTTTCCTTTTCCACGTCCACCTTGTATATCGAGATTTTACCTTCATAATCGGCCGACAGTTCTTTCAGGATAGGAGTCAGTATCTGACAGGGCGCGCACCATTCCGCCCAGAAATCCAGAAGAGCAGTTTCTTTCTGATTAATGACCTTTTCGTTAAATTCATCTCCCGTTATATACTTCACGTCGCTCATTTTTTCTCCTTTCCGGGTTCGTTTTCGACCCTGACAAAGGTGATATCATTCTCCAAACGAAACCTAACTAAGCCGGAAAGTTATGTCAACCTAAATCGTTTTTATCCGTAAACCGCTAGTTTCCCCTAATGCTGCGTCAGGCGGAATTTCTTCTTTTCATATCATATCATTTCGCAACCATATTAAGCTGTACCGTTTTTTTTTTGAAACATAGTCAATAAAAAAGTTGTATTAAGAAACGAGGGCGACAGGCAGTTTTTGTTTCAGCTTCGAAACCGGCTAAAATAATATTGAGAGGAGGGCGATGCAATTATGAAAATCGCTCTTAAAGAATTGAGAAGCAAACTGCGGTCTCATCCGGGAACCGGCAAGGAAAGGCCGGCGTTTGTCAGAATATTTTTCTGGCTCTTTTTGATTGCCGTTTTGTCACAGAGCTGCATGATCAAGAAGTCGGTTTACAAACCGAAGGAACTATGGGGAATACTGGAAGAGAGGCTGGACGAGGATGAGCTGGAAATCGCCAAGGTGCCGTTTGAAATAGAACCGGAAGTAAAAGAGATGGCTAATATGATCACCCATAATCAGACGACAGATTATTCTCGAGCGGTGACGCTGGTAGACGCGATAATTGATATGGCGAATCTGAACGTGAAATATGATCGCTGGGCGACGCGAAGCGCTATGGACGTATTGAAAACCGGATCGGCGAATTGCCTGTCTTTCACGAACCTTTTTGTGGCTATGGCTCGTGAAGTAGGCTTGAAAGCCGTATTCGTAGAAGTGTATGAATTGAGCAGCACATTTGATGAGGGAGACGTCATAGTTCACAGCAGCCATATATGTGCAGGTCTTTTTTATGATGCAGGATTCGCGTTGATTGATTTCGCTTCGGAGCCGAGAAAGGAATATGTCCGGTACAGAGTGATCGATGATCTGGAAGCAGCGGCCAACTTCTTTAACAATCTTGGATATGAATGTTCGCGGAACTTTCTGAACGGATCAGGAGACGGCTTATGCGACAGAGATTCCATTGAATTCTACAAAGTGGCCTTAAAGATCAAGCCCGATTTCGCGAAAGCCTGGAGCAACCTGGGCGCCGCCTATACTCATAAGGGTTTGGATCAGAAAGCGTTGAAGACTTTGAGAAAAGCTCTCGAATATGATCCTGATTTCGCGGAAGCTCACGTCAACATAGGCAATTTGTATTACAAAGACGGCCGGTTCAAAAAAGCTGAAGAACACTACAGGGCGGCATTGAAACACGGCGAGCAGGTCTATTATTACAATTTTCTTCTCGGGATGGTTCATTTGCGGCAAGATGAGCCCGACAAGGCCGCCAAATACTTTCGCCGGTCTATCCGACGCAGAAGAAACAATCCCGGCGCTTTCAACGGATTGGGAATGAGTTTTTTCGCCAAGGGCGAACTAGGAGAGGCGCGTAAATTTTTTTTGAAAGCGATTGAGCTTGATCCTGATCATGAAGAAGCCTCTAAAAATTTGAAAATACTCGAACTGAAACAGGAACACGAAAAGAGGAATACTGAACTGGCATACGAGGAACGCCTGTAGGGAAAGCGTTTGCAATGACGGTGGCGGGACCATAACGCCTCATCCGGTCGAAACTTATTGATTAATCCAAACGAGGCGGGTATGATGCGAAATTGCTATGAATTTGAGGATTCCCGCATTTTTTGAACGATCAATAGGAATTCCCGTTTTATCGGTTTCCGGAGTCTTCTGTCTTATACTGCTGGGCGCCTCATTTTCCGCTGTGGTTTTTCTGGGTTATACCACGGCTCATCGAATCGCTTATCCCTTTGATCTGGAATGGCTGGAGGGGTGGATCATGATGCACGGCGTCCGCGTAATGCTGGATAAACCGCTGTATTGCCCCCCTTCTCTTGAATTTATTCCGTCTAATTATCCTCCCCTTTACATGGTCATAATCGGCAGCCTGATGAAGATAACCGGAGCGGAATATTGGATCGCCCGCTCCGTATCGATTGTTTCTTCTATAGCCGCCTGGCTGATTTTACTTAAAATCCTGTTCAAGGAAACACGTTCTCTGTTCTGGTCGCTTGCTTCATCTTCTCTTTTTCCGGCCTGTTACGGGATCGCTCTTTTATGGTACGATCTGGCCAGAGTCGATATGCTTTATTTGTTTCTGACTGTTTTAACATTCTATCTTATCCGGCATCATGGAAAAACGAAAACCGGCCTGATACTCAGCGCCTTAACTTATACGGCAGCGGTTATGACCAAACAGCCTGCGCTGGCTTTTCTGCCTTTCCTGTTCTTTTTGCTGTGGATATCAAATAAACGAAATGCCCTTGTTTTCATGGGTTCGGCAGTGCTTTTCATCAGCGCAGCCTTTACATATTATCATGTCAAATCGGACGGATGGTTTTTTCACTATCTGTTCCTCGTGCCGGCTCATCGAAAAACTCTCTGGGATGTTTTTTTCATCAAAAGCCCGCGAGAGCTGACGGGTTTTTTTCCGATAGCCGTAAGCATCAGTCTTGTCTGGTCACTCCAACGTTTTTTTTATTGTCCCCGGGGGTTTTTAAAGCCTGATTCCAATAATTTCTGGATTATTGCAGCCGTTCCTGCAGCGATGACAAGCATTCTGCTGAGAGCCAACACTGGCGGATGGGCATATAATTATATCCCTGCTTACTGGTTTGCCTCTCTGCTTACGGGATTGGCAGGATGGAATGTTTTTCAATTCTTTTTGAAGAATAATAAAAAGGCGGCTGAAAAAACAGTTGCTGCTGCAGCCGCAGTTCTAATCTTTCAATATATTATACTGTTTTACCCGCCTGATCACGTCATTCCTGTCCTGAAGGATATCCGCACAGGCGAAAACTTCCTGGAACAGATCGCCGCGTTGCCCGGACCTGCACTGATTCCCCATCATCCCTTCTATACATACAAAGCTCAGCGTTTCCAGCATTATCATCAGATGGGTCTGATCGACATTTTGAAAAATGATGAACAGGATTTCCCGCAGGATATTCTGGAAAGCATCCGGCAGAAAAAATTCACCGCCATCATTTTTGACGGTGAAAACAAGCCGGAATATCCTGAACTGAATTTACATTACTATTTTGCCGGCGAGAATCCCTCCTCGAACCCAAAACTTCGGGTCTTTTCCGGGTTGAGAGTGTATCCCCGTTTTCTTTATCTTTCTAAACAAGGCCATTCGTGGAGAAAACGATTAAAAGGATGGAAGGCTTTAAGAATTCTCGGAAATCAAAATCTTTCGCCTGATGAACAGGATGAACTCCATTAAAACGACTGAATCCGATAATCCGACCATATTGAAATTCGTCTTTTGGATAACTCTGGTCCTCTTTTTTATCGTTTGCACGGCGATCATCTGGATCGGCGGGACAGCTCCTCCCAACATCAGCGATGATGCTTTCTATTATTTTACGGTCAGCCGAAATTATACAAAAGGCTATTGCTTTTCTTTCGATCGCATGGCTCCTACTGACGGATTCCATCCCCTCTGGGCCGTCTTGCTGCTACCCTTGTATTATGTATTCCCCGAAGCCCCCTGGATTCCGGTCAGAGTCGCTCTGAACTTTCTGGTCCTTTTCCAGTGCGCATCCGCATACCTTATTTATGCGATGTTGAAAACGCTCAGAAGATCACGAGCAGGAATGATCGGCGCCCTGTTGTATTTAACCAGTCCCTTTACCGTCAATATTTCGTTCAAGGGCCTGGAAACGCCTTTAAGTATGTTTTTATTTCTTGCCGCGAGTTACCTTTTTATCAGACAATCAGGTAGAAAAAGTTTCCGTTTCATTCATTTCCTGATGCTGGGTTTAATGCTGGGTTTATGCGTTCTGGCCAGAACCGAGAATCTGATTTTCGCAGGAGTTCTGATCTCATTTTTATTCCTGCATTTGAACAGAAGAAACCGCAAACTTTTCAGGGCCGCCGGCTTCGTCTTGTTCACGGTCATAGTATGCGTCGCGTGCATTTCTCCCTGGTTCATTCGCAGCAAAGTTTTTTTCGGGTCCTTTTCACAGGTGAGCGGACTTGCCAGGAAAGAATTCGTTCTTTTTGGCGATCTGCCTGAAGTTTTTCCGGAGAATATGAAGGACGGGACATATTATTTCACTGCAGGGAAAAATATTCTCATAAATGTGCAGACCATTTTAAGACGAGTCTATTTCAATATCACGAAGGAGTTATTGAAAGAAAGGCGCTGGTCCGATCTATTCTGCGGAATTCAATTTGTGATCGTCCTGATTTCCGCAGCCGTCGTTATAATAAACAGAAAAATCTCAGTTTCAAAAAGCCTGCTTTTTATTTACATAACGTGCATTCTGCATTTCCTTGTCTATGCGGCATACTTTACTGCCTACAATATCTGGTATTTCTTGCTGCCTACGGTTGCATTCTCGCTTCTTATCGGTGATGCCGCAAATTTACTCTGTCGCAGATTCAGAAAAATCACCGCAGGTTTTCTCATGTTCGCCTTAGCTTTTCAAATCAGCCTGACTGTTATTTCGCTGTCAGGCATCTCGTGGGAACTGCGAAAACCGGATGAATATGTACCGCCTCTTTTCCAGAATATTCAAAAGCATATTCCGCAGGGAACCCGCTTCGGATCATTCAACGCCGGCTTGTTCGGATATCTTCTATATTTTACCGCTCCCGGCAGTTATGCGATAAATCTGGACTGCCTGGTCAATAATAAAGCTTTCCAGGCTTACAAGACCGACCGATACTTGGATTACGTTCGACAGAACGTGGATGTGCTGGTTGAACCGCCCAAATGGCTGGCTGTATTCGTGGGGCAGCGCGAAGCCTCACGATTTGCAGCCCGATACATTGAAAATAAAATTTTTGTGCGACCGTACAACGAATTTTATTTTATCCGGCATCATGATCGCCGGTCTGACAATTCATCAGGCGAATAGAGCCATTTTTCAAAAGTTCTGAGCTCCTGACAATGTGCCTGAAAAGAATTGTGAATTTTTTGATGAAAACGGATCACGGTTCAAAGAATATCAATATTGTTTGTCGTGAAATTCAAAAATATTTCACAATAATTTTGCCGAATTGGTGAGCTTGTAAAGCCTTTAAAATCAATTGTTTGACTAGGGTATGTCAAGAGTTCTGAAGTTGTTCTCCGAAAAGACAACATGTGCCGCCCCGCTGGATGTGTCAGATAAATTAATATTTTTAAAGGTTAAATCGAATTAAGGCTGATAAGGGAACAAGGTTCATACAGGTTAAAGCGCCTGAAGGTATGATGCGCCGCCAGTGCCGCAGGTTATGCCTCGTTCGAAAAAATGATGGTTCAATTTTTACCGAATAGTCGTCTGGATTTTTTTGCCGTTCGGTATATAAAATTGGATTGTATTTTGTTGCGGAAGTCTTCCAGGTTCCGGATATGTTTTTCCTTTAAATCCAATGCCTCTTGCATATCCTCTAATCGGCGCATCAGGTTCCGTTGTTCCTGTTTTTGATGGTCTATTATTTTCAATCGTTCTTCCGCTGCGGATTTGAACTCTCTGACTAGAACATCCCGTTCTTCCATTATTTTTTGCTGTCGTTTTACGATGCCGTGCGATTCTTCCAAATATTGATTCTGGTCCTGAATAACTTTGTGCTGACCGGAGACTATTCTCTCCAATTCTATGATACGTTGATTCGGGCGCAATCCCGACAGATGAACGGCCACCAGATTTATCAATTTCAAAAAATCATCCAGCTTCCTGTCAGCTTTGTCTGCCTGTTCCTGAAGTCTGAAGCTTTCGCTCATCCCCTCAAGCAACGTGCCGGAATGATTCCTGGCGCTCACCAACATATGACGATAGCAGGATTCGCTTCGATCTGAAGGATAAATGAAAAGGTTATAGTATCTGTCGGTGAGTTTTTGTATAGCGTCATTCTCTGGAACCGTATAAAGGAAATGTTTGATAATCATCAGTTGAATCCAGTTTTTCAGCGAACTGCCCGGAATACTCAAGCACGCCTGATTTTTGCTGCGGAAGAATTGTTCCGTCTCCGCCAGTGAAGGCAATCCGTTTTCCAGGTGTTCTTCGAGAGTTGGAACGCCTGTTTGGAGAACGTCGGAAACGAAATCATGCAGATAACTTTCTGCCCATTCTACCCTCTTGTCGGCATACGGACCTGCGATCACAACATATTCAGACGAAGTTCGATTCAATTCTTCTAAAAATTTTATCCTGTTTTGCGGATTAATATGTTCCATCACATCCATTGCGCATACCAGGTCAAACGATCCGTCAGAGAAAGGCAATTCATATCCCGATGCGACTATATATCTCTCTTCATTACAATCTTTTACATCCGTAACGACAACCTCATCAGACGTTAAAAAATCACGAACGGGCAAATAGCCGATTTGAGCATCTGAAGCGAGATATCCGCCGACTTCCAGAATTCTGAGCTTTGAAGAACTGGAAACCTGTTTGATTTGGCTCACGAGCTTCTTCAAATCTTCGTAACGTTGAAATTGATCAAAAGGAATATCATAACGACGCACTTCCCTACCTCCTCATGCAAGCCCGGTCGCATGCGGTCAAAATCATACCGGCTTGCGAACATCCGTTCTTCCCATCATCATAATACCTGTTACAGCGGCGGTTCAACCCATTGCCTTTTCGAAACCTTGACTTTTTTTACGGCAGGCTCGGCCAAATTGTTGCCCTTGCTGTCGATGACCACTACATAATATTCCATATCGGGAGATTTAACATGCTTTTTCGGTATCTTCCCGAAATATTCGCCTGCGTTTTCCTCTGACAAGCGTTCGTATTTGTATTCAGACATGAATTTATTTTTATAATAAAGTATCACCTGATATTCGTCGCCCGATGGAGAAACCCTGACCAGGACCTCGACAGGGGTCCGTTCCTGTATATCAGTCTTACCGAGAAGAATTACATCAACACTGGGCAAGGGAAGCGCCGATCCGGGCGATGGAGAAGGCGAAAGTTTCGGAGGTTTTATATTGCCTCTTTTCGTTGGGGCTGGAGATGGTTTTTCAGCGATAAAGCCACGCTCATCTTTTGCATTTTTTACATTAAGGGCGGCCCTATTTCGATTTTTAAATGTTTCTATATCAGGATTTCCGCCGTCGATTTCTTCCAGCTTATCAAGCAAGCTTAACGACTCTTGGTAACGGCCCTCAAAATAGAGTAATCTTACTTTTTCCAGCATTTCCTCTGCTTTGCGCTCACGTCGCATCCTGTTCAGGTTTTCTGTTTTCAGTTCAGACTTTCGTTCCGCCAGCTCATTTTCCAGTTTCGACAATTCCTCCGGATCGGGATTCAACTCCCTGACACGTACAAGAATATCCTCCGCCTCATTAAGACTGCCTGATAGAATGTTTTTCCAGGCTTTTGCCAGTAAGGACTTTTTTAATTCCTCAATTTTCAGGCGGGATACTGAATCTGCAGCCTGTCTTTTCATCAACCGTTTACGGGCCGTTTCATGATCGATTTCGAAAAAATGTTCTTTATAAGAATAAAAATTACGCAAAAATTCTTTCCGGGTGATGGAAAATTTTACAGGATCAACTTTCTTTTCAAGCGCCGCCCTTTGATTCATATCCGAATAACGATGAAGAACGGCCGCTGAAATAATCAAAATAATCAAAAGCGCGCTCAGGAAAAGAAAATGACGTTTGTTTTCGTTCATGTCCGACTGCTATGAAAATGATCTGATCCTGCGGCAAGCGATCAGTGAAACCTCTGAATCAATATTATTTTTCGCTTCCGTTACCGTTTTTAAGCCGGCATTGATCCCGGCATGACTGTAAAATCTTTTAAATTCAGGGGGTTTCCAAGTCAACGATATCCCGCTTAGGGGCTTGATAGGATGCGCAACGGAAACCCAGGTCTTCAGCGTATTCTCTTGGAGAGGCAAAACCGCGATGAGAGTTACGGCTGAGATATGAGCTGGTTTTGAAGCTGCCGCCTCTTTTCGTTTTAAATTTTCCCTGAGGCGGACCTTGGGGGTTCCTGCCGAAACCTCGAGAATAATAGTTATCCTGGTACCAATCGGCGCACCATTCCATAACATTGCCGGCCATATGATAAAGTCCGTAGGGACTGATGTCCTCTAACGGCACGGTTTCAGAAATCGGACTTTGCGTATTTCGTTCTTCCAGGTTGGCCATGTTGGGCTCCCATTCGTTTCCCCAGGGATAATTCAAACCCAGGGTTCCTCCTGCCGCTTTTTCCCATTCCGCTTCAGTGGGTAGTCTTTTGCCGGCCCAACGAGCGAAAGCCATGGCGCCGAACCAATTCACCGCCACGACGGGATAATCTTCATATCCCGGTACCGCCTTGAATTGGTTGCCGAACTTCCTGATTTTGCATGCCGGATTTCTGATATCGATCCAGGGCTGCTTCCCCGGCTCTCCCAAACCTCGCTCGTTAATGAACCGGGCGTACATGGAATTGGTCACTTCGTATTTATCCATGTAATATTCGTTCAGGTAAACGCTCCTTTTTGGTTTTTCGTCTTTACTTGCTCCCGGATCATCTTCCGGTTTGCCCATGGGAAAGCTTCCGGCAGGAATCTGAACCATTCCATGGACCTCAACCGCTTCGATCCTCTCCATTTTAGGCTTGATATCGAGCGTTTCGGCCTCCTCGCGTATCTTGTTAATTTTTTCCCTGAAATAATAATATCCTGCAGCGAACATAGCGCATAAAATTAATGTGGTCAGCAAAACGCGTGAAAAACGTATCTTCTTTTTCTTTCTGGTTTCCGGTTTTTTCTGTCGATATGTTTCACGTGCTTCATCTATCAGTTGTCTGGCTTTGGTTATATAGTCTCTTGCCTGATCGAATTCCGGATCATATTCAAGCGCTCGTTCCCACAATTCAATGGCCTTGGCGAATTTTCCTCTGTTCAGGTAATCGAAAGCCTGTTTATGCAGTTCTTCGGCAAGGAATTCCTGTTTTTCTGATGTTTCCGATTTTCTGACGCCGAAAGCCGGTCGGAATTTTTCAGGTTTCTCTTTTCGTTTTTCTCCAGCAGAAGTTCCCCCGCTTTCATCTTCCGCGCTGGATGCCGCGGTTGTTTCTTCGCTTTCGTTCAAAGGGGGAAAATCAACGAGTAATTCTTTCCTGAGACGAGCCACGTCGTTCGGCGCTTTAGCTACCCCCAGACAATAATCGCATATTTTTTTATCTTTTTCTAAGGGTCTTCCGCAAAGAGGGCATTTTTTTTCACCTTGATTAGTCATCACTCTCTCCATTGAAGGCAAGGATCATACTACTAAACAAATTCTTATTAGTCAAACGCAGCGTTAGCGCCACGCCAGAGCTAAAAAGGGACGGATAAATGCGGGCGCTTTTCAGACTGCAGCAGATACCGCCCCGGGGACTATTATTCATATTTTTCCGTTTGTAAGGGTAATTTCAACAGACTGTTGGAGTTTTCTGTCGACACCTTGAGATATTTTGATTTTTATCGCCGAACGAGTTTATCGAGGGGCGTTTATTTATATCCAAAATCGATAAAGAATAAATTGGCGAAGAGGTTTTCTCCTGAAGCATCGAAAACTGCAGTCCAGAATCTCAGTCCCCATACTTCACCGGAAGTTTCCGGCCACTGGAAGCCCAGGATTTTTTCTTGATATACTTTGGATGCCGGCAATCTTCTGGGAACCATTGCCGGAGATTGGTTCCATTGGGGCCAGAAATAGTAGGGGTCCGGAAGTCCGAACACGGAGAGGTCCAGAGCAATCATGATATAGGTCAGTTGGGATTCTTCCGGATTCCAGATGTTAAGTGAGACGTCGAACATGTCTCCCTCAGTAAAAAAGACTCCGTTGAGCTGCAGGATGACGAAAGGGTTTTGCGGATTAAAAGTAGGGGACGGAGTTGGAGTCAGAGAGGGCGTCGGAGTAGCGGTGGAGCCTTGAGTCGGCGTGAAAGTGGGCGGCGGAGGTTGAGTGGGTGTCGGCGTTGGAGTATTCTGCGGCGGCGAACCGGGTTCGGCCTTGACCATGTTCCATCCCGCCAGGTTTTCGAGAGCGTATTGTCTGGGATTTCTGGTCCAGGTATCGAAAACCAAAGCCACATGTTGTGCGTTGAAAATATATCCGTATCCCATGATGGCATGCCCGTCATAATCCATAGGACCATTGTCATTATAGATCGCCAGCCCCACCGGATCGCCCTGGTCGATTTCAGCCTTGAATTCGTTGTAGCTGGGAGTCCCGTCGACTGTCGCACCCATGTTGTAGCCATAAGTTGCCGCCGTATCGGTAAAAGAATTGCGCATCTGGAAAACCGTTACTCCGTACTGGTTATAATCGCAACTGTCATAAGGCATTCCGCATGAATTGGCTACCCGGTCGTGCAACAGACGCGCCGTCCGCTTTCTTAAACCGCACCAGTAAAATTCCTGCATGTTTTCGTTCATGGCAGGATACCCGTTACGGCCGTAACAACGCAGCATCATGGTTATGGTGGTCGGACCGCAACCGCGATACCATCCGAACCCTTCCGCATTGGGAACTTCATTCGATCCTATCGTTCCTGTAAAAAATTCGCCTCTTTCCATATCGGTCCAATGGTCCCGGGATGTCCTCAGGAGGTCTTCCTCGCGTTCATAGAAAAGTTCCTGAATTTTTTCTATTTTTTCTATTTCGTAAACTTCCAATGAAGGCAAATGAATGTAAGCAGGTTCATTATGGTTATCGCTTTCGATTTCAACGAAATAATATAAATTTCCCAAAAACAGCAGCCTGTGATCATAATCGATGCCGTAACGACGAACCATATCGACAAAGTCAGAACCGGCAGCCCTTTCAAACAAAGGGCTGTAAGCCTTTATAGCGGATATGGTCACATAACCCTTAACCTCCGCTCCTTTATGAACAGGATAAAGATATGCCGTAATCTCGCCGTCCAGATTCTCCAGGGGAATCGGCCGCCCCGCTTCAGCATCCTCCCACTCGACATATTCCGAATTCAATATCCATCCATGGGCCGCCGTATCGATCCATTCGGCTGCAACGGGCTCAAACCCGCCTGCACCCTCAACGCCCGAAAGCCCGGCGCCGCAATATAAAATAAAAAATAACGCGATAAACAGAGTTCTACTGCTGAAACGCATCATAGCCTCCTCTGAATAAAAAATTTCATTTTCAAATGGGACAAACCCTTCGACTGTTTTATTTCCGAATGCTTTACAAGCCGTCCGTTCCTCACGACCGGAAGCTTTCTCTAGTATATTACTGCACAAACGATCAATCAAAGTCAAGAATTTATTCTATAACGCAGACCATGAATTCAAATGGCTGGACCTGTCAAGGGGCGTGAAAAGAGGGATCGCAGCGGGATAGTCCAAGGGGGAAGCGTCTGTTCTGAGATTCGTAGTTTCAGTCACCGTCATTTTTTCTGAAGTATTGAAGGCGCTATTGGATGGGAAGCAGAGCATATGAATTTATGTTAATAACCAGGGGCGTTCCATCAATCCAGGAAGACGGCGTGAGCGGAACATGAAATGCATGGGTCATAGGCCCGAACGAGTTTTTCCAATTCCATCCGGATGTCCTGCTGAGATTTATCTTTTGTACCCCGGACTGTTTGTCTCATGTGGAATTCGATGTTAGCCAGGTTTTGAGCCGTTGGGGTAATAACATCTGCGGCAGTAATGATTCCTTTTTCATTGATGGAATAGCTGTGATAAAGGGTTCCACGGGGTACTTCCGTAGCGGCTGCTCCCGTTCCCGGAACTACTTCATAGCCGGCTTGAGGTTCCTTTTTGACGCCTTTCTCCAGCAGGGCATCGATTATTTCGATGCATCGTTCGATGCAGTAGATACCTTCGACGGCCTGGGCGGGAGTGTTATGAATGGGATTGACAGAGTATTCGTCGAGGCCGAGTTTTTTTAATGCTTCAGCCGCCCTGTTTTTCAGTCTGTCTCCCAGGAGGTTGGTCCTGGCGATAGCGCCCACCATGAAAGACTTTTCATTGTATAGACTTTGCTTGGCCGTGGAATGGTCCACGACGTATTCCCTGATGTAATCTTTGTATTTTTCGACAGGATTCAGTCCGCCGTTGGAATCCATGATTTTGTCGCCCATGAATCCGAAATCATCGTGGTTCGGTTTGACGGCGAGGTATTTGAAGTCCTGGTCAGTGTAATAATCCGTATAATCTATTCCCGCCAGGATATCCGCTGTTTTGACGGAGCCTTCCAGGGCTTCTTCCAGTTGGGTTTTTAAATCCATCAATGCCTTTTCGGAAGGAACGTCTGAGAAACCGCCGATATCGGTAGTTATGGGATGAATTGCCCTTCCCCCGACCAATTCCTGGATCGTATTGCCCAATTTTTTCATTTTGAGCGCCAGCTTGACTTCTTCGGGATAATCAGCCGCCATGGCGGCTGCACCGTCGTATCCTAGGAAATCAGGCAGAGCCAGGAAAAAAATGTGCAGATAATGGCTTTCGATCTGTCCGCCCAGGAAAAGCAATTCTCGAAGAAGTTTCGTCTGTTCGGAGACTCGGACGCCGCCGAGGGCGTTTTCCAGTGCCATGATGGAGGTCAGATCGTGATGAGCTGAGCAGATGGCGCAGATACGGCAAACTATTTTGGGGACCTCCTGGAATTTGCGGCCGACGAACATTGCTTCGAATAATCGGGGACCTTCATGAATACCCATCCTGACGTATTCTATGGCATTATTTTTCACTGCAACGTGGATATTACCGTGCCCTTCAACCCGGCATACTTCGTTAACGTCTATAGTAAAAGAATGAGGCATCGCCTTTTTCCTCCCTTATATTTTCGAATCAAGCAGAAATTTTTTTCTAACTTCATTGACGGCATTAGCAGGATAAGCGAATGTTTGAAGCCGTCTCAATATTTCCGGATACCCATATCCCTTTTCCCTCAAAATTTTCGCTTCCGAAAGAATATTGGCATCCGCCACAGGACCTCGACATCCTATGCAGGGCCTTCCGAGATTCGGACATTTGGACCCGCAGCCGCCTCTTGTTATGGGTCCCATGCAGAAGGCGCCGTCTTCCATCAATAAGCAGCGATTTTCCCTGATTTTGCATTCATGACAGACAGAATAATTGGGAATAACGGGAGCGACGCCTTGAGCCAGGCATGCCAGTGCGTGCAGGATTTCCGATTTTTCAACAGGACATCCGGGAATTGCGTAGTCCACATGAACGAAGGCGCTCAGCGGCGCTGGTTCCCGGTATTTCACGCTTTTGTTTTCGGGTCCGTAGACGATGTTGATGAGCTGTCTGCGGTCGGCGTCGTTTCTGAGAGCATTAACGCCGCCCCAAACAGCACAGGTGCCAATAGCGACCAGCATCTTACAGTTTTCGCGTATTTGCAGCAGATGTTCCTTGTCATGCGGTTGCGTGACTGAACCTTCAACCAGGGCTACGTCCACTTTATCTTCGACGTTTCCGGTTTGAGCCATAACAAAGGAGTGTATATCGACCGCATCAAATATTTCAAGCAGTTCATCTTCGCAGTTCAATATCGTCAACTGATCGCCTGCGCAACCCGTGAGTCCGTAAATTGATAACGAAGGTTTTTCACTCATATTTCATTCCCCTAAATTATTTCGGGAAGATTAATCGCATCCCAGTAAGTAAAAATAGGTCCATCGATGCAGGTTAGCTTATAACCGATCGAACAATGATTGCATTTGCCTACGCCGCATTTCATTTTTCGTTCCAGAGACATGAAAATCTTGTCTTTGGAGAAATGGATATCCAACAGCCCCTTTAAAACGAATTTATACATTACGGGAGGACCGCAGACGACGGCATAAGTTTTTTCCAGGTCGACGTCAAAGGAGTCGAACAAGTCAGTAACCATTCCGATGCTCCCCGGCCAGTCTTGATGCTCTCCGGCGTTTTCCGCTGCCAGCAGCACGTTCATATCCTTGCGATGAAACAGGTGCATAATTTCATCGTGAAACAGCATGTCATCGGGCGACCTTATTCCGTACGCCAGAGTAACCCTTCCGAATTCTTTCCGTTTGTCGACGACATATCGCAGCAAGGAACGCAGGGGAGCCATGCCTAAACCGCCGACTATCATAAGAAGATCGTTACCCTTCAGCAGATTAACGGGAAAGCCGTTTCCGTATGGTCCCCTGACGCCGACCCGATCATTCTCCTGCATATCGTGAAGCTTGTCGGTTATTCTCCCCGTGCGCCGCACGCATAATTCAAAAAAACCTTTTTCGGTCGGCGAAGAACATATCGATATCGGCGCTTCACCGGCCCCTAAAAGACTCAGCATCATGAACTGACCGGGATTGAAAGTGAATTTTTCCCGGTAGTCTTCATCCTCGAAGACGATGCGGAACACCTTATGTTCAGGTATTAAAGACCTTATGTCAGTTATGTTTGCATTGTGAGGCTTGTATATGTAGCCTTCCTTAGGATCGGAAAGCGTTCTGGCTAACTTAGACGGCAACATCCGTTTCCCCCCTTATTTTTTCAAGAATGGAGACCATGTCAATACCCGCAGGGCATTTTTCAATACATCTACCGCACCCGACGCAACTGGGTCGGCCGTATTTTTCCACGAAACCCTGCTGTTTGTGAAAAAAACGGGTTTTTATGCGGGAGGCTCTGCTTTCTCTGAAGTTATGACCGCCGGCTACCAGGGAGAAATCCTCATACAAACAGCAATCCCAGGTCCTAACACGTTCTCCTGTTCCTTTAAAATCAACCTTGTCGACCATGTTGTGGCAATAGCACGTCGGACATATCAAGGAGCAGGTTCCGCAGCTTAAGCACTTGTCGCCCAGCTCATCCCACAACTTGCTCTGATATTCCAGTTCCAGAATAGGCGAAAGATTGCTCAAATCAAGATGACGTGTAAACATCTCATGAAACTTGTTCGCAAAGTCCTTGAATTCCCGTATGCTCTCCGGAGTAGCCTCCTTAAAGAATCTGTCGTTATGGCGAACTATGTCGTCGCCTCTCGCCGTTCCGATACGAACGAACCACTCATCGCCAATGTCCGTCAAAAAAAGATCAAAGCCTTTTTCGACATAATCCGTTCCCATGGACGAACAAAAACAATATATGTCAGGAGTGCAACTGATTCCGATGACGACCGTATTGCGCCTCCTGGTGAAGTAGAATTTATCGTAATAATTGTCCGAAAAAACCAGGTCCAGAATCTGTAAAGCCGCTATATCGCAGGAGTGAACTCCGAACAGCACCAGTTTTTCCCGTAATTCCTCCTCAGGTATCTCATAACCCTTATCTTTCGAAAAGGTCAATATGACCTGCTCCGGCTTGAAAAAATACTTCTTCGGCGGAATTATCGTCGTCTGATAATGCAGAACTACGTCTTTCGGGTCCTCGACTTCTGAAAAAACGACGTTCTGATCGTCTTTCATGACCGGAGCATGGACCTTGCCGAACGACTCAAGGTTCTTGATAAATTTCCTCGTATACTGTTTCGGCAACAGTTTAGCTATCATTTTACTGCAACCTCCAAACGATCATTGCAGATCGCCTGTTTCGATTTCTTATTAGAGATTTTTAAAAGCTCTGAAGCGATCTCATCAACCAGGCCGGAAAAACGGTCGGCCAATTTTCGGGAGAGACTGAATCCCGGACTTAAATCTTCGAATTCGATGCCGAAAAGGAAAAACCGGAAACGGTATCCCAGTGCACGGGCCAGCTTCAACGTTTCTGAAAGCCCCAGTTGATGAAGCGAACACGGACGTTCTCGCTTTGCTTCTTTGAAGAAATCCTCCTGGGCTATTATATGCAATTGACCGGGATTCCCGCTTCGCGATACGGCATCGATTAATACGAGACATTCGTACTGTTCGCAAAACGTTAAAAGGTCGACCGGATCATAATCAAGCATGACAAAATCAATGTTCTCCGGCCATTCCCGTTTTCTCAGTTCTTCGATAATCCGCACTCCGACGGAATCGTCGCTCATGGCGGAATTACCGACGCCTGCAGCCAGAATCCGTCCTATCTTATTCTGATTCATTCTCTTCGGTTTGTTCCTGGTATGATTTCAAGTTTTTCACTTCTTCATCGAACAAAGTCGGTTCTATCTTCAACAGCCATCCCTCACCGTAAGCGTCAGTCTCCAACTTGTCGATATTCTGATTTAGCCTGTAGTGCACATCCGTCACTTTCCCGGATAAAGGCGACCATACCGCATATATTTTCCTGTTCTTCGATATCAGGCGGGCGCAAATTCCTCCCTGGGAAAGTTCGTCGCCTTTAAAGGGAAATTCGATGCTGATCACCTTTGAGATCGTTTTAAGCATAACGGGATCGACGCCCGCCACCCCTTCACCGTTATCGATTTTTATCCATGAATGCTCAGGAATCCCATACATATTCCTGGTATCAGGCAGGGGGCTGATGCTTTCCTTTTTCAGACGGCTCCGTTCCAGCGCCCGGGTGACCGCAGAACGTAGCTCCTCCGGAGTAAAAGGTTTTGGAATAAAATCAAAAGCGCCGATTTTTAAAGCCTGAACCGCATTTTTTACTGTGGCGTACCCCGTAATCATTATTATGGGCAAGGACGGCTTCTTATCATGGATGATCTGCATTAAATCCATGCCGCTCATTTTCGGCAGCATTAAATCCGTTATCACCAGATCAAAATCTCTGTTCTGCATTAAATCCAGGCCTTCTTTCGCCGTCAAAACGCATTCGGTTTCATGTCCGTTCCGTTTCAATATGCGTTCAACGCTGCCGCACACCACAGCTTCGTCATCTACAACCAGTATATTTGCCATGTCCAACTCCTTTCAGGATAAAGTCCTTTCGCATGACTCAGGCTTCATACCTTCAAAAGGTTTCTCAAATCCTCTTTTACGGAGCTTGCCTGCAGCGTCATCAACCAGCCCTTGCCGTAAGGGTCCTTTTTCAAAATTGAAATATCCTTGTTAAGATCGTAATTTATTTCGATCACTTTACCGCTTATGGGCGTCCAAATCGTGTAAATCCTGTCGTTCTTGCCCGCCAGGCGCGCGCAAATGCTTCCCTGTAACAGCTCATCGCCTTTAAAAGGAAACTCTATGTGTTCAATGTCGCCGATCGTTTTTAAAAACACGCGATCAATACCCACGACGGCCATGTCATCCTTCAGTCTCACCCAGGAATATTCCGGAATGCAATACATGTTCTCGCTGTCCGCAATATCCTCCTGTATCTTTGAAACGGCCGATTCAGCCGATCCCAGCTTGTTTCTCTGCAACGCCCGCTCTGCGGCGGTTCGCAATTCATCCGGAGTGAAAGGTTTCGGGAGAAAATCGAATGCTCCGTGCTTCATCGCTTCCAAGGCGTTCTTTACCGTTGCATACCCGGTTATCATGACAACCCGTATACCGGGCCACTTTTCCTTCACTTTTTCCAGAAGTTCCATACCGCTCATTTTCGGCAGCATTAAATCAGTTATAATCAAATCAAAAGACTGATTCTCCAGAAATTCCATTCCCTCCTCAGCAGTCAAAACGCATGTGATTTCATGATTATCCCTGCGGAGTATCTTCCCTACGCTGCCGCAAACAACTATTTCATCATCAATCACTAATATTCTAGCCATGGGAACCTCCTTTTCTTAATTCCCGATTCGTTGTGGAAGCAAATTACATGCCGACAAGACTTACGATCTTATCCGCCGATTACACTTCATAATAAGCCTGCTCAATTATAAAAGACCGCCGGCAAAAAGTCGACCGGCCTTCGTCGGGTTGTCCCTCTTTATCCGGAAATGTCGTCAAGATCAATCGTTCCTGAGCGCCGTCTTGTTGCTTCTCCCAGGACGCAGCCCTATTACTGAAACCTGTTTTCAGTTAATTTCTACCTTTGCAAAAATTGTTTTCCTTCATCAGTATAAAGGTCGTACACCTGTATAAACTTTTTATACTGCCCCTTCATTCTCTCCGGCTCCTTTCCTTAAAACCTTTCATCAACAAAGATATGATACCGGTGAGAAATTTGTTTTTTTTGTCGAATGAAATTCATATGTCCAGGTTTACCTTTCCAATCTGTCGCGTTTTTTTATCTTGACGGAATGCCGATTCGGCGGACATCAGGAATTCGATATTACAGGAGAAACGGACCTTATCGCTATTCGATTCCGTTATACACGCGTCATTAATTCCAGAAATTGCCCCGGTGGTTTATAAATCGAATGCAAACAAGCCCTTTTTACTTTTCTTCGTCTTTGATCTGAACTTCTTCATTCTCCGGCTCTTCTTCGTAATATTCATCGTGTTCATCTTCTTCAGTACCGCTGATGGTGGGAAGAGTAATAGTGAATGTGGCGCCTTTTCCCAGAGCGCTTTTGACGTTAATGGAGCCGTGATGCCTTCGAATAATGCCGTAACTGACGGCCAGGCCCAGACCGGTTCCCTGTCCGACCGGTTTGGTCGTAAAGAACGGATCAAACAATTTGGGAATATGTTCTTCCTCTATCCCTTTGCCTGTATCGGTAAAAGTAATTTTGACGTTATCTGCCACGCTGGAGAGGCGGGTTTCGATGGTCAGCGATCCGCCGTGAGGCATGGAGTCGGCCGCATTCATAATAATGTTCATAAAGACCTGCTGAATCTGGTCACGGTCGGCTTCCACATCGGGCAGGTTTTCATCGAATTCCTTTATTATTTCAATATCCTGAAACGCAGCCTGATATTTCAAAACGCTGAGCGTATTTTGAATGAGGGAGTTGATGTTTATCCTGTTTTTCATGGGCTGATTCTGATGGGAGAATTCGAGCAGGTCCCGGATAATTCTTTTGCAGCGCGATGTTTCATCGATTATGACTTTGAGGTCTTCCTTTTCGGGACTTCCTTCTTGGGAGTCTTCATAGAGAAGCGAGGCATAGGTGAGCACGCCCGTAAGCGGATTATTGAGTTCATGGGCGACTCCGGCTGACAGTTTTCCCAGCGAGGCCATTTTTTCTGATTGAACAAGTTGCGCCTGCGTTTGTTTCAGCTCTTTGGTGCGCTCTTCGACCTTATGTTCGAGCGTTTTTCCCCATTCCGTCAGTTCCTGTTCAGCGCGTTGAAGGTTTTTCGCCATTTGATTAAACGAGTCCGACAGGACGCCGAATTCGTCGGCTGATTTAATTTTGACTCTTGTCGTCAGATCGCCGGAAGCGATTTTTTGTGTGCCGCTGACCAATCTTCCGATGGGTTTTACGACGGATGTATGCAAAAAAGCCACGATAATGAAGGAGATGACCAGCATTTCCATGGAAGCGAACAGCCAGATTTTTTTGCGGCTTCCGGCGATTTTTTTGTCTACGTCGGTCAGAGACATGACGATATCGAGAATGCCCAATACCTGTTTATTCTTGGGATGCGCATGACAAGCCGCATTATAGCAGGCAGGCTCATTATAAATGGCGGTGATCATCCCGAGAACTCTCTCGCCGTCGGGTTTACGGTATATCCGGGTCCTTTCCGGGGTGGACAGTCTTTCCAGCGGCTTTTCCCTGGCATGACACGCATAGCACGCCTCCGCCTGAAGATTGACTTTATGGCCTCTCTCATCTTCGATAGAAGAAAACATAATGACGCCTTCTTTATTGAAAATACGAAGATCGTCTATCTCCTCCTGATCTCCTATCGAATCGATGATGCGATGAATGTCGTCCCTTTCCACCTTCAGCATGTAATACCAGGTGCTGCTCATAACCGTATCGGAAAACTGATTGGCCCCGGTTATCACCTGATTGATCAGTTGATCCCGCTGATCTTTTGTGTTCACTACGGCAAAAACAGCGATTGAAATAACCAGTATAAGTCCGACGGACAATACGAGTTTTGCCCCCAGGCTTTTGAAAAACTTTGTTTTAACTTCCAATATCAATCTCCCTGATCCGGTGTGAATTTCATTGTCGGACAGCCGGGTTCTTCCCTCGCGCCGACAGGTCAACTTGTTAAGCAAATTTCGGGCCGGCGTATGGCAGGTCTTATCTTTCCCGCTATTTTCTCAAGCGTTTCGAAGTAATGCGGTCGGTTATGGGTCAACAGCGCATTGACCGCCTTCTTTCATCGGCTGAAAAATCAAATTAGCCTTGCTTATTACACTTTGCTCATGCGCTCTCTATGAGCAGTTCCTTCCGCTTCGCTCTGTTTGCCGTCTTTCTCATGACCCGTGCGGGGATTAATGAAGCAATACATCCCGCACTGAAGACACCTGCCGGCTTCTTTCAAAGCCTGTTCTTCCGTGAAACCGAGGTTCACGACGTCGAATCCCTGACGTTTTTCCGGGGGTAATCTTCGTTCTCTCTGTCTTTCCTCCTTCGGAATTTCGGCCAGTTCTTCCTCATCGGCATAATCACGAATTTGACCCAGCAGCCGCGGCAAAGGTTCGACTTTACCGGGTTGCTCCATGGTGAGATACCGGTGAATATTGACGGCTGCTTTTCTTCCGGCGCCAATGGCTTCAATCGCCAGCCCCGGTCCGGTTACGATTTCGCCTGCAGCAAAAATGTAATCGACATTCGTCTGCATGGTGGCGCTATCGATATCAACTTTTCCTCGACTGTCCAGGACATTTTTCAAAATGGGATGCGACTTCATGAATTCGGTATCGACTCCCTGTCCGATAGTAATCAAGGCGTTGTCGATGGCGATGTTCATAGTCTGATCGCAGTCATACTGAGGATTAAACCGGCCTTCTTCGTCAAACACGCATTCGCATCTTTGCATTTCTACGGCTGTGAGTTTGCCGTTTTTGCCGATAAATCTCTTTAGTCCCCAGGTCGGAATAAGGTTGACGCCCTGGACGAGGACGTCCTGAATCTCATGTTCCCATGCCGGCATGGTCCACCTGTCTTCCAGGCTGGCCTGATAAACGATGGGAATGCCCAGTCTTTTAACCGTCAACGAGACATCAACAGCCACGTTGCCGCCGCCGACTACCAGCACTCTTTCGCCCAGCGGCACGTCTTTTCCCAGAGCATAATCGCGAAGGAAATCAATGCCCAGGAGAATACCTTCCAGGTCTTCGCCCTCCGTTCCGCTGTAGAATCCGGTCGGAGTGCCTCCCGCCAGGAGAAAAACGTCGAAACCTTCTTCTTTGAGCGATTCCATAGTTACATCCTTGCCTAATTCCGTTTGCAGACGCGTTTCGACGCCCAGGTCCAAAATTCCCTGAATTTCCTTGGCCAGGCGAGCTTTAGGCAATCTGTATTCCGGTATGCCGTATTCGAGGGCTCCGCCTAATTTCGGCATACGCTCAAAGATAGTGGGCGAATGGCCTAACCGTCTCAAAAAATAAGCCGCCGACAACCCGGCGGGTCCGCCGCCCATTATTGCTACCTTTTTGCCTGTGTCAGGAAGAACGGACAACCTTCCCGCCATGGACTTTCCTTTGTCGTCAAGCTCATAGTCAGCGACAAACCGCTTCAGATCGTTAATCGCTACCGGTTCGTCCACATTCAATCGGCGACAGACCTCTTCGCAGGGATGCGGACACACATAACCGCATGTTATGGGCAGCGGGTTATGCTCGCGAATAACGTCAAGGGCATCCGCATAACGTTTATTCCGAATATGAAAGATATAACTGGGTATGTCTATCTGTGCGGGACACTTCGTTTGACAGGGCGCCGAACATTCGTCCTTCTCCAGCCAGTGCAGAAGCTTCCTGGACTCCGAAACCAGTTTGACCGCATCATGAGGACAAATTTCCTCGCACACGCCGCAACCCACACAGCGAGTAAAATCTATTTTAGGCAGAAGGTCTTCGCCCTGAGTCATGGCATCGAAAGGACAGGCCCGGACGCATGTTCCGTAACCCAGGCATGAAGTCGTGCATATGCTGTCTCCTTCAGCCAGCATGTCGACCGCCCTGCAATCCTTTACTCCCGAATACTCGTATATCCTGTCAGCCTGTAAAACTCCGCCGCGGCAACCGCATTCGGAAATTTCCGGTTCCTTGAATTCCATTTCGACGCCCATTACAGCAGCCACTTCTTCAGCAACTTCTTCACCGCCGGCCACGCATGCCGTCACCGGCAACTTGCCCGCCACGATCATTTCAGCAGCGGCGGAACATCCGGGCGCTCCGCATCCGCCGCAATTGGCGCCCGCCAGGGCATCTTCTACCGCTTCTATTTTAGGGTCGACATAAACATAAAATATCTTGGATGCCGCCGCCAGAACTGCAGCCGCAGCCAACCCAAGACCGGCAAGAACTAAAATTGCCCAACCCATTAAAAGGTCCCTCCTTGTGAACGATTCTCTTTTTTTCTCATTTTTTATCTCTAGTCAGAGCAGAATGAACGATTTCTTCTGCCCGTCAAAATTGATTATATCACATCACACAAGTCCGGCGAATCCCATAAAAGCCATAGACATCATTCCGGCGGTAATCAGGCCGATGGCCGTCCCCCTGAAAGGCTTCGGTATATCGCTGACCTCAAATTTTTCCCGTAATCCCGCAAACAGTATCAGAGCCAAGCCATATCCAATGGCGGAGGCGATTGAAAAAACGACGGTTTTAATAAAGTCGTGATTTTCGTTAATGTTGAGGAGAGCCACGCCGAGCACAGCACAGTTTGTGGTAATCAACGGCAGAAAGATGCCGAGGGCTTTATAAAGCGCCGGGATTGTTTTTTGAAGAAACAATTCCACGAATTGCACGAGTGAAGCGATAACGAGAATGAAAGCGATGGTCTGCATGTATGTCAGGTCGAAAGGTTCCAGTAAAAAACGCCGGACAACCCAGGTTATCATGCCTGCCATCGTCATAACGAAAACGACGGCCATGCTCATTCCCACAGCCGTTTCCATTCTCCGGGAAACCCCCAGAAAAGGACAATGCCCCAGAAACTTGGCCAGCAGGACGTTTTTAATCAACATGGCGCTCAACAGTAATATCATATAATCCTGAAGTGAGGAGGAGTGTTCCATTTATTTTATTCTCCCTTGGTATGGTTCATAAGACTAATGCTTTCGCAGATTTAATCTTTGCTTATCATGTTCATGAGTCCGAGGACTGCTCCCAGGCAGACGAAGGCGCCCGGGGCCTGGACCATGAAGGTGAAAGGTTCAAAGTCCGGTCCGAAGAGGGAAGCGCCGAACAGGGTTCCGTTTCCTGTTATTTCTCTAATGGCGCCCAGGAGAGTAAGCGAAGCCGTGAAACCGAGTCCTATTCCGAGTCCGTCGGCAATGGAATTGATGACCGGTTTTTTGCTTGCGAAGGCTTCGGCCCTGCCCAGGATAATGCAATTGACCACGATAAGCGGGATGAATATTCCCAGGGCTTCATACAGTTTATAGGTATAAGCGTGCATGACCAGTTCGGTGATGACCACGAAGGTGGCGATCACAACGATGTAAGAAGCGATCCTGACCTTTCGGGGAATAAGCTTTCTTAAAATAGAAATGATAGTGTTTGAACAGGTCAGCACGAAAGTGGTCGCCAGACCCATGCCCAGGCCGTTAAACGCCGCAGTCGTCACAGCCAGAACAGGACACAGACCCAACACCAGCCGAAAAGGCGGCACCTCTTTCCATAATCCTTTTGTAAAATCCTTCGTCAGCGTTGATGCCATCGGCAGCTCCTTACGATGTTTTATTTAAAATAGTTTCCTTGTTTTCCAGGTAAAGCTCAAGACCATACTTCACTCCTCCGGTTACCGCGACCGAGGAAATAGTCGCCCCTGTTACCGCATCCACATCGCCGCCTTCCGAAGACAACGACGCCTCGGCCTTGCTCAATCCCGCAAACTGCTCATAAAAATCCGGCTCCGTTATTCGGGCTCCCAATCCAGGAGTTTCCGTATGTCCGGTCACGCGAACGCCGCTTAATTTATCCGTTTCCACATCTATACCCAACATAATGGTAACGTCTCCATGATAACCGCTCTTTGATACCTCAAATGCCACCATCGAGACCTTTCCGTTTTTTTTCGCAGGAAATACGGTTTTATTAACTGTTTCTCCGGAGGCGCTCGTCAATGTGAGGTTATCGGCGCGGTCCTGGATAGGATCATTATCAGCGCCTTCCAGAACAGCGCGGACAGCCGGTCCCTTGACGAACTTCAATTCCTGATAAGCGATTTTATCTTCCGTAACCTGCTTTACAGCGCTTAAGGCCAATGCAGATGCAGCGCAAATCAAAGTCAACACAAGAACCATTCGTACTGTATCAGGCACCGCAGTTACCTCCTTCCAAACGTTTTTCGTTTAATTCTGTCTAAAAGCGGAGTCGTCATATTGACTATCAATACGGCGAATATCGTTCCGTCCGCATACGCTCCCCAGTTCCTTATCACCATAGTTATCGCTCCGCATAGAATACCAAATAAAATTTGCCCCCACAGCGTTACGGGAGTCGAGCAGGGGTCCGTTACGATGAAAAACGCCGCCAGCATTACGCTTCCGGTCAACAGGTGAAACACGGGACCGGGTTGAACGTCAGGATTCGCCGCTTTCAGTATCCAGGCGAAAATAAATACGGACGCCAAAAAAGATGCCGTTATTTTCCACTTGATCGTGCGCGTAACGATCAGGAAAATCCCCCCTGCGATGATCGCCGGAATGGCGATAGTACCCAGTGCAGCGGGAAACGCTCCCTTTAACAAAGCCATATTGGTTACGTCGAATCCCATCAGCCCGTCTACGCCGTATTCTCCTAATATCTGCATCGGCGTCTCTGAAATGTCCAGAGAAAACGGAGCAGGAAATTCCTTCAAATAATCTCCCCAGGAAAGCCTTACCATAGCCCATCCCGCTAATGCAGGATTGAAGACATAATAAGGAAATCCGCCGAACAACATCCGGCCTGCTATCACCATAACCGCAGAGCCGATCAGAACAACCCACCACGGAGTCGTAGCCGGCAGCAAAAAAGCGAATATCAGCGCGGTGGTGATCAATTGCCCATTCTTGAGCTTAACGGGGCGGCGCATCAGCTTTTGCACTGCCGTTTCCAAAACGACGGCCGTTACTACTGCAATCAGAATGACTTTTAATGCTCCCAGCCTGTAATAATAGAATGAAAAAAACAACGTCGGGATCAATGCCAGAAGCGTAAAAAGCAACATCCTGTCGACGTGTTTTTTTACCCATACGTGGGGTCCGAATGAAACGACCCTCCGGGGTTCGCCTTGCGTCAAGGCGCCTTGTGCGCTTTTTGTTTCGTTTGCTGTATTCATAATGACATACTCTTTTCCGCTAATCGGGCCAATTCACGTTTACCAAGTTTGAAAAAATGTACCATCGGTCGCCTGGCAGGACAGACGTGAGCGCAACACCCGCATTCAATGCACGCCGTCAGATCATACGCGCTTTCCGCCCATTCGAATTGATCGAATTCGCAAAAACGCCCCAGCATATTCGGCATAAGCCGCATTGGACATACGTAAACGCATTCCCCGCACGAAAAACACGGCTCATACGAAGAATGAAAAACCTTCTTCTCATCCTGTATCCATATGGCCTGTGTTCCTTCAGTCACAGGAGTCTCAATGTTGTACTGAGAAACGCCTTTCATGGGTCCGCCGAATACTATTTTACTTTTCCTGCCGTCGGCATACTCGCAAAACTCAAGAATTTCTTTTAACCTCGTACCGCGGCGCACGGCCAGGTTCGCAGGTTTGCCTACGCCGTCACCGGAAACCGTTATATACTGCTCAACAGCCGGTTTGCCGTCCCTTACCGCTTCCAGCGTCGCAAGCGCCGTCTCTACGTCGATCACGCCGGCGCCGACTGAAAGACCGTAATCGTCCGCTTCCTTTCCCAATGCCGCCTTTATGAGCAGTTTGGGATGAGCATAAGGATAAACGTTTTTAATCTCAATAATTTTTACTTCATCGGGGAGTCCGTTCGTCCGTACCGCTTCTTTGACGTCGTTCGCTCCCGCCGGTAACGTCAAAATAACGTCTTCGCTTCCGAAAATTCGCTTTAAAACCTCTATTCCCTCTGATAAATCCTTCCGTTCCAGCAACAGCCGCTTCCTGATATTGCGGTTGGCCTGCAGATCGCAACCATTAACGATTAAAGATGTCAAGGAGGGTACATCAAGTGCGTCCGCACCTTTTTCAGCTTCCTCCTCCGGCCTTACGACCGATGACGGCGCTCTGTCCATACAAGCTCCCAACTCAATTCCCATATCCATCATATGACGCACGATTTTTTCAGGTTCCGCATTCTTATAATCGCTCAAACTCGACAACCTTTCGTCATACTCCTCTTCACCAGCTCTGCTTATGGTTAACGACAACATACGACCATACTCAGGATATCGAAAATCCTCTATTCTCGTAATCTCGCCCGTAACGGAAGAAAGGACCGGAGCACACAATTCTTCCTTATGGTGATACAATATGCTTCCTGTCTTAACCTGATCCCCGACGGCCAGTACCAGAGGCTGATGTTCTTCGGATGCTCCAAAAGAGATGGGAATTTGCACTTCGGAAGGCAAAGGCATTTTCTGAATCGCTTCTTCCGGCGCCGGCTCACTCAGCGTATAACCTTTCCCTCCATGAATTTTGACTCGTATCATTCTCACCTCCTATTTCATTTTCTTCTGCCTGTGTAACTCAATTTCAAATCTCTCTGCATCCCCTAATCAGCGTAAATCAAACGGAAACTAACATATAAAATTCAGTTAAGTCAAGTGAGTCGTGAAAAAAATCACAGGTGGTTTTATGCCTGCAGACGCTGCCCTTCAGCGCCGAAAAACTTAAACTTGTAATTTTTCAAACAAGGAGTATAATCCTTTCGGCTTTTTGGAGGTGAATCGTTATGCCTACTTATGAGTACAAATGCGAAAGCTGCGGACATCAATTCGAAAAATGGCAATATATTACGGAAAAACCGCTGGAGACGTGCCCTCAATGCGGAGAACACGTCAAACGTCTGATCGGGACAGGCAGCGGCATTATTTTCAAAGGATCGGGTTTTTATTCGGTGGATCATCACAGCAATCACACGTTCGACAACTCCTGCACCCGTAATTCGCCCTGCTGCGGAAAAGAAGAACCCTGCGAAGTGCGCCCGTGCCAGGAAAAGAAATAGAGCGCAGCGCCTGTCCATAAAATCGGAATTGATCAAAAAAGGGTCTTTTGAGGTTGAGGTTACAATTCGAGGGAATTTCCCATCATTTTGTTTCGATATCGATCCTGACCCTGATGACTGAAACAGGCTGTCAAAAGTTTTGAAAGAAGTGTAACTGCGGTTTAAACCGGTTATTTTTTGGAAACGAAGAAAACCGGAACCATTCCTCCGCCTTGGTGTACGTTAATAACGCTGCCTTCGGCTGCCCTGACGAAAGCCCCGGCGAATTCGCCGTCATGAGACCAGAAATTGATGTTGACGTTTTTAGGCGAAAAGCCTTTAAATTCGCCATCTTCTATAACGGGAAAGTCCTCTTGCGGAATATTGGCGAATTCCTGCACCGTATAGATTATGTCCTCAGTCAGCGATTTGTCTATCAGATCGTTCCATTCCTCATTCCCTGCAGTTTTACCGACCAGCACGCCGAAACCGCCGTATCCGTCGCTCGGCTTCAGTACCAGGTTGTCCTTGTTATCCCGAACGAAAGAAACCAGGTCTATTTCCTTTTCGTCGTATTTCGTTTTTACGTCAGCGAGGGTTCTGGTCCAGGGAATGTTATTGCGATGAATTTCAATTTCTTCATCGGTAAACATTTCGTCATACTGAGGATCGGTCAGAATCTCCAGGACTGCTTTGAAATCGCCGGTTGCCGCGCTGACGGGGTTAATGAAACATACCGCGTTGTCGCGCAGGGCCTGGACGAGTTGTTGGCTGTCGTCCCAGTAGGGATCGAGTATGATGTCGTCGATTGCATCCCTGTAAATTAATTGTATGGCATGGCCTTTTAATGAGAGTTTCTTTCCGTCGTATTGAAAATCTCTGGGATCGCCGAATTGCGTGTTATAGCCCATCTCGTTGTAAAAATCGACGAAAGCCAGGAAATCACCCAGGACCGTGGAATCGCGTTTGCAAACGAAAGCTATATTGGGTTTTTCCTGGGGTTTGATCCCTTTATTGTTGCACCATTGCCGGTATTTTCTGAAGAATATCCGGAAATGAGACTTTACCAGATGATCGGTTTCAAAATCATACATCTCGCCCAGTTTCGCTATCGCCGGCATGCCCAGGAACATGTCCAGCATCTGATCGTGCCATCCCATGCCGCTGGGATCGCCGCAGTTGTATTCGAGCAATTTCAGTTCCTGCGTTTCCGGAATATAAAATACGTCCAGTCTATTGATGATCTGATGGCCGGGATATCCGAAATTGAGCGAAGCCAGGTCCAAAGTTCTGCCGGATAATCTTATCTGTTCCTTGAACCGTCCTTCATCGAAATAAGCATCACCGATTTTGTTCAATGAAGAAATCAGTCCTTTAGTCACGCGATCAAATAAAGGTCTGTCCTTTTTTTCAACAAAATAAGGTTTCAAAAAAGAAGGAAACAGCTTTCCTTCCATGAACATCTTCTTTTCCGCCATCTGCGATTCAAACTTCTTCATCTGGGAAACCGGGTCCGTCTGTTCCAATATTATCCCATAATCTCTGTTGACGTCTGCCAATAAACTCATTTTACTGTTCCTTTCTGATAAGCCTCATTTTTATAAACTCTGAAATTTAATTGCCGGCTGAAAATTAATTTTGCCTTATCTGCATAAACAAAACTGGTATGTCCCTGCATCCCGTTCAATCAAACGCTGAACGGGAGGTCAAAATAATCATAAACGAATCAGTGAGTCAAGAAAAGAATTTTTTACTTTTGAAAAAAGCGAAAGGTATTTATACACAGCGACCGATACCCGTCAATTGAAGGGTAATAACGTAATTGTCCTGCCCTTGAGCCTTAAAGTTCAGATAGAGCGTTCCGGAAATTGCACCGCATTCCTGCGGAGTAAAACGCATGCGGACCGTCATGGGGTCAGCGCCCGGTTCCAGTAGGCACTCATCAAGGCATTCCGCAGGATCGACCAGCTCGAAATGAGGTTCCCCGTCAACTGATATGCTTAATCGAACGGCGTAACCGCAGTTATTTGATATGGTCGTAATGGTTTCGACGGGACCAGCTTCTCCGACCCAGATCAATCCGAAATCGTGAGACAGCGGAGCGGCGGCAATGCAATCGCTGAGGCTCGGCAGACCGGTGGCGTCGGGCGTGGGAGTAGAGGTGATCTGAACGGGCGGGGTATTTGTCGGCGTCTGATCTGGAGGGGGTGTTTGAGGGCGGTGAATAACGATATACGGCCATAAGTCGCTGGATTCTCCGTTACGATCGAAAGCGGCGATTTCCAACAGATAATGTCCGTCCGGCAAGGCATCGGGCGGAATCGAAGCCTGAAAGCCGTAAACTCCGTCACCGGCAGCCAGATCACCGCTCTGACCGTCATCAAGAAGTTCAACGTCCAGTTCATTTCCTTCATAAAAGAGTTTGACCCTTTCAATATCGTCAAGTCCTTGCGGATCGGATGCCAGGGCGATCAGCGTCAATTCTCCGCCGTTTTCATCGCATGAACTGTCCCAGTATCCTGCCAGGTTGACGACAGGCTGGTTTCCCGATTTAGGACCGGAGAACTCGCCGGCATACCAGGGGGGAACAGAAGTATGAATTTCCGGCAGTCCTGAATTGAAATAAGGCCACACGCCGCTCATTTCGCCCTTTTCATCCCAGGCTATGAGCTCAAGTAAAAATTCACCCGGATTCAATCCGCCGCTCAGTTCCACAGGACCGTAATTCCATATTATTTCTCCTTCGTTGTGGGCGAATTCTTCCTCCAGGCCGGCGGGTTGGCCGCCGTAATAAACCGCGCATCTCTCCACGGCATCGTTTTCCGGGTCTTTGATATACGCGGTCACAGTCAAAGTTCCGCCGCCTGAGCCGTCCAGATAGGTCCCCATATAGCCGGCGGCCATGATGAACGGCCCCTGATTGATCTGAGTGGGGGAAGGATCAGGAGTGGGTGTGGATGAAGGCGGTGTTTCCGTTGGGGTTTGCGGAGAAGGTGAAGCCGCAGGAGTCGTCGTCGGGGCTGCAGTGGGCGATTGTTCTACCGTGGGCGTGATCGTCGGTATGACTAAATCGCCGTGATAAAACATAACCGGAAAGGGATTAACAGGCCCGGTCGCTGTCCGCTGCGTCCACACAAAATCGAGGTCCTCCGCATCCGAAATCCTGTTGGACTCCGGAAAAGCCGACCACCGCACCTGGGCGCCGAAAGAACCGTATTCGCTGTCCGTCAGTCTGACCTGATGAGTCCATTCATCGCCGATTTTCTTCTTCAGGCATAATTCCGTATTCTCTGATTTTGAATCGGGGATTCGGTTGTATATTACATAAACGTCATCATTTCCGTCGATGCCTATGGAAGATTCCTGACAATCCACCGCCGGATGTGAAAGAAGTTGCCGCCCCGTCCACTCTCCCTCTCGCCTTACGCTGTAAAAAATCTTCCACGTCAGTTCATAACCGTCGCCGGTCCAGGCTATATGAGGCTCATTATTCGAATCGACGGCCAGAGAAGCGTGGCGCGGGGCTCCTTCCTCATCTATGGTTTCTATATCTCCCCACAAACCTCCTGTGCATTTCCTGTACCGCAATGTGTTGTTCGTGCTGTATCCGCCGACTATGTGAATATCATCGTTGTAGTCGACGGCTATCGCTGTCTGAGGTCCCAACGCGCCTAAAATCACAATGGGCTGCCATGATCCGCCTGTGCGCCTTCTGTAATATGTTTTGCCGAATGATTCGTTTTGCCAGGCTACATGCAAATCGTCCTGACTGTCTGTCGCCGTCACTATCGTTCGTCCGCCTTTTTCCGCATTCTCAGACAAACGCGTCGCCAATGTCCAGGCGCCGGCGGAATATTCCTTATGATAGAAATGTCCGGAATCGCCTGTCTCCCAGGCATGCCATACTACATGGATTTTATCTTCGGAATCGCCTGCCATGCATATTCCCTTGTTGTTCCCCTGCAAAACTATGCCGGGGTCCGGCAACAATTCCCAGTTGTCGCCGGAATCCGTCGTCCGTATCACCTTTGCATTATACGGCGGCGAATTATTCTGGTTCGCTGAATAAACCATTAATACATCAATATCGCCTACCGAACTCTTGTGAATGAGACGTCGATTGCAGAATCCCGTAGAAAATTCATTCCAGCTCTCATCGACCAATGTTCCGTCAATGTATGCCGCAGCGCCGGGCGAAACGTATGTCCATAATCCCCATACGATCAAATATATTGAAATAATCTGCAGCGTCCGTCCTCTTTTATCTTCCCTCATTTTCTCATCGCCCCTTATTCGCCTGTTGCCGAAAATCACCTTTTTTTCGATTTCTTCAACCCTTCCTTTTAACTCGATCAACTCGTTTCTATCCGGCTCTAAGGCCTCTAAAAAGCCTATATACCACAGGATTTGATAAAAGTCGAATCCCCGAGTGATAGAATAAAGGCTGCGATTTTTGCCAATCTCTTCTGATTAGCGCCTGTTCATTAACTCGAATCTCGAATAAAATTTCAGCGCCGGACAGGCGCTCAGGTTTATGGACAGAAACTAGAGAAAGAATAAGGATAAGATTAATATAGTGTCGCCGGCGGCGCTTCTTTGCTGATTATTAAAGCCCGCCGGAAATTTGAGAGGGACGAACGAATGCCGCCTGACAGAAAAAAGCCGAGTTGCTTAAATAAAGGTTTCCTCGTGAACGATACAGAAGAAATGTTTGACGATATTGCTGAAAGTTACGATTTTTTGAATCGCATTATTTCCCTGGGATTGGACGGGATATGGCGTCGTCTGGCGTCCGAAACTCTGGAATTATACGGAAAGGGGAGACTTCTGGATGCAGCGGCAGGCACGGCAGAACAGTTGAGGGCATGCTGCAGCGGCAATTCCGGGTTCCAAACAGCGGTCGGAATTGACGTCTCATGCGGGATGCTGCGTGTCGCCTTAAGAAAAATCCAATGGGTAAAAAAAGAAAACAGTATCGAACTCGTAAAGGCTTCGGCCATCGATATGCCCTTCTCCGACAATGCTTTCCACGCGGTCATCATCTCATTCGGCATTCGAAATATATCTGACCGGCTTCGTTTTCTCAAAGAGGCTTTTCGAACGCTCAAAAATAACGGTCGCCTGACCGTGCTGGAACTTTCAATTCCCGAAAAACGGCTGCTGAAAATTCCTTATCTCCTCTACTGTCGATACATCATGCCCCTTATCGGCGGATTCGTTACAGGCAATTATCGCGCTTACCGCTATCTTAACAGGTCCATAGAATCGTTTCCCGAACCGGACCTTTTTATTGAAAACATGAAAGAAGCAGGTTTCGCCGGCGTATTAAAATACCCGCTTACCTGGGGGGCAGCTCATATTTACACTGGAATCAAAAAGTCAGAAGGAAAACGATGAAAAACAAAAAAGACGAAGCAGAAGAAATGTTCATGAAGGGATACGCCTGTTCCCAATCCGTCTTGTCGGTCTTCGCCGAAGAAACGGAACTTCCCCGGGAAAAAGCTCTGCACATTGCATCAGGTTTCGGGAGCGGGATGGCTCGCCAGGCTGAAACATGCGGCGCCGTCACAGGCGCATTTATGGTCATAGGCTTAAAATCGGGTTTGAAGGAAAAGGAGAATCAGGCCGTCGAAAAAGAGGCTTACGACGCGATGGAATATTTTATCGAAAAATTCAAGGAGCGACATGGTTCTCTTCTCTGCCGGGAATTACTCGGAGCTGACGTCAGTACGGCACAAGGGCGGTGCAAGGCCTCGGAACAAAACCTCTATGCAAGGAATTGCCCTCAATATGTCCGTTCCGCCGTTGAAATTCTGGAGAAAATCTAATTTGCAAAATGTAAAAAAAAAAGTTAAAAATGATGGGGGGTTTGTCGTGGATTAGTCGACTCACGAAAGCCAATCGATGTTATGAATTGAATTAGAAATAATTGAAGCGGTAAGGCATTCGAATTTCGCCGTATCGCCTTCGGGTACGCCGGGTCGAATGCCCATTATTATAATGACGCTTTTTAAGGTTCGCCACTGTATTATAAGCGCATTTCGAAATGAAAGGAAAAGGGAGGACATTCTGTTATGAAGCCGATTTACACATTCAAGGCCGTACCGAAGTTGCCGCCGGAATTGGAGCCGTTAAGGAAGCTGGCTTACAATTTACGCTGGGCCTGGCACCATGAGACTATAGAGCTTTTTAGGCGTCTGGACGGATTTTTATGGGAGACGACGGAGCATAATCCGGTGTTGATGCTGGGGACAATTGATCAGGAAAAACTTAAAAGGGCGGCTACGGACGAGAGTTTTCTGGCGCATATGAACCGTGTTCTTCATGAGTTGGACGGATATTTAAACGGCAGTCCCTCCTGGTTTCAGAAGCTTTTTCCCGATGTTAAAAAGCCTTTTGTCGCCTATTTTTCAGCGGAATTCGGCGTAACGGAATGTCTTTCCATTTTTGCGGGAGGATTGGGAGTTCTGGCCGGGGACCATCTGAAGTCTGCCAGCGATTTGGGTATTCCGCTGGTAGGAGTCGGTTTGCTTTATCAGCAGGGGTACTTTCGTCAGTACCTCAACGAAGCCGGCTGGCAGCAGGAAGCTTATGAGAACAATGATTTTTTTAACCTTCCCGTTTCACTCCAGAAAAATTATGATGGAACGCCCATTAAAGTAAAAGTGAGACTTCCGGGACGTTCTGTGACCATACAGGTATGGCGAGTCAACGTAGGCCGGGTGCCGTTGTTTCTGCTTGATACGAATATAGCGGAGAACAGTCAGGAGGATAGAGACATAACGGATCAGCTTTACGGCGGCGATCGGGAGATGCGGATCAAACAGGAGATCGTGCTTGGAATAGGCGGTTACAGGGCGCTGGAAGCATTGGGTCTTGAACCCACGGTATACCATATGAATGAAGGACATTCCGTATTTCTCGCTCTTGAACGCATCAGGAAACTCATGGAAAAAGAAAACCTGACTTTTTCTGAAGCCAGGGAAGCCGCAGGAGCGGGCCTGGTCTTTACCACTCATACATCTGTCGAGGCCGGGCAGGACTACTTTTCCCCGCAGCTTATGGAAAATTATTTCCGGGGATACATAAAGGCTGTCGGACTGAGCCGGAACGAATTTCTGTCTCTAGGTCGCGAAAGACCATCGGACGACCTCGAACCTTTTTGCATGACCATAATGGCTCTGCGTCTGGCCGCTCACAGCAACGGAGTCAGCAGGCTTCACGGCGAGGTAACCCGAAAAATGTGGAAAGGATTATGGCCGGATGTTCCTGAGAAGGAAATTCCTATCGGACACGTCACCAACGGCATTCACTTTCAATCCTGGATAAGCCGGGATATGAAAGAATTATACGACAGGTACCTCAGTCCCCGATGGCGGGACGAACCAGCGGACCATTCCGTATGGAAACACGTTGAACAAATCGCAGCGGAAGAATTATGGCGAACGCATGAACGGAGACGTGAACGACTCGTCTCATTCAGCCGGAGACACCTGAAAAAGCAGTTGCTTCAAAGAGGCGCATCGCCCAACGAACTGAAAACTGCGGAAGAAATACTGGACCCGGAAGCCCTCACCATCGGATTCGCCAGACGCTTCGCAGAATACAAAAGAGCCACCCTCCTCCTGCAGGACCCCACCAGACTCGCCGGCATACTGAACGACCCGGAACGTCCCGTTCAGATCATATTCGCCGGTAAAGCACATCCGCAAAACCATCCCGCCAAGATGCTCATTAAAAAAATAGTCGACCTGGCCCGTTGCGAAGAGTTCCGCAGAAGACTCGTCCTGCTGGAAGATTACGATATGACCGTCGGCCGGTATCTGGTCCAGGGAGCCGACGTCTGGCTTAATACTCCCCTTCGCCCGAGAGAGGCCAGCGGAACCAGCGGCATGAAAGCCACCGCTAACGGCGTTCTGAACCTCAGCATTCTCGACGGATGGTGGGATGAAGCTTATCAGCCGGAATTCGGATGGGCTATCGGAAGAAGAGAAACCTACAAAGATCAGAAAGTCCAGGATAAAGTTGAAGCTGAAGCCCTTTACGATCTGCTGGAAAGAGAAGTGGTCCCTGCATTTTATAAATGCAACGCCGACCGCCTGCCCAGGCAATGGATTAATCGCATGAAATCTTCCATTCAAAATCTTTGCGGATACTTCAATACCCACCGCATGCTGAGCGAATACACCAAAATGCACTATTTCCCGGCAGCTCAACACTATCAGAAACTCTTGCAGGACAATATGAAAGCCGCTAAAGAACTGGCGACCTGGAAAGAACACATAAAAAAACACTGGTCCGAAATCCGTCTTGAACCCATCCACAACGATTCCATTAATGAAGTTAAAGTAGACGACAGATTCACGGTCCAAATCAAAGTTTACCTCGGCAGCCTCGAACCCAAAGACGTATCAGTAGAACTATACCAGGGCCAGATAGACCCTTCCGGCGACATAGAAGATGCGGCAGCCAGACCCATGACGCCGCAAAAACAGGAAATAGACGGCGCTTATATCTACCAGACAGAAAGCGATTGCCAGAGAAGCGGACTTCACGGATATACCGTGAGAGTCCTCCCCAAACACGACAACCTGGTCTCGCCGTTCATTCCGGGATACGTCATCTGGGCTTGAGGGAGTCGGGCGAGTTAGAGAAGGTTTTTTTTAAATAATCTTGGCGGAGTGACAAACCTCACCCCCCGACCCCCTCTCCATGAATGGAGAGGGGGTGCAAGAGCCTTGTTTTTTAGAGCTGAGTCGGCGGCGTTACTCTTATGACTGTGATTGCTTTAAACAAGAAGAAATTGCTGAATTTTTTTTCTTGACAGACAATGCTAGAGACTTATAATTTTTATGAGAAATTTGAGGAAAAATTGAGTTAAACTATAGACGTGAGATAGAGAAGACCAAACGATTTAAAGTGGTCTTCAATTTTCTGAGTCTTGCCGTCAAAGGAGCGATAGCGATAGGCAGTTTTTGCATTTTCTAGTAATCGTTGGTTCTAGTATCGCTTTTTGCAATAAATTTTGTCGTCAGATGTCTGTCTCCTTTCGAGGACAATTTCAAAAAACTGTTTCCAGGTTTTCAGCTAAAATCTTTAATTCAGAAAATAAGGAATTAATAGAAATTTTTCGTATCAGACCCATGGGTAAGTGTTGGTTGTAATGCCGAAGCGAACTATTGAAAGGGGTCCGTTTTCTTTCTAATGGGTTCTTCTCGTCCTATTTTTCACTCCGGCTCCGATGAAGCCGGCGAGCAGAATGACCGTCAAAAGTAAGCCGGTCGGCGACATGGCGGGTACGGGAGCGATCTCAATCGTGGATGTGGGCGAAGGCGTAGCAGAGTGGACAGACGTGAACGAAGCTGTCGCTGTTTTCGTCGGCATTCCGGTAGGCGAATAGGTCGGCGTACGGCTTGGAATATTTGTCGGCGTTCTTGTCGGGCTGATCGTCGGGGTTTGCGTCGGCTGATCCGTCGGCGTACTTGTCGGGCTGAAAGTCGGCGTATTGGACGGCGAAGGGGATGGCGGCACGGTCGGCGTTGATGCGTCAGGACAAAGCCAGGAGAGGATGGATTGCATTACGTTTCTTCCTGCTGTTTCGTCATCTTGCGCTATCAGCAGCCAGCTCGTGCTGAAAAACACGGTGCGCCAAACGCCGCCGTCTTTTTTGGCGCACGTCGTATCGCCGCTCAGTCCGTCAATCAGAAAGAGCGAATCAGCGCTTGTCGCTATAGATATTACATCGCCGTACTCGTAAAAACCCGGAGGATTGCTTAAACTTAACCCGCCTGTGTAGGCGCCGCTCACCGGGTCTCCCGGCACGCCGTAAAGCCAGGATGCCTCAGCCGTATCGTTTTGATGCCAGGATATGCCCAGGTAATCGGCTCCGAAGTTTGTAATTCCCATGTCGTACAAATAATCCTGGGAATCGAGGAATAGTCGGCCTCCGCCGTCAAGGTACGAGGCAAGGCTGTTTTCATCCTGGGAGTTAGGACCGGCTTGCGGGTCGTCATAACCGTATTTATCACCGGAAAACCAGACTACAGCATCATAATTATTCATCATTGCCAATGCGGGGCCGTTTCCGGAGCCGCCGCCCGTATCAAATATGTAATAGTCATAACCCAGGATATCCAGTGCCTGGGTAAAATAGGTCCGAACGTCGGGATCATCGTCATCGTCGTCCACGAGAAGTATAGAGCAATCCGAGGTTTCCGAAGTGGGCGTAATGGTAGGAGTGGCGGTATCGGTCGGCGTGCGGGTGACGGTTCTGGTGGGTGATTGCGTGGGAGTTGCGGTCGGCGTTGCCGGCGTGGATTGTGTGGCCGTAGAAGTCGGCGAAGGCGTAATGGTCGGAGTGAAAGTCAACGGCGCTGTGGGCGTCCTGGTCGGGGTCCTGGTGGGGGTCTTCGTATGGGTCGGAGTCGGTTGAGGTCCGCTGGCCGTCAGCCATTGAATGATATTTTGTATCATAGGTTCCTGCGAGGCAGAGGCTGTCTCGATTAGATCGAAACTCGTGAAAACGATCTGTCCGCCGTTATCCGGATTTCCGTCAACGTCGTAAGCTATGATCGACGCGTATCCGCTTTCCGAGGTCCAGGAACATATCCGCGCCGCATCGCTTGTTTCGCTTACGGCATCCTGATCGCCGTATTCGCTGTAGTCGCAAGAAATGGTTGAAGGCAGGACATTGGGGACCGTTACCAGTGGGTGAGACGTATTGTAGACCGCTATATTGCCAGAGCTGTCTGATTCCCATTCGTCAGCATGGAGAACTTCAGAAGCGAAGGTCGGATACCCCGGATAGGATATCGCATCATAGCCTGTTTCTCCGCCCTCGATCCACAAGGGATGCCCAGCGCCGACGTAACTTTCCAGGGAAGATCGATAACCGGAAGAACTGACCGGCGAGGCGTTGTCGCCTGAACTCCACACGATACAGTCGTAATCCGGCCATCCGGAAGGGTTGGTGCCTCCCGCTGTTTCCATCTGCACTATGTTCCCCAGCGTCTGGAGATGTGAAACGATGGTTGCAGCGGAAGATGAGCCGTCGTCAATAACCAGTATGGACAGACTGTCCGAAGTCTGGAAAGAATAATAAACGCCTCCGTTGTCTGCAGTGGTCGAGTTACCCAGTGCATCGGCGCTGACTACGTAATAATAGTAGGTCGTATTCGGCGTCAGGCCCGATAATGTGAATTCGTGATCCGTCATCATCAGAGGATTGCCTGCATGCAGGGAAGGCGGGGTCGTCGTTCCATAGTAAACGTCGCCGTCAGCCGGCTCATCCGTCGACCAGAAAACAGTCGCAACGGTTCCCCCGATATTGCTCGCCTCTGGTCCTGTGATCATCGGACCCCGGCAATCCGCATCTGCCGCGGCGTACAGGTCCAGCGGCTCGCCTTCGCAGTCCTCATCATGGTAATGCGCCGTAATAACATCGTTGTGTGACGTCAGCAGGTACCCCGAACCGCCCTGGGTCGTCGAAGTCTGAATAGAGCCGCTGAAAACGTCTGTGTCGTTGCCGGTCTCCGTCAACATAACCGTTTCTGGCGCAGGTTCGCTGTTTGAAGAAATATCGGCCTGGGCGCTGTCCGGAGCATTGGGATTCAGATTTAAATCAGCATCGGACACGGTTATGGTTATGATGTCGTTGCAAGCATACAGGGAAGCATCCAGGGCTAACTGGCCGCAACCGCTCGCCGAGATCGTCAGCGGCGACTGAACAGGCTCCAGGTTATGTCCCGTCACCGTAATCAAAGCCGATCCCGCATCCGATGGACTTATATGAACGGAGGCGACGCCTGATGAGTTAGTATAGCCTGCGCCCAGTAAAGTCTGATTCATGGTTATTCCCACGAGAGCTCCGGCGCGTGCGGTTCCGCCTACCGTCACCGTTACCTGGAAGAACTGCTCCTGAGGCGGCGCCGAGTCGGCATGCGTAACGACCGGCGTCTGTGGAATTCGAGTGACGAAATCGGCCGACGGATCCCCCATAAGATTATATATATCGAAATAATAACCGGCAGAACCGCTTCCCGAATCGTACACCTCGATTAATCCCTTGAAATACATGGCGCCGAGCGTGTGCAGAAGGTCCTGATGCTGACACCGGTATATTTCTTTCTGCTTAATGTCATCCTCATCCCAGTAAGAGCTGTCGGACGTTCCCCAGTAGGAGACCGATCCTTTGTCCTCCTCCAAGACCCAGCATTCGCCGAAAGAGACCGTCTGCTCATAAAGATTCGTTCCGCAGGCCAGCACCATCACATGGCCGTATTTATCCTGATTGGTCAGCGCCTGTACGTTCGAGTTTACGAAATGGATGCTGGACGTTCCTGATCCGTTGCCGTATCCATGTCCTGAATAACAGACGAACCCGCGACCTGCATTAACGTTTGAAGCAAAATCTGAAGTGTCCCCGTCAAGGCGCTCATACACGGCATGGTAAGTGTTGTTCGAAGGGTCTATCGGTTGGATGTGATTGTTCCAGCACCATTCATGCGTGCCTTCAACCATGGAATAATTATCGTATGATGCCAGCCATACCGAATCCTTGAAATAATCGGTCGACGGCATGCCCATCTGCTCAAACTGCAATACCTTTTCCACCACATTGTTCAAATCCGTCGTCGACCTGACCGGAAAACGCCCCAGCATTACGTCAGGCGTCCAGTATCCCGACCCTTCCAGCTCCGTATACTGAAGATCATCCTCTGAATTAGAAGAATCGCCTGAAAATGTCGGTATGGTATTCGTATCGCCCGCCAGAAGAACGTAATCAGGAGGATTAGGCCAACTCTGGTACGCATTCAATATGATATTCTTGATCGTGGTCGTACTCGCTCCCGCCGGCGCATCCTCTATCGTAACTTCATACCCGCACCGCGTCTTCCAATCGACAAAAGAATTCAACGCCGTTTGATAACCGGGACTGCAGATAATCAAATATCCTATCGGAGCCGCCGGCGGAAAATCATAAGTTAAAAAATCACCGTGATTCACTGTGAGCTCTGACAGCAATTGATCGAAAGGCACGCTGTGATAACGCTCTGCGTGCGCGATTGATTGTTCCCGGTCCACCTCTTTTAATACTAAACTTATCTCTATCTCTTTCACGACTCGTATCGAATTCAAACCCGGATTATACGATAACGGATTTATTTCAAGAACAATCAGGCGACGGCCCCTCATGATTCCGTCGTCCTGTATGCGCACTCCCTTCTCACTTAAATATTCGTTACGGTCATAAATCGATTCGTCCATCGCCAACGGCATTGATTCATAAGCCCCCGGCAGCTTCGGAACAGGCGGCTGAACCGGCGCCAGAGGATAAGGATATCCCGCTTCGCTCAATGAAATGACCGACTCTTCCGTTACGCTTGCTTCAAGTTCAACTCTGCAATATCGCGGGACCTCGACATATCGTCTTAATACAGGTATCCGGGGAGCTCCGATCTCTCCCTTGTATGTACGTTCATCGAAATCAAGATACGTGAAACGTTTCCCCTTCAGTTCGATAGCCTCTATTGAAACGCCGGAAAGGGACATCTTCAATTCGACACGCTCCCAGTCGCTCTCAACCGATTCATTTATTTGCTCTTTTGAAGAAATATAACCGTCAAATGATATCCAGGACCCGTGTGCCGCCGGCCCGATTAATAACAGAATCGTCCATAGCAAAAATGGAAAATAACTTTTTTTCAATTTTTTAATCCTCCCGAATTCTTTACCCTTTACTCGTCCTTTAGAATTTTTTTCCATGAACCGCATAACGTATCCGTCGCTGAAGACCCTACCCTCACTGCATCGAATACGTCGTCAGACGAGGTTCCTTGTCCATAAAAAAGATTATTTAAAAAAAATCTGTTTGTCCAATTTTCTTGGAAAATTCTGTGCAAATTACGTCTGCTGAATGCGCATTTCAGCGCAACGCCGGGTTTTTGTCGATTCCATAAAAAATCGTGTTTTGGATGACGCCTGCAAAGACTCCTCAAATACGGATAACACGGGACTGATCAAACCGGAGTTACGCTTTTTTCATAGCTTTTGACCGTTTGTTTCAGTAATCGGTATCGGGATCGAAATCGAAACAAAATGATAGGCGATTCTGTCGAATTGAAACCTCAAAAGATGCATTTTTGATCAATACGGATAACACTGATTATCCCGGTTAAGAGAAGGACCGATTTTCATGAACTGTAAGTCGCATTAGATCAGACACGATTTTTTGACTTTTGTCCATTTATTCCACATAATTTTTACAGGTGCGCCGATTCAGCCGTTCTCATTATGTCTGCTTGCATGCGATCGGTTGCCTTAAATCGGCCGGGCTCTTTGTTCTCTTTTTTTTTTAAATTCAGTAAGCATTTTGTATGGAGAGACATCATGCAGCAATTTTGTCGAATACTAATCTTCGGCATCGTTTCGTTTATTATTTTCAACGGTCCGGCGCATGCGGAAACGGTTCTGTTTCTCGTCAACAACAATGAGCCGGATGTATATGATCAAATCGCTGATAATCTTGACGTTTACGTCGGTCATGTCGATGACCGTTTCAATGTGGACGTTCAGATAATCGCCGATGATTTTTATAATTCTTATACTCCGTCGGACGTCCGACAAATGCTCCATGACGAATATTATTACAGCGGGAACGACATAGGCGGAGCCATCCTGGCCGGGACCATTCCTTATGCGACCTACCGTCACGGAAACGGCGACATAAACCCTGCTCCGTTCTATTATGAAGATTTTGAAGCGGAATGGATCGACCAGTCGCCGGCGGACGGACATTTTGAGCAGGTCATCACCGATCCGTGGACTAATGCGACGGAAATCTGGACGGCCTGGTGGATACCGCCTGCAGAGGATGTGAGCGATCACGGCTTCTACCTGAACGGATATCTGGAAAAACTCGATGATTACTATTCCGGTCAGATAGAAGGAGAGGACGCCATGCTTTATATCGGAAGCAACATGACCAACCTGGGATTCAATTCGGAATGGATAAACCTGCTGTTGGAATCGGGCGGCCGCACTGCGGAACAGATAATGCACTTCGGTGTTTATTCGTCGGACCAGGACCTGATGTGGGGATACGCCGGCGTTCCCTACTGGATATATCCTCAGGATTTGACCAAGGAGAGGTACTGGAACGGGAGCGACTGGGAAGGATTTAATGCAAGTCTTGACTTTACGCCATATGAGCATCCCTATGGAAGCATCGATGATATTAAAGTGGACGAACTGTTTTACTTGTGGAATCAAACCATTTTCAAATATTGTCATCTTTTCTGTCACGGCGGAGCTGATGCCGTATATTATCACGGAGGCGGAAACTCCTTTAATTATGAAAACGTATCCCTGATACAGCAGGACCGCTGCCCCAATTTCATAACGTCAAGCGGATGCAACAACGGCAATTTCCGGGGAACCACGGGACCGAATCCGGCTTACGAACGGGGCATAGGCAACAATCTGGTTTTCGCGGACAACACTGCGTGCGTAACCTTTTACGGTTCTGCTTCCTCGCAGTCCACGGGACTCTTCGCCGGATTCCACGAATTGCTTATTCAAGGCCTGGCTGCGACTCCGGATAATTATCTGGCCAAGGGATATTACCAGATGCGCAATTCCGACATTATTTGGGGCGACGATCATTATTTTTTCCGCTCGGTCGACGATAAGATACTGATGGGCAATCCTTTCGTCACCTGGCATGATTCAGGGCCGCCGACGGCCACGCCGACGCCGACTCCGACATCAGCCTTGACCCCGACGCCGGCGCCGACATTTGATCCTTCAAAGATATACCTGAACGATATATACCTGGCGCAATACAAAAATGCGGGGTACGGAGATAACCGGTATTACCAGGACACTATCATCGACAGTTTAATCCCCACTTCCGGCTGGGACGGCGGTTTGATAGACCTGGCAGTCATCGAGGGATATTACGATTTCAATACCGGCTATACGGATCAGGGCGGACAGATCGACCCTGCAGACGTGCAGGATTACGGGCTGGGAGCGCCGGATTTCATCGACAGAGGTTCCATCGACACGGCGGGAGTAAAAGAACTGGACGCGGGAATTACCATACTCAATCGTCCGTCCGTCGACAACTGTCCTTACGATGCAGACAGCCATCAGGACTTTATTCAAGGTTCCGGCATGAACAAAAGTAAACTAAACCGCGAATTATCCGTCGGATACAACCGTTTTACCATCATATCCCCTGATGCCATGGAATTCAGCAACCGGGGCATAATCGCAGCCTTCATCAGTCACGATCCGTCAGGAGAAACATTCCAGCAGAACGACCCGCCATCAGTAGCCTGCCTGGATGATTCGACGTCTCAAGGTTCGACGTCGGACGCTCAAGGACAATACATCCCTCCGCATCCCGGACAAACGGATGCGCCCTATTTTCAATCCTGCACGCATCAATTCGCCGACGACAGCAGATTCATGGAATCAGGCAATTATCGCATAACCGTAACCTATTTCAACGTCGCCGGCGATGTCGGTTCAGGCATGGGACTGCCGCACGGACTCAGCGGTCACGGCGCTCCAGGCTGGATCGTTGATGAGGATATCGGTTACAACTCCATCGACGACTCCATGCCTGATTGCGTCGTCTACCTCGAGCTCCTCGTCGAATATATTTATACTCCTACATACGGTCCCACATTAACGCCTACGTCGTCTCCCACGCCTACTATAACCCCCACTGAAACGCCCACTGCAGGATCGACATTTACTCCCGTTCCTACGCCGACTTCACCGCCCAGTTCCCTTTTCCTCAATGATATCTTCATCGTTCAACATATTCCCGGCCTGGAAGCCGGAGAAGAACGCTTTTACCAGGACAGCATCTTTCTCGATCCTGTACCCTCGACGGGATGGGACGGCGGACAGATGGACCTGGCCGTCATCGAAGGTTACTACGATTTCGGTACGAACTTCAGTTACCAGGGAGCCCAGATTCGATTGAACCATATCCTCGATGCGGGACTGGGCGCTCCGGCATTCCAGAATCAGGGTTCCATCGCCGGCATAGACGTCGCTGAACTCGATCCGTCCATCAATGTAATAAACAGACCGGAAGCATCAAACGTCCCCTACAATGCCGGCGACCACGGCGAATACATTTACATGTCCGGTCTAACCAAAAACAGGCTCAACCATCCTCTGAAGATGGGCTCCAACAGGTTCACCGTCTTGTGTCCTTCCGCAATGGAAATATCATCAACAGGCCTGCTCGCGGCCTTCATAAGCGACGACTCCACTGGCGATTCCTTTACTTCCGGCGATAATCCGACCGTTGCATCACTGGACGACGTTCCCTTCCAGGGCGCCGCCGCCGATGCAGGAGGACATTACATTCCCTGCCATCCCGGCAAACAGGACATGACATATTTCCAACCCTGCAACTGCCTGCTCAACTCCGATTCCCGAACCACCATCATAAACGACCTCGTAGTCACCATCTCCTTCTTCAACGTAGCCGGACATGTGACCGACATCATGGACCTGGACGGCGGACTCACAGGTCACGGAGCCCCGGCCTGGGTCGCCATGGGCGACATCGGATACAACTCAATCGACGGATTCTACAGCGACTCCATTGCATGCTTTGAAATAACCATACAACCCAACTGGTCGCCCACACCCACAGCTTCGCCGACTCCGGCTCCCATTCCGGCCGCCGGTCCCCTCGGCAAAACGATCCTATTTATTCTTCTGACTTCGATATTTGTCCTGGTCCAAAGGGAAAAACATTAAAATATCATTAATACGTTATCAGTTCATGATCTTCTCACTGCGCCGGCAGCGTTCCTGTCCCATCGTACGTCGTGTTTGTGCTCAGCAGGGCGGGAACCTGGTCGAGATGCAATGCGGCATAGTGTTTCACTGTTTTCTGTTTGTATAGAGTATGGGGGAAAAACAATCGATCACGCGCCCGATGATGTGTTAGACTGAAGGCAGCGCTTTTCTTATTCAAAAGGCGGTTCGTTTTCTGTTGCAGACGTTGATTTTTACTTTTGAAAGTTCTATAGTATTATGGGTAAAGGGGGACAAGGCAAGTGGGAGGAAAACTCTTGATGGTTGATGTCTTATTTGCGAGATTTTTTGATAGCGGACAAATGCCTTGAAAGTTTAAATCAAGAGGGCGGAGGAATAATGATTAAGAACAACCTCACCCGGTATTTGAAAACATTGAATCAGAACATTGACGTCGGGAAGCTGCCTGAGGCTGCTCAACGCGAATTGGCTACATTCTATGAATTTTTAGTCTTCAAATATTTGGGGAAATACGAGCAATCCCGAAAGCAAAAACAGCAGATTCTAACAAAAATCTTTCAGGAAGCAGACGGTAAGCTGCCGGAGCATTACCGATTCAACCGGGAAGAACTTCATGAACGATAGTATTTTCATCGATACAAATATACTGGTATACTCAGTGGCGGATGATCGCAGTAAGAGAGAAATTGCTGAAGATTTGTTATTGTCTCATGATATTGTGGTTAGCATCCAAGTCATTAGTGAATTTATTGCAGTGACAATTCGGAAGAAAATTTTGGAAACCGCAAGGGTTATTGAGTACGCCGGACAATTTATTGGGCATTGATCAAAAATGCATCCTTTGAGGTTACAATCCTACAGAATATCCATTCGTTTTGTTGAGATTGCGATACCGACCACGATACCGACCCCGATTAATGAAACAAACCGCCGAAAGTTTTGCAAGAAGCGTCACCCCGGTTTGATCAGTCCCAAAATTTTAATCTATATAAGCGCAGATTCCGGCCCGCCGGTTTTGGATTTCGCCAGGTAATGCACGGCTTCATTAGCAAGCGTCCGTCTACAAACTCGAACCTCAATTCAAAATTTAAAGCTGGACATACGCCGGCAAGCAATGCCGGCAGCGCAGAAATTGTTGCTCTGCAGTCATCGGCCGCCAAAAAATTGACATGTCTGATGTTTTTCTTATACTTAATCTTTGACAGGAGTGGGAACCTGGGGGGAGAAGCTATTCCAATCTGCATTCGCAAAATATAATTTCTTTTTTTTATCAGTCAATCCATAGAAGTCTGCCGGATTGAATCTATTTTCGGTAAAGCGGCTGATCCTTACTAATCCGTTTTTGCCCGGCATGGCGGGCTGGATTGCCTTTATTCCGATTATTTTTTTCTTGAAGACACGGAAAAATGAAAGTCAGCGTACCAAACAAAGACCACAGCGAGTATGAAACCAAAGCCGGAAAATCCGGCGCCTATAAAGCGGCATTGGCAAAAATTCAATCGCCGCACCAGTTGTTGAATCTTGTTATTGAAAACATTGTTCAGAGCGTTTTCTGGAAAGACAGGACAGGGAGGTATCTGGGCTGTAATATGAATTTTGCACGCGAGCTGGGGTTTCATAATGCAGAAGAGATCGTCGGCAAGAGGGATGAAGACCTTCCCTGGTCTGAACGTCAGGCGGAATATTTTCATGCGTGTGAGAACCGCGTCATGGAGGACAATGAGGCGGAGATTAATTTAATTGAGCCGCGTCTTCTGGAAAACGGTGAGAAGAGATGGTACCAGGTGAACAGAGTCCCTATGGTGGACGACAAAGGTCGGGTTATCGGCATACTGGGAACGTATGAAGACATATCATCCCGGAGAAGAGCCGAAAAAGCTTTGGCGATGGCTTATACCCAACTGGACCAGATACTCAACACGACCTCGCATGGGATGCTTGTGATCAACAGGGATTTTCGAGTCCTCCGTCTGAACGATAAGGTGGTGGAGCTTTTGGGAATACGCCGCGGTCATCCGGGCGACCGCCGGTGCCGGGAAATAATAGAAAACCGACTCTGTGAGACGGATGAATGTCCCTTGCGTCAGATACAGAACGGCAAGAAAACGGTGGAATTTGAGGTGACTCTCCAGGCTCGGGGAGAAAAATCAATACCTTTTATTCTGACTGCGTCCAGGCTTGAGGGGCAGGACGGCGAACTTATCGGCATAGTGACGAACCTGATGGATATTTCAGACCGTAAAGCCGCGGAAGAGGAACTCAAGCGATTGAATGAATCTCTTGTGCGGTCCAACGCTGAACTGGAACAATTCGCTTACGCTGCGTCACACGATCTCCAGGAACCGTTGCGTAAGATACAGGTTTTCGGCGAGCGGCTGGGTCAGAAATATGCTGGTTCGCTGGATGAAAAAGGTTTGGATTATTTAAAGAGAATGCGTAATGCGGCGAGCCGGCTGCAGAGCCTGATCAATGATCTGCTGCAGTTTTCCCGTGTAACGAGAAGAGCCCCTGATTTCAATGAAGTCGATCTTCGAAACGTGGTGGAGGAAGTCATCTCTGATCTTGAAGTCAAGATAAAAGAATCCGGCGCCCGGATAGAATATTCGGGATTGCCCGTCATAGAGGCGAACCGTACGCAAATGAAAGTCCTTCTGCAGAATTTAACGGGGAATGCACTCAAGTTTCAGAAACCCGGCATAAGCCCGTATGTAAAAATAACCGGACGCATATCCGAACAGGAGCCTCCCGGTTGCTCAGCGCCGGGGTTCGGCGAATTCTGCATTATAACCGTGGAGGACAACGGCATCGGATTCGATGCACAATATGCCGAGCGGATATTCACGATTTTTCAGCGGTTGCACGGGAGGAGCGAATATAACGGGAGCGGGATAGGGTTGGCGCTTTGTAAAAAGATAGTGAAATACCACGGCGGGGGCATAACGGCAAAAAGCGAGCCCGGCCAGGGGGCTTTGTTTGAGATTACTTTACCGGTGAAACAGATAAAGAGGAAGCGAGTTGATGAATGACAAATCGAAATCGTTGATCATACTTATGGCGGACGACGATCCGGACGACCGGCTTATGGTCGAAGAGGCGTTTGAAGAGAATCACATGGCCTATGACCTGAGATTCGTTTATAACGGACAGGAGCTGATGGATTATCTGAATGGAACAGGCCGGTTTTCCGGATTCGGACAATTGCCGAGACCTGATTTGATTATACTGGACGTCAATATGCCCAAGAAAGACGGCTTCGAAGCGTTGCAGGAAATTAAAACCGACCGGCAGTTGTGCAGTATTCCCGTCATCATATTCACGTCATCCAGATCGGACGAGGACATTATCAGGTCCTATAACCTGGGCGTCAATTCCTTCATTAATAAACCGGTCAGTTTCAAAGAACTGGTGGAACTGATAGGCGCTTTCGGAAAATACTGGTTTGAAATAGTGCTGTTGCCTGTGAAAGAGGAAAAGGAATGCCGGCATGACCGATGAAACGATCAGAATACTGCTGATAGAAGATGATGAAGACGATTATATAATAACATGCGACGTCATCTCCGACATTAAACAATCGAATTATTCCCTGGATTGGGCTCCGAATTTTACGGAAGGCCTGAGCAGACTGCTTGCAGGTCCTTATGACGTTTGCCTGATCGATTATTCGCTCGGCAGTCGTACCGGTCTGGAATTGATAAAACAGGCAGTCCGGAACGGCTGTAAAACGCCCATGATAATGCTTACGGGAATGAGCGACCATGAAACGGATATACGTTCAATGAAAGCCGGCGCATGCGATTACCTGGTGAAGGACAAAATAGATGCATCCGTGCTTGAACGTTCCATCCGGTACGCCATCCAACGGGCTGAGCTGTTGAAACATCTGGAATCTTTTACCGGCGAGCTGAAGGAAGCCAAAGAAGCCGCAGAAACCTCCAACAGGGCTAAATCGCAGTTCCTGGCCCGTATGAGTCATGAAATACGGACTCCCCTTAATATAATACTCGGCATGGTCGACCAGTTGGAGGAAACGAATTTGAACGACAGACAGCGGGAATACCTCTCCATGCTTCAGAATTCAGGATGCCATCTTTTGAATCTCATCAATGAGATACTCGATCTGTCTAAAGTGGAAGCAGGGGAATTGAAGCTGAGCGCTTGCAAATTCAACCTGGTTGAACTGGTTGAGCAAACATGCGTAACTATGGCGCAGGAGGCTGCCCGTAAAAATATCGGCTTTTTTATAAGAACTGATCCCGAATTATGGCCGGTAAAGGTTTTTGGCGATCCCGACCGGCTTAAGCAGATTCTTATCAATCTCATCGGTAATGCCGTCAAATTCACGGAAGCCGGCGAGGTCAGGGTTTATCTGGAAAAAGCAGATGAGACGACGGAGCTTTGTGAATCCCACGGCGATAAAACGGAAATAAAAATTTGCGTTGAAGATACGGGGATAGGCATTCCTGAAGAGGAGCAACAGGGCATATTCGAATCCTTTACCCAGGCGGATGAGTCGATAACGCGGAGGTTCGGGGGAACGGGCCTGGGATTGGCGATCACGAAAAGCCTGGTGGAATTGATGGGCGGCAGAATCTGGGTCGAAAGCGCTCCCGGCGCCGGCAGTCGTTTTCAATTCACTGCGCCCATGAAGATCGTTCGACCCGATAAGACGGACCAGGATTATTTACCTTTGGACATGAAAGGCAAACGAATCCTGGTTGCTGATCAGGACGAAAAAAGCCTTGGTCATCTGAAAGATATGCTGAGTCGCATGGAGGCGAAGGTGGTCCCGGCTCATAATATTTATGACGCCCTGGATGAAATTGAAAGGGGACGCATGTTCAATCAGCCCTTCCAAGTCATAATATGCGCAGCGGAACTGCTTCTGGAAGACTGCGGCGGTGATCAATACAGGGAAATAAGACGCCTGTGTCCGCATGATTCGGCTGTTATCGTGACCCTTCCGCTGATGCTTAATAATACAAACGCGCTGAACCTCGAACTCTCCGGCAAAGATAAAAGGCCAAACCTCCTGCAAAAACCCGTCGGCATCTCCGCCCTGTTCAAAGCTTTAAACCATTCTTCCGAAATGAAGATGGGGGATCAAAAAAGTTCACCTCCAAAGAAAACCTGTGAGTATAGAACTGATACCCGTATTCCACCATTGAACATACTTCTCGTGGAAGATTCAATAGACAACAGGCGACTGATAGAAATGTATCTTAAAAAGACGAATTTTCACCTGGATATGGCCGAAAACGGCAAAGAAGCTGTAGAAAAATTCAATCGGAACGATTATGATATAATCTTAATGGACATAGAGATGCCGGTCATGAACGGCTATGATGCCACCAGGGAAATCAGATGCCTGGAAAAAGACCGGGGACTGGCTGCGACGCCCATAGTCGCTTTGACCGCCTACGCGTTCGCTGAAGATGCCGGCAAATGCGCTGAGGCAGGCTGCGATGCTCATGTGACCAAACCCATTAAAAAAAGCGTTTTATTGAATACTATTCTTAATTATCAATCGCTGCACAATGATGAGGAGCTCGAAAAAGCAGGATAGACATGAAACAAGTAAAATGGAATTGTGAAAAAGGTATATGGCTTTTCGATCTTAAAAAAGGAGATATAAATGTCCGTCAACAGTAATAATGAACCGCATATTGCAAATTGCGTAGTGAAAATCGACCGGGAACTTCGCGAACTCATCCCCGGTTTCCTGGAAAACAAAAAAAAAGAGATCGATTTCCTTAAGGACTCGCTGAAACAGAACGACTTTGAAAGCATTCGTCTGATAGGACACAAGATTAAAGGTTCGGCGGGCGGATACGGCTTTTTTCAGATAGCAAGGATCGGCGAAAGACTGGAATGGGCCGCAAAAAACAGAACATCTCATCTCGTACAAAAATGGATCGAAGCTTTTGACCGTTACATGGACAATTTACATGTCATATACTGCAATACCTCCGAAGCCGACAAGGATGATAATGAATCCGAAGTTCGCCTGTTGAATGAAAAAGCGGAAAATAAAAGCGGAGGTTTGAAAAAACTCCTTACCGGTCAAAAAGATTGGAAAAGCGATTTCCGGGATAAAATTGAAACGGTCGGTAGGCTCGCTGATGAATTTTTATCCGACGCAGTCAAAAGAAGAGCCGATGCGATCCATGTCCAACGCAAGGAATCGGAAACCCTGGTCAGTCTGAGGATCGACGGCGATATGCAAATTTACCGAAGGTTGGAGAACGACATGGCGACCCGCATTATAAACCGATTCAAGACGCAGAGCGGTATGGACACAGGGGAAGGCGGCAGACCGCAGGAAGGGACCTATACCTCTGCGATAAACAATAAAAACTACAAGATTAAATTGTCTGCCTCATCAACTCCCAACGGCGAAAACCTTTTCATACGGTTGCTGGATGCGCACGGTAAAACCCGTACACTGGATGAGCTGGGGATGACCGAGGAACAAAAAAAGTTGTTGCTGAAAATTACGGATGACGGAGATCGCAGAGCGGAAAGCGGCCTGATCCTGGTGGCCGGTCCTGCCGACAGCGGCAAAAGCGCCCTCCTTTACAGCCTTTTATCGCAAATAGATTGCATATCCCGAAGCCTGATTACAGTCGAAGACCCCATCGAATACTATGTTCCCTTCGCCAACCAGATGGAAGTCGACAATGCTGCGGGAAATACGGTTGAATTCCTCCTCGACTCGGCCGTTAAACAACAACCGGATATCCTCTTCATCGGAGAAGTTAAAGATGCTTTCACCGCCCAAAGCGCGTTTCACTATGCTTCTTCAGGCCGACTCGTTCTTACGGCGCTGAATACTTCCAATTCCACTACGGCGCTGTTCCGCCTGGAAAAGATGGGCGTGCCCCTCAATTCCATTGCCGATAATATGCTGGTGACTGCAGCGCAAAGAATACTGAAAAAATTGTGCCCTCATTGCAAACGAATCCGTCCTCTGCAGGATCGGGATAAAAAAATGCTCTCAGCCTATTATAAAAACATCCCCGATAAGGCCGCCTATCCCGCAGGATGCCCTAAATGCAACAATACCGGCTATTATGGAATGGAAGGCATCTGTGAAATAATCGAATTCGACGATGAATTAAAAGATATGATAAAAAATGGAACTTCGCCTTCCCGAATCAGAAACGCTTTGGGAAAAAGAGGCGATTTCCTTTTGTATCATCATGCCTTGCTTAAAATAAAAGATTTTATCTTTTCGCCGGAAGAGGTATATAACAAAATTTTAGCTGAAGAAAACCGACCCGGCACTATTAATAATTTCGTCAGTGAAGAACAAACAAGTGCACAAAGCAAACAATCTTCCGACCGGAAACCGGTAATACTTGTCGCTGAAGATGACCTTGATTCACAAAAACTGATCCGTCACGTCCTCAATAAGCATAATTACAGGACAGTAGAAGCGACTGACGGTCTGGATGCGCTCCTGCATTTATGCCGGAAACAATTCGACCTGGTCCTGGCGGACGTCAATATGCCCAATATGAACGGCTTCAAACTCCTGGAAATAATGAACCAGAAAGCGATAAAAACTCCTGTAGCCTTTCTGACAGCGAGAATAGACCCGGAAGATGAATACAAAGGTCTCAATATGGGAGCCGTGGATTATATTAAAAAACCCGTAAGAGAAGACATCCTGCTCTTGAGATTAAAAAACATTCTCGAAAATATTGATAAAGCGGCTTGAAAAGGAATTGTTCGGCGGTCGCATTGAATCTGCTTTTGGTTTTGTCCGGCTTTTTACGCTCTTTGTTCAGTCCAGGCCCTCTTTTGTTTTTTTCATCCAATTTCTGGTTTCTTCAATTTCCCGGTTCAGTTCGTCGAGCGTCTTCCTGGATTCTTTGGGAATATCTTTTTGGTAAGCCTCTTCTATCGACTTCTGTATGTCTTTTTCAATGCTTTCGAATTTTTCAAGCAAAGCAAGCCGTTCGTCTGAGGCAGTCAGAGATTTTACCCATGTTATCAGTTCTCTGAGCGCCTGGCGGTCAGGGTCGGTATCCATAGGCAGGAAACCCATCTCCCTGATTTGCTCCTCCACTTTCCCGGCAACTAGTTTTCTTGCCTTCGACAATTCTTTAAACTTTTCGACAAAATATTTATTCTCCAGGATCGATACGGCAGTATCATACTGATCCGCTGCAATTCGGCAGTTTATTACAACGTTATCCAATGCAACGGTTTTTTCATCTCTCATAATTTTATTCACCTCTGTTTAAATTATTGATTCTAATAATCTTCCGGTATGAAAATAGTGATTATTCTGGGCAGAACTCTGAATTCTGCAGGTGTTTCGGCGATAATTTCTCCGTCTGCTGCAATTGAAAGTTGTTTATCGGTCGTTATTTCTATCTTTTTCGTTTCTATGCGGTGCAGTTTTTCCAGATTCTGGTAGTCGGCCAGGAAGTAGTAAGGAGATTTGAAAATAAGTTCCTTTAAGCTGTGGGGAGCAATATTGACGGCCTGGAGTTTATTATCGTCTATTTTTGCAGACTGATCGATGGGGAAAATACGGGCGAAGTATCTGCCGTTGGCCACTGAGAATTGGATTGAATCGAGTTCTTCCTCGTTATCGTCATACAGAGCTTTTAACCTGAACTTCTTTGTTTTTCCAAACGCTTTGGAAAGAAAATAGAAGTAGCTTAAAATTCCCCACTTTTTTTTCTTTTCAGCGGCGATTTCCAGAATTTTGGTTCCGAGTCCGACATGGGCAATGTTAAAAAACAGTTTATCATTCACTGAACCCACATCAATCGTATGAACTTTCCGGTTCACTATTATTTCACACGCTTTTTCGACATCAGAAGGGATACCCAGGGTTCGAGCCAGGTCGTTGGCCGTTCCCGATGGAATGAGCCCCAGCGGCAATCCGGCCTTTACCAGAGCTCTTGATGCCCTGTTAAGCGTTCCGTCGCCTCCCGCTAGAACAATAATGTTGAATCCCGACGCTTTTTGCTCGATCATGCCGGGTATCTGAGAAGGCTCTTCGCTATCCTCGATGTGAGGCTCGATATTGTTATTTTTAAAGTGTGAGCGAATGATACCGGCATCTATTTTTTTCCCGTTCTTGCTTTTTCTGTTGATTATTACGAGCGCTTTTGACGGTTGCTTATTTTTTTTGGGCGGATCACCGCTCATAAGAGCATCGCCTTCCCGGTATACTGGACCGGATGAGGGAGCCGGATTGGCTTAGCAGCTCAGTTTTTTCCCGCTGCTCCAGCTCCTTTTCCACCGTCCCGATTTCTTCCACCAACTCCTTATAGGCCGCCGGCATCTCTTTCTTTGTGTTTGTCATTGAAACGTCAGGTATCTCTTCCTGTTCCCTGGTCATAGTCTCTTCCTTCCTGAAATATGAGACTCATTTTTTAACAGCGACGGTTATTTAGTCTTCTTTATCCGATTCAGGCCTGCATTCGAGTCGTCTATCTGAAACTTCATTGCCCGCCGGCTTTTGGAAAACATTAATTGATTCTTACCCGTCGTGTCAATCTGTTCGCCGAAGTCGACGTATCGCTTATACGTTGACTGAGCAAATCAGCAAACTGAAGTAAAATTCGGGAAAATCGACGCTTGTGGACAGAGACTAAGAAGGCGATGATCAAATGACCGGGATTTTGAATACAATATTGCAGCCTGCAACAACCATGGATATCACGGATCATCACGGATAAAAAAGGAGAACTCCTCAAAAAGTATAACTACCATTTGATCAGTCTCGCTAAAGAATACCCGCGGGGATGCATTGGATGTTTTCTTTCAGGGGTACCGGCTGAGCATACAGACATACCACGCCGCCTTCGCCTACCGGTTTGTCGAATTTTTCAAGCGCCTTGAAATGCCGGGTCCATTTTCTGTCTGGAGATGCGCTTAGTTTCGCTTCAACAGGATAAAAACGACCGTTTTCTTCAAACAGAAAATCGATTTCTCTGCCGTCCCTGTCCCTGTAATAAGTCAACGGCGGCGTTTTCAGCATGTTATGCCAACTTTTTACCAGTTCACAATATACGAATGTCTCAAATATGGCGCCTCTCATCGCTCCTTTTTCCAGCGTTTCAAAAGAATTCCAGCCCGTCAGATATGAACATAGTCCTGTATCAAGAAAATAAAGCTTGGGTGTTTTAATCAATCGTTTCGTGATGTTGCTGTGGTAAGGCTGAAGCAAGGCGATCTGATGACTCGCTCGTAATATGGAAATCCAGGATTTCACTGTGTTGATGCTAATGTCGATATCCCTGGCTAAATCTTGTAAATTCAGCATTTGAGCGGTTCTGGCCGCGCATGACTGCAAAAAACGGATGAATGCATGCTCATTGCCGATTTGAGACAATGACCTGACGTCACGCTCCAGGTAAGTCTGAACATATGAACTGTAAAACAATTCATGATCCGTGATCCGCCCTGTCGCCAGCGCCGGCATCATGCCCATCCATATTTTTTTAAATATTTCTCCTGTCGAAGTTTCAGAACCTGTCGCCCCGCGCTCCTCTATGAGCTCCAGCTTCGGTAAAAAGGGTTTTAATCGTATCGATCTCTCATCCGCTTCCCGGCTTGAAAATCCCAGTAGCGTCAGAATTGCCGCACGGCCGGCCAGACTTTCCGTTATTCCTTCCATCATTACAAACTGTTGCGATCCCGTAAGCCAGAACATTCCGGGCTTCTGTTCTTCGTCGACTTTCATTTTTATATAAGGCAGCAGGTTCGGCGCATATTGTATCTCATCTATTATTACTGGGGGACTGTATCTTTGCAGGAATAAAGCCGGGTCTTCAAACGCAAGATTACGCAGAATGGGATCATCCAGAGTTACATAATTCTGCCCCCTTTTTTGTAGATGATGCGCGAGCGTTGTTTTACCCACTTGCCTCGGACCGGTAATCAAGAGAACAGGAAACTGACGGTCGGCTTTAATGACCGCATCTTCAATTGCCCTTTTGTAGTATTTCATAATCACCTCCGGCAATAATGCACTTATTCTGCAAAATAATCGTTTTTTCCGGCCGCGTCAACCCCCCGGCGCCCGTGCCGCTTCTCCCCTCCTGGCCTCGGCTAGGGGATAAGCGGAGCAGGTCATTGTTTTTAAAGCAAAAAACGTTAATGAGCTGTTCGTTGTCGTGATCGAGTTTAAACTTGACGTCCATTTAGCCCGGATTTCTCATACAAAATCGTAGTGAGAGCGTTCAGATTCCCGCAGATTCAAGCATGGCGGACTGAAGGACTGCGGAAACATAGCAGCGCTACGTTGAGCAAGGCCGCAGGGAGCAGCGCTTGAAGGTGCGGGGATATGGACGCTCGTAACAGGTTTTGTATGAGAAATGCGGGTTAGGGGAATTTTCGCTCACCGGCAACGAATGGTGACGTGTTTAATGTCGTTATCGCGCGGGAGTGTTTCCGTGAGGGCCCAAAGTCCACCCTCGTACACAAAAATATGCGCATCAGGTTTGTTTTGAATAGTGTGAAAAAGTTCATCAGGAACGTTGCATCAATTATAAAGAGTAATAAAAACAGCAGGTTACTCCTGAAATGCCCTGATTTGAATAAGTCGGTATCGATATTGCCTTATGTTGGACGGTTTTGTGTAGCGACGGTTTTTCGATTATGATGAATGAGGGAGGAGATGGCTGATGAAGCTCAGAATACAGGTAATTTGGTCAGTGACATTCTTTTTTAGCGGACCGGCTTATGGTGCGGTGATTCATGTACCTTCGGAGGCGCTTACGATCCAGGCGGGGATTAATGCAGCGAATGAGGGCGACACGGTATTGGTAGCGGACGGAACATTTTCCGGGTCCGGCAACCGAAATTTAGATTTTGGAGGCAAGGGCATCTCGGTGATTTCAGAGAACGGTTATCAGAATTGCGTTATTGACTGCGAGCACAGCGGGAGGGGATTCATTTTCGTTGGCGGCGAGGCTGGAGATTCGGAGGTGAGCGGTTTCAAAATACGCAACGGATTGCCGTCGGGTTCGACGGAATACGGGGGCGGGATATTATGCGAAGGGACGTCACCGACTATAAGGAATTGTGCGTTCACGAACAATACGGGTTCTTCGTCCCCGACGTACAGCGCCGGCGGGGGTTTGATGTGCACGAATTCTGCCTCCCCTTCGATAATCAATTGCATTTTTATAACCAACCGGGCCCAGAACGGCGGCGGGATATGCAGTTACGGGTCATCGCCGATCATCAAGAGATGTTCCTTCAACTGGAATTCTGCGGTCATGCTGGGTGGAGGAATATATTTATCTGGTTCGAGCGCCCTTATTTTTGATTGCATATTTCACGGAAATACGGGGTGTTATGGCGGAGCGATCGAGTGCTGGTCCGGTTCGGACTCATTAATAAACAACAGTTTATTTTTTGAGAATTCTGCTGAGAGGGGAGGCGGCGGGATCGATGCATCCGATTCTTCACCGGTCATCAACAACTCTCTTTTCATAGAAAATGCCGCGAATGTACCGACGGATCATTTCGGCGGCGGTGCGATATCATTTTACGACTCGCAGGGTTCCGTCAGAAATTGCACTTTTTCCGGGAACACGGCGATACGGGGCGGTTGTATTTATTGTTTCGAGGCATCGCCGAGCATAGTGAACGGGATATTATGGGGAGATACGGCGAGTCAGGGTTCTGAATTATATTTGGGTTACGATTCCGAACCGTCGGTATTGGATATAAGTTACAGCGACGTTCAGGGAGGTCAGTCCGGAGTTTATATTGAGCTGGGATGTCAGCTTCAGTGGGGTGCGGGCATGATCGACGGGGACCCGCTTTTTACAGAAGGTCCTGACGGAGCTTATTATTTGAGCCAGACGTCAGCCGGCCAGCTTGAGGATAGCCCATGTCTGGATGCAGGCAGCGCGGCGGCAGGAACGATATGTTTTAATATTTCAGAGGGGTATGTATGCCTGGATCAACTTACGACGCGAACGGACGAAACGCCGGACGCCGGAATTGCTGATATGGGATATCACGATAAACCCTCGTCTTTTATGACGCCGACGCCCGGCCCGACCTTGACGATGACGCCCGTTCCTACGTCGACTCCAACGACTGACCCCGGCATAATAAGGGTTCCGCAGGATTATGATACGATCCAGGAAGCTATAGCTGCATCCATTTCGGGAGCCGTCATCCTCGTAGCCGACGGTACATACGCCGGCGCCGGCAACACAAACGTCAGCTTCCTCGGCAAAGGCGTCGCCGTCATATCGGAAAACGGACCTCAAGCATGTGTAGTCGATTGTCAGTACCAGACCAGAGGATTCCTTTTCGAAAATGAAGAAACATCCCAATCCATCCTGGAAGGATTCACCATAAGAAACGGTTACATCAGCGGCTTCGGTTGCGGTATCCTGTGCGACGGAAGCTCGCCTCAGATCGATAACTGCATAATAGAGTCATGCGTCAACGAAACGGGGTATCACGGCGGGGCATTATGCAGCATGTACGGAGGTAATCCTGCGGTGACGAATTGTCTTATACGGAATAACCAGGATAACGGATTAGCGGCGAGTTTCTTTGCAAGTTTAACCGTCATGAACTGCACTGTAACCGGCAGCAGCATCAACGGCGTATTTTGCTATGGAGACAGTTATGTGCACTGCGCCAACAGCATTATATGGAACAATTCAGGCCAGGACTTTTTCATTTATGAATCGGATGCCGAGGTTTCATACTGCGATGTCGAGGAGGGTTATCCCGGAACAGGAAACATAAGTTCTGATCCTCTCTTTATTTCAGGCCCTTACGGCGCTTGCTGTTTAAGCCAGACGGCCGCGGGACAGCCACTTGACAGTCCCTGTCTCGACGCAGGCAGCACGCAGGCTGAAAATATCAGCTTCGGCAGCGACTATCGCAGAATTTATCTTAATCAGTGCACCACAAGAACAGATAATGTCTCAGACCAGGGTACAGTCGATATGGGCTTTCATTATTTTCTGTCGGTTTTCCCTTCTCCTACCCCCGATCCGGCAGATGTTCCCGCAGCTGGAGCAACAGGCTTGACGGTTCTCATCCTGGCGTTGTCCATGATGATGTTTTTCCGCCAGGAAGCAGGCGATAAACAGACACTGATCAAATAACCGTGTGTCGAGGTAACAATTTTCGCAGCATCAGTCAAATATTCTATAAAAGTTCAACCCCGATTTGATCAGTCCCGATAATTACTGTTGCATATTTCAAGAGCCGGTATCGTCAGGATTGAAACTTGAATCTCTCTGCCCAGACATTTATATTATAAACGGCGATTACTGAACACTATTTGAATCAATAGTGAGAGGAGAAGAAAATATGACGTTGCGGAGGGAGGATAAAGAGGTTTTGTTGAAGTTAATGAGGACTTTGATTAAAGAGGAGAAACGCGGACAGAAGTTTTTCTCTGATGCGGCTAAATTCGTCAGCAGAAAATCAATCGTGACTCTATTTGAGAAGTTGGCTGTTGAGGAGATGCGTCACGCGGATACGCTGCAGGCTGAATTAGCCAACATAGAAAAAGAAAAAGTTTATGCTGAAGTGACCGCCCAGGGTGATAAATATGCTTACTCTGAGGAAGAGATTGAGTATGCGGGAGAGAAGAAACCGGTGTATAAATTTGACTTTGAACCTCCGGATGTTGAGGAGTTGCCGCATTTTGAATTGTTCAAGGCGGAGGATTTCAGAAAACTGCTGGAGAGTTGTTCGATGGGAGCTGTTTTAAAATATGCGATGAGGATCGAGTATGACAATTTCAAGTATTTAATGGATGTGATGAAGAGGGTCAAGACGAAGAAGGCGAAGAAAATAATATTCGATCTGGGGGAAGAGGAGAAGCAGCATTTCATTTGGATAAGGCGAATTTATGATAATTTGTCAACGGAAGAACGTATGCTGACGTGCGGATAACCAGGCGGCATTATTCACCATTTTTTTTCGGTTTTATTTTCCTGGTTACGTTCGGAAGTTTTTTAGGAAGAATACCTTCCGGCGTAATGAAAGGCGATGGCGGGGAAAGCGCGGCGGCGTGCCGGCAGATGTTTCCTTTCCATCCTCCCGGTTCGCCGGTTTATAATCATCTTTTGAAGCTATGCGATTTTTTGCCGTTCGGTGCGCCGGGATACAGGAGCGCGTTGCTGTCGGCTGTAAGCGCGGGGTTATGCGTAACGGTCGTTCTGGCGATAACAGGTCTTTTATACAGGAGGTTGTCTGTCCTGGCGGCGACTGGAGCGACGCTGAGCCTGTTTTTATCATTTACTTTTTTCAACCAGGCGATTAGGCCGGAAGCCTATGCGGTCAATTCGGCCTTATTCACGATAGTCATATACTTATTGTTGAATTCATATTCGGGGTCCGCCCATAATGCCGGAAAGTTTCTTCCGGCGGCTTCGCTTTTAACGGGACTGGCTTTGCAGACGCACTACTTATCATTATTTTTAGTTCCGATTCTTTTTCACGGAATCTGGAACAAAGCGGGGCGAAGAAAAGTCACTTTTTCAGGATTAAATTTGCTTTTTTTTATTTCAGGCTGTTCTATACGTTTTTCCGACATATTATTGTCGCGCCGTATGGCCGATCCGGGGCAATGGAACCTTCAGAGTATAGAAGATTTTCTTCGGTACGTATCCGGATCGGGATTCAGCCGCGAATTTATTGCATTAGACCTGGAAAGAATTATTTACTGGGCGGCTCATACGTGCATCAGTCTGCCCTTTTTCGCCGTGGTTACGGCAGCGACAGGGATGTGGTCTGCGTTCCGTAAAAAGATGCCGGGACGTTGGATACTGCTGTGGATGATCGCCTGGAGCATTACAGTGACTCTGTTTTACGGGATAGAGGACATACATGAATACATTATTCCGGGGGTTATCGGATTTGTTTTATTTATCCCCCAGGGGATGTTAAGTTTCGGCGAAAAATTCAAAATATTCGGTTTCAGAAATGCCGTGACCGTGGCCGCTGCAGCCGTCGTCCTGTCATCCGTAACCGGTTTTTTTATGATGTCGGGACCGCCGGAATTTCTTACCGACTACCGTAACTATTACGCTCCGGAAAAAAATGCTCTGCATGCTCTTCGCAGTATTAACCAGGATAAAGAAATATGGACAGACTGGGCTGAAGGGATGCCTTTTTTCTACTGCAAGAGAGTCCTGCGTTCATCCGAGTATTTCAGGACAGAATTGCGATTTATGAAAAAAGAAGAGCTGGAAAATATAAGCATGCCTTTACGACGCAATTTTTCCGCCCCGCTCGTCCTCACGCGCAGAAACAGCGGATTAATCCGGCAGGCAGGCATTCAGGCATTGGGTGAGTTTTATGTTTTCGATCCCTTTCATACATACGATAAGGTTGAACATGAGAATCTGGTCTGGCGCAGGGATATACCGGAAGAGTTAATGGAATTTATCGGCAGGTGGAGTCTCAATGAACTGGAGGCATATCCGGGAGATTTCATCGAATTGCATATTGACTGGCTTCCCGGTTCAGTCGATGCAATTGAGGAAAAGACGCCTGCGATACTTTTATCGAAAAATGACAGAATATTTCTTCGTCGCCGTTTTGATCCCGCATTCGCTGGAATAGGAAAAGGCGGAGTAGAAAGTTATGTCGTGAGAGCGCCTTATCGGATGCCTGAAGGGATATATAAGGTCATTTTTGAGCTTTATGATCGCTCTGAACCTATTAAGCGCCATATATCCGCTTGCTTGACCAGAATAAAGATTAAAAGTGCGCTCACTGCCGATTAACTTATGCCGGCAAACTCACTTCCCCCTGAGTACCGTTGAACGAGATAAGCAGATCGAGACCATGACCCTGCAGAGTTCGCCGTTAAAGCTTCAGCTTCCTTATTATACAATGAAATAAAAATACCGTATTGATGAATGGCTCGCTTCATCCCAATTCACAGCATGATTCTTTATTTTCGGTATTATCGACACTTTCGGCGCTCAAAACGGGCGGCGGATGTGGGGCTTGACAGTCTGTTTGTCTCTTTATTAATGTCGTTTAAGGGATGAGTTTCGGGGAGGTTCAACAAGGATGAATATCAAATGTTTCCGTTGCGGATTTCCCGGCGGTGAACGCCCGTGCCCGTTATGCGGAGATGCTTCAGACCTGAAAAAGGAAATTTTTCGCGAAGAAGCTCGTGAACATTATGTGATTACTCTGGCGATTCCGGAAGCTGACGAGGGTATCAGAACATCCTGCGGCGATTTTTTTTCAGAACTGCCCGGCGACATAGCGTATAAGAAAAAAGAAAATGTTCATTACGTTCTGTTTGAAACGCATCAGGCGGATCATTTGTTCCGGCTGACCGATAAAATGGCCGGGGAGACTCCCTGGAAGCTTTTGTTTAACGGATGCGAGTATCCTTTCGGTCGTGAGTTATGGTATCCCCTTTTGTCTTTTTTTCAATATGCGAGGGATTGATATTTTATGGACGAACAAGAGCGACAGCAGCTTGAAAATGATTTCAAGTGGTTGGAGACCAAGCTGAAACAATTGAGGGCTGAGTTTAATCAGTATTTTGTAGGAGCCCGCAAATCTCCGCCGAATGTAACGGAAATTCAGATAAGAAAAGTGATACGGAAGTATGCCGGTTCGGATAAGCTGCTGAGAGGCGTAGATCGCTTTCGCTATTACAATTTTATAGCGAAATACAATACCCTGAGGGAATACTGGGGAAGACGCATCAGAACCATGGAAGAGGGGATCAACATAGGGACGAGAGCGCACATTGAGACTACGCCCGAAGGCGTGATAGGGGACCCGGCGGATAAACACAGATCGCACCAGGTGAGTAAAGACGTTAATAAACTCATAAAGGACCCTTTCAAACAGAAGGGCGATATGCGGTTATTATACATTTCCTACATGAGGAACATGAAGAAACTTAAATCATCGACGCAACCTCTTAAATTTGAAGAATTCCGCGGAGTCATTCGGAAGAAGATGGAGAGTATGAGCGAGCGGCACAAATCTAATGCTGTGAATTTCCGTGTAGTTCTTGAAGACGATAAGGTGAAATTGAAGGCCAAAGCGGTAAAACTTTCCGACAGAAAAGATTTGAAATCAGGCAAAGAGCCGAAGACAAAAATAGGAAAACACCGGAAGATTTATAAATATTGGGAAAATGAATAAAGGTTGAAAGGGTATTCCGCATGACCGTCATTTCGGATCATAGCGCCGGCGAGAATTCCAAAGCCGCTGGTCCGGGCGATCCCCTGGAGCGTTTTGAAGCGGTCCTGAACCGGTTTGCCGGAAAGCGGGGCTTTGCTTTAACGTCACGAAAAATTGACTACGGCATTCAATTTCATCTCAGCTCTGAAAGCGCGTTTTCTCTGTGCCTTAATGCTTATCGAACGGGGAAATTTTACGTTCTTGACGGTAAGCGTCTTCCTGATGAGCTGACCGGTGAATTGAACAAAATAAAAAACGATTTCGATCCGAAGCCTCTGGAGAATCTTTGTACCCGTTTATCAGAAGAAAGCCGCGCAAAGGTCAGGAACTATTTTCAGGAAAAATACGGTCAGCCGGCCTTCTCGCCCGGGAAAAAATATGAGTATGTATACAAAGTAAAATCAAACAAAGAAAGTTATGAGATCAAACAATACCGCTCCGGTTTGTTCTGCATGGAAGGAAAGGGGGCCGCCGCCGCTTCTGCCGATTTGAATGCCGTTCAATCAAGGGTCTCCGAAGATGAACAGATCAGAATATTCTCTGAAGAACCCATGCTTTATCCCTATATCGGCACGGATGAAGCCGGCAAGGGAGATTATTTCGGCCCGTTGGTTTCGGCCGCGGTGATGGTTGACAGCAACAAGGAAGAAATTCTGCAGACTCTGGGCGTGAAGGACAGCAAAACATTATCGGACAAAAAAATATTCGAACTGGCCGGGCAAATAAAACAGGTTTGCGGAGAAAACTCCTGTTCAATCGTCGAACTTCCGCCCGCTCGTTATAATACGCTTTATTCTCAATTTTTCAGCGAAGGAAAAAAATTGAATCATCTTCTCGCCTGGACTCACGCCCGTGCCGTAAAAAACATCCTTCAACACGGCCTGCGACCGAAGATGATAATCACAGACAGGTTTACTCGCCAGGCTTATTTAAAACAAAGGCTGGGGGATGCCGCTGCGGAAATTAAACTGAACCAGTTTGCCGGGGGAGAGAGGTATACCGGCGTGGCTGCGGCGTCTATACTGGCGAGAAATGCTTTCCTGAAATACCTGAAAAACGCGTCGGACCGCTCTGGTATTAATATTCCCCGCGGGGCTTCCGCCAAGACAGTGGAAACCGCAACTGCAATATATAAAAGATGGGGCATAGAGGGATTGTCGCATATCGCCAAACTTCATTTCAAAACAACATTGAAAGTAACGGGCAGAAATTGGAAAGAATTGACCTGAAGTCCCGTGTCATCATCATGATCATGATCATCATCATCAAAAAATTTCCGCCCGGATGAACCGTTTCAGTCTCGACCGAAATAGGAATCGAAGCTGTGGAACCGGAATTCAATATTCAATCCATAGCTTTCGTTCATAGCGATGATCTGCCGTTTGACGGAATTCCAGTATTCATCAAAAGATCGCCTGCATGAATAGACCCGTTGAAAAAGCCGTCGTTCGGCAGGAAAATGCTTTGCCGACAGCTTATCTATTTCATTTCCCGTCATGACTTTCAGATTCAAGCTTTCAAAGCTGAGAGCATCGACGAGGGGAGCGAGACTTTTGAAATAGGTTTGGAGGTTGAAGAGTCCCGGGAAAAGGGGACTGACGTTGGGGACGGCGCCGATGCCGTTTTGAGAAAGGATTTCGATTGTTTTCAGGCGTTCTGTGAAGGTAAAGGACCTGGGTTCGAATATCCGGAGTTTTCGGACTTCAGGCCAGTTGATCGTGAAATAAACGCTCATGCCGGGTATTTTTTTCAGTATATCCAGATCGCGCAGGATGTGGCTGGAGCGGGTGAGTAACGTTACGGGGATTTGATGTTCGACGGCGGCGAGGAGCGAGCGGCGGGTGAGCTGATATTTCAGTTCTAGAGGCTGGTAAGGGTCTGTGATGGAGCCGACGAGGATTCTGGAAGGTTTTTTGGACCTGATGTCTTTTTGAATGAGTTCAGGAATGTTTACTTTAACGTCGACGAATTCGCCCCAGTTTTCTTTGGCTCTTTGCGCGATTTTATTTTTTCTGACATAACAGTAAAGGCAGCCGAATTCGCAACCCCGGTAAGGATTGACCACATAATCGGCGATTTCTATGCCGCTGGGCGCCAGCCCTCTCTCCGTATTTATTTCCGTTATTCTCATTTGCCCCTGAGATTCATTTTCATATTTTTGTCAGCAGTAATAAATTTTCCAGATTAGACGGCCGGAAACCGGTCATATCTATAAGGGAAGCGTTCAACCTCAATCAAGACAGAAAACGTCCGTCAGCACAAGTAATTAACTGAATCGTGATGCGAAGTCAATTATTAGGGTATGAAAATTATTATTCAGTCGGCGTCATAAGAAATTGCGAAATGCTTTACGTAAACACAACAATCAATCAAACATTGACTTTGAGTTCGGCTTCGGCGGAACTTGTACGCTCAGTCATCCACGCAGAATATAACCTTAGCGACCACATAAATCAATCAGGAGAACACAACTGAAACTGCCGTCTTTTTCGGACGGAGTTTTGACTTGGTCATACATTTTTGATAATTACAATGATTAACGGGATTGGCAAAAGTTCGGCGCCTGTGTCGAACAGAGAATGGGTTTATATCTATTAGAGGCTGACAATTTAAACGAGAGGAGAATAATCCATGGAGGAAAAGGAGAGCAGGAGTGAAGGTAAGGTAAAAGGAGGGATGTCGCGGCGTAATTTCATAAAGACAGTGGGAGCGGGAGCGGCGGCAGCGACGTTCATACGGGTCAGAGCGCAGGGAAAGACGAAGGAGGGTCCGGCGGAAGAGGAGAATGTGCCGGTGAGATTACGTGTAAACGGTGAGGAGTATCGACTTTTGGTCGAGCCGCGATGGACGTTGCTGTTTGTATTGCGGGAGAAGCTGGGATTAACGGGGCCGAAGCCGGGATGTGAGCGGGGCGAATGCGGGGCATGCACGGTATTAATCGACGACAAGCCGCGTTATTCATGCATGACGTTGGCGTTGGAGGCTGAGGGCAAGGAGATCACCACGATTGAAGGGTTAATGGATGGCGAGAATCCCGGACCGGTGCAGAAGGCATTTATGGAGTCGGATGCGTTTCAATGCGGATATTGCACTCCCGGACATGTAATGGCGGCGGAGGGACTGTTGAGGAAGAATTCCGATCCGACGATGGAGGAGATAATGACAGGCGACAGCGGCAATCTGTGTCGTTGCGGGGCTTACAAGAATATTTTCGAGGCCGTGAGTCGGGCGGCGGAGTTCAGGCGTAAAGGGGGAGGTAAATAATGAACAAAGACGAAGGATTGTATTATAAAGATGATGTTCCTATACCCGAAACGCCTGAAAGCGGAGAGGAGCCGAAAGCCTGGGGCAGGACCAACGTGGTGGGACGTTCTGATCCCCGTGTTGATGCGTATGAGCGAGTAACCGGAACAGCGATGTATCCGTCGGATGTATTGTTGCCCCGGATGCTTTACGGAGCGATATTACGGTGTCCGTATCCTCATGCCAGGGTAAAGAAGGTTGATGTAAAAGAGGCTGAGAAGCTTCCGGGCGTGCATGCCGTAATCAGCGGCAAGACGAAGGGCGCGAATTTAAAGTGGACTTACGGTTCTGCGGAATCGAAAATATTTAATCCACACTGTCGTTTTGAAGGAGAAGCTGTGGCGGCGGTAGCGGCCGAGACGCCTTATCAGGCTGCAGATGCTCTAAGGAAGATAAAAGTGGAATATGAAGAGTTGCCTTTTGTGAGTGACGAAAGGAAGGCCCTGGAAAAGCAGAGTCCGTTGGTGCATAAGGAGGGCAACCTGGTAAGCGAGCCGGTAATATATGAACGGGGGGATATTAAGAAGGGTTTCGGCGAAGCGGATGTGGTCCTGGAAGAGGAATACAGGACGGAGTGCGAGTTGCATACGCCATTGGAGCGTCATGGGTGCGTGGCGTCCTGGGACGGTTCCCGGTTGACGGTATGGGAATCGACGCAGGGTGTATATGCGGTTCAGTCAAAGTTGTCTCAGGTTTTGGGATTGCCGATGTCCCGCGTGAGAGTAATCGGCAATTACATGGGCGGCGGATTCGGCAGTAAGCTGCAGGCCGGCAAATACACGATTATAGCTTCTCTTTTGTCTTCCCGTACGGCTTGTCCGGTGAAACTGTTTTTATCCCGTGAAGAGACTTATCTTGTGACGGGAAATCGTCCGCCGAGCAATATGAAATTAAAAGCCGGGGTAAAAAATGATGGGACTCTGACGGCTCTGGAATTTTCATGCACAGGTACGGGCGGGGTTTATCCCGCGGGCGGGACGTCGCTGGTGGACTGGCTGGTGAGGGACCTGTATAAGTGCCCGAACGTCAGGACAGAGGCGACGGATGTTTTCATTAATGCCGGACCTGCAAGACCTTTTCGGGCGCCCGGACATCCTCAGGGAGCCTGGGCGTTGGAACAGATGATGGATGCGCTGGCAGAGGCCATAGGCGCGGACCCGGTTGAGATAAGACTCAAGAATATACCGGAGTATAGTCAAGCCAGAATGGGCAATCCTCCTTACACGTCTGACGGGCTGCGGGAATGCATAACCCAGGGGGCAGCGGCATTCGAGTGGCGGAAATCGAGGCAGGAAGCGGAAGAATGGAACGGGAAAAACGAGATTATCCGTAAAGGCGCAGGAATGGGCGCCTGCTTGTGGATCGTCGGAGACGGAGGACCGCCGTCAACCATAGTTATAAAGTTATTTTCTGATGGAAGCGTTAATTTGAACATGGGGGCGAGCGACATAGGGACGGGCACGAAAACCGTTATGGCGATGACAGCAGCGGAGGAGCTGGGAGTAAGACCGGAGATGATACAGATTGAGCATGCGGATACGGGGACGACACAGTTTGCGACGCCCAGCGGCGGAAGCAAAACGGTTCCCACTGAAGCGCCGGCGGTAAGAGCTGCAGCAATAGCGGTCAAAAGACAATTGCTGAAGTTCGCAGCGGAAGACCTGGAAGAGGATGTTGAAAACCTTCGATTCGAAGGAGACGTCATCGTATCCCGGAACGACGAATCCAACAGCATAAAAATTACGGACATCTCCGGTTTGAAAAAGCGGGGCGTTCTGATTGGAACCGGTTACCGCTGTCCGAATCCGAGCGGAGTAACCATCAATCCCTTTGCGGCTCAGTTCTGCGAAGTCGCCGTCAACATGAAGACCGGCGAGATAGAAGTTTTGCGGTTCGTGGGGGCGCATGAAAGCGGAAGGGTCATGAACAGGTTGACTTTCGACAGTCAGGTATACGGCGGCATTACTATGGGGATAGGATTGGGCATGACGGAAGAGAGAGTTATTGATACAGGGCAGACCGGGAAGCTGGTGACGAAAAACTGGCATGATTATAAATTGCCGACGGCCCTGGACGTTCCGGCCGATATGATTTCGGTCCCCATCGAAAAACCGGATGATAAAGCTAATACCACGGGTGCGAAAGGATTGGGAGAACCGGTCACTATTCCCACTGCAGCCGCTATAGCCAATGCGATATACCATGCTGTCGGAATAAAAATAACCGGAACGCCTGCTAATCCCGTATCTCTGAACCGGCTTCTGGATACTCAAAGGAAGGAGGGTTAATCATGTTTCCCGCTTTCAAATACGCAAGAGCCGAATCGGTTAAAGATGCGATAAATCTGTTATCCTCAAAAGATATGCATATTCATGCCGGGGGAACTGACTTGCTGGGTTGTCTTCGAGATGACGTATTTCAGGCAGAACGCCTGTTGAGCATAAGCAATATCGATTCTCTGAAAGGCATCAGCAGAACGAACGATAAAGGCCTGAGACTGGGCGCTCTGGTCACTCTGACGGAAATCGCTGAAAATCCTCTTATCCTGGAACATTATACGGCCCTGGCCCAGGCTGCTGCAGCGGCGGCTTCGCCTCAACTGCGCAATCAGGGAACCATAGGCGGCAATATCTGCCAGAAACCCCGATGCTGGTATTACCGCGGTGAATTCCATTGTTTGAGAAAAGGAGGCGACACCTGTTTCGCAATCAACGGTAAGAATGCCTATCACTGCATACTGGGCGGAAACATGTGCTATATCGTTCATCCTTCCGATCCCTGCACCGCGCTGGTCGCTCTTGATGCAGTCGTTAAAATCGCCGGGAAAAACGGAAAAAGAAGCGTACCCATAGATGAATTTTTCGTTTCGCCGGAAGTTGACGTTCAAAAAGAAACCATCCTGGATGCTGATGAAATGGTTACCGAGATTGTGCTGCCTTCACCGGAAAAAGGCCGAAAAAGTTCCTACAAAAAAATCAGGGCCAGACGTTCCTGGGATTTCGCTCTGTCCGGCATAGCGCTGTCCATAACGCTCGATGACGATAAAAATGTTAAAAATGCGAAAGCCGTCTTGAGCGGAGTGGCTCCCGTTCCCTGGGTATCGAAAGAAATCGAACAAACAATAACAGGTGAAAAATTGAGCGAAAGCCTTATCAAAAAAGCCGCCGACGCAGCAGTAAAAAACGCTTCGCCGCTCAGCGAAAACGCCTATAAAATAAGGTTGTTGAAAGGAGTGATCGAATCTTCGCTCAGCGAATACCTGTAGTTCGCGGGGATAAATCAGAAAGATTATACTGAAACGAGAGGGAGTCGAAATTTCAGCATTTGAGGATCGGGGGCTTGTTCTTCTTATAAGTCACAGTCGTCACATCTGTTCTTGAAGCTCCATTAAAAATCATCGGATAGTCTTCAGAAAGGCAGCCTCGGAAGACGCATTTTTGATCAGAAAGAAACTCTCTTGAAAATTGACTTCCTGGATTATTCTCTTATAACTGGTTATAGTAAGTTCATTCTGAGAATTTTGAAGGAGAAATTGCGACCAGAATGTTAGAGTGAAACGGCAACAGTTCAGGCATAACAGGCAGGGCGGGGATTTTGAATTTTTTTCATGTGAAACGAGGATCAGGAAGTCGGTTATATTTAATTTTATTGAGTTTGTCGGCGGCGTTGACCGTGACGAACTCCGTTTTAAGCATCGATGCGCCCCATAATCAGACCAGCGGGATCGGATGCGTGGATTGTCATGGGCATAAGGGTCAGGGCAGAGAAGAGGGGAAATACAGTCGTGAGGATGTAGATTGTTTCAGTTGTCATGATGATGTGACCGCGCCGGAAGTAAGCCGGCATGAGAGCGATAATTTTGGCGGTTGGTCGCGTGATTGCGTTGATTGTCATGATGCTCATTCGCAGGACCAACTTTCCTGGGGCGTGTCCGACTTATATTTGGTCACAGGCGTTTATTACGGATTCACGGGGCATCCGGGAAATTACACGACTACTTTTTCCATTCAGAATTATACCGTGCACGACCCGGATTGGAGCGATCCGGGCGATTGGAGCGAGAAGAACGGTCCGGGACGGGGACTTATTTTCGTGGCGGACACGGACGATCCTGACGTCACTTTTGAAGTTCTGGAAGCTGGTTCAGATTACATTACGGTTCAGGGAAACGTGGATGAGATACCATCCTATTTAAATGATCTGAATTGGGAAGACGGATTCGGACTGATTTACGGACAGATGTTGAAATCGACAGTGACGGGATACGGCGGAGCAAGAGATGTAAAATTATTTAATCCGGGACAGTTTGCTCATAACGACGGTTTGAGTTCCGGAGACGATTCGACGCCTGACGGGGTATGCCAGGTATGTCACAGTTTGACTCATTACTGGACGGCTGGAGGAGAATCGGGCGAGCATTACAGCGGTGAGGATTGCATCCGTTGCCACAGTCACAGGGCGAATTTTTTACACGGCGGCGACGGCGATGATTGTGCGGATTGTCACGGACATTCCGGAGCTCATGCGGTACACACTGTCCTCAACAGCAGGGGGCCTAATCCTCCGTTGACCTGCGGGGCCTGCCACGATATCGATAATTACCCGTTATTCGGCGAGCCGGGTGCGGCGGAAACGCTGGAAGAAACAATGGTTTGCGATGATTGTCACAGTCCTGACGGACCGTTTGACGGAGTGACGGAGGGAAAAACGAATTGGTCTAGCGGGTCGCAGGTCAGTTGCCAGGGATGTCATGACACGGGAAATTCCACGATACAGGGAGTAAGCGCGCCGCCTGCGGCAGGCGACAATTCAACCTGGGGATACTTCGTAAGCGGGCATGGGGGCCGGCACGGCTTCATTACATGCGTTGATTGCCATGACGTAAATAAGACTCACATCGACGGAGAACCCGATACATATTCATTTAATTCCAACTATTACGCTCCTGCTGAATCCGGCAGGGCATACGCCGACGGTTACAGGCTGCGGGAAATTTCGGGCGAAGCGCCGCTGATGATACCTTCCAATTACTACATAACATTCGGTTATGATGCTCAGTTGATGAAAGAAACAGCCTTCAGATTATGCTTTGAATGCCACCTTTCGGACAATGTTTTCGATAATATTCCCGGAAACGGACTTAAAACGAATTTCAAAGCCACGCCGCCGAATCCGCCCCGCAATTATTCCTATGCCTGGGGCAGCGGGGAATCGACGAACGAACACGTGGCGCACATATTGAACTATGTGGGACCGTTTGCAGACTCGGATTGGGACGTTAATACATCGGGTCCCGGAGGGCAGAACGGCAGAGACACCATGACGACATGCACCTCCTGTCATAATGTTCACGGCGCTTCCGGAACGCACGGCTCGACGAATGAGGCGATGATCAGGGACGGCGTTCTGGTAGAAAGAAACGGTTACGGATTCAGTTACGTCATTGAGGATACTGCCGCCGGAGGATACCCCTGGGTAACTTCACAGTACGCAAACAAAATGAACAGCGTAGGCGCCGTGTTCAGAAACAATACAGGGGACATGTGCGGAGGTTCCTTGTGTCATGATGACCCCGATCCGCCTCCCGCAAGCAGCTATGATGCTTCGGGAAGCGCCTGGGGAACTTATCTCGAATACTACAGACCTTATCACAACGTCTTCGCATGCGGCCCATGCCACGGGTCAGGAACATCGACCTCCGCAACCTGTGAAGATAATATTTCCAGCCTGGAACCCCTCCATCCATTCAAAAAGAAAAACTCGTCCTCGGATCACTTTACGGGGTATTGAGCTGCCTTCTTTGTTCTTCAGACAATAACCTGTCCAGCATCATTCCGGCTGTTTTTCGATATGGGTCGTTCGGTTGAGTTTCCGTCAAGTTCATATATTGCTTCAATGAAGCCGCCGCTTTTGACGGCTCATCAGCCTGAAAATGAAGGCGTCCTTCCACGAAATAATAAAATGGATGCTCTTCCACAGCTCCTTGTTCCTTTACTTCCGTCAGCAATTGAGACGCCCGGTCGTCCAGGCCCAGGTCCAGAAGCGCATCAGCATATTCCAAGGTCGCGGCGTCATTGTCCGGAGAAAGCCGATGAACCATCTCATAAGCCCCTATGGACCTCACAATATCAGTATTCCTGAATTCTCTCGCTATTTTCAGATGCTCCTCTGATTGCATCAGGACCGTCACTTCCTTCTGACTGATTTCCATTTTTGCCTCTTCTTCCCGCCCGGCTTCATATAACGTCCCTATCAGCATATCCATGACATTAATGTTGTCCGGCTGAAATTCCAGGAACTCCCGGAACATCTCTATCGCCCGATCATAATTGTTTAACCGGCGGTTAATGAATGCCAGTTGAAGGTAGCTGTCTTCGTTTTGAGCCAGCGCTTTAAAGGAACGTTTCGCATACCGCAGAGCCCTGGTCGTCTCTCCTTTATGAAAGTAAACGTTAGCGAGAGTTGAAAAAGCAAGAGAGTCTTCATCATAAATCGCTATGGATTGCAATAATGATCTTTCAGCTTTGTCTAATGAGTTTTCCAGTAAATAGAGACAGCCCAGTTGAAAAAGTTTGTAATAGGACTTTTCCGTATTGTGGAGCGGATTTTCCAGTTCATCGATAGCCTGGGTACGGCGTTCCGGTTCTATCTGACGGATGTTTATGGTCGGATAAAGAATTTTATATTCATAACGGACGATAATGTCCGCATAGCGTGGAATCCGACGCAGATAGAGAGCTGTCCGGTCGTTATACAAAACCAGCGCCCATTCGTCCTGACGGTAATTCAATTCCATCACGACAGGCTGTATTCTCGTACGAAAATCAAGCATAACGCAATCCACTTCGTACCGGTCCATGGCATCCCCAAAGGGACGATTCTGTATACGCTTGTGCAATTCATAAAAAACTTCAGCCCTGCCGTCGGTGAATATCCGCTTGCCGGGAAACCAGTGAAAAGTCAGGTAAGAACTGAGATTACTGTCGCTGTATATTCTCCCTTCAATTTCATTTTTTTTCATGAATCGCATGATTTCTTCCGGAAAGAGTTGATGATTAGTCCCGCATCCCGGTTTGAAAAGAATGGCGTGCTGCCTGAAAGGACTGAAAAAGTTAAGATCGATAAGGAGAAAAAGAATTATTATGCATATGGCCGAAAGCGCATACTTGTTCGCCTTTCGAAGGAAGGAGGACAGTTTTGTTGAATAAACGTCGAGCAGCATTTGAACTGAACAGGCCGTGAAAAAAGAACCGAACAGCCCGAAAAGTTCAACATTGCGGACATATTTGACGGCTGAAAAGAATGAAAAAAGGCTGATAAGAGTATAAAAGGGGTGAATGCGGAAGAGCGATGCGGCCAGCATGAACAGATAAACGACGGCAAATCCCCAGAATAAGCCGAAACCGCTTTCATTAAAAGTGTTTTTCCATTCAGATATGTTGGACACGGTTTGAATTTCAAACATGTTGAAAGGATACAGGAATAATTTGTACGTGTTGGGATTGACCAGGGTTGCCAGGAACAGGGCGAAGAAAAGCAGCGTTATTTTTTCATAATAAGACGAGGGGTATTTGATTTGTTTACGGATAAAGTTTTGAATGACCTGCCCGGCGAAGAAAAATGCAAAAATAATCAGGCCCAGAAGACAGGCGGAATGCATGTTCGCCCACAGCGCCTGGAGGGGAATCAGCAGTATCAATTTAGACCGGAAAAGAATGTGGTTCGTTATTATGAAAAGAAACAGGGCTGAAAATAAATATGAAAACAGTTGGGGACGGTCCAGGATATGAAAACGCATGACTGAGAGTCCAATCCCCAGAAATGTGAAGGATATGACAGGATGAACTTTCAGCCGAGACAAAGCCGTGAACAGGAAATAGAAAGTAAGCATCATCAGAATGATGCGAAAAACGACTTGAAGGCAGGGTCCTCCGAGCTCATATACGAGATAAAAAACGACGCCGCTCAGCCAGGCATGATTGACCCATTCGTGTCCGTAAGCGGTATAGGAGAATATATCTTTGAGGGGGATATCGTGATGTTCAAGGATGTAACGGCCGTTGGCGAGATGGAGCCAGTAATCCATGTCGTTGACCTGGTAGAAACAGATTATAATGATGACGATCAGAAGGAAAAAAAGTCCGACGGCATATTGCCCGGCCGGGATTTTATCTTTTGCCTTTTCATATTGCATAGGCCGACGTTTCCTGGCTGCTCTCCAGCCGGTCATTGTTTACAATGCGTTGAGATATTGAACACACAAAACTTTACCCGGACGCGAACTTTCCAGATCGCGTCCGGGTAACATTATTAACAATTGAACAGAAACAATCTGTTAAAAGCTGTCCTGATTCAATTCCCGGGAAATCTGCATTCTTTTGAGTTCTTCGGCTTCTCTTTCCTCTTGTTCTTTGATTTGCAATTCTCTGAGATATTCTTCTTCTGAAATTCCGGGTCTGGAGACTACAGAGCTTCCTGTGGTTTGGGTTTCATTTCGTACGACCGATTCGTCATTCATGATGATGAGGTAATCGCATACTCCGGAACCTTCTCCGTCTCCTATTTCAACAATTTCAAAGGAATCGTCGGTTTTATCGGCCACGGCGACTCCGTTGCAGTCCTTACCGGGAGTAGCGATGACGATGTAACTGGTTTTTCCGTTCAGCATTTGAGTAATTTCCGGTTTTAATTGAACGATCGCCTGGCCTTTGGTCAATTCAACGGTTCCCCAATCGATCAGGTCGCGATTGTTGAGCGTGGTCACGTTACCCAACGTCAGGATTTCCTTACCCAATTTTTTATGTGTGTACCAGTTGTCCGCTGAGCCGTATCCGTTGGCGTAAATGGCGCCGTTTGAGGAGCTGGGATTGTAGAATTCAGAGCTGTAATAACTGCTGTTGCCGTTGCTGCCCCATATGCCGCAAACGGAACTTCCTATACCCATGACGCCTCGCCAGGAATAGGACCTGGCGTAAGTCCCGGCGCCGCTGGATGATGAGCCGTAAATAGCCGCATCACCTGAACTCAATCCGTACAAGCCGTAGTTGCCTGCCGACCGGCCTCTTACGCCGTAACCGTTCGCTGCGGTCACATAAACGCCGCTGGCGCTGTTGTAGGAAGCCCCATAGAATCCCGCATAGATGATGGAATTGTCGGATGAGTAGCCTCGATAAGCGTCTCCGTCTGAATTTGAACAATGCAGGCCGTAAGAAGTAGAACAATACAAACTGAATCCGCATTCCATGCCGGGGCCTGACGGTCCGCGGGAGCCGGTGGAGCCTTGAGGACCTGACGGTCCGCGGGAACCTGTGGAGCCTGTAGGACCTGACGGCCCACGTGATCCTGCCGGTCCGGTCGGTCCCTGTGATCCGGTCAAACCCTGCGGTCCTGACGGTCCGGAAGGCCCGCGAGACCCTCCCGGTCCCATAGGTCCTGTCGGCCCGGTCGCTCCTGTCACGCCTTGCGGTCCGGGCGGTCCGGTGGGGCCTGTCGGTCCCGGTGAGCCGTTAAGACCTTGCGGTCCGGTGGGGCCGCTCGGCCCCGTGGGACCGGCTAATCCTGAGGCTTCTCCGACCCATTCCCCTGAAGAATTAATGACCAGGCCGTAGCCGGAAATTGTAACGCTGTTCGGATTGATATCCTGTCCCATCACATCCTCGGCATTCTGCGCCCGATATGCCTGACCAACGCTCGTCAACATCTGTCGCGGCGTAAAAACTTCGCCGTCCACTTCGACTTCAAGCCAGTAAGTGCCGTCAAAATCGAATCCCGTGATGGGCATTACGTCTCCCAACATGACATGAAAAACGCCTGCGTTGACGGATACATTATTTTGAGTTTCAGACCACATTAAATTTCCGCCCGATGCCTGATCGTAAATAGCAAAATCAAAAGTATAAACTCCGTCAACAGGCTCGCCCAGGCTATCCGTCAGATGTCCCTGATAATTAATCTGCTGAGGGATAGCCGCATACGTTATGCCTGCGCTGAAAAAGACCAGCGCAAGGAATACAGTAATTTTACTCTCCATGTTACCTCCTTCTTGAATTGATTAAATCTTACTCTTGACTGTAAGAGCCCTTTGGATGTCAATACGTTTGACGCTGACAGCCGATGATGAACGATTAGATCACGGGCCCGCTTCCGTTTGTGGCTTTCATAACTTCCTGGCTGTAAAATTCTCTTTGCGGCAAAAAATGTGCTAATCATTCGAGGACCAACCTCCTCACAAGTTATATTCATTATAATGATAACTACGAAAAAATGCAAATTTGAAGCTGTTTTGCAGCTTTTGCAGCGAGTCCGGCAGTCCGAACATAGACCGAAAACTTATTTTCTCATCCTGACCTATGAGAGTTTCTCTCGATGTCTTTAAGGGAAGTCGGTATTTTGAAATAATTCGAGAGATGGTATGATGTCTGACGGCGGCAGGGGTAATGGTTTCGTTTTAAAAACGAAAGCCGGCAGGATCAGCCGGGCGCCGAATATTAAGAGGTATCAAGCAAAACAGTAACTCGCAGGAAGCAAGTGTTGGAATAATGAGCCGCGTTGAAAAAAAAGAAAGTTCGGATGCAAGTAAATCAAAAGGATTCAGGCGGTTTTTACGCCTGATGATTTACCTGCTTATCGCGATATTACTTTTGATTTTTTCGACGGCGCTGCTTATACATATCCCTCCCGTCAGGAATATGACGGCAAATCTGCTGACGGAAAAGGCTTCGGAGTTTATCGAAGGTTCGCTGGAGCTTGAAGGACTCTCCTGGAACCTGCCGGCGGGAAAGATACGGTTAAAAGGGTTGAGGATAAGTTCAGGGAGCGAATCTTATATTGAGGTGGGGGAAGTGTTCGTCAATGTATCCATGACTGAACTGTTGCGGGGCATTCCGGCGTTTGATGAAATATCCGTTAATGAAGTGAACGCGCATCTTTATGAAGATAAAAAAGGAAGGATCGTATTGCCGGTTGAGTTGAAGGAGGAGGAGAGAGCGGAGGGAGAGATTCTGGAGGAGGAGAGCGCCGGAACGGATGAGACTGAGCTGCAAATGCCTGATGTACGGATAAAGGAGCTGGAAATAACGAATGTTAGAGTGGGATTCAAAAGTGAGAAAGAAGACGGATTCTCTGTCACAGGAGATGAAATCTCTTTGAAAACGGAACTTGACCTGGCGGAGTTGCGTTCGGAAGGGTTGTTTAAGATAGGGTATTTAAAATTGTCTGCGAATAAAACGGAAGAGATACGGAATCCATTGAATATGAAATGGAAATTGCCCGGTGACGGCAGCGCTGATGTCGATATGACAATAGAAATGCCGGAACTGGATTCAAAGGTTACCTTGACGGCACAGGATATCCTTTCCGGTTTAAAATACGCATTGACGCTGGAAGTGAAGGGAAAACTCGAAGCAATAACCCGTTTCATAAATATGGAAGAGAGGCCGACAGGAAACATCGATCTCAATGCGGAAGCGACAGGAGAGCTTGGTTCTTTTCCAGATGCGGACATTACGCTTTCGGCGCGAGACAGCGATATTTTCGGAAACAGGATTGACGCGCTGAATGTGACGGCGACATCCAAGGGAGGTATAATCGAGGCTGCGGTGATAGATGCCGACGTTTTTCAGGGCAGCGTGCATCTGGAGGGAGAAGGGCGCGTGTATCCGACTTTGGAGAATCTAAGAGCCTCAGTAATGTTAAAGAATTTGCAGACGGGCCGGATTCCCGCAGTGAATAAAGCGCGAACGAAAATAAAGGGGGAACTGAACGGCAGCATCCAGGTCAACGCTTCGGAACTCAATTTGAAAAACACAAAGGCTGAGGTTTCTCTTACTTTATCGCCTGAAGCGGATTCGATTCCTTCGGAGGTTGTTTTTTCGCCTGAGGCGGAGGTTATTCTCGCTGCCGATTCCGGCAGTATCGCAGTAAAAAAACTGAACATAAGCGACGATGGTTTTGATGTCGATTTAGCAGGACGGTACGATATATTGAAGCGAAGTTATCAGTTCAACGTTGATCTGGATGTATCGGAGACAGGGAAATATCTTCGGTTGTTCAACGTTGACGGCGGGGGAGCTTTGAAGCTGGAGGCTGAGGGGACGGGAAGCCTGGATAATCCGGCGGGCAGCGGAAGTCTGCATATCCGGGGTTTAAAAATCAGCGGGACGGAAATAGAAACTGCAGCAGCGGATTTCGATCTCTCGGCTCATAAGCTGGTATTGTCGGTTACGGAATTCCAGGGTATGGATTTGGCCTGCGAAGCTGCAGCGATTGTCGATGACATCTTGCCTGTTGAGAAGTATCCCAAGACGTTTAAGGCATCCATTTCAAATTTAGAGTATCGCGACAATAATTTTCCGGATTTTGAAGGGGAAGGACGATGGAGTGAAAAAGGGATCACGGTAAAAATCAGTTCCGCTGATGAACAGATCAAAGCGACGGCGGATATGCCTTCAGAGGGTCCTGTACGGATCAGGGCGCAAATGAGCAATTTCCGGCCCGATGTCATCGGACCGTTTATGCCGGAACGTTTTTCGGACTTGAAGGGTTCCATATCCGGCGAGGTATCTGCTGAAATACCCGGGTCGGGTAAAAGTCCGGAGATCAAGGCCGATTTCAGTCGGCTCAAACTCCAGGCTGCAGGCGTATCCTTGCATAATACGGAACCCCTGAAGCTGCAAATGATCGATAATCGACTCCAGATCGATTCATTGAGCCTGGAGACGGAGACGCAAAGCCGCTTGACGGTTGAGGGGGCCTTGAACCTGGAGGAACAAACATTCACGAATCTGCGATTCACATTATCGGAACCGGATTTGGCGTCCTGGAAAAAAACAGCAGGAATTGAAACGCTCCAGGGAACGGCAGAAGCCGATCTTACCGCAAACGGTTCGTTGACGCTCCCGGTGATTGAGGGGAGCTTGACGATCAGCGACTTTCATTACGACATGATAAGATTGGACAAATTAAAAGCGCTTTTTACCCCGGGACAGAAAGAATCAGCTATCAATTCAAATCTCTCCGTTGCGGGATTGCAGCTTAAAGATCAATCATTTCCTGACAGCGCTGTGCAAATTTCCATGACGGAATCTGAGATCAATCTGCAAGGAAATCTCCTCGGTACTCAGATCAACATCAAACCGTCAAGGATTCTTTTGGATGAAGCTCCAGGAATAGATGCGGAGATAGATTTTAACGAACTGGAGGTCGGCCCTCTCGCCGCAGCTTCAGCCTCTCTCTCGTCTCTGAACGGCGCCATTAACGGTAAAATCAGCCTGGAAGGTCCTCTGGCGAACATTGGCGTCTGGGATGCCGCTGCAGAGTTTGATGAATTAACGGTGAGCGCTTACGATATGGAATTAAAAACAAAGGAAACGGTTAAATTGAATCTTCACGAGAATCGTTTGAATGTGATTTCTTTTCAGTTTGACGGCGTCGCCGGCATTAATATTTCCGGAAACATAGACCTCTTTGCAGAAAACGGCGAATTCGCATCGGGAGCTGCAGCCCCGGATGCAATACCACAGAGTAAATCCGGTTTATCAGTCCGCGTTGACGGTGATCTTCACTCATTGCTGCCTATGATCGATATGCTTGACCGGCTGGAAGGCGAGCTTGACGTCAGAGCGAATCTTTCGGGCGCATTGAACGATCCCCGGTTCGACGGAAAAATTACCCTTAAACAGGCCGCTTTAGACGGCCCTTCACTTCCCGCTCCGGTCGAGGATATACGTTCCGAACTGACTTTTTCAGATGAGAAGGCAAGCATAACGGAATTCAAGGGCAATTTCGCCAAGGGATATTTTGAAGTTCAAGGCGATGCCGGCTTGAAGAATTTTACTCCTGAAAATTTGGACCTCTCTTTGCGGGTACGCGATATCGATCTGGTTTATTCCCATGAATTACGGGCCCTTTTTGATACTGATCTCTTTATGAAAGGCGCTTTTCCGGAATTGAAGTTATCGGGCGAGGTCAACATAGCCGAGGCTTTGTACACGCCTGAGATTGATTTTTTAGGCATTTTAAGAGCTTTGACGAGCAAGAGCATCGTTACCGAGGAAACCGGGGAATTCGGGGAGGAGCCTGAGCTGACCGTTAATCTGGACATTGGCATTCAGGCGCCGGAGAATATTCGAATTGAGAATCCCAATATTGAGCTTGAAATGGGGGCGAAACTGCAATTAGTCGGCAGTGCGGACGTCCCCGGCATCCTGGGCAGAGTTACCTTGAAACGGGGGTTTTTAGACCTGCTTCGGGCTGAATTCGAGATCGTTCAGGGACTGATTCAATTTACAGAACCATATCAAATGGACCCGGATTTGAATATTACCGCTGCCACTTTTAAGGAAGGTGAAGAAATTACGCTTAAAATAACCGGCAAGGCTTCGCAGCCTAATTTGCAGTTGAGCTCTTCAAGCGGAAAATCACAGTCAGAAATAATGAAAATACTGGTCGGCGCTCCGCCTCCGAGCGGCAATCAGGATATGACTCTGACAGAAATGGCGACGGAGTACGCCGTGGGCGGAGCTGCCGCTGCCTGGGCCGACTATCTGAGCGAACAGACCGATCTGGAAATCATACCCTTTCCCACTACTTCAGAAGGAGAAAAATTCCTCTTTTCAGCGGGAAAAAGGATCGGCGACGATTTTAAGATCGTTTACTACAAAAATACTGAAAGCGGAGAAGGCGATGCAGTTGAAGTAGAATTAGAACTGACGCCTGTTACCGAGTTGAAAGCCAGGCAAAATCCCGACGGTTCCATATCCGCAGGAATTAGGTTTAACGTTGAATTCCATTGAAAAAATGAAAAGAAATTCTGTTCCCATATTGTTGATCTTGATCCTCATTAACGGTTTTTCTGCCGGTTTCCCCTTTATTTTTAATTTTTCATGCGCATGCCTGCAAGCCGCTGAGACGCCGCAAACCGTCGATAAAATAAAAGTCGTTCCCAGGGGTTTTCTGAAAAGAGGCGAAATGACGGCGCTGCGAGAATTCGATTTTCCTGGTCCCGTGGATGAAGAAGGGATAGAGAAAACCACAAGTAATATTTTGCGAACGGGACGCGTTTCCAAAGTGGAAGTGAATTGGAACGTAAAAGACGGCAAGAATATCCTTATGTTTGAACTGACGCCTCAAGCTTACGTCAAGGAGCTGAGATTCAGGGGCGCCGCAGCGATAGACAAGGGACGTTTGGAAGCCGCAATTGATCTGAAAAAATATAAGGGGGTATCTGACAAAACGGCAGAGCAAGCCGTTGTAAAAATCAAAGAATTTTATGTGAATGAAGGATTTCCGGAACCGGAGCTTTCTTATGAGATAGAAAAAACCGGAGAAGACGGAGCGTCCTCCGTTACATTTATCATCAAGGAAAAGCCTCTGCCGTCCCTGGAAAAATTTAACTATAAATATGAAGGAGCGCCGGGCTGGTGGAATCATCTGCGGTTATCACTATCGTTGAAATTATTCCGGCGGAGGGCGTTGCAAAGGGGATTCAACGAGGAGACTCTTAAAGACTTGCTGAGGAAGTATGAGCGACGTATAAGAAAGTCAGGATATCAGAATGCTGTATTAAGTTATGCGAAATTGGGTGAGGATGAGAAGGAACCTGATGCAGTGAAGGTCAATCTGGATATCGGCAGAAAAATAAAAATAAAAATACGCAATGTGGGATTTTTTACGGAACGGAATATCATAAAGCCTTGGAGAGACAGGAACATCGAGCTGGATGAGCGTGAAGAAGAGAGATTGTTGCGTCGAACGCGCGAGGTCTTACAGGAGAAGGGATATTTAGAAGTTAAAGCTCACGTGGAGCGTGAGGAAACGGAAGAAGAAATCACAGTAGAAATCGTCGTTGATAAAGGTTTTCGATATTATGTGGAATCATTGAAATTTAAAGGCAATGACAATTTAACGGCGGAGGAGTTAAAGCATGCGGCGACGTTGCATCCGCCCAAATTTTTTGGAATTTTCAAGTCGAGACCTTCGCAAGAGGCATTGGGGGAGGCCGTGCAGACTCTTGAAGGATACTACGCGGGTAAAGGATATCCGACGGCGAGTGTGGAAGCCGAAAATGAATTCGAGGATAAAACGAAAACTGGAGTGGTATTTACGATAAATGAGGGTCCACAGAGGATTTTAGGAATTATAGATTATGTCGGAGCGGTAGTTTTTTCCCGAGAAGAACTGGTTCGGATAAGCGGTTTAGGTGAAGGCGATCTTTATATAAAGAGCGCGATAAAAGAGTCTGTGGGAAAGCTGCAGAAAGCTTACTGGGAAAGAGGTTACACGGATGTCAAATTAAAGGTTTCGTTGACGCAGCCTGAGCCGACCAGAGCGAATATAAAATTCGATATCGCTGAAGGCAATCGTTATGTCCTGGGGACGACTATCGTTCAGGACAATTTTAAAACGCGTTCCAGCCTGATTTATGACGCTGAAAGTATCGAAGAAGGAGGAGCGTTTCATTATGAACCTGTGGCGGAACTCCAGCAGCAATTATATGATTTCGATATATTTGATTGGGTAAGTATAAAAACGGTTGATCAAACGGAAGAGAATCCTGTTAAAAAAGATGTGATTATTGAGGTGCTGGAGAGCAAGACGGGTTATTTTCAGGGCGGTTTCGACATAAACACGGATCAGGGTTTTGAGTTGACGGGTCAGGCTGGAGATCGGAATTTGTTCGGCCGTGCGGTTGACCTGTCTGTGCATGGATTGGCCGGAAGGCTTCGCAGCAATATATCGGGCAAGCTGTCGCAACCTTTTTTCTTTGGTATGCGGCTCCATAATTTTGTGAGACTTTACTATTCCGACGACAGAACAAACGAAGGATTCAATTTGTCCGTATTCGGGGCAGGAGCCGGGATATCCAGGAAGTTTAAAAAGAACCTTCACACTTCACTAACGTATCTTTATGAACGGGAAACGGCTTTCGACGTGGACCCCGCAACGGCCGACGAACTGGATTTCGATTCGGGAAGCGTTGCTTCAATTACCCCGGATGCCGCCTGGGATACGCGCGATGATCCCTTCGTTACGACTAAGGGACTTTATTTATCTTCAAGGTTAAAAATTTCGCACGATGTTCTGGGGGCGCAATTGAATTTTTACCGGTGGGAAACGGATAATCGCTGGTTTCATACGTTCAATGATTTCTTTACCGTTGCGGCAGCTTTCAGAGGAGGCAAAATCTGGGTGACCGGCGGAGACATCGCTTTGCCTATTGGAGAACGTTTTTTCCTGGGCGGAGCTTCAACGAACAGAGGTTTCGGATATAAAGAGTTGGGACCCAAGAGCGAAAAAAACGACCCCTTGGGCGGCGTATCATTCCTCCTGACAAACCTGGAACTGCGCTTCCCCGTCTGGCGTATATTGCACGGCGGTATCTTCGTCGATGCCGGAAATAATTACTTCCATAATCCGGAACCTCCCTATCTGAGACCTTCGGCTGGTCTCGGCATACGCATCCAAACACCACTGGGCCCGCTTCGAGGCGATATCGGCTTTAATCTTGACAGACGAAACCAGGAAGATTCTTTCGCTCTCCATTTCGCCATCGGTCACGCGTTCTGATGAAACAGCGCCTGTCCGTCCCGGCACGCTGCGTTACGAGTTGAAAATTACTTCGCGGAAAGCCGCTGATTAATGCCGAATTCAGCCCCATTTGCTTTTTGATGTGAAATTAAGGCATAAAGAAAACAGAACGGTCTTTGATCCCGACGCTTTTGGGCAATGACCGGCGTCGGACCCTTATCCCGAAACGGTAAAATGAACTCGAACGATGATAAAATCGAAAAAAAAGCTCTTGAAAAACATAAAAGATTTTCCCGCCTGCTCAAAAATAACCGGCTTCTGTTCGAGCTGGAAAGAAAAAAAGAGATAGAAAAATTGATCGAGAACTCTCCGCCTGAACTTCAGGAAAAACTCAAGACATTGCAAGAAGATTGGGACCGCCGGATGAGTGGAGCTAAATACGAAAACAACCGCCTGGTTTTCGCCCGCGAAATGCTGATGAAACATCTTTATCAAAAACTGAAGCCGCAACTCAGTAAACTCTCCGAGAAACTCAAAACCTGATCCGGCTATTCCCTCTTTTTATCCTCTTTTTTTTGCTCCAGAGGCGTTTTTTTTCTCACGGATTTTTTGTGCCGGCCTTTGGCCCCGTATCGTTTTAACTGATCCTCAGCCTGCTTGCTGAATGTCTTGGACCGGGAACGGGCCTCTGACTTCAGCTTCTCGGAACAGGAAGGACATATGCTTGCCGGCGGGTTCGTCACTTTACCGCATATCATGCACACCACCGGCTTCTTCTTGTCGCTCGTCTTCATTATTTTAATATCTCAAATGCGCCCATTTCCGATTCAAAACATTGACCTTGTTCGTTTTGGGCCGTAACCTTCCAAAAATACCTAGTTTTCCTTTTTAATTTTAAATTTTCTGAAGGCAAGGTAATGCTTGAACCGTCCACAGATTTTTTCCACATGAAATTCATCCCGGCATCAGCCAGTTGAACCGAGTATATCAATTCCCCCTCTTCTGTCTCAGTCAACATCTTCCAATCGAATTTCAACGCTGAATCTTCTATTTTGCCCAGAGGACTGATCAGCAGAATGGACTTGTCCGCCTGCTTTTCGGTTTGCACCCTCGATTGATTTACAGGTTCACGATATGACAATCCCGTGGGCGTTACTTTATTAAAAATCCAAATGACGCCGATTAAAATGCAGATGCTCCCGCTTAATAACAGCGCCGCCTTGACCTGGAACTTTCCGAAAAACTCCTTCATGATCCGACGCCTGCTCATTCTCTTATACTTCCTCTGCTTGCGCGCAGGCCTCGCATACACTGGCTTCGCTAAATTAAATCCGCCGAAAAGCCATTCCCGGTCCGCTCCACGGATGAACGACATGATGGGTCCCAGTATCCTGAAACTGTGAAAACAGGAATCACATAACAATAAATGACGCTCTATCTCGCTCCTAAGACGCTTGCTCGCCAATCCCGCTTCATAATATCCCACCATGTATCCCTGCTCCGCATCAATGCATTCACGCAAACACGATTCCTCACCCATATTCCTCAAAAACGCGCTACGGATCCTTTCTAAACCCGCAAATATACTCTCTTCCTCGTCCTCGCCCAGTATCATCATCCGGCGAACTTCATCCGGCGATCTTCCGGAATATACCAGCATAGCCAGTCGCCTCGTCCAAGGGTCCGCCGACTTCATACCCCTGCGAAATATATCCTCAGCAATCTCAGTATCCGCAGTCTCTCGACGATGATCCTCAAAACTGAATCCTGCGCCGACGCCGCTCCCCTCGCGCCCCGACTCCACGCTGCTCCGCATCCTTCGCTCCGCATGACGCCCAAAACTCGCCTCCGCCGTCGCATAAGCATCGTCTACCATCTGCTCCAAACTCAAATAATCAGGCAAACGCTCATTTATCATGCTCAACGTCTCTTCCACCGTCGATAAAGCTATGCTGTCCACACTCCAGCGACTCACAATCATATACAAACGACGACCCAATTCGTCACGCAATTTTCGACGCGCCTCCACCCTGCCCCTGCGGAACTCTTCCCACCAATGTCTGATTCCCTCGCTTCTCATCACGCTCCCGCGTTACATCTTTTAACTGAAATTTTTAAAGCCTTTTCGAACGCTAATTTATATGCGATCCGCTTCTCAAAATCGCCTCAAAACTCTAAAAGCTTTATCTCATAGTCATTTTAAGGATATTCTCACCTATGTCAAGTAAAAAAGCGACAGGGAGTAAAAAATTCAGAAAAATTTTGCAAGAAAGGGGGAATCGGAAGGGGTTTGAATATAGTGCGTTACAGCCATTCAGGCATAATGGCAATACTGGGAAATTTTCCTCACCCGGCGCTAACGAATTGACTTTGTTATGTTTCCATAACCGCAATTTTCCGAAAAAAAATGATTCCCGCCCGATGAAAACTCATAATTTTTTTTAATCGGTTTTAAAGGGTAAAAAATAAAAAAATATTGCAGGGAAATTTTACAGGGGCGTGCGCGTTATGTGCGGCTGCGGAATTAAGTTTAGAGGAAATCGTGATCAACGGAAACCGAAGGCTGTATTGTGGAAGCAGTGCAGTTCAATGAAGTCTGTATCCATGAAGGCGATCCAGAATTTCAGGTCGTCGGCCTGTCCGGCATTGGGAGGCCAGACGAAGCTGAGTATATTTTCAGTTTCGTAATGATTGGGGGGCATATTAACGGAGCGGAAATTGAAGTTTTGGGTCCAGTCGGGCCAGAACCAGTATTCCTGGTAGACGTCGAGGACGATCATTTCGGCGGCGGTAACGGAATAGTTGTGGTGGTTGAAGTATTCGGCATCGAGGAGGAAGAGGTCGTCGGCTTCATAGATTTCCTGATTAGTGAGAATGGCGCATTCGATACCTGTATGGGGTTGAGTGGGCGAAGGAGGCGGCGTGAAGGAATGTTCCATGGTAGGTGTAAAAGTCGGAGTATTTGTAGGAGTGGCGGAGAAGGAGAAGGTAGGCGTCGGTGTTCTTGTGGGGGTATAGGTAGGGAGCGTGCCGGTAGGAGATGGAGTTTGGGTCCATGAGGGAAGGACGCCGAATGAAGTAACGTTTGAGGTAAAGAAGATATTTTTAGAGTCGGGAAGACCTTCCTGGAACTGGTATCCAGAGATGTTTCTCTGGATGGAGCCGCCTTCATTTTCTGCGAAGGGGAAGGTGACGGCCTGGTTGATTCTGTAATCGAAGGCATCGGTGAGCGGCATGCCGGACATATCATCGTCGCCGGCCCAGGCGTCGGTATTATCCAGGACGAAACCGAATCCTCCTTCGCTTAGTGTCAGGGCGTCGAAATCGAAGAGGTAGTCTCTTTTGGCGGCATCGTTGTCGAATTCTGCGAGATCGGTATTGATATAGGCGAATGAATCGATGAGATCGCCTCCGTTGCGGTTGACGAGGACGGTTTGGTCTCCTCTGGCGTCGAACTGCTGTCCGGCCGGCGTTTTCACGTAGAAGCCGTAGTCAGTGACGACGGGATCGGGTTGAGTTTGAACGGAGTCAGAGATAAGTTCGACGACGATCATTTCGCCTGGATTCAGCATGACGATGCCGGGTCCTATGTCGTCTCCGACGATTTCTATTTCGGAACCGGGCAGGTCTTCTTCATTTTCGCCCGGGTCTATATCGCTGAGAATAACGTAATAGATATCCGCCTGCTGGAGTCCGGCGTTATAGATTTCTATCAGATCGCCGGCGTTTTCCGTAATGGAGATGTTGGGGGCGAGCTCTGTAATCATCAGGTGGGGGCAGGCCTGGGGTTGGAATTCGGCATCGACGGGAGTGAAATCGCCGAAAGTAGTATCGTTCAGAACGGTGAAATGATCGGGCGAATCGATGCCCTGAAGGCCCTGACTGAAGAATGAGCCGTCGTATTTTCTTTGGAGTGAGCCGGATTCTCCCCCGGCGATGAAGCTGAAGTTAACGGTATTTTTTTCGTATTGATTGCCTTCAGCATAGTTTTCTCTGAAGTAATGCTCGGCCACGTCTTCAGGAGCGTCCCATCCGTCGTATTCGACCAGGCGCTCAAGATTGACGGCTTCGATGCCGTTGGACTCGCCGTCCCTGTTGCACCAGGCTACAGCGTCCAGGATGACGTCGCCGTCGATGAGGACCGCCTGGTCGTCGTGATCTGAAAATTCCCTGTATTCATGAACGGTATAGGAAGTAATTTCCAGCCCGTACCCGGTAACTGTAACTTCCGCATCAGCAGGAGCGACGTAGGGATTGGCTTCGGTTCGTCTGAATCTGACGACTGCGAATTCGCCGGGAGCCAATATCGCCTGGTTATGATTGACGTCGTGTTCGTCGATGAAAGAATAACGCCTCGGTCCGTCAAGATCGTCAATGATGAGCCCTCTCAGGTCCACTGATTCATCCTCGTAATTGTAAATTTCCATAACGTCGCCTTCCGTTCCCGCTTCATCGTTGGGATGAGGGTCTACCTCAGTGATTATCAGTCCTTCCACGGGCGGTTCGGGCGGCGGCAGAGCATCCATGAGGTTTTCCATGCCCACTTCTTCCGCAAAGCTTCCGCAACGTTCCAGATAAAGGTCTCCGGCGCTTCCGTGCCAGTCGGAAAAAGTCAATAGGGGTACCATTAAGCCGCAGCAATTCCGAAAATGTTCGTATTCGTTGGCTATTACCGCGGCATCGATTGAATTTACGGCATCGTTTATTTTCATTTCCAGTTGAGTATCGGAAATATAACGAAGAGTATTCTCCAGCAGGTGAGTCATATCGCAACGCCGGTATTGACCGAAGCGTTCAGATATGGATACGGCTTCCACAAATTCGTCGGCCTGTGAAGGAAACAATTCCAGCAGCCGGTCAATGACCAGACTGAACTTCGTAGCTACATCCGGCATCAGCGACAGGTCTATTGAGGAAACTTGAAAAGGTTCATCCGTTTTATAACCGTAATACGCATGACTCGCAAATATTTCCGCTATCCTTATAACCAGCTCTTCGGGCGTGATTGCCGGATTATTCTTCATTTCATAAAGCCAGCGATAATTCCGCCAGTATGCGGCCACCGGAGGATTCGTATACGTTTCGGAACCGGAAAAATAATCCGCATAATCGACCATTTCGTAAACCCAGTCTGCTACTGAACTGAGACATAATCCCAGATTCAAAACGTCCAGTTTTTCGCCTCCGTTCCTCTGAACGAATCGGTCCATCACCCAGGCGAAATCCACGATGGTTATCCCCGTATAACGATCATCCTTTTCACCGCATGCCGGCTCCTCATACATATTGAAATCATTCGCCGGATAATCGATGTCTTCCAGGAAAGAATAAAAATCCATCCCGCTTCTGATGGACAAAAGATAATGCTGAGACGGGAAATTAGTCTGAACGTAATTTAAAAAGTCATCTACGACCCATTTGTTTCTGATGCTGATCTCATCGCCGGGATCAGGATAAAAAATTTCATCCAGAGGAATGTCCACCGCCGGACCGGGACCCACAGGAAGATAGTATGCGTGCGAGTTCCCCACTCCATAAGGATCGTGCAGAACGACTACATCCACATCATCTCCTGCTCCCTCCAGCTCCAGCGTCTCCTCCATGTCCGCATATTCGCCCGCCAGCATCATGATCATCGTCCATCGGGCATCTCGCTCATCCCCCGCTGAAACATGTCCCGCCATGATGTTCAGGGATATCGCCGTCAGGCAGATTATCAGGCATAAAAAGTGCTTTTTCAGCTTTTTAATCGTCATAATGACCTCTTCATTTTTTGTCAGATTTCAATCAAGAAAAATATATCCTTACTGCGTCAACTTCAAGCCTAACCCAGTCGGCGGCTCCTTTTCTTTCTTATCAACATTCCGTTCAAAATGCAAAAAATTATAGAAGCTTGGATTAAAGAATTATAATGAGTGACTGTCCACAAACTCGATTGTCGATTCAAAATTTAATGCCGGACAGTCACTGCGGTTTTTGGACAAAAACTAATGAGTGACTGTCCATAAACTCGATTGTCGATTCAAAATTTAATGCTGGACAGTCACTGCGGTTTTTGATCCATAAACGAGCGAATTTTTATTAAGACAAGGATGGTAAGGATTTGCGAGGCAGGGGTGTTGCTTATACGTTGCCTGAGCAAATCCGAAGACTGACGCAATATTGGGAAAAATTCGCCGTTTATGGATAAAAACTAATGAGGATCAGAGCTCTCCTGCGATCAGATTGCGTCATTGTGCAGGTCATAGCGGTCCGATGACTCCGGGCTTCCGCCTGGTCTGTCCGCGAAGCTTCAAGAATAAAAGTGAAAAGATGTATGCCCGGAAAGGTCACGGCGTCCTGTAATCCTTTTGTCAGCCCCTGTCATGCATAGGTATTTCAGGGTCTGAACGAATGGGAGGCAAAATTTTCATGCCCCTCTCTTTCGCTTTCCTGGTCTCCGGCAGAAGAGTTGAGAATGCTGCCGAAGACCAGGAAACTGCCGGTTTGATTTTTTTTTAAGGTTTGAATGGGTCTGCTATGGATATCTGCTGGAAATACCAGGGAAGTTTACGTTTTTCACAGAGGACCCTTTCATCGATTCTGATCACGATCGATTCAACTTCATAAGGTATCGCTTCCTCGCCGACCTCGATGAGGTCAGCTTCCAAAGCAGGCATTAGAATTTTGACGGTCCTTTGTTTTTCGCGTGAATCCTTACATGTTCTCCAACGGTGATCATACCTTTCAATCAGGTAAATTTCATTGTTCGCCGAGTTGAAACTCGTCGTATTCCCCGCTATGACCATATGACCATGGTTGTTCCGAACAAGCGAAACTCCGCCTTCCTGACCGTCGTCGCCGAACATCTCACGATATATGCCGGTTCCTGAATCATTGATTTTCAACAGCAATACTTCCGACGATATGTTGGAAGGAGCGCCCAGGCTGTTGGAACGGGTCCATCCGGTTATGTAGAGGTCGTCTTTGCGTCCGAGTTCGATTCTATTCGCGAACATCTTTGTGTGTCGCGGCCCGTAATGCCTGGCCCATAACACCTGACCGCCGCTGTTTACTCTGAAGGCGAATATGTTTTCAAAGTTGGGGTCCGTACAGACTCCTATCACTGCAGAAGTATAATTGCCTGTTATCACCAGGTCCTTTGTTCCGTCTTCAAGCCGGACAAGCGATACGCCTTTTTCCCGTATTCCGTTGTTTTTATCGGAAAGATACATTCCGTAGGTCTGATGAAGAACCGGCACGCCGTCATGACTGATCACCGTTAAAAGAACGTCCATATCCTGATACGCCAGGTCGTAATTCGCATATCCCGTCAGCGCCAGATACTCCTCGTCATACCGGATGATCTGATTGTAGGCCGCAGCTCCGGGAACCGAATACTTCAATCCCCTCGCATATCGTTTCCACGTGACGCCGCCGTTAACGTCCGTTCTTAAAATCACGCCCACCGTTTCATTATTGTCGTATCGCGTGAATCCGCCCGCGGCATAACCGTCAGCCTGTCCCGACATTGTGGTTTGAACGACTGAGTTCAACTGCTGTATTTCCGGGTAAACCTGAAACCATTGCACGTCGCCTACATAGTTCGTTTTCATCAGAAAAGAACCCGTTACAAGCGACTCTGCAATGAATTTACCGCAAATTATATACCCGCGGTCCAGCGTCTGGTAAACGTCTCGGGGAGAGATCATCGCAGGATAAGGCGCCCCTGGTACGTCGAAAGTCCTGCTCCATGCCGTTGAGAATCCCCCGTCAAGTTTCATCATTATTGCACGGCCTACCCCGCTCCAGGCCGGAAGATAAGTCCCGACGATCACGTATCCTCCGTCCGTCGTTTTAGCCATTGCCGTTACGTTTGAGTTGGCCAGAGGATCGTAAACCCTCTGATGATTGTAAATGAATTGCGCTTCACTCGCCGATATGAACGCCGTCATAAAAAACAAGACCGCTGCTGTCATCTTTATTGAAAAATTTAACCGTTTCATTTTTTTCTCCTTTTTTCCGGGAACTTAGCGCCGGGAAAAAACTCTCCGGCGATATTCTCTATTTTTAAGCCCGATGCTTCCGAAAATCTCTCCTGCATCGGGCCCTTCGTCAATTTATGATCAGCTCTTCCAATATCCAGATAAAAAACATTATCCGCTAAGTATGCCTGACTGATTCTTTCGTCCGTTCGCTTTGCTTCCGATGAAACAGGAAATCAAACAGGCTGCAGTAATAGCGTGAGGACCGAAAATGAACGTCACGGCGACCGATGATGAGCTCGATCGCCGTGTAACTTCCGGATCATTTTATTCCTCAGAAATGTTATTGTCGGAAAGTTTGAAATGATATTGAAGCTCTTTTTCTTGTTCCTGCAGTGAGCCAATGAAAGTTTTCCTGCAAAGAATTCTGTCGCGGACCTTTGATTTATCAGCTCTCACGACGAATGTTGCAGATTTTTCCTCCATTCCTCTCATCAGCGCTTTTACGGCAGGTAGGTCTATTTTCTGATCCCTGTTCTTTTCTCGTAAGTCCCTGCAATTTCGCAAAGGATTCTCGTATCTTTCCATAAGATATATCTGCCTGTCGACGGGATGAAAACTCGTCGTGTTTCCGACTATGGTCAAATGACCAGAGTCGTTACGAACCACAGATACTCCCTCTTCGTCTCCAGAATCGCCCAAAAGATCATGATACATGCTGTTTCCCGCAATATCGATTTTCAGCAGAAGGACCTCTGCACTGGAGACGGTGGGATATCCCAGGCTGGCCGTATAGGTCCTTCCCGTTATGTAGAGGTATTTGCCGCCGTCGGTGATTACCCTGTTCGCAAAGGAGTCCCTTTCAAAAGGTCCGTAACGCCTGGACCATACAACATCCCCCTCCGGCGTGACGCGGAAGGCGAAGATGTTTTCAAAATATGGATCACGGGTCGCTTCAATGTCCCCTGCTGCGTAATTGCCGACAACCGCCAGATCGCCCGATCCGTCATTCAGTTCTACCAGCGATGTCCCCTGTTCCCAAAGCAGATCCCCTGCATCAGAAAAATACATTCCATACGTCCTGTGAAGAACCGGATTGCCGTCATATTTTATTACCGTTAAAAGCACATCCGCATCATGGTGAACCGGATCGTAATTCGCATATCCGGCAGCAGCCAGCAGGCCCTCGCCATAACGCACGATCTGATTGTAATCCGCCGCTCCGGGTAATCCATGCTTCATGCCCATGGAGTAACGGGTCCACTCCACATATCCGTCCGCGTCCGTTCGCAAAATGACCCCGGTCCTTTCGCCGGCATCATAATAGGTATATCCCGCTGCTCCAAAACCGTCAGGCTTGCCACCGCTCATCGTCTCCACAACCGAATTCAACCGGCGTATCCCCGGATAAACCCGAAACCACGTCACCTCGCCCCAGGAATCGGTCCTCATCAAAAAAGCCCCCGTCGCTACGGACGGCGCTATAAATTTGCCGCTTATGATGTACCCCTCATCATGTGTCTGCTGAACGTCCTTCGGCAAAATGATGCCGGGGTAGGGAAGCTGCAGAACGTCATACGTTCGAGTCCATTCCTCAGAAAAATCGTCGTGAAGCTTCATCATAAGCGGATACTTGTATCTTCCGTCGTCCATGTAGGTCCCGACCATTGCGTATCCGCCGTCAAACGTGTTCGTCATGGCCGTTATATCCGTATCCGTTCCCGTATCGAAAATTTTCTGAAAATGATTCGCATACTGAGCTTTACTTACCGAAACAAAAGCTGTCAGAAAAACCAACAGCGTTATTGATGTCTGTAAAAAATTTAACCGTTTCATGATTTGTCTCCCTTCAAATTAAATCAGTTCATCGGAATAGCCCCTCTGAACCGATCAGTTTTTCTTTTTATCCAACAGGCCCTTCAAACGTCCTTAACGAAAGACCTGCATCCTCGTTTCATCAGCAATGCCCTCCGGCGCAAGCCGAAACAGCATTGTGGTATTAGAATACCAGAATAATTTTTTGTGTCAAGACTTTTTTTAATTTTTTTTTGTTTCATAAATTGAAACCGCTGCGATCATTAAGCCGCAGCATTCAGAACCGATCAAGAAAAAGACCTACCTGGCAGAATAAAAGTAGCCAGTTTTTGTTTATAAAATCACATCGCCTGTCCGTCCCCGCAACGTATGGATTCTATAGAGCTGAACGAAACACTGCAGAATGCTGAATCTCAGATGTCGGAAGAAAGCAAATTTCATTGAAAACCGGGGACTGATCAAACAGAGGTTACACTTGTTTCAAAACTTTCGACAGTTTGTTTCAGTGATCGGATTCGTTATCGGGGTCTGAATCGGTATCGCCGGGATCAAATTCGAAATAAAATGATGTGAGTTTCTGTAGAATTTTAACCTCAAAAGACGATTTTTTGATCAATGCCAATAATAATCGAAGAATTAAATGTAGAAGCGGCATCCTGCCGCTTTCCCGGTGTGAATATCGAACACGCCGAGATGAGCCGTCAAGTCTTTATGACCGTATACGATTTTTTTTTCGGCTTTTATGCTGAGTTCTTTCTTTGCGGAGGGGTCGGAGACTGTTCCAGCGGGTCTTCTTCCCCTTAATCGATTGTCGGTAACAGGGGCTTTCATCATTTCGATACAGCAATGGTTGAAATGGAAGGGATATTTGGAGTAAAAGAAAGAGGAGCAAGTGAAGAGGAGGTAGGATGTCGGGAATATTTCGATTATCGGAGGCGTCGACGATAGCGTTTCATGCGGCGGCATTGCTGGCATCAAATAAAGGCAAATCGCTGACGACCCGTCAAATTTCAGAACGACTCAATGTATCGGCTGCTCATTTATCCAAGGTGCTCCAGAGGTTGTCGAAAACGGGGTTGGTTAAATCGACGAGAGGCCCTCGCGGCGGATTCGTATTAGGCCGGGAAGCTGATTCGATAACGCTCATGGAGCTATACGAAGCGATAGAAGGGCCGCCGGTTTTGCGGGCGTGTTTGTTCGACGAGTCAGTATGTGACGGAAAGAAGTGCATATTCGGTGGAGTTCTGGGCAAGATGCAGAAGCTGTTCCGGGATTATTTGGAAGGCACGAGGCTTTCCGACTTGGATGATGTTTTTTCGGAGGGGGGCGGCGGTTTATTTGCTGTCGACACGAAGAAATGAGCCGGGTCGTAGTCGATTATTAGCAGCGCCGTATTGTCCGAAACTATCCGATGAAGAGACGATAAAGTCGTCTTTGCTGTCGTAGCGGTCGTCCGGCAGGGCAGCGGGGTCAGTGAGGGCGTTTACGGGTTGATAAATTCGTTGGATTGATCCTGGGCCTCCGTTGCCTGCGAATTCCGACCAGTCGACGGCGTAGTTTTCGTAAGTCATTTGCGATATTTCGTCTGGAGCGGACCACCAGGCTTCCTCATCCATTGCGTCGTAGGGTGCGGTGGGAGGGGTTAATCTTGACATGTCGAGGGCTTCATTGGTGGCGGATTGTCCTGTTTTGTCCGTCCATACGATGCTGTCGACGGGGATGCCTGTGGGGCTTCTTAGGACGGCCTGGTCTTCCAGTGAGGAGAAGCAGGGCAAGGCGGTCGAAGTAATGCGGAAACCGTAATCAGTTTCTTGGATAGTTTCCTGGCCGTTTGGACCGACGAATTCAATGACTGCGATTTTTTGCGGTTGCAGTATGGCGTGGTCCTGAATAATGACGGCATCGTAACCGTCGAGGTCGGTCATGATCCAGCGGTGGAGATCGATGTCGGCATCGCCGTTATTGTACAATTCGACCATATCGCCTTGGGAGCCTGTGGTGGGGATATCGGGTTTGATTTCTGTTATGATGAGGTTTCGGTCGGGATTGAGTTGCCAGGGGAGTTCAATGAATGTCTGGTAAGGCAGGAGGTTAAAGCCTGATACGGTGAGGTCGAAGCCTTCTTCTTCCCAAATGCCGTAGATGGTAATGGAATGTCCTCCGCCGTGGTCGGTAAAGAATGTTCTCCGGTCGTCTTCAAGCATGACGCTGAGCAGTGCGTTGGGGCAGATATGTTTGTTGTGCCCCTGTCTGACCCACACGGCGGGTCTTGAAGAGCCGGGATAAAATGTCAGTCCTACGAGCGGTTCCCGGGGCAATTCTGTTCTCCACCAAATATCGGGTGCGCCGAAAAGGACATATTGCCTGATGTGAGTTTCATTGTATCCCTGGTTTTGCGGTTCCGGGAAATGGTTGTACATGTATAGTTTTCCGTAGAGACAAGCCATTCCAAGCTGGTTGACGTCGTGATAGGCGAACCCGCGGTAGATGCCCCTGTCCATCCAGTTGTTGAAGGTGGTGCGCGTATTCCAGGAGGGACCGTATATGGCGGCAGCGCCTCTGACGGTAATCATGTCGCCCAGAAGAATCCAGGCTTCGCTGAAGCATGTTGAACCGTCGCCGAACATACTGACGCCGCATCCCACGCTGGTTATGATGGGAAAACGGTCTTCATTCTGCAATGTCCAGACGTCGTCATAGTGGAAGCTGTAGGCGTGTCCGGGGTTCCATCCGGACTGCCACCCTTCGCCCCGGTAATTGATGATCGAAACTCCGTCGTTTATCCAGCTTTTAACCTGGCTCAGCGACTGGCCGGTCCAGTCATACATGGTATGGATCGATTCGTAGTCCAGATAATCCGTGAGTCTGACGGCATTTTGCTCTTTAACGGTCTGCTGGCTCTGATAGAGTCCCGAACAGGCCATGAGAGCCGACTTATAATATTCTTCGTTATCCAAATTGGGGGTGAGTTCCCAGTAGAGGTCGCGATTCAATATCACTGATGCGCCGTTGGGCGTTTCTGCGGGGATGCGGGAACTGCATATATCAGGCAGGAAATCGTCGCCTTCCATCAAGGTATAATAAACGTCGTCGGTATACCATCCGGGCATGTAATTATCGTATGATTCAGCCAGAGGAAAGTTGTTGTGATTGCCGAAAAGTATCATGTAGGAAGGCTGCGAGGCACTTTCATATATATCCCTTATGGCCGTTTTCACCTGGTAAGTCGTAGGATTATCGTCGATTTCCGAAAGACGCAGAATATCCACGATGTATCCCTGCTCCTCCTTCCAGTGTATAAAAGCCTGGCATCTCGATTCGTATTCGTCCGGCATCACCAGCAGGTAATGCTCCAGTTCGCCCGTTCGATCATTCGAACCTCGCTCAAAATTTATCACAACAGCTTCATACAACTTTTTCCAGGACGGCGTGATCCCCCGGTTGACGGTTTTTACGTTTACGTCGTCCGGACCCTGCATGGTCAGATGCACTTCAGCCTCTTCGATCAACATTATAGAATTCCTTACAGGATCGTAACGGACAGGACAATATCCGAGCTGAACCACGCGGACGTCTCTCAATATCATAGGCTTGCTTATGAAAACGGTCTTTTCCGGTAAAATATGTGAACTTGAGTAAGCTGTTTCGTCGTAACTCGTTATCCTGTTTACATCGACAGGTTCCTGGTCATCCTGGACAGGCAATATTTCAGAATCCAGGAAATACTCGGCGGTTTTAAGTTCGGTCATTGAGAGTTCCGCCCTTTGAGTGTCTGATATTTGTATGAAATGACCGATAATGGGGAGATAAGGTTCGCCCGGAGCGCCGGCGTATCCGGCATCGGCTATTACAGGTATGGTATAGGGAACTCCCTGCACACGTTTAGTAGAAAGTTGAAAGTCGTCGATTTTTATCTTAATGGAGACTCTGGTTTCCCTGTCGTTTTTAGTAACCTTAAGGGAGTAGCCGTCGCCGAATATGCCGGCTTGAGCGGCAGTTCCGGCTGCAATTATGCCCAGGAATCCGATGGCAACCGTCAATAGGCCGATTTTTTTCATAATTTGCATCCTCCATGTTGAAAAAAAAGCTGAGGATAAAAAGAGAATTCTGCAGGACAAGTTCGATTCAATTTATATTTTTTCGAAAGGCGTAATAAAGCAAACAAAATAGTATTATTCATAACTGAAGTCCTCAAAATCGATATTGCCGATCAAATCATTATCGGCCTGGTTGACGCAGCCGGCCCAGAATCTCAGTCCCTGGGCGGCTCCGGCATCGTCCGGCCAGATGAATGAAAGGATATTGGTCATGTCGGAATAGCCGTGATATATGTGTTCTTCCTGCCAGTCGGCTTCAGGCGTCCAACCCGGCCAGAAGAAATAATCGTTCCAGACGTCCAGAATAATAAATATCATCACGTCGACGGCCGGACCGTTTCTTTTGATTTCAAGGTTGAGAATAAACATGTCTCCGGCGTGGAAAAGGTTCTGGCTGAGTTGTATATCGGTAAGGAAGAATTCAGCGGGAGTAGGCGACATTTCAGGTGTTCCGCTGGGTGTAGCGGTAAGTGTGGGGCTGGAAGTGGCGGTAGGGGTCCGGGTTACTGTGCGGGTAGGCGAGCGCGTGGGAGTAGACGAAGGCGTAGGCGAAAGGGTAGGCGAAGATGTGACGGTCGGTGTGGCTGTGGGCGGCGGCGAGCAGGTTTCTGTGGGTGAGAGAGTGGGTGATGAAGTGGGCGTGGGTGTAGGCGTCCGGGTTGAGAAGGTCGGCATGGGCGATTCCGTGGGAATGAATGTGGGCGGGACCTGACCTTCAAAACGTCCGCAAATTTTCAAATCGTCGATATAGAAGCCTTCCCAGTTTATGCTGACGTCGGTATCCAGGATGAACCGGACGTACACGGAGTCTTCCCCGTCAGCTACCGAAGCGATGTCGTAGCGCATATCCATCCATTGGGCGTCGCTTTCATATCCTTCGTAAACGGTAATGAAATTGGAACCGTCGGCGCTGACCTGCACGTAGGCTTCATCGTAGTTCTCCTCATTGTGCAGCCATCGCATGAAACGAAGTTCAGTCTGGGAAAGTTCGGAGCAGTCGAAAGGATCGGAAGTCAACTGATAAAAACCGTTGTCTCCGTAGTGCCCGGTAAGGTTGGTTCCGTAAACGAAGTTTCCGGTGTAAGGTCCCGGCGGACCGGTTGCGGGTATGCCGAATTCCCATCCCCCTTCGCCGGTATTTTCGATATCCCACTGGGGGTTTGAATCAAGGGATTCTTCGTAGAGAGGACAAACGTCCACATAGCTGCAGATTTTTAATTCAAAATGTTCCACATCGTCGCATAAAGGCTGGTCTGAAGAGAGAAACAGATTAAAATCAGCGATATGATTATCGGGCGTATAAGGAGAAGCGTGTATTCTGAATCCCGTATCGAGGGTCCAACCCAATTGGCCTCCGAAAAGATCGCCGACGTATGCGGTGTCGGTTATGATGTCGATATAGGAATCATCTGAGGTCAGCAGGGCCGATATGCCCGACAGGCCATACCCCGGCGATCTGACGGCGACCATGAGATTCGCTGTTTCCCCGGGATCGAGGGTCCTGTCGTCGTCGCCCTCCTGATCGTATACAGTATTGGTTTCGTAAAGCAGTCCGAACTCATCCAGCGGCACAATCCCCAGTTCGACTGACAGCGGTTCATCGCTTAAGGAGACGAAGCGTATTCTTTCAGCATAACCCTCTGCAGAAACGCAGAGATGATAAGCCAGAGGTAAAGCGGGATAATAGAAACTGCCGAAGAGCGGATCGGACATTCTTTCTTTTTCGCCGTTTTCCAGGGTTATTTCTTCGACCGAATAAGCGGCTGACAGGGGCTCGCCCGTGCATTCATCAAAGATATGTCCTGTGATCATGCTCCCGTCCAGCGCCAGGTCCAGCATCTTCTGCCATCCCGGACGGTTACGTTCCACGGTTTCATCCCTGAGCGAATAAGGAGGATAATAACTTTCCGCGTTAACTTCAATCTGGTAGCAGAACGTTCCCCATTCGCCGTAGAACCAGTCCGTTTCCACTCCGTCCGTAGGATAAAGGATTTCCCACCAGACGCCGGCATCATATCCGTAATAGCCGTTTTCCTTTCGTATTTCCTGAGCGATCCGGTTGCCGTAATTCTGGAGGGCGAAACGGTCCGGGACATACTGAAAGCTGCAACCGTACGGCATGATGAGCAATTCGTCAAAGCTGTGGTAGGAAAGCGCCAGGATGAAGCGATATTGAGAAGCCAGGTTCATTATCGCTTGCACTTCCGGTTCAGAACCCGGTTCGGGACCGCGGTATCCCGCGCTCTCAGGATCGCTGCTGGACCCGAAACATTCGCCCCACTGGAACGGATAATTATGGTCCAAGTCAACGCCATAGGAGCCGTCGATGTTTTCTCTTCTGTTTTTGGTCCACCACATGTCGTCGCTCCAGCAGTAAGCGCTGCCGTCAGGATTGACCATAGGAACGACCCATATCTGCAGTTCCTCCACCCATCTGTCGACGTCGGGGTCTGATCCGTAATATCCGGTAAGTTGTTCCACGACGTCCACAGCGATTTCCGTCGACATGATTTCCCGGGCGTGGTGCAACCCCATTATCAGTATGGAGGGTTCGTCCTCAATGGTTTCAGCATTATCGGAAATTTTAATGCCCCAGATTGTCCGGTTTTCATGCGTGGTTCCCAGATCATGCAATTCCGTGATATCCGGGTAATCCGCAGCATAATCGGTCAAAAGCCCTTCCAGCTCATCATAATTGAGGTATTGCGGATCAATGTCCCTGTCATTGATTTCCCCGGGCGTCATTACGATACGCATAGTTCCGAACCTGGCTTCCAATGCTTCAAGACCATCTGCCTCCGTCAGCACATCGACGGTTTGATCTTCCTGTGACCGCCCCACAACGTCGAATATATCTCCAAACCAATCTTCATGCCGGCCGGCCATTTCCAGGTATTCTGAAAGAGTAATCCGGACTATCCAACGGTCCTGCAGCGATTGAGCGAGGCAAAAGGCCGGTTGAAGGACCGTCAGAACGATGAACGCTGCCAATATGACAGCAGGAGCTGAAAGCGCAAAAATCTGTTTTTTGTTTTTAGTATTCATTCCTTTACCCTGGAGCGAAAAAGCAGGTGCAGCAATCTTGACAAAGATATCCTGAGCTGTTGAATTAGTTGTATTCACAATGCGAGTCGGCATAAAGATTGTGCCGTTTTTAGCCCCTCCAAAAACCTCATCGAGCGGAAGAACTTTTTTCTATTAGTATTGTTTTTTCGATTGTCGCATTTCGTCATACAATTCACAATTTTTCTCAAGCAATGTCGGCTGAGCCGGCGTGGAAAACTGTCGAATATGGGGCTTAAAACTCGCGAGCCCGTCAAGCATAATAATATTAAACGAGGTATTAAAAGCAAATTTCATCAACCGAAATTCCATTCGACTGAATCAAAATGGCCGAATATGTCGAAGGAGCCCCGGTGGAAAACGGCAGACCAGAATATAACGCCGTTCATTTGTCCGGCATTATCCGGCCAGATGAAATCGAGAATTTGTACGGGAGTAATTCCGTAGGAAGCAAAGTGTAATTCCGAATCCAGTTCCTGGAGCCAGGAAGGGTAGAACCAGAAAGCGCCGTAGACTTCGAGCAGGACATAGAGGTCAAGGTATACGTCGGCTCCGTCGTTGCCAATTTCGACGTGGAGATGAAAGTTGTCGCCGGCTTGGAAGAATGTGTCGTTGAGGATCAGTCGAACGCCGTTGCGAAGGGGGACAGGCGTACCGGTCTGAACAGGAGTTATGGTGTCTGTCGGCGCGGCGGTTGATGTGGGAGACCAGGAGGGAGAATCCGTAGGCGTTAAACTGGGAGTGTGAGTAGGTGATAGGGTGGGCGTGAGTGTAGGCGTATAGGTAGGGGAATGGGTCGGTGAAAGAGTTGACGTCGGGTAAGGGGTGAGAGTGGATGTAGGCGTTCGGGTTGGAGATGCGGTGGGAGATGGAGTCGGTGAAAGAGTGGCGGTAAAAGTGGGGGTAGGCCAGTCGGGGAATGACTGATCGTCGGTGGGATCGGTTCCGGCATCCCATTCCTGATAATCGGAAAACATATCGCCGTCAGAATCGATCAGATATGCAAACGTCACATAACCGTCATCGCCGAAATAGAATTCCTCGCCGTCTGAAAGGCCGTCGCCGTCCGTATCATATAGCATCGGATCGCTTTCACCGAAATCGACAACGCCGTCGCCGTCTGCATCTTCCAGGAAATCATACAGTCCGTCTTCGTCGTAATCTTCTGCGTCGTATTCAGCGACAGTATATGAGACGGAGCTGTCCGCGGCTGAACTTCCGGCCTTGACGGCTATGAATCTTATTCCTCCCGGAGCATTGAAATACATCGGCATAAAAGGCTGTTCATGTTCCGTCCACTCGATCAGCCTTACATTATCCATGTAGAAGTATCCGTAGTCCGAACCGTCATCGGGCGGATACTGTCGCGCCTGAACGCGAGCATACTCCAGATCGTAAGGGGCCCGGCAGTAACTGTCGAACCAGTGCCAGTCGTTAAATTCCGAAATGGGGCCGTAGCAGACCTGGCGATAATCATCCCAGGAATCCCAGGTGTAAGGATAATACATCCAGTAAATATCGACATAGGAACTGCCTGCGTCAGACGTTCTTGCATAACCGCATATGGAGTATAATTCCGAGTGGATGATGGGCATACGGCCGTCGGTCTCCACCTCGGTCGGATAATAGGCTGATTCGTGCAGCCGTAAGCGGAGACTGTTCTCGCCGTCAAAAGGATTATACTGAGAAATGGTCTGAGTCGCTCCGGGTTCCAGCGCCCATCCTGTTCCCTCGTTAACCTCGTCATCCAGGTCATCATCCTCCATGTTGCCGAAGACCAGCCGGTCATAGCCGGTTAAAACGCTGAAAGACCCCGGAACGTTATGCAATTGATCGATGCTCTGTAGATGAAGCCCCGGCGAAAGCTCTATCACAGTCGATCCATAGTCCTGGATAAGGTTCCTGTAAGTCAGAGGTATCGATTCCTCAAAAGGAATTAATGTTTTATCGAATTCATCACCTGTCAATGAGACTATGCCTTTACTTCTGCAGGGAATTATCGTGGTGTCGAATTCGCTTGAAAATGCGCCTATTCTGTAAATCAGCTCATCACCTGTGCCTCCGACCACGAACTTGGGCACGTAATCCTCGATAAAAACCGGTACCGTCAGAAGATTCAATACTCCGTCACGACTGCACTGCACTTCAGCCATAAAGGTCTTCATGGTCCGCAAAAATTTCTGCTCAAAAATGTAATTTCCCAGACTGAAAACGATAGGAACGCCGTTGTATATTTCTATTCCCTGGCTCACATGAGGATGGTGCGCAATAACCAGGTCAGCGCCTAAATTGACGGCTTCATGCGCCAGCTCCAGAACGGTTCCGGACGGCGAAACTTCGTATTCATACCCGCCGTGCATCATAACAACGGTCAAATCAGCCATCTGTTCGCATTTCTGAACGCTTCTGGTCAAATTATACAGATTGAGCTGACTGAATCCGGGTTTGTCGTAACCGGCGTGAAGAAACGGCTGATGATTGTTGCTGACGCCGTCAATGGAACATAATCCCACGAAACCGATCCTTAGGCCGTCTATCGCTTTCGTAACGGGGAAAGCGGCATCATAACGCCTGTTTCCCGCGCCCGTGAAACTTATGGGATAATCACGGGCATATTCGCTGTAAGCCTGAGGGTCGGCAAGGACATCCATCGTCTGGGTCAGCGCCTGTTCTCCATAGTCCATGATGTGGTTGTTGGCCAGACTCACCACGTCCGCGCCGTTTTCGGTCAAGCCGGCAACGGAGTCCGGGCGGCTGCGGAAAGTATACGTCTTGGTGGGATGAGGTGAACCCTGGTTCGACAAGGGCGTTTCCAGGTTGATTATCTTCAGGTCCGCAGAATGGCGGCGAGTCCAGTGACCGATGGCCTGGGCTCCCTCACCGTCATCACCGGGCAGTATCAACGATCCGTCATTGTTTCCGGGTATGCCGTCCTCGTCGGCATCCTCATATCGCCTTCCAAACATGGCGTCTCCGCCGAAAAGAAGCTTTGCGATCCGGGAAGAATCGTCGCCGCCTACAATAACCAGAAGGGAATCGCAATCCTTCCAGCCGTTTTCATCGGTCGCGCAAAAAAGAACGTTGTATCCTCCCGGCGATGAAAATGAATGCTCTGCCGTCATGCTTCCGCTAACCGTACCGTCGCCGAAATCCCAGAAACAATCAAAAGCTATGCTGTCCGGGTCCTCGATCGATGCCTCAAAATATACCGATTCCCCCACCGCTGCATACTTGTCGGGTCCTGCGTCGACAACAGGCCGTGCCGGCTCGTCCTCCGTTATATCCAGTATCTGATCAAAATAAACAATCCCGTTGTCCGTATCTTCGTCATTGATGAATATCAATCCCGTTACCTGCGTCCAGTCTCCTCCACCGTACCTGTCGTACCAGTCCTCTCCAACCGGCAGCTTGTAATACTTGAATTGATCTTCCGTGTCCTTCCAGCCGTCATATGCCGTCACCCATTCCTCGCCGTCCGGAGGCTCAGCGCTGCTGTTCAACGGATAAATCACGGCATTAGTCCCGTCCGTAATCCCGAATGCCTGCAATGTCCCCTTCCACGGAGTATAAAGACTTATGCGCCAGATGCTCGACCGGTGTATATATACCTCCCTGTCAGATATATCTTCAAGCTTCCAGCAGTTGCCCCATATCTTCAACGAATAATCCGTTCCCCCCGCTGCATGATCATCCGAATAATCAAAAAAATTCGGCTGCTGATCCTGGCCCGAATAACTGGTGAACCTCCATTCCTCATGAGGCGGCTCAAAATCCTCCACTACCGTCCATGCTCCTGCCGCGCCTGAAAAAACAATCAGAAACACAATGATCACAGTCAAAACCGCATTGACTTGAATTATATTCTCTTTTTTCAATTTTACTCTCCCGTGATGAGCAGCCCTACCCGCTGTCAAAAATTCATCAAGCTCCCATAATCTAATCTATTATGAACCACGGGAAAAAATCAAATCGTTTCCATAACTTTTTTTGACGTGAGTCCTTTGTGAAACATAAAAACCCCGTTCAGGGGAATGTTGTTGAAAGTATCCTAATCATTGAACATCGCCTGTCCGCAAACTCGAAGCTCAATTCAAAACTTAATGCTGGACAGGCGTTGCGGTTTTTGATCCATACCGCGACGCGGGAGGATTTTTTTCTTATGGAAAGGAAGGGAAGGATTTACGAATGAGTCGTAATTTGTAACGCTGAAGCCTTTATGTAAGCGGATTTATGGGACTGATCAGACCGGGGTTACACTTCTTTCAAAACTTTTTACAGGTTGTTTCAGTAATCGGGTTCGGGTTCGGTTTTGAGTTCGGGGTCTGGATTGGTATCGGCATCGGCATCGGTATCGGGGTCGGCATCGGGGTCTCAATCGCAATCGAAACAAAATGATGAGATATTATTTCGAATTGTAACCTCAAAAGACGCATTTTTGATCAATGCCGGATTTCTTATACGTTGACTGAACGAATCCGCAACCTGACGAAGCGTTAGGGGAAAATAGCCGTATTTGGAGAGAAATTCGTTCTTTCATTCCGGGGGCAAATATTCTATTTCAGCAAAAAGTTCCGTGATTCTAAGTTGCAGCGGTCCGCCGATGTATCTTTTGACGGGGATTTCCAGGTTTATTATATCGTTTACGTCGAGTTCGCCTCCGTCAGAATCGGCAGTGTAGGTATTGGAAAAGATCAGGTTGTATTCTCCTGAAGCGTCGGTACCGATAGCGCTTGTCCAGATTACGGCCGATCCGGTTTTATAGCCGAGCATAACGTTTCCGGTCGTGGGTGCGGCATCGGGCCAGGCGCCTTCAAGATAGCGGGCGTAGGCGAAAACCGTAATGCCGGTGACGGTCGAATTGTCCAACCCGATCGGATCATCCATTGCCAGGCGACATGAATAGACGGGCGGTCCGCAGCACCTGTGCGCGTATGATGCGTCGCTGTCGTGAACGTCCATGACCGTGCTCCAGTCGCCGCCCAGCGTGCCGAATTCTCCCGAATTATCGGCGATGCCGGCCGGATGTAACGTCAGCGTACCCGGGCCGTCCGGTACGGCAGTGAAAACCCATTGGGGCGGTATCAAAGGATGCGGAGGATTCGCCAGATCATTGACGTTTATCGTAACGGTGATGACTTCTCCCATGGCGAAATCCTCAGAAGGAGCGACCGTTACGTCATAGGATTGAGGCGTTCCGGATATGGAAACGACCGAACCGTTTTCATCCGTATACTCCTGATAATATCCCTGATCGCCGGACAACTCTATGGAAAAGGTCGTCCAGTCAATGCCTTCCGCCTCCTGGGACAGCGTAAACGTCAATTCGGAATCGACGGAAACGTTTATGGCCGTATGCGGAGGGTTAAATCCGGATGCTTCGGGAACGGGAACGCCGAGCGCTATCCTGGAGTAAATAGTTGAATCATTGTGACACATATTGCAAATGCCGTTTTTGAGTACATCTCCGGGGCCTGTTCCTATAAACCGGGTTCGTCCGCCCGTGCTGTCCAGGAGCAAAGGGTAAGTCTCATCCGGGGTATACTGAAATTCGATTGAAGGGACTTTATCCGTCGTGCCCATAGAACTGATCAGTTCTCCATGCCGCACCATGGCCGGCGAATACGAACCGTGGACGTTATGGCAGGCCGGACAACTCAACCGCGAATCCGCCGTGCCGTCAAAATCGGAATCGTACTGAGGCGTTTCTGCTTCTATCGGTCCATTGGCTCCCCAGGTATGGACGTCGTGCATGCTGTACCATGCCCCTTCCGTGGGCTTCGGATTCCCTCCGTAACCGGGCGTGCCGTCACTGACGGCGCGGAAATTCGTTCCTCCGCCGGCCCCCGTTACGGAGTCGCCTCCGTCAAACAACGTATTACGATCATGACACCGGAAGCACAGAGCGAACTCCCAATTTTCTCTGAATCCCGGCGGATAAACATGGCCGGTACGGGGAATATGCATGGGGTAAATTCCGTCATATCCCGAATCAACTGCCCTCAACCGGAATCCGTTCATATAACTCTCGCTTTCCGGATCATATGTCAGGTAATCGCTGTCGGGAACATAGGTCCGGCGCGCACAGTCAATATGTTTTACTTCAGGATCATGACATTCCAGGCACTCCAGCCCCGCGCCGGAAGATTCCGTCGCTGGATAGACTTCATCAGCCGGAAGTCCATGCCCGGTCATATAATACCCGTATCCGATACCGTAATCCGTCGCAGCCGTTTCATCGCCTATGACCGACGGCGCCCAGGCCCCCGACGGTTCCATTTTACAGTTGGCCGGCTCCTCATCGTGACACCCCGCACACCACTTTTCCATTCCGGGGCGTAAGTTTTTCGATTTTATATAAGCTCCGTCAATCCAGTTGTACCGAGCTCCCGTCACAGGATCGTCCAATCCGTCATAACTGCCGCCGGGACTGTGACAGGCATCGCACACATCCGTCGCTGCAAGACTGTACGGCGGATCGCCCAACCCTGACTTGAAATATGGAAAATTCTCCGTGTCGTGACAGGCAGCGCAACTTAAGTACGGGCCCTTCCTGTCGTCCGCATCATCCTCCGTGTGCGTCGAATGACTGTAATATGTCCCAGCTCCTGAACTGACTTCGCCCGGCGCATACTCATAACCCGCATCATGCCCGTGACACGCTATGCAATCCTCACCTCCGCCATGACTGAATTCGTTTTCGTGAGCATGACACTCTATGCAATCTTCTCCCGCATAATGAGGATCAGGGTCCGGGTTCTCGCCATTATGGCGGTGGTAATTCGTCTGCGTATGACACACCTCGCATACCCCGTCATAAACGGCATCGCCGTCAGCAAATGAGTTGGTTCCTGTACGAGAGACGAAAACGACTTCCCTGTCACCTCCGTTCGGAGTCGAAATAACTTCACATACATTCGCCAGATTAGGCGATGTTAAACAATGACAAACCGTGCAATCCTCCACATGATGAAAAAAAGTCTTTTGCTTACTGTCGTCAAGATTGAATAAATCGTCATATTCGGGATTGCTCAAGCGCCGTTCAGAATCCAAAAATGATTCCTGATACGTTGTTTGACGCTCACCCGAATATAGAACCAATATGATGACCAGTATCGATGAATACAAAAATACCTTCTTTTTTTCCCTCATTATTTCCTCCTGTCGTTTTCTTTTCTTTGACGCTTTTCGACTGATAAAAATGGCCGGTCTGTAAATGAGAATGCAGAAGCGACGGATGTTAACCCTTGTCTGGATTTACGGATCACTGGCAATTATGTATGGAGACTTCGCTGACCCATTCTTATCCAGTCGGAAGTATCTGAATTTAATCATAATAATCGGCGCACAAAAGTCAAGAAATCAAAAGTAAAACAATCCCCCAAAGCCCGCGTTGAACTGCCCCGTCCGTCTCGTCTCAGCAAAAGCATCTCTCTCTCCGTCTCAGGAAAAGAGAAACTGATGGTCTCTTGACTTTATACAACAATTCTTTTATATGAGAATAGAATCTTCTGATTCTGGGCAGCGCTTTAAAAATGATGACTGGCAGCGGAATGAAAAGAATTCCGTGATTTCAGACGATAATAATCTTCAGAATAAGCCAGGTGATAAATTACGGAAAAAGATGATGAATATTTTGTTCATATCGTCGGGGCGGAACGGATTAAGCCTGATATCCAAATCAATAGCCGAGCAAGAATTACCGGGAGATTTCCGGGTGGAATGCGCGGTGACGGACAGTGAAAAACCGAACGAGGGCGTGTTAAAAGCATTGAAAAAAAAAGGATTCAATATTGCCGAAGCGTCTTCACAATTCGTCACCATCAATAAAATCATCAACAGCGACGTCATCGTAACATTTGAAGAATGTATCATTGAACCATGGCAGGCTCTTCCGGGGAATCCTTCAATAATTCACTGGTCTGATTTTTCCTATGATAGAGAGCGGGAAGGTAATGAAGAATTTGCTGACGAACGATATGAGGATATGAGGCGCCGATTGGAGGTTAAAATAAAGGACCTCCTGATGAAGGGCAATATAAACGTACTGAAGTCAAACCGGATTAAATGGCTGTCCTATCTTGAAAATGCGGATTCAGCCATGGTCATTCACGATCAGCATGGGCGCATAACTTATTTCAACCGTTCTGCAGAGCTTATTTTCGGGTATTCGAGGGAAGAAGTGCTGGGAAAGGAATGCCGTAAAGTTTTTCCCAGGTCGTTGTGCGGTTCCGAATGCCCTTTTTATGAAGCTGCAAGCAATTCATTCGACGCGTTCCGGTATTTTCGTCAGATAGAGTTAAGAAACGGAAAAAGACGTCCGGCCGAAATCTCAATCATGCCGATAAGGAACTGTAATGAGAAGGTTATCGGCGCTGTTGTTTCCATCCGGGATTTTGAGCGCAGCGAAAAGAAAAAAACAAGATATAATCCCAAAAATCACTTCATGGGAGTGGTGGGAAAATCTTCGCTTATCCGTGAGATATTCGAGAACATAAAGGATGTAGGTCCTACCGACGTCTCCGTTCTTATCCAGGGCGAAAGCGGTACCGGCAAGGAGCTGGTGGCGGAAGCCATCCACAAGATCAGCAAAAGAAGAAAAAAAACTTTTGTAGTTATCAACTGCGGCGCCATTCCCGAAGGACTTCTGGAAAGCGAGCTGTTCGGACACGTCAAAGGCGCTTTTACCGGCGCAGTCAGGGATAAAAAAGGGAGGTTCGAACTGGCTGACGGAGGAACAATTTTCCTGGATGAAATCGGTGAACTGAGTCTTTTCATGCAGGTGAAAATCCTTCGGGTCCTCCAAAGCGGCGTCTTTTCGAGCGTCGGAAGCGAACAGACTAAAAAGGTTGATGTCCGCGTCATAAGCGCCACCAATAGAAACCTGGAAGAACTGATGAGAAAACGTAAATTCCGTGAAGACCTCTATTACCGGGTGTGCGGATTCCCGATTACTCTTCCGCCTTTGCGCGAACGCCTCGATGACATCGATCTCCTGGTGGACTTTTTCCTCCAGGGACTGGCTACTGAATTCGGACGCAAAATAACCTGCTCGCCCGATTTTCTGTCAGCTTTACGCGACTTCTCCTGGCCGGGAAACATCAGGCAACTGCAAAATGCACTTCAATATGCCGCCATCAAATGCAAAAGCATTACACTGGAATCCTGCCACCTGCCCCACTACATATCAAAGAAATCCTCAGAAAAAGAAAAACAACCCAAAGCAGGACGACCTAAAAAACTCTCCCGTGAAATCGTCCTCGATGCGCTCAAGCAAACCGGCGGCAATAAAGTAAAAGCGGCGGCGCTCCTGAAAATCGGAAGAGCTACTCTCTATCGCTATTTGAAAAAATAAAAAAACGAAGAACAAAAAAATCAAACGGCATCTTCCCTTGCGGAAAATGCCGTTTGATGTTAGCTGAGCTCTTGTTATTCGTTAGAAAAGAATAGCGTTCCTTGTTCTACTTGTCATGGCATGTCAGGCACAAAAGACTGCCCGTATTGTCTATCACCAGCAACTTCTGGTTGCCCTCACTCACCGTGTTGTGGACGTCGTGACAGGATGCGCACTGCATCATGTCCTCAAAAAGCATATCATCGTCAATCGTTCCGCCCAATCCGCTGGGAGCGGTCGCCGGATCGAACAATTCGCCGTCCTGCGTCGCTAACGCCGTATCATAAGTGAATGAAATCGGATGGTCGTTCGCTAAATCAGTTCCTAACAGAGCCGCACCCGTTATGAACTCGGTACCCGTCGCTCCTCCGAAACTGTCTATCGCTACCGTCCCGTCATGACAACTTAAACAAAGCTTCGACGCTCCGCCGGGCTGTCCGAGCGTCGCATCCAACGTCGGACTGGAATACAGCGTAAAGGTCGCTGTCGTTAATTCATGATTCCACAAGGGCGCTTCCGATATGCTCGTGTCTGCATTATGAGGCGTATGACAAACAATGCAAATCCTGCCGCCGGACCACGCTTCAGCAGAAAAATCATGCGCTGAACCAACTATGCCCGCAAAACTCGTCGTTCCCAGACTCATTATTGCCGTCACTACTGCCGCAACTCCCATTGTAAATAATACTTTTTTCATAATCCTCCTATTTCCTCCATTAAAATGTATCATTTCAAAAAAAGTTCTCATCAGAATAAAATATGCAATTTTCCTGCCCGTCACTCATGTCCGAACAGAGACGCTATCCTCTATCATCCTGTTCCCAAGGTTTCATTCATGCCGAAATAAAAATTCACATATTTCGATCCTCTTTTTTCCTGAAATAACCCGCAGCGGACCGTTCATCGCCATTTGAACAGGAAATTACTGCAAAGACTGGAAGTTAGAAGAAAGCAGCCCCGCCGGTGTGTTTCAAAACTATAATGAGACAACTTTCATTACAATACGGTTTCAACCCGGATTTTTCATACAAACCCTGTAACGAACGTCCATATCACCTTACCATCAAGCGCTGCTCCCTGCGGGCTTGCTCAACATGGCGCCGGTATGCTTCCGCAATCCTCCGGTACTCCTTGCTCTAATCTGCGGGAATCTGGACGCTTATTTCGGCCGTTGAATATGGCGATTTATAATTTTGGTTCCTGCGCCGTATGAAGAGCTTGTGTGAGTTTTTCCGTGGCAGAAGAGCGTACAGTTTCCGGACCGGGGTCTGTGGGAGAGAAACCGCAATTGTCCGTTTGCGTGTGGGAAGGCGATGCGGAGATTGAAGTTAATGAGCCTGGAGTTATTGAGGGAATTTCCCTGTTCGGCGCTTATGCCGTGCGGGTCATGACAGGCTGCGCAGGGCGTTTTGGAATCAACGACGTGGAGGCGATGAAGGGGGAAGGCTGAGAGATCGGAGAGGAGGATATTTCTGTCATGGCATTTATAGCAGAGGGCGTATGAATCAGAGGATTCTATGGCGAAGTCCATTGTTTCGTATTTTTTTTGAAGTAGCGGAGCGTATCGTGAGCCATGCGGTCCTGATCGACCGGAGGCGTTGGGAGATGAGTCGTCATCAGCGTGGCAACCGGTGCAGGATATCCGGCTTTTTTCATTTAACGGCGGGATAAGGCTGGGGACGTCCGGATTTTTTCCGGCTGCTTCAATGGGGTGGTAGGAAGGATTATCCGTATCGAATTCTCGTTGGACGTTAGTTTGAATGATTTGTCGGGGGATATAGGGTTTTCTCATTTCGGAGGGTTCGCCGTGGCATCGGCTGCATAACCGGTATTCAGCATTTTTTGTCGCGGTTGAAAGAGGAAGCGACAGTAAGGCATCGTCAGGAGAGGCGTTTATTTTACCGATGACATTTCCGGACGGGGCGGTAGTGACGTTATGAGGGTCATGGCAATCGCTGCATCGGACGTACCTGGGAAGGGCAGCGTTCCATTTCCGGCTGACGGTTTGTCGCATTGAGTCAGCCAGGGGGTGCCTGGAGAATTTTTCGAATCGGCTTTTGATGTCGGATTCAGCGACGTTGGCATTGTGGCAGGAGAGGCAGACTTCATTTTCGTCAGCATTTTTAAGCAGTCCATTTTTTCCTGCTGCGCCGTGAATATCATGACAATTAAGGCAGCCGTTATCTGAAACCCTCTTTTTCCGGGATTCCGGCCAGGGATCGGGCGGAAGGCCGTTCCATCGGGCGGAGGAGGTATGATGTGCGTTTCCCGCCCAATGGGGTATGTTGTGACATTGCAGGCAGAGTGAGCTTTTATGGTTATCCATAACCAGGAAGTCGCCGTATTGGTTGTCATGAGGATCGTGACATGATGTGCACTGGATGCAGCCGGTTTCATCGAGTTTGACGGGGTCGGCGGCGCTTAACGGGAGTAAGGACAAGGCGGTCGATGATGAGGAAAGAGAACGATATGGAACGGAAACGGGGTGATCGTTCGACAGATCGACTCCCAAATCCGTTCTTTGACCTTTATTCATGTCCCGGTTCTGCAAAGACTGCTGGTTCGATGCTCCCGCCGTCCCCAGGGCTACCGTGCCGTCGTGACAGCTCAGGCATAACTTCGATTTTCCCGTAGGGACTCTAAGGCTGGAATGAACGTTCGGAGAACCGTGCTTCTTGTGATGCCTGGATTGCATTTTTTCGTTCCAGAGAGGTTTTTCGGAACCAGAAACATGAGGCGTATGGCAGAAGACGCATACTTCGTCACGGTCCAGGAATCTGGTCGGTCCGGGGCCTGATGAAGAGAGGTTATGGGGGCTGTCGACCATTTTTATCGTTGCACGGACGGAGAGAGCGCAAAACAACAGGCCGCAGGCAATCAATGCGGTTTGGCTGCCGTATAAGTTCCTGCCCTTGCCCTGGATCATGATTATCCTCCAACGTACCGAAAAATCTGAAGTCTCTGGTTATAAGAATCGGCGACGTACAATCTGTCCCGTTCATCTATCCATAGTCCCAAAATAAGCCAGAATTCTCCCGCTTCATGTCCCGGCCGTCCTATTACAAGAAGCAGGTCGCCTTCCGGCGAAAATATCTGCACTGCTTCTAAAAATGAGTCAGCGACATAAATATGACCTTTGGAATCAACGGCGATACCTTTTGGTTTCGAAAAACTGCCGTACCCGTCGCCTAATGTTCCGAACTCTCCCGCATATTTCCCCTCTTTGAATTTCTGAATCCTGAAGTTCATGGCATCGCATACGTAAAGCATTCCCTGCCGGTCGACGGCAAGGTGTACCGGAAAATTGAAACAACCTTCTCCCGTTCCCCTCCGGCCTATGAAACCCAGCCGCTTTCCATCAAGTGACAGTTTCGCTACTCTGTGGGCGACGGTTTCCGAGACCAGAATCATATTATCAGCAGCATGGTAGCATATGCCCGTTGGTCTTTGCAAAGGAGGGTCACTCTTTAAAACGGCATCCCCTTTCCCGTCGGCTTTGAATCGGAATATCCGGCCTGCTTTCGAATCGGTTACGAAAAGGCGGCCGTCTTTCGAAAAAGCTGCATCAACCGGGGATTGCAGTCTCACATTCCCGATACCCTCGATGAACTTATATCTGCCTTCTCGAAGGTCAAAACGGTGTATGCCCTTTTGATAAGAGTCCAAAACGACCACCACGTCGCTTTTATACGAACTCCCTCCCACAGGATGCATTATCCGGGTCGCTTTCCTCCCGCTGAAAACAGAAACCGCCTGTTTCATTAATCCGATTCCCACTCCCATTTCCTTCGGACTCGATACCGTCTTCAAAAACCTGATTCGCTCCTTCCCCGCATCAGGCCAGCGGATGATTTGATCTGCCGAAGGAGGCTTTTTCAAAATACAGGTCCAGCAGAGCATCGACTGCAGGAAAAATGCGAACAACACGCCCAGGCATAAACCGCCTCGCTGAATCAGGCGGCTGCTGAATCGGCGTTGTTTCCTTTCAGGTCCGCAGCCCGGCTTCATTTCGCTGGATTCTGGAACACTCATGCTTAAATTGAATAACGAGTTGAAATTTTTGTCATATTGGAACGATAGGCGTCCAATTTTTCTTTTAAGATCAAAACTTCTCTTTTGTCATTACGGGACCTTAATGATCGTATATCCTGGAGTAAATCCTGTCCTTGTTTCATCATGCTGCGGCATTCCCTTTGATTTTGCTCCACATCTTTTTTGAATTGCTCCAGATTCTTTTCAATGTCTGAAAAAGGTGAATTTACTGCCGGAAGAACCGTATCCTCCTGGTCTGGGAGGAAGTTCATTTTTCGCGTTAAACGCTCGAAATACGAGTTATAGCGTCTTTTCAAAGCGGTAAAGATGATGAGGGCGAGAGCCAGGAAAGCTGCCGCGGCGAGTATGTTAACCCTAAGCAGGATGGGCAATATGAATTGTCCGGTGGATTCCTGAGTAATGTGCGAGCGATAAAGCGCGTTTTCCAGGGCATCCCGGACTTCGTATGCAGTATACCAGGCTGCGGCGGCGAGTCCTGCAATGATCAGCAGAGCGGATACTAATATAAATCTGGCCTGGAACGATTTCATGACGAAATAGGTTCTTCTGTGCGTGAATTTTTTTTCGGGATTCTTCAAGGACGCTCCTTACTTGTCGTGACAGGAAAGGCACAACCTGCTTCGATTGTTGGACATAACCAGGTATTTATCGTGCGGTGAAAATTTGTCGTGGCATGTCGCACAGCCTATTTTGCCGTTCTCCGTCAACCTTATTGCGGGGTCCAGAGTTTCGATAGGCCGGTAATACCTGTTATCCGGAAAAGTATCCGGATAAGCCTTTCCGATGGGATGCCTCACGCCGGAATCGTGAAGCCATTCCCCTGTACTAATGCTCATGTCCGCCCCGAAAGCAAATGAATCGTCATGGCAGGAAATACATTCCTGGGACGCTTTGTCTATGATCTCAGTTCCTGTAGACCGGTATTTGCGTTTTCGGGAATGTGCGAGAGTCAGGACGGATTCATGACTGAGACGCATACTTTCGAATCCTCCGGGATGACAGTTCATACAGAACGTTTTTCCCGGCCGGCGACGACGCAGCAGCATGAGGTTCTTTTGTGATGCCGGATTCTGATAGGATTCATGGGGAAAATGACATGTAATGCAGCTTATTTCACCGGAGCTGTTCAGCGGCATATCGGCCGGGACGAGCATCGTCGGCGTTGTTCCCGTCGGATGCGAATTCTGGTCGTGCTCCGCATGACATTCCCGACACAGGACGTTTACATCCTTTGTAAAAAGAAGGCGGTCCGGGATATCTTCAACGGATTCATCCAGATTCAAGTGACACGTTCCGCATCGGCCCGTAAAATTATGGACCTCTGAATCTGCATTGACGAAAACGAAAAACATCCGCATTGTTATGATACCGAATAATGTTACAGCGAAATAACGCCGAAAAGACCCCTGGTCGGTCATGTATCATGTCCCGGCGGCGCTTCTACGGTAAGCGCCGAATTCAAACACGCAATTGCAGCGGCAATGTGCGTTTCACTCTCTTGCAGCTCTTTGTCTGAAATACCGGCTGCTTTATCCAGCCCTTCTTCTGCTTTTTTTATATGATCCGCGGCAGCTTTCGCCTGATGTGCCTGTCGCCTGACACGCGCCGTCATCTCATTAGCTGCTTCGGCTACCTGATGTATTCTGTCTGTTTTACGAAATTTGACTCTGGCGGGCAACTTGCCGTTTTTCAGTTCCCTGCTGACCAGCAGCATGCGGTACATTGGCCCGGCCAGACGGTGTGACGCATACAATCCTATGAAAAATAAAATTATACCGAGGATAAGGCATTGTGCCAGCAGGGTCGCTCCGATGCAGACGTTGACGATTTCTCCCGCATAGTGAATGGCGCTGAGGCTTTCAAAGTAAACGGTTTTCAGGGGTTCGTCGAGAAGGAAATAGATGATGAGAGCAAACAGAAGAAGGCTGAAGATAAATATCAGGGCGAGTTTCGTTTCATAAACCGGAAAGAAACTCTTTTCAATGATATTCGTCTTTTTAGCCAAACCCGGGTTTCCCCCTCCGGCTAAAAACTTCGCCGGATACTCACCTGGGAAATGCGTTCGATACTTCGAACTTCGTTCTCCCTTATTATACGATAAAGAATAATACCTTCCAATGTCAAGGAACGCAGTCGCCATTCTGCGATAATTTCCATATCCCAGGCTTTCGTTTCGGCGAAACGGCTGTTGTCTTCCCGTCCATAGATGACGCCGGAAAGGCGCATTCTGTCGGATATGCCCCATGATGATCGCAGATGCGCGTATTTTAAATCATTGAAGTCGTCGTCCGCGGGATATTGAAAACTTTGGTATCCCGCTTCGCCCGATGCCGTTATTCCCCTGAATTCCGGCGAGGAAGCTTTGACGGAAAAGATATAGCCGTGTAAAGGATGAATATTTGAATCTTTATCGTGGTATTCGGCCCTCAAGGATGCCGACGAATGCATGAATTCAATACCCAATGTGTGCCTGGTGAATCTTTCCAGGAACGCCTGGTTCGTCGTTTTTATGATGTCGGGACGGGCCGTTGAAAACATGTAATACATTGAAGCGGTCTCGAACAGCGACAGCTCAGCCCTGGTTCCGTTATAATGCATTTCATAATCCATTATTCCCGGTACTTCATAACGGTAATCCGTCAGTATTTCACCGAAACGGGGTATAAGTCCGCCGGCTGAACGGATCAGCGCTGTTACGCCTCCAAATACCCTGACGACGTAATCGCGCCCCTCTTCGTAAAAAAATGTGCCTGCAGCGTTTTTAACGACTATGGTTTCCGCCAGTATATTACTTTTCTGCAACTCGACCCGATCATCTTCATCAAATGCATGCCTTTCATTTATGACTGCAGCATATCCGGTTTCCGATCGGATCGAAGTCCTGCGGAACTGATAATTCTCCGATGCCGAAATGATATGCCTCCCCACTCTTTTTCGATACCAGCCGCCTAATTCAATGGCCCGTTCTTCCCTTTCAGCAGAAGTGAAATCTTCTCTTATATACTCCGGAATTACCCTGAAACCCCCTTCAGGGACGGGTTGAAAAGCGCATTCCACCTGATAAGACTGACGGAAGCCTTCAAAATTTTCGTATTCCTCATCCGTTAGGCTCATAGCTGGTCTTATGGAAAACATATCGTTTATCTTATACGACAGCCTCTCGTCTGCAGTAATGGTTCGTGCCTTTACGAATCCCTCCTGCTTGTGAAAATGCAGGAAAAAAATTGAACTGTCCGACGCGTCTTCGGACAATTGAGTATTTACCGTAAAATGAGCGAATTGAGTCGTGCGCTCCAGCTCCGATTTACGCTCGCTGTATTTGTTAAGATCGTAATTCCCCTGTAAGTCCCACCTCGCTCCGATATCGCCTTCACCGTAAACGGAAAAAAACTCATTTCTCTCGTCGACGTTCTCCGAGAACCGCCTTCCCGTGCTGTTCCGTACCGTGTATTTGCCTCTTGAACGAAAAACCGGTAAAAGCAGCCTGTAAATTATTCCTCGCGCCCGGTCCTCTATTTCGAATCTTTCGCGTAACCGCCTGTTGATCACCGCATCATGATAAATAGAAAAAAAACCGAAACTGAATGCATGGTCCTTAAAAAACGTCCCCTCAAACTCATAATCACCTATAAAATTGTTGGATTCCGTCTCCTCCGTTTCCTCATCCTCCGCATAATCCCGGTAAAAGTCAAAATAGCTCTGCGTCAAACCGGCCGCTCCGTTCAAAGACCAGGACAAAAAACGGGGATGGTATACTGAACCAAGTAGGCGCAGGTTGAGAGTCTCATACAGATAAGAGCCTGTCCTCTCCTCATAATAAACGCCCGGCTCAGTTTCGTTTTTTTCATACTCCTGCATGAACTCGAATCCCGCCCAACCGCTTATGCTGCGGATGGACAACCATTGAGTTTCCTGTCCCGCAGCGGGATCGGACGAAACCCATAGAAGTAAAACGATCAATGAGTATCTCAATAATATATTCAGTGCGCCGCTATGCTTCCAGGTCATCTTTCGGGTGCTCGAAAACTTTATTCCATTTCCTGTTCGCTAGCGGGAACATATCGTCCGAAGCCGTAAATGTTTACTTTGTTCAGTCCGTACTGACTGGTTACGAATACCAGATACTCCAGTTCAAACCCCGCTTCTGCAAATTGTTGATAATAATCCGTGAGTTCGCGTGATACAGTCACTTTGGCAGGAAGATTGATCTGTCCGGGCTGATTCCCCGGTTCCCCGAAAAACAGCAGCAACCTCCCCTCCTGGTCGAAAATCTGTATATTTTCAAATCCCGAATCAACCACGTACAAACGTCCCTGGTCGTCCAGAGCTATCCCTTTCGGACGGGCGAATTTACCCAGTGAAAAACCTATGCCCCCGTATGTGAAAAAGTGGTTGCCCTGATCATCAAACTTCTGTACGCGAAAGTTGCCCGTGTCGGAAACGTACAAATATCCCTCTTTATCCACAACAATGTTGGTGGGATGAAATAATTCGCCTTCCTGGCTTCCAGCTTCGCCGACAGTCCTTAGTTCCTCGCCCGTCTCACGGTTCCAGACCCTTATCACGTGATTCCTTATGTCGCATACATACAATTCGTCACCGCTTACCGCTACATCAGTCGGGCGAATCATGAGAGGGTCCCCCAGCGACTTGAGATACCGTCCTTCCGCATCGAATACCAATATCTGCTTCAGGGACGTGTCCGCTACATAAGACCTCCCCGATTCATCGAAAGCTATATTTATCGGCTTCTTCAGAATATTCCTGCCCATTACCTCGTATTGATGCGCTCCAGGATTCAATACATGCACGCACATCCGCTTTGTGTCGCATACATATATGCGTCCGTTACGGGCGGCTACTCCATAAGGCTTTACGAATTCTATTTTCTCCTCCTTATCACCCAATATGAACGAACTCACTGCCCCGGGCGCCTTCAGCACGTCCTCCGCCTTGCTGTAACTCTTCAAAAACTGCAGCCGCGGTTCGGCAGGCAACGAAGGATAAAATACCGTAGGCGCCGCCGGCGGCCTTTTGGCGCAACCCGACATCAAAATGAATATCAGGGGCAGTAAAATGGAACGAAATTTGCTTAACATGTTAAGATTGACTCCTTTCTTAAGGAAAAAGGAACACGGTGCAATTTTCTTACCATTAGTCGCAACAGTCCGTGATTCAATCGAAACCGATTATTTTTGCAGTTTCCGCAGGTCGTACCAAGGAGGAATAAATGAGACCTTTTGTGAGACACTTTCTTTGCATTCATATCACCCTTTTCATTATCTGTTCGGTCGCTTCCGGCGGCATTGAAGATTCTCATCACGATTTCAGTTGGGCAGGGTGGGGCGACGATGAAATCTGTAAACCCTGCCATATCCCTCATAATGCCGATACCTCTGTTGCCGACGCTCCTCTGTGGAACCATGAAGTTACCTCTTCTGTCTTCCAACCCTACACCAGCCCGACACTCGATGCAACACCTAATCAACCCGGAAGCCACTCCAAACTCTGCCTCTCATGCCACGACGGCTCCGTCGCCCTCGACAGCTTCGGAGGAAATACCGGAACACACTTTCTGAACAGCAACGACTTCGGATTCCTGGGAACCGACTTCGAAAAACATCACCCCATCTCCATTACCTATGACACCGGTCTGTCGCTCCAGGACGGAGAACTCTTCGATCCCGCAACAGCCTCTTCGGGTCTCGGCGGAACCATCTCAGATGACCTCCTGTTCAACGACAGACTCGAATGCAGCTCTTGCCACGACGTCCATGTCTCCAGAAACGACGCCGGATGCACCGGATGCCATTTCGGGCCCAATACGGAAACTCTTTCTCTCAGAGTATCCAATGAAGCCAGCGCCTTCTGCATGACCTGCCACGATAAATAGCGAATGCTAACCGCTGATTCCTTCTGCCGACACGGCGGCATGCAAGATAAACGCTGAAAGTTCATGATAAGACCCATACGCTTTTCCTTAATGCCGCAGAAAACTGCAGCATCGCTCAGTGCGGCCTATAATTCATTCCCCTGAATACTCCTTTTTTATAGCCCCCGGTTAACACGCAGGCTTAAAGATAAAACTGTCTCATAATGGAACGATGTATCGATACACATTTTTGATGCATCTGGCAGCTTAATGATTGATCCTGGAGAGGAGCTCAAAGTGCCGACCCAGGTCTAATATGAGACCACGAAATCAATCGAATCACGAAAGTAGAATCATCAATGAACGTTTTTCTCAGTATCCGAAGCGCCACGGACTCCAACGACATGCGATACAGGTTAAACCTGCCCCTCTTATTCGTGCGATTCGTGTGATTCGTGGTTGAATTCCGTCAAACATGCAGAAGAAACGCCGTCATCAAAGCTGTGCATAGGGTTGTTTTATTTGCAATGGTTGTATTTTTTGGGAACCGCGAATTTCCCGAACCAATCGAATCAGGAGAGTAGAATCATTAGTGAACGTTTTTCTCAGTATCCTAAGCGCCCCGGACCCGGACGACATGCGATACGGGTTAAGCCTGCCCCTCTTATTCGCGCGATTCGGATGATTCGTGGTTGAATTCCGTCAAATGTACAGATGAAACGCCGTCATCAAGGCTGTGCATAGGGTTGTTTTATTTTCAGTGGTTGTATTTTTTGGGAACCGCGAATCTCCCGAATCCATCGAATCAGGAGAGTAGAATCATTAATGAACGTTTTCCGCAGTATCCGATGTGACCCGGACTCCAACGACATGCGAGACGGGTTAAGTCTTTCCCTCTTATTCGTGCGATTCGTGAGATTCGTGGTTGAATTCCGTCAAATATGCAGAAGAAACGCCGTCATCAAATCTGTGCATAGGGTTGTTTTATTTTCAGTGGTTGTATTTTTTGGGAACCACGAATCTCGCGAATCCATCGAATCAGGAGAGTAGAATCATTAGTGAACGTTTTCAGCAGTATCCGATGTGACCCGGACTCCAACGACATGCGAGACGGGTTAAGTCTTTCCCTCTTATTCGTGCGATTCGTGAGATTCGTGGTTGAATTCCGTCAAATGTACAGATGAAACGCCGTAAAAGCCTTGCATAGGGTAGTTTTATTTGCAGTGGTTGTATTTTTTGGGAACCGCGAATCTCCAGAATCAATCGAATCAGAAGAATATAGTCATCAATGAACATTTCTCGCAGTATCCGATGTGACCCGGACTCCAACGACATGCGATAAGGGTTAAGTCTTTCCCTCTTATTCGTGCGATTCGTGAGATTCGTGGTTGAATTCCGTCAAATGTACAGATGAAACGCCGTAAAAGCCTTGCATAGGGTAGTTTTATTTGCAGTGGTTGTATTTTTTGGGAACCGCGAATCTCCCGAACCAATCGAATCAGAAGAATATAGTCATCAATGAACATTTTTCGCAGTATCCGATGTGACCCGAACCCAGACGACAAGCGATACGGGTTAAATCTGCCCTTCTTATTCGTGCGATTCGGGTGATTCTCGGTTGAATTCCGGTATTATTATGATTCGTGGTTGAATTCCATAAAACCGGTTGTCAAAACCGCCGGGGTCTGATAAAAGGAAGCGGGAAATAGGAGTGAGCAAATGTTGAGGATAATTTTAATCGTAATGCTGTGTTTTTTAATTATGCCGTTTTTTTCGGCGGAGGCTGAGGAGGAATTCCGGATAATTTATCCTCCTGAAAAGAGTGCGTTGGAAGAGGGCGTCTTTGAGGTTGTCGGGACGGTTCCTTCCGGGGTGAAAGAGGTAAAATTTTCTGTTTCGAACGGGAAGGCTCCGGGTGACCGGACGGTCAGGGTAGAGAACGGGACGTTTTCGAAGCTGGTGGAGTTGAAGCGTGGTGAATGCGTGATAGAGGTGAAAGCCTTGGATTCGGAATTGGAATCGGTGGAGGTTGAGGCATATGTTTTACGCCGTGGAGAGACGTCGAAGGCAGGTTACCGGAGATTCTACCGTCATGATGGCATTTCTGTTATGGAACGTTGTTCCGAATGTCATGAAACAGGGACCGGGAAAGAGAGTTATCGAATGATCAAGCCGGTTTCGACGTGCGGGACGGGGAACTGTCATTCTGATATGGGCCGAAAACAGTATGTGCATGGGCCGGTAGGGGCCGGAGTGTGCATACACTGTCATAATCCTCATGGTTCATTTGATGAGAATGAGTTGTCTCGTGAGGACAAATCATTATGTCTTGTATGTCATGTGGATGCTGAGTCTTTCTGGAAGAAGAGCAACATTCATTATCCGCTGGATGCGGGCGAATGCACGGGTTGTCATTCGCCGCATGAATCCGAGGTCAGGTATCAATTGCTGCATGACAGCGAGAGCGAATTATGTTTTGAGTGTCATGGAAAGGAAGCGATAACGGGAGGCGAAGTGGTTCATACGCCTGTTCAGATGCTGGAATGTTCCATGTGTCATGATCCTCATTCGACCGATCATGCAGCCCTGTTGAGCGCGGACGGTAATGAAGCTTGTTATTCCTGTCACTCCGACAAGAAGGAGGAATTCGAGGACAAATCACTGCATATGATTGTGTTTCAGGGCTGCACGGAATGTCATAACGCTCATTCATCGAATCACCCCAACATGCTTTTTGCGGCGGAGGATAAATTCTGCATGGAGTGTCACAAGGATATGACGCCTGATTTTGCAGCGAAACTGGAGCAGGTGACGGTGGGGCATGAACCGGTTCAGGAAGGCCGGTGCGGAGAATGTCACGATGCTCATGCTTCGGCCCACTCAAGCCTTTTAAAAGCATCATCGGAAGAAATATGTTTTATCTGTCACAAGGAAATGGGCGCTCAAGTAAAGGCGAGTGAATATCAGCATGGTCCTGTAGAAGGGGGAGATTGCGGTTCGTGTCACCTTACGCATGGGGCAACGCAACCGAATTTGTTGACGAAATATTTTCCTGATGAATTTTATGTTTCCTATGATGAGGAAAATTATGCGCTCTGTTTTGATTGTCACAGTTCGGACATAGCTAAAAAGGCGCGGACCGATGATATGACCGGTTTCAGGAACGGGGACCGCAATCTTCATTACGTGCATGTGAACAAGGAGAGAAAGGGCCGAAGCTGCAAAGCCTGTCATGAGATACATGCGGGATCGCAGAGGAAGCATATACGGGAAGAAGTTCCGTACGGTAAGATGTGGAGTTATCCAATTAAGTATACGAAAACGGAAACGGGCGGCGGGTGCATTGTAGGTTGTCACAAGCCCTTCGATTATGACAGGAAGAATCCGGTGAGTTATCGCTGAGGGCAATACTGACCGTTGAGGTCGAGATAGTTTGAATCGCAGGACAAATTATATGGGCATGGGCGATTATGGTTGCAGAATAGTGACAGGCATGATCATTCTGTTTGCATCAGTCGCTTTTTGCGCAGAATTGTCCGAAGAATTCGACGTAAAAGTTCCTTTAGACGGCTACGTGACGGGCGCTTCATCCATAACTCTCATAGTGGAATCCACTTCGACGTCACTTGAAGTAAAATTAAACGGAAAGAAGATCGAACCTTTCGCGGGCAGCGACCGTTATTCTGATTTTTCTCATGGGAGAATCGACCTCGTCCCCGGAAGTAATGCCCTCACTGTAGGTTCAGGGTCAGCCGAGAAAAGCATTACGATAAAGAGAATGCCTTATTTCAGCAGCGGCGAGTTAAATGGGGAAAAGACCGACGAATTTCATGAAGCCGGGCATGACGGGACCTGCAGGCAATGTCATGAACTGACGGTGAATGAATCGACGAGAAAGCCGGTATCCAGGCAGGATTCCATTTGCAATGAATGTCATGCCCGGAAAACGCAAGCCGAATATCTTCACGGACCATTGGGCGCTTATCGTTGTTTCACCTGTCATCAGGAAAAGAGCGAAGAAGGAAAGGGCAGGTTTGCAGTCATTCAAAAGGAGTCTGAATTGTGCGGCAAATGCCATGAAACCGCGCTGAAAACAAAGAAGAAGGCTTTTGTTCATGGTCCTCTGGGAGCGGGATATTGCGGCGTATGTCATGATCCGCATGGTTCGGGATATAAATATCAGCTTCATGCGGATGAGCCCTCGCTGTGTTTTAATTGTCATGAGGATATGAAAAAGGAAACCGAAACGTCAGTAACTATTCATGCCGTGATACAGGTTCAAGGATGCACTGTCTGTCACGATCCCCATTCCGCTGACGACCGTTTTTTCCTCAAAACGACTCCTAATGAACTCTGTTGGAACTGTCACGATAAAAAAATATACGCGCACCTCAAACATCCCATATTCAATCATCCGGTAGAAAAAGTTCAGGACCCGCTGGACAAGGAGAGTGAAATGAGTTGCGTATCGTGTCATGCCCCTCATTTCAGCAATGCAAAGGGATTATTGAAGGCCGGGGATTATCAGAAACTGTGCAGCAAATGTCATTCTATTTAGATGAAAGGCGGCGGAGAACTCTTTAATGAAATCGAACAAACCGAAAAAACAATTCATGATATCTTTAGGTTCCACCAGGCTGACGATCTTTCTGCTGATCGTGCTGACCCTTCTTTCCATCCTGGGAACGTTGATCATTCAGAAAGGGACTGATGAAGCCAGGCATATTCACGATGTATATTCGCCTGCGATTATTCGAATTTTTTCCCGGCTGGGTTTTTTCGATATTTATCATTCGCCTTTGTACATAGGGGCCTTGGCATTTTTATTCGTCAATCTGATCGTTTGCACTTACAATCGATTGCCGGGTGAACTGGAGCGAATGCGCAGAGAAAAACAGAAAAATGAATTTCCGCAGAAAATAAAAGAATCCAGGTATAGAGAAATAACAATCGACGCCGAATTCGAAAAAATGGAGGATTCGGTTTTTCCGGCTCTTAAACGGTTCGGCTTCAAACCGAAAAAAATCAGAAGCGGCCTGTGGTCAGGTAAAAAAGGCGCTTCAGGCAGATCAGGCTTCTATTTCGCTCATCTCGGTTTGCTTATTATCCTTATCGGAGGACTGGTGAGCAGTCTGCTCGGAATAGAAGGCATGATATGGCTCAATCCTGGAGAATCAGCTGAATCCTTTACGACCATGAACGGAGAATCCGTTCCCCTGGGTTTTGAGATTCTTTGCGAGGATTTTCAGATCGATTATTATCCCGACGGCGGCGTGGATCAATACAGATCGGAAATTACCATCAAGGATGAGCAGGATGAAACCCTCACTCATACTCTCCTGGTGAATCATCCGCTTTCCTATGGGGGATTCCGCCTGTTTCAGTCCAGCTATCAGCAGACGGGAGTCGATAAGGCGGTTATGGAAATAGAGTTCAAAAACGGAGCAAAAAAAGAATTCATGATGGGACTCAATCAGAAATTTGAAATTCAACCGCCCGAAGGAAATCCTATTATGATCGAAGCCCAGAGATTTGAACCTAATTTCAGCATCGATGCTTCCGGCGAAGCCTATTCCAAATCGGATCAGCTTAAAAATCCCGCTTTGTTTCTGAGTATAAGCGAGAAAGATAAAGAACCTGTAAATCAATGGGTTTTCATGATGCATCCCAACTTTCACGGGATGAAGGAAGGCATGGATTATCGAGTCATATTCAAGGACCTGGCGCCGTTTTATGCTACCGGCATTCAAATCAGCCGTGATCCGGGAAGCGGATTCATCTGGTTCGGCTCAGGCGTACTGGTTTTAGGACTCATCCTGAGTTTCTTCGTTCATCCCTACAGAGTCTGGACAAAACTGGAAACCGTCCCGGAAGGTACAAAATTGAGTCTTTACGGATATCCCCTCAAGGCGAAAAAATATGTTAATATCGAACCGCTGGATGATCTGATGCAATTTTTCCGGAAACAAGCAGATGCTTCTCAAAACAGAAAAGGATAAGAACAGATGGATGATTCTACCTTAAACCAAATCGCTATGCTTTTTTACATGCTTGCTGCATTCATTTTTTTATACGAATTCTTCCAGAAGAAGGATAAAAAGAAAAGTTTCGCCATGCCGGTCGTATGGACGGGTTTCGTCATTCATACCGGAAGCCTGATTTACCGTTGGATCAGAAGCTACCAGGTAGGGTACGGTCACGCTCCGCTGTCCAACAGGTATGAATCTTTTATTTTCTTTTCCTGGTCCATAACAGTGGTATTCCTGATATTCGAGAAGAAACTTAAATTAAGGCGGTTGGGGGGGTTCATTATGCCTTTAAGCGCCCTGGCCATTGCAGCGACTACTTTTATTCCGGGAGCGGATGCGGAAATAAGGCCCCTGATGCCGGCGCTGAAATCCAACTGGCTGCTATTTCACGTAGTGACATGTTTTTTAAGTTACGCTGCCTTTGCTGCTGCATTCATCGCCGCCATTATCAGTCTGATAAAAGGCAAACATCTGGACAAAGACGATGAAAAAGCCGGCGTAAACCTGGACAGGATCATGCATCACACCGTGGTGGTCGGCTTTTTAATGCTCACCCTGGGAATTATTTCCGGCTCCGCCTGGGCCTACAAAGCCTGGGGACGCTACTGGGGCTGGGACCCTAAAGAAGTCTGGTCCCTGGTCACCTGGTTCGTTTACGCTATTTTCCTCCATGCAAGAGTCACCAGAGGCTGGGGAGGCAAAAAACTGGCCGTCATCTCCATCATAGGCTTCCTTTTCGTTATTTTTACCTACCTGGGAGTCAATTACCTATCTGTTTTTAAAGGACTTCACAGCTACGCATGATGAAGCAGGTATTTCCATAACGGGACGACTCTTATTTCCCTGCCTTTATAGCGGCAGACCTCTTCCTGCTGATACGTCAAAACTATGCCTTTATGAATATCGAAACTCTCCATCGCTTCCGACAAACCCTTAAACTCTCTCTCTTCATTATATGTTTCCAGGGAGCAGCATACCTGAACGGCCATTTCCGCCCGGCTCTCCCTTTTTAGTATAAAAGCGCATTCTTTTTTTCTCCTGTAATAATAAAATTCCCTCCTTCTACGGAAAAATTCAATAGCCGCTGCATTTTCCAGAACCTTTCCTTTATTTCCAGAGAAAGATTGCGCTAATGTCAAAAAACCGGTATCAATCAGGTATACTTTGTTAGCGTTCATCATCCTGCGTCTCAGTGAAAAGGAAAACAGTTCATTCGCAAGTATGAAAAATGCCCCTGTCAAATAATCGGCAAAAACCCGGAATCCGCGCAGGAGAAGGTTCTGCTGACCATTTGAACATTCCCTGAAAATCGTTTTATACTTCTTTTGGCGTATTCGTTCGAGAAAGGAAACAACTTATTCCGTAACATTCAGAGGAGTGAATTTATGAGAAAGCGAGTAATCATTTTAATAACGGTTTTATGCTTTTCGCCTGCGGTTTTCGGGGAGACTCGATATCCGGTTTTCGATGCGGAAGGGACGCTGGAAGTCGTGCATGGAACGCGGCTCATGGATCATTACCGGCGACTGGAGGAGGATGAGGACCCTGCCGTACAGGAGTGGACTGAAGCGCAGCGGAAAATGGCCCGAACACATCTTGATTCCATATTGCAGCGTGAATGGTGGATCAGGGGGATGAATCGCCTGATGCGATATGACGACCAGTCGACCCCTTCGGAGGTCATAGAAGGCGATCGGCTGTTTTTCTGGTCCAGGAAGAAGGATGACGAAAAGTGGGTTTACAATATGAAAAAAGGGGAGGACGCAACGGCTGAGACGCTTCTGGACCCGAACAAATGGGATGCCGAAGAAACGCTCGATTTCGTCAAACCTTCGCGTGACGGCAGATATGTCGCATACGGCAAAGCCAGGGGCGGCGATGAAAACGCGGTCGCTTGCATTATGGATACGGACACGGGAAAAATATTGCCGGACAGGCTGCGGGGGTGGAAACAGAGAGTCATATCCTGGCTGCCCGGCAATAAAGGTTTCTATTACTGGGCTCATCCCCTCAAAGGTGAAGTTCCCGAAGGTGAAGAATATTTCTGGCATGCCGTTTATCGCCATGAACTGGGCGCTCCGGCTTCTCATGATAAAAAAATATTCTCTCACGGCGAAAAAAAGGATTATTACCACAGCGCTTTTGTCTCCGAGGACGGCGAGCATGTAATTTATTACAGGTATCATCATGGTAAAAACGAAGTTTTTCTGGGAAAGCCGGGTGAGGAGGACCGCAAGACTCCCCTGGCGACGGGATTTGATGCATCCTATTCTGCGGATGTCGTTGAGGATAAAATTTTCATTACGACGGATTCGGACGCTCCGCGATACAAGGTTTACGTTACTGATGTCGATAAGCCGGAACGAGAGCATTGGAAGGAATTCCTGCCGGAAGAAGAGGACAAACTCTCTTATATCAATCCGGTGGCGGGACATATCTATGCCGTATATAATCATAACGCATACACCCTGATCAGGATTTATTCGCTGGTGGGCAAGCATATCAGGGATTTGAATCTTCCCGGAATCGGGACGGCGGGCGTAAGCGGTTTCTGGTCGAAACCGGACGTCTGGCTGCGGTTTACCTCTTACACTTATCCCGCAACGACCTTCAAATATCATTTTGATAAAAATGAGCTTGAACTGTACCGGAAATTTCCGGTTGAGGTCGATATGGAATCATACGAGACCGATCAGGTCTGGTACGAATCAAAAGACGGAACAAGCATATCCATGTTTCTAATTCATCATAAAGAAACAGAAAAGCAAGGAGAAAATCCTGTTCTTTTATACGGTTATGGAGGATTCAATGTTTCTGAAACTCCCCATTTTTCTGTGATGTATTACTTGTGGTTGGAAGCCGGCGGAATGGCAGCGATTCCCAACCTGCGAGGCGGCGGGGAATACGGCGAAGAATGGCATCAGGCGGGAATGCTGGAAAATAAGCAGAATACATTTGACGATTTTATTTCAGCAGCGGAATGGCTGATAGAGCAAGGCTATACCAAACCTGAAAAACTGGCCGTCTATGGATCAAGCAACGGGGGACTTCTGGCCGGCGCCGCGGCCGTGCAACGCCCTGATCTCTTTAAAGCCGTAGTCAGCGAAAATCCCCTGCTGGATATGGTCCGATATCATAAGTTCGGAGTAGCCGAAGCCTATGCCGGAGAATATGGAACGGCCGAAGACAAGGAACAGTTCAGATACCTGCTGGAATACTCGCCGTATCACAACATAAGATACGGAAGAAAATATCCGGCCATTCTCTTCATTGCGGCTGAGAACGATGCCAGGGTAGAACCCCTCCACGCAAGAAAAACCGCAGCCAGGATGCAGGAAGCCGATCCAAACGGATATCCCATCCTGCTGCTGGTAAGAAAAGCCTCCGGACACGCCGGAGGAACGACCCTTTCGGTAAGAATAGAACAACTGACGGACTTATGGGCCTTTATGGCCGACCAGGTGGGGTTGCAGCCGTGATATTAACAAACAGTTTTGATCGAGCAGGCAGGAAGCCTGCCTTCGTATAGACAAGCGTTAAGGAACGATCCCGGTTAATTCCCATACGAGAAGCTGAAAATCGACCAGTTCGTAATGGTCAAAAAACGGGAATAATGATTTAAAGTTTCATGCTGGACAAACGACAGTGATTTACTGAAATTATTCGGGGACAAAAGAGTGCTGAGAAAAGTCTTAAATAAGACAGTAAAAATTTATAGTTGGAAAAAGAGTCAATAAGAGAGATGAAATTTAAAAAAGAGCATGATGAAGAACACAAAGGATGGCATTACAGAGGTTATTTGCCGCATTATGATGGAGGAGATGTCATACAGTTCATTACTTTCAGGTTACATGATTCGATTCCGGAAAGGCTGCTCAGGATGTGGATTGAACAGATGGAAGTGGTTGAAAAGCATAAGGCGAAGATGATGCTGTATGCGAAAATAGAAAAATATCTGGATAAATGTAGAGGGAATTGTTGGCTGCAGAATCCTGAAATAGCCGAGATAGTGCAAAACGCTTTACTACATTTTAACGGAGAAAGATACAGACAGCATTCCTGGATCATCATGCCGAATCATGTTCACGCATTAATAACAGTTTTATCGGGGAATTCTCTCTCAAAGATAATCCATTCCTGGCGTTCATACACAGCAAATCAAGCTAATAAAGTTTTAAACAGAACAGGAAGTTTCTGGCACAAGGACTATTACGATCGTTACATCAGAGATGAGAAACATTTCAGGAACACGAAATATTACATAGAGACGAACGCAGTAAAGGCAGGATTGGTGGAAAGGATTGAAGACTGGAGATTCGGAAGCGCATATAGAAAAAAGCCGGATTGAATTCATTAAGAATGGAACAGTGGGGCAAGAAGAGCATTGCTCAGAGCCGAACAAATCTGGATGACAGATACTGGGATCGCAGGCTTCCAGCCTGCCTTGGCATCGATAATGTTTAAGGATCGGCCCCGATTGATTCCCGGGCGACAATCAGACAATCGCCCGAATAATTAACCTTCGGCGTTCGAGTCGAAAAAGACTGGATAAAAAATTAAACCCATCGGCAATGCGGTTCGCCGTAAAGAATAACCTCATGAACCTTCTCAGGGCATTGAAAGTATATTTTTGCGCTAAAGTAAAGTTTTGCTCAAGCAGGCTGGAAGCCTGCGCTCCCAGTGAAAAGTCATCAATGAGAATTGAATAGTACCCCTCCATGGCCAGCCCCAAGCGTATAGCAATAAGCCGAACAAGTCGGAATGACAGATACTGGGATCGCAGGCTTCCAGCCTGCCTTGGCATCGATAATGTTTAAGGATCGGCCCCGATTGATTCCCGGGCGACAATCAGACAATCGCCCGAATAATTAACCTTCGGCGTTCGAGTCGAAAAAGACTGGATAAAAAATTAAACCCATCGGCAATGCGGTTCGCCGTAAAGAATAACCTCATGAACCTTCTCAGGGCATTGAAAGTATATTTTTGCGCTAAAGTAAAGTTTTGCTCAAGCAGGCTGGAAGCCTGCGCTCCCAGTAACGCTTTGCTGAGGTCAATTTTTGGTTTGGAGTATATGTCCTGCATTTTTCATACAAAACCTATTACTAGCGTCCATATTTCGGCGCCTTCAAGGGATGCTCTTTACGAACTTGCTCAACAGCGAGCTGCCATGTTTCCGCAGACCTTCAGTCCGCCACGTCTTAATTTGCGGGAATCTGAACGCTCTCGCTACGATTTTGTCGGAGAAATCCGGGTCAGGTATTCAGCCAGGCTTTATTTAGAAGGTCGCTGATGTTTTATTCGTGTCTGCCGGGGAAATTTTCAAATCTGACGGAATTTTTTGTGGATTCTAGTATATCGCAAGCATGCATGATATGAGTGAACCTGTGCTTCATTTCGTAGAAACCGTGCCACCAGGCGTAGTCAGGCGCCATCATGGCCGCTCCCATACGGGCCCTTCTTCCCTCATGATGCCAGAATTCGTAGAATTCCCATTCCAAGGGTTCGTCAAAATATTTTTCACGGGACAACAGTCCATTGTCGTACAATTCGTCGATTCTGCTTTTAACGGGGACGAAATAAACTTCATTATAGTTGTGTATCACATTATCCAGGTTGTCGAAATGATCTTCTGTCCAGTTGACGGAGTGGCACTGAAGACAGATATGTTTCATTTTGTTGCGCTCTTGCCGCCAGTCGGTACCTGCCGGGAAAGCCTTAAAATCGGCTGGTCTGACGGTCAGGGGGGCTTGCGTTTCCCAGGAGAGCCGTTCGGTTTGATCGTGCGTTCTTTTCACGTCTCCTACGGCTGAGATATGGCATACAGCGCATGTCGGGGCTCTGTAGTCCTCGCCGGGTTTCCACGCGCGGTTCTCCGGCCGCCAGTTCCATTGATCTCCCTGGGCATGGTATATGGTTCCGTGTTTCGATTCGTTGTAGATTTCTATTTGCGGGTGGTCCGGTCCCAGATGGCATTGATCGCAGGCTTCCGGTTTTCGGGCTTCAGCAGAGGAAAACAGGTGCCGGGTATGGCAACTGCTGCAGCTTCCCAATGATCCGTCGGGATTCTTTCGTCCCACGCCGACATTGGGCCACGTTCCCGCCACGGGACGCCCGTCTTCAATTTCAACGACTGAGCCGTGGCATGAATAGCACCCCGTCGTCCTCTCTACGGCGTTGTTCATGCCGTCCTGAAGCCACTTGTCGACGCTCCAGATAATCTCAAGCGTGTGCGCATGCTTGCTCCGGGCATATTCTTCCGCCTCTTTCGGATGGCAGCCGCTGCACCGTTTCGGCGTCACAACCAGAGAAACCTCGGTTTTCGAGTGCTCCAGATGCGAAAGGCTGACAATGGGCGCTTCCACATCCGGCTTATGGCAATCATAACAGTCGACCCCTACTGAAGAATGCACGCTCTGCCGCCAGTCATGGTATATGCCGGGAGTCTTGTTCTCATGACAATCTACGCAATTTTTGACCTCTGCCGCGGAGACGCCTGCAATCATTCCTGCTTCTTGATAATTAAATCCCAATGGCAAATCCCAACGCCAGACGCTGATGCAAGCCAGTATAAGAAATATAACGATTAAATTGACATACGCCATTACGACGAAAATCCTTTTCGCCTTGCTCTCGGATTCCTGAACTGCTCCTGCCGCTCCCAATTCTCCCTTGGATTCCACCCTGTTTAATACCTCCTTACCATGCGGCGCAGTATTCATCGCATTCGTCAGGTCCTCGCCCGCGTTATGTTTGCCGAAATGGCGTCCTCCCTTCCACTTCTGATTTCCCGTTACATCATATACCTTACCCTCATGAGCGAAATACGCCTTACGTCCCTCCTGCCCGTCGAATTTTCGCAGTTCCGCCAAGGTCGCCGGCGTTTTTCCTTCTGATGCCGGTAGAGGCATTTCCGCTTCTTTTTTCATTTTCCGGTGAATGATCGTTACGGCTGTCAGTCCTATGGCGACCATCAGGACGAAAAGAACTATTTTTATTAATAGCATTAATCCGAAGGTATTATTGAAAAAATTAGCCCACCGGTCCATTCGAGCCCACGTCAGATATACTCCCGTAAACGTCAGCAGCGCCATGCAGCTCAACCCCAGTATGCGTTCGTGCCGTGGTATGCCGCCGCGAAACTGGCGGGGTCCTACGAAGATATGTATGTAAAATATAGCCCCGAAAAATACCACAGCCGCCAGAAGATGAATATAACCGATGATGAACCGTATCACCTTGTGAAAAGGCGACTGCAGAATCCTGCTCTTTTTCAATATCCGTTCAGGAATCGGATAACGGTATCCGTTTCGAGCATAAGCGAATCCTGTCTCATTTAAAGGTCCTCCAGTCCCCTCCGCATGACAGAATTTGCAACCCTTGCCTGTCGTCTGAGCATACTCCTGAGTCGCTTCGGCGTAATGCCCGGAAAAAAGCGCGGTCGCCGACAAAATAACAATTAAAAACATGCCTTTTACAACATTCGATAAATTCATTGCTTCTTCCCTTCTTTTGAACCCAAAAAAATGAAAATAATAATATGAAAACGGCACGCTTTTTAATTATAATTTTTCTAAGTTTTTTTGTCTATCGCCGAATCATGCGCCGGACTGTTGCTATTCATGTCGGGATTATTTTCAAGGCCTGCCTTAATTATATTTAAGCTGTTGAACGAATTTACGGATAATCGCCGGCTAGAGTGATTCGGGCTTGACTTTTCGGTGTTTTGCATTATTAATAATATTGTAATCATTGACCCGGTTTTACAATATATTTCCGGGAAAAGCAGGAAGTCTGATTTTTTTATTTTGACAGGAGGTGAGTCATTCTTTTCTTAAGGCTTTGAGTTTTCGGGTAACTTTTTGATTTTCGTCATTTTTTTTAACTCAAATTGTGCAGGAGGAGGCATAATGAATTCAAGGAAGAGCGTCATTTTCAATGCAGGTATGGTCATTTTTTTATTGATATTCGCAGCGGCGGCGACGGCCGAAATTCCCTATCAGATAAATTATCAGGGTCATTTAACGAGTCCTGAGGGGACTCTGATGACGGGGAATTTTGATTTTACTTTCCGGATATTCGACCAGGCATCGGGCGGAGCGCCGTTATGGACGGAGAGTCAACCGGGAATAGCGGTAAATGAAGGTTTATTCAATGTGGTATTAGGGGAAGTTGCGTTGCTTGATATGAATTTCGACGGTCTGTTCTGGCTGGAGATTCAGGTGGAAGACGAGACGTTGAGTCCCAGGCAGCCGTTGACGAGTGTAGGTCAGGCGTATCATGCGGAGGATGTGGTGGAGGAAGCGATTCATCCGTCATCGGTTCACATCAGCGGTTACGGTCAGGTGATCGACAGTTCGGGTCAATGGGTTGGAGACCCCACGGGATTGACTGGACCGAGCGGCCCCAGCGGTCCTCCCGGTTCTCAGGGACCTTCGGGACCGCCCGGACCTGCCGGAACGCAGGGACCGACGGGACCCACGGGACCTGCAGGTCCTACCGGTCCCTATGGCGATCCCTACTGGCAGCAGGACGGATCGAATATCTGGTATGACGGCGGCGACGTCGGCATAGGAACCAACAGCGTGGACCAGGACCTGCATGTTTTCGTCAATGATTTCGGCGGCATAGAAATAGAGTCCAGCGATCCCCAGCATGCCAAGATCATCACTTTCAACGGAGACGACAACGGAACGAAGAAACAGCAGGGTTATCTGAAGTTCGACGGAAACGGCATGGGCGGAGGCTTCTTCGAATTATATACGGGCGGTACCGGAGAATACTGGACAATGAAACATAATATCGTTGTCGATAATACTTACGGGATGCTTTTAGGGAAAAATTTAAACAGCATGGACGGAATGGAAACGACTCTGAAAATCGAAGGAGCGGAAAACGCGTCCGGGGGTTCCTATTCTATTGCAGGTATAGATTTCATAAATGATTCCAACCGTCCCGGCCAGACCGACGATGCCATTGCAAAGATACTATGCAGCACTGACGCTCAACAAGGCGTCAATAACGGAATGCTGAGATTCTATACAAAAGATGGAACGTTGCTTCTGTCAAGGATGATCATTGATCACACCGGAAATGTGGGTATCGGCACGGATGCTCCGGGAGATAAATTACAGGTGATGGGTATCGTTCGGGCCGATGACTTTTTACCGAACTCATTTTTCAAAAATGACCGCCCGCATCACGAATTAAGCGCAGAAAAGGCCCTGAATAAATTGGCAGCCCTGAAAACCGCTGTTTCTGAAGACGGCGGAAGCGAGCGATATGGATTCTTTATAGAGGAAGGCGAGAACAAAAACGGCAGACAGGTCACTCTTAACGAAACCATAGCTGTGTTGACAAGAGCATTGCAGGAGCAGCAGACAATCAACGAAAAACTGGAGGGGGAAATAGAGGAGTTGAGGAGGATCATTGAAGAATAAAGCGGCGATCATAGTTCTATTAACGTTATGGTTCGGTATCGGTGAGACGGCAAGATGCGAAAAAAGGGGATTCGATGTTAAAAGAGACGGTTCCATATTCGCCGTGGTGACTCATAAGGCGGGCATAGGCGCTGCATTGGCCCATAATCACCTGGTGTATCCTGCCGAATACGAGGTTCAAATTACCGCCGAAGGGAAAAATGAAATACCCGATGAGATTACTTTCAAACTCAACTTTCCCGTCGAAAATCTCACAACCGACGAACCGGACATGCTGGAAAAATGGTTTCCGCACATCAAGGAAGCCGGAATCCAGGATGAACCGTTCCGCGGGGTCAATGAAAATGACCGGAAAAAAATCAGGAAGTCCATGCTTGGCCCCGGACAGCTCGATTCATCCAGGTTTCCGGACTTCAAAGCTGAGCTTCTCCGCGTTTTCCAGGAAAAATCGCAAAGGGGAAATTTAAGTTTCAACTACAAGGCCGAAGTAAAAATATCGCTGCACGGAAAAGAAAAGTCCGGAGAATTTTCAGCCAATATTAAACGAAAAGAGGACGGATCGATTCATGTCCTGGGAGTAGGCGAATTCAATTTTACTGATTTCAATATCGAACCCTACTCAGCATTCCTGGGAGCATTCAGAAATAAAGACAGATTCCATGTTTTCGTAGATTTTATCGCTGTTCCGGCGAATGAAGAATAGCCGGCTGCAATTGAGTATGCCGATCATTAAAAAGGGATGGATCGGTTCCTTCAGGATCGTTATGTTTTGCAAAGTCGCCGGCTATTTTCCGGATGCTTGATGCCGGATTCTCACAGAGAAGATAAGAAGAGGTCTTCAGGCATTTCGGACGGGTTCTACACCGGGTCTAATCCTGTTAGGGAATATGCCGTCTTTACTGCATTCTTCGTGAGCTTCATGTTCTTCATGATGAGCGAAGAATCCTTATTAACCGCATGAGAACTATTCGGCGCTTTCAGTATCCCGGTGATGCTGCTCCTGATTTTCCTCAACGGATTCATCTGAATCGATCCGGTTGTTTTCCAGGTAAAAATTGGCCAGATTCAGGTTGTATTCGGCTTCTTCATCTTCTGAATCGATTTCGAGGGCATTTTTGTAGTCTTCTATGGCTTTTTCATAGTCGCCCTGATCGAAATGTACGTTCCCCCGATTGTAATAGGCATCTCCGTCATTGGAATTGACTTTCAATACCTGAGTGAAATCTTCCAGGGCTTTTTCATACTCGCCCAGGTAGGCGAACGAGAGTCCCCGGTTGAAGAAGGCTTCGGTATATTCAGAGTTTGTTTCGATGACGGCTGAAAATTCTTCGGCGGCTTTTTCAAATTCATCCTTGTCCAGGAGCAATTTACCGTTTTCATAATGAAGCATGAACAATTTTTCGTGTTCATTTTCGTCTGGTTCAACGGGTTCAGCGTATGCTCCACCGACGCAGAATAACAGAAAAAGAGACAGAATAATTAAAATGAATGTTTTTTTCATCGGTTCATCCTCCTCCTCGATTGCCCCAGGGACCAGGGAGCAAGACGTTTTTTTCAATATGCCCGGGTAATTTTAATTGTGCGTTCGAGTCAGTCATTGTTCTCCAGAAGATTCTGCTTGTTTTTAACAGAATCTTTTCCTTACGAGATAGAAGCAATATCGTTGCCGGCTTTTGATCCTGGGGATGATTTCTTTGGGCAGATTTACAATTGCGGAACCATTTTTCATCATAAGGAACGCTTTTTTTCCAGAAGTTTCCTGCCTTCGGGTTCATTAACTGAACATGTGCGTTCAGAAAACGGACATGTTTGATGAGTGTTCGGATTCTGTGTTTGGTTGACTTTTGTCTGATTGGAGTTGAAAATGTTCTGGATGCTGCTTTGGTTCAGGATAGATGCCGGAGTATGGAGAGACGTCCGTCAGCGTCTGCCGGTATAAATAAAAGCATGCATCTGTTTTCTTGCGGGCGTTTGAACCGGGGAGTGCATATAAATTTTTTTAAGCGATTAATTTTGAAAAAGGAGGAGACCGATGAATAAGAAGGATTACCGGATATTTTTAAAAGGATACAGTGAAGAGGGATTGGAGGATTTCCGGAGCGATCAGAGTATGGGGAAGGCAATGCCGGAAATGCAGAAGGGATATGACGCTGATGCGAGGCTTGTTGACCTCCCCGACCCTGATGCTTCAGGGATAAAAACGCCGCCTTTGTTCGACGTCGTTATACAGCGTAGAAGCCGCCGGCGTTACGAGGATATTCCTCTGACGATAGAGGAATTGTCTTTTCTCTTGTATACGACGCAGGGAGTAAAAAAGACGAGACGCAACAAGGAAGGCAAGCCTACGACGACAATCAGGACGGTTCCTTCGGCGGGCGCGCGCAATGCTTTTGAGACATATTTGCTGATCAATAAAGTCGACGGCGTTGATCCCGGTTTGTACCGTTATTTGCCGCTGGATCATAAACTGGTGTTCCTCAAGTCCGGCCGGGACCTGGCAGAAAGGATTACCGACGGATGCCACGGTCAGGGATTCGTGGGGAGCGCTCCAGTCGTGTTCATCTGGACGGCAGTGCCCTACCGCATGGAATGGCGCTATATGCATTACGGATGCAAGTTCATCGCCCTGGATGCCGGGCATGTCTGCCAGAACCTTTACCTGGCCGCGGAAGCCGTAGGAGGAGGAACATGCGCTATCGGGGCTTATCTTCAGGAAAAAATGGATGATGTGCTGGATGTCGACGGCACGGATGAGTTCACGATATATATTGCGCCTGTGGGAAAGGTTAAACAGAAAAAAACGGCAGTGCTTGACGATGCTGCGCTTCAGAATGCTTCCGGGCGATACGCCATGGTTCGAAGCCCCGATAAATTTTTCGACGTCTCCGTCGAAGGCAAAAATTTGAATTTGTCGACTCCGGCAGGGGTTGTTTTTCTGCTTGTGCCTGAATCGGAAACCTCATTCTTCATGGATGAGATAGAAGACATCAAGGTTAGTTTTGAAAAGGACGACGCGGGAAAGATCGTTAAAATGGACATCGATCAGTTCGGCGACATTATTTCTGCGAAAAAGAGGGATTAATCTGAAGCTGAGGAAGGGGACAGATTTATGGGTATTGAGTTTGAATCCGTGAAAGAATCGATCAGATTCCACAATCCTTTGCAGAATATGGAGGAAGTTGAAGACGTTATAGAGCGGCGCCGAGACCCGTTAACGGGTCGCTGGGCGATCGGGACGTCCCGGTTGAAGGACAAGGCCGGCATGTTTTTCGGCGCAAGCGACAGAGAATTGATAAAAGCGGTAGCGGAAAAGACGCGGGAAAACTGTTTTTTCTGTCCTGAAAACGTTTACAAGACAACGCCGAAATACAAAAGCGAGTGGCTGTCTGAAGGCCGTTTGAAACAGGGAGATGCACTGCTTGTTCCCAATCTTTTTCCCCTGGCGCCGATTCATGCTGTAATCATCCTGGGCGAGCGTCATTACCGGGAACTATCGGAATTCGACGCTGAGTTGCTGTATGACGGATTAAAGGCGGCCGTCGATTTTGCGAAAATAGTGCACCGTTCGGACGAAGATTTGAAGCATATGACAATAAACGGCAATTATCTTTTTCCTGCCGGCGCCACGATCGTTCATCCTCATCTTCAATTAATGGGAGGCAAAAACGCTTTCACTGAAATCGAAAAACTCAAAAGCGACTGCGACAGATACCGGGATGAAAACCGCGGCGACTATTTCAAGGAACTCATCGAGACGGAAAAGGAGAATAATGAGCGCTATGTCGGCGAGAAGAATTCCGTTCATTGGGTGACGCCTTTTGCTCCCATGGGCGCCAATGAAGTCCTGGGCATCCTTCCGGAATGCCGTTCTCTCGGAGAATTGAAAAAAACGGGATTGAGGGGTTTGGCCGAAGGAATGTCGAAGGTCCTGTCCTATTATGAGAAAAGAGGGTATTCCACGTTCAACTTTACCGTTTATTCCGATTCGATGCACACGAAAGATGCCTCATCTTTTCCGGTTTTCGTTCGTATGATAACCCGGCAAAACGTTTATGAAAATTACAGGGCCGATGACTATTTTATTCAGAAGCTCCTCGGTGTGGAACTCATGCTGACCAGTCCTGAAGAGACTGCGGAAGGGTTAATTCTCGCGAGCGAGAATTAATTGGTCCGCTTCGCGGAACAGCAGGAATTCAGCTAGTTAGTGACTGTCCATAAACTCGAATCTCGATTCAAAATTTAATGCTGGACAGTCACTTGGGTTTTTGATCCATAAACGGGCGAATTTCCCCCAATGCTGCGTCAGGTTGCGGATTTGTTCAGTCCGATAAACGGCATTGATCAAAAATGCCTCTTTTGAGGTTACGATTAGAGAGAATTTCCCCTCATTTTGTTTTGACCCCGACCCCGATCCCGATACCGACGCCGATATCGATACCGATCCCGATATCGATCCCGACGCCGACCCCGATCCCGACCCCGATCCCGCTCCTGCTCCCGACGCCGACCCCGATAACGATTCAGACCCCGATTACTGAAACAAACTTTCAAAAGTTCTGAAAGAAGTGTAACCCCTGTTTGTTCAGTCTTTTTTTTAATGCTCGCCGGTTTCATTCGTTCAGCGTTTTTTACGAAGCGCAAAATTTCGGTCGAAGCTTTTCATATATTTCCACGAATTGACTCCCTCGTTGAATATGAGGTTGATTATGGAAACATGATGGATGAAATCGCCGTATAATTGTCTATATACGGGATAATTTTCAAAAAATAAGTCAAAGTGAAGAAAGTAACGGAAAAACAGCAATTCTATCCCTTTTCGAACGCAATCCGCCATTGTGGGTCGATACGTTTTGAAACTCAGAATATCTCACGCGCCCCGAAAACGTAGTTTGTTGGGCGGATTTCAACTGGTTGTCTGTTCGGCGTTAACCTGTTAGAATCTGCCGGTCGCAGCGTTTGTCATCCTATTCTGCAGGTAAAAATTGCTGTTGACGAAGACAGGAAATCAAATATTTCAAGGAGATGTACCATGTCCGAACTTAAATCTTTCCGCGGCGTACGGCCTGCGGGAGAATATGCGGCCAGGATTGCGAGTCCTCCTTATGACGTTTTAAATTCCGCTGAAGCGCGGATTGAAGCGGAAGGCAATCCGCTTTCATTTCTTCATGTGGTCAAGCCTGAGATAGATTTGGAACCTGATGTGGACGTATATGATCCGAGGGTTTATCAGCAGGGCGCTGAAAATTTGAAGCGTCTGGTATCCGGCGGTTACATGATCAGGGATGAAAAACCCTGTTATTATATTTACCGGCAGCAGATGGGCGAGCATGTTCAGACAGGACTCGTCGCATGCGCATCCGTCGATGAATATGAAAGAGGGTTGATAAAAAAACACGAATTTACCCGTCCCAGGAAAGAAGATGACCGGACGCGCCATATTGAAACGTTGAACGCTCAGGCCGGTCCGGTTTTCCTTACTTATCGGAAACTGCCGGGCATGGACGATCTGATCGATCAGTTGACTCTGCAGGTTCCGGAATATGATTTCACTTCTGAGGATAAAATAAGACATACATTCTGGACTGTGAGCGATCCTGAAGACATCGACCGTCTGCATGCGATGATCAGGCAAATCCCCGCTTTGTACGTTGCCGACGGTCATCACCGGAGCGCGGCAGCCTGCCGGGTCAGAGCAGCAAGGAAGCAACGGAATTCGAGTCATAATGGCGATGAGGAGTATAATTTCTTTTTGACGGTGGTTTTTCCGCACGATCAGATGCTTATTCTTCCTTACAATAGAGTCGTAAAAGACCTGAACGGAAGGACCCCGGAAGCTTTACTGAAAGCAGTGAGCGAATCTTTTGAGGTTGAGGAAAGGGAGAAATTTTCACCCGAAAGACCCAGGATATTCAGCATGTATGTTGCAGGAAAATGGTATCGCTTGAAAGCTAAACCAGGAACTTATCAAAAGGATGATCCGGTGGAATCGCTGGACGTGTCCATTCTGCAGAATAATCTTCTGACTCCCGTGCTGGGAATACAAGACCCCAGGACAGACGACAGGATCGATTTTGTCGGCGGAATCCGCGGACTGGAAGAACTGGAGCGCCGGGCGGACAGCGAAGGAGGAGCCGCATTCGCCTTATTTCCCACTTCGATAGATGAGTTAATGGCTATTGCGGATGCCGGTAAAGTCATGCCGCCCAAATCCACCTGGTTTGAACCTAAACTCAGGTCGGGATTGATCTTGCATTCGCTGGCTGAATAATGCTCGATGAATTTCAGATCGAATAATACTCTTTTTTCGCTTCCGCACCCTGCAGCTCGGCGGGCCCGCAGCGGAACTTACAGGAGGAAAGACATTGACAGAAAGAATGATGAATTTTAACGCCGGTCCGGCAGCGATTCCTCTTGCAGTCCTGGAATCGGTCCGGGAGGAATTTCTGAATTATAAAGATACGGGAATGTCCATAACGGAATTGCCGCATAGGTCGCCGGCATATAAAGAATTGAACCAGGAGGCGCAGCAGCGTTTACGCGATTTGCTGGAGCTGGATGACGAATGGAAAATATTGTTCGTTCATGGAGGAGCCAGGCAGCAGTTCGGCATGTTGCCGATGAATTTTCTGCAGGCCGGTAAAACGGCTGACTACATCATCACAGGCAAATGGGCGGAAGACGCCTGGTACGAAGGCCGGAGGGTCGGCGCTGCAAACATAGCGGCAGATATGAAAGCAAATGGAACATATCGACGCGTCCCGCGACAGGATGAACTGCGGTTGGATATGTCTGCCGTATACGTTCATATTACTTCAAACAATACGATCTATGGAACTCAGTTTAACGATTTTCCCAGAACAGGCGTCACGCCCCTGGCAGCGGACATGACAAGCGATCTGCTGACCAGACGGCTCAAATTACAACCGTTCGGCTTCATCTATGCCGCCGTTCAAAAAAACCTGGGTACAGCCGGCATGACCCTGGTTTTAATCCGGGAATCTCTGCTTGAAAAAGCCAGGACGGACATACCCACGCCTTTCCAGTACAAAAAATACGCGGAATTCGATTCCATTTATAACACTCCGCCCGTCTTTTCCGTTTACATGATGAATGAAATGTTGAAATGGATGCAGAAGAACGGCGGCATCGAGGAAATGGAAAAACAGGTCAAAGCGAAAGCAAGATCAGTTTATGATGCCGTCGACGAAGACGGCGGATTCTATGAAACAACGGCAGAAAAGGATAGCCGCTCCCTGACGACCGCAATATTCCGCTGCCCCAACAAGGAATTAGAGGCAAAATTCATAGAAGAAGCGAAAGAAGAAGGCATTACCGGAGTGCACGGTCATTGGTCTGTGGGAGGCTTGCGGGTGTGTCTTTATAACGGCGTTAGGATTGAAGATGTTAAAACGCTGGTTGATTTTATGAACAGTTTCGCTCAAAAAAACGGGTGACATCACCCCCCGGCCCCCTCTCCATGGCTGGAATACGTATTAGGATAAGCTTTGCTTCATTACTTCTAAATATGTTGGCTGATGAATCGTTGTCGTTGTCGGAGTATCGTGCGCAATGAATTTTAAACCCAATTTCACATGAATGAGCTTCGAGTTTAAATTCGACAGCGACAACGAATACATTTTTAACGTTTTTTGCTTTAAGAAAAATGATTGGTTCCTGTTATCCTAATGCCAGAGCCATGGCTGGAGAGGGGGAGTAAGACTGGGTTGTTTTTCGGCGGGATTGAGGTTTTTGTTTTGTTTTTATTGCAGGTTTGTTTTTGCCGTTAGCGGGTTGATGGGCGGAAAGCTTTCCTTTGCCTGGGTTGTCCGTTTATCCGGTCTGTTTTTAATTTTTTTGAGCGGTCGGCGGATAACCGGGCTTTGGTGCGGTTGTCTTTTTGCCGCGTTTGCGCTTTTTACTTATCCGGAAATGGGCATCCGTACTTATTGATTAGGAATCTTTTTCTTCGTTGCAGCGTGAGCGGCTGTAAATCAGGAGTTGTTTGAAGTCTTTATAATTTTTAAGGCGTTTGAAAATGTCATAACTCGCCATTTTTTGCATCAAGTTTCGAAGCTCTTTTTCATTGAACCTGACCATAAAAAAGCCTTTGCGTTTCCAGTAATCAAGTATTTTTACTCCGAAAGGATAACAGAAAGCTTCCGAAAGGTTTTTGATGGCCTGCGAATCTCTGTTCAATATCAGAGATAATCGCGATTTTTGCAGCATTAATTGAGGGGTTTTAATGCCTCTGTTTTCGAGGTAAATAAGGACTCTTTGGGCTTCCTTGATAAGATTCAGGTCGACCAGGCTTTCCACGAATATTTCGACTTTGGCGAAAAATGGTTTCATGTTGTCCATGATTTTGTGAGCTGTTTGCCTGGCCGCTTTAATATTGCCCATTTCCATGTGCACGCAAAGAACCTCGAACAGCGCTTCCACTTTGAATTCTTTGTTTTTGGAGGTATCTTCCAGAACCTGGACGGCTTTCAAATGTTTTTTCCGTAATTTGAGCCAGCGTCCGTAATCATATCTTACGCCGGGTTCATCCACTGATATTTCCATGCATATTTTGAAAAGCTCCTGTGCTTTTTTCGGATCGCCGCAGAGTTCTTCAAGATATGCTGTTCTGGCCAGCAATTCGAGGTCATGAGGGACTTTTTCGATATATTTTGAGTAATATTTGAGGGCTTTTTCATTTTCGCCGAAGAATTGAAACATAAAAGCGGCGTATATGTATGCTTCGTAATAATAGGGGTCGGAATCAAAGATTTTAAGGTAGGCCGCTTCCGCTTCATCAAAATTTTCCATGAACGCGAAGACATCGCCTTTCCGCATATGAAAGATCGGGTTGTCCCTGTCGTCGATCAATTTGCGCGATACGAGCTGAAAAGCTTCCTGGAACGAATTGGCCAGGATCAATTTGTGGAATTGCTTGTCGAAGCTCATATCGTCCCTGCCTTTATCCTCAATTTTAAGATTTATTTCATCGTAGACGTCCAGGGATTCTTCGAGGAATTCGGCATGTTCATTTTCTTCCATAGCGGCCTGTTTCATATCAGCGAGTTTCATCATACGGCTGCACCACCGGCATAGACGCGGTTTGTGCCCTTTGGCCGTCCAGGCTTTGTACAGTTCAATCTGAGCTGCTTTTATAATTCCTGCTTTAAGAAACGCGCTTGCCAGTTTCAGGTGATGAAACATTTTGTCGTCGAAGAGGTATTTAAGGAATTCAAAGGCCTGCGGCGGATCGCGTTTAATGGCTTCTTTGAAATTCTGCAATCGTCTTCCGGCGCCGGGTTTTTCGAGCAATCCTGAGCGAAGGAAATCTTTAACGCATAGGATATTTCTCCTATTGGGCAGCGACTGGAAATATTCCATTGCGGTTCTTTGCAGATTGATCATAAGCCTGTGTTGTTCTACGTCGTCCATATTGGCGATTAATTTTTCACGATTGCGGAAAAGTCTGTACGCTTCGCCGATCAATTTTTTTTCTTCGCACCCTTTCAGCAGCTTAAGCGCTTCAATTTTGACCCTGATATCTTCCTCTGAATTGAGGAATAAACCTTTTGCAATTGGAGTAACGTCAGTTCCCGGACGTGAAGCGAGGTCCTGGAGCAGTGAAAGTTTTTCCCTGGATTTTTTGCGAAACATGTCTTTAGGAAACGTAAAACCCGGATTCTTGGCCATCGATTCCCTCCCCTATCCTGATTATGAATTTTCCGGGGAGCCGTGTCAAACTTTTTCCAATTCTTCGAAACGGCGACGAGTCTGTTTCACGATTTCCTGCATTTGTTCAAATTCGCCCAGGATATTGTTAAGCATGATGCATAAAGGGAAACGACCGCTGCCAATCAAAGTCGATGAGATTGCTTTGTCAGCGCTGATGGAGAGTTCGGGAACCGCGCTTCTCACTTCAGTCCAGCGTTGCGGGAATCCGCCTTCTCTCTGTTCATCAGCATCCCCGTCAGATGTTAGGATATTGTAGAAAGCGCTGTAATTTTCCGTTAATGAAGAGTCATCGTCGTCAATTTCGCTGACGGATATTATATCGGCTCCCGCCAACCTTAACAATTTAAGTTGTAAAAAATCGGATAGGACTGCTTTCGTATTGTTCATGACAGGAGAAAAAATTGAAGAGTCTGCACGAATGAACCGCCGCAATTCCTGGTTTCTGAGAGCATGAACGCCGGCAATGCCTACGGCGGCCATATCCGCTGAAAAGGCCGGCGCTCCGACGGACCTTAAAAAACGGGAGCGATAAAGCATGGTGTGCGGATCAGCGGTGACGTTGGCGATGAATATCTTGGCGCTGCCGGTTTTCGATTCCGCTTTCTGCCTCATGGTTTCAGCCAGCATAACCCTTTCCTTGAACCTGTTTATCGACTGATCCGCTATTCTATTGCCTTCGAATACAATGTCCGCTCCACTCAAGAAAAATTTAAGAACCAATTCGGCGAATTCGTTAGCGTCGATACCGTAAAAATCCTCCAGGTTCACCGAGAGATACAATCGCCGGTCATCACTCATGAATTCCTTAAAACCGACAGAACCTCGATCCGGTCCGGGAAACCTTTCAAGTGAAAAATCAGGAAACCGGATATCATCTATCGTCAGTTTTTGAATGCCGGGAATCGTGCGGGCAGGAGCGATGAAACGGGAGAGCATGTTAACGACATTGGGATACTCAAACATAACTGCAGGACAGGCCAACCAGATATAGGGAGATTCGATTTTATAAACTCTGGTTTTCAGGCGCTGAACAGACAGATTGGGATAGAGCGCAGAGAGTTCAGCGCAAGCAGAAACTTTTTCCGCCAGTCGCCCCGCAATTTTATCCAATCCCTCGTTCTCTTTCAGTTCAATGAAAATCCGGCATAATAACTCATCATGCGTCGGTTTATGGTCTAAGTCAATATGGTCCATAATCGTTATTCCTCCGCGGGGGATTGTAAATCAGAGCAGCCGAGGGGTCAACAGGATGTTTTGCGGCGTCACAGGGGCTTTTAATTTAAAGAATACAGCAGGTTTGGTTCCCCCCAGTACATCTGTTTCAAAAAAACAAAAAAAAGTCTCGACAAAAAGCGGTTTTTCATCTATCTTATTGTCGGTGAGAGGGTATTTCTATGAAGACGGTCTGGGACGTGATAGTAATAGGCGGCGGGCCTGCAGGAGCTTCTGCAGCGGCAAAGTTGGCGACTGAGGGCGCTGCCGTATTATTGATTGAAAAATCAAGACGATCGGTTTTTCAAGGCGTCAGCGTGCTTCTTCCTCAGATAAAACCGCTTTTCAGACAGTTCGGAATATTACCGAAACTGGATACGATAGAATTCAAACAGGGCAATGGATTCTACTTTACCGATCAAAAGGGAAAGGAATACAGGGTTCTGTTTCAGGACAGTTTTGATCAGAGAAATTCAGAAGCGTTATTAATGGACAGAACCGCTTTTGATCGCCTTTTGCTTAACCATGCGGCTCAGAGAGGCGTGGAGCTTCTGGAGGGTTGGAAAGCTGTCAAGCCGGTAGTGGAGAAGGATCACATCGTATCATTACGGCTTCAGCATGCGGCGAGTAAAAAGGAGCAGACCGTCAGGGGGAATTTTTTCATTGATGCAAGCGGCCGGGAATGTGTTTTGGCGGAGATGATGGGCGAGATACGGCGGATGGAATTTCATGACATGAATGCGTACATAGCCGTTTTCGAGTATGGAAATAGTGCGCCGAAAAGCGACGGGGACCTGATTCGGATACATCGTTTTTCGAACGGTTGGGCCTGGATGATACCGTCTGTGGAAGACAGGTTTACGGTCGGATTCGTCAGCGACAAAAATTCCCGTAATTCGTCTCTGTCCCGCAAGAATCTGGAGAACAAAATAATTCAGATACCTTCTTTCAAGCCTTTTCTTCAGAAGGCGCGGCAGAAGGTAAATTTTCAACAGTACTCAAATTTTTCCTATTATTGTCGTCCGTTATACGGTACGAATTATCTGCTGGCGGGCGATGCCGCGGGATTCATGGACCCTGCTTTTTTTCACGGCGTTTATTTGGCCGTCAACATGGGCATATGGGCTGCCGGTACAGTCGAAGAATTATCCGGCGCTCCATCCATGTATGCAGAGGCTTTGCAGAGATATGCTCATGCCGTGACCGGAGCGCAGGAAATTTTTTATGCGTTGACACGGACTTTTTACGAGGGAACGTTTTTTAATCATCTCTTCGCCGAGGTATTGAAGGATCACGCCAAGTACAGAGCGTTGGCATCGTTGCTGGCAGGCGACATTTACAATGATTCTCACACGGAACTGGTTCGATTGAAGGGTTGGTTGAGGAGGCGCTTTCAGCAAAAGGGAAAAATTCTGACCAATTTTTTTGATGAATAGCGGAGCAGCAAGGGGTTTCGGTGTATTACGGCAGCGGAAGCAACACGAGAAGTACGGGGCGCCGCAAAGCATTAAGGAGAATAGAACGACAATAAAATGCGTTTTTTAAGAAAATACAGTTCAGCGGTTTTATTAATTTCGATTTTCACTTTTGCATCCTGCACCGTAAACAAATTCATACGGCTTTCCCCGGAAGAATGGCACAGACTGGGCGTGCAGCGCATGGAGAAGGAAAAGTGGTTGAAGGCTAGGCAGGCTTTCGAGCAGATAAGAGATGAGTATCCGGCAAGCAAGTATGCCGATTCGGCTCAACTGTTGCTGGCGGATACTTTTTACAATCAGAAGAAGTATACTTCGGCGTCCGTTGAATATGAATGGTTTGTCGAAAGGCACCCCTCGCATCCGGATGCTCCATATGCACAATACAGGTTTGCGACCTGCCTCAGCAAGGACGTTCGTTCTCCTGATCGCGATCAGACCGCCACGAAGAGGGCAAAGGAGGCGTTCGATAGAATCGTGGCTTTGTATCCTTCATCAGAATATGCCGATGAAGCGGCGGAAGAATCGGAAAAACTACATAACATTCTGATAGAACACGAGATTTACGTCGGCAGATTCTACCACAGGACAAATGAATTCAGGGCTGCGATCAGAAGGTTTGAATATGCTATGAAGTCGGTCAGGGATGAGGAACAGAAGTTGGAAATTCTGTATTATCTGGGCGACAGTCATTATGAGAGAGGCGAGTATGATAAGGCGAAGGAATATTTGAAAGAAGTGACGGAGAAATATTCTGACGACAAATTAGCGAATATGGCTTCAGAAACGTTGGAACGAATTGAGACTGCAATAGAAGAGCGGGAAGGCGCCGAGGCTGAGGATGAGCAGGGCGACGATAAGGAAAATGACTGAATGGTTCGGCAGGCCGGCTTTTCGAATAACCGCTGTCGGTATTCTTGCTGTTCTGTGGTTCAGCGGTCCTTTGACGGCCCGGGAAATTACTCGGGATTCCCGTAGCGGCGGCGAGTTCAGCATTGGTTTAGCTATTGAAATAAAGGGCCTTGATTCTCAGGCTATCTATGATATACCTTCGCTGACAGTGGTTGCCAATATTCAGGAAGCTTTGTACGAGAAGAGAGCGGAAGATAAATATCTGCCTGTGCTGGCTGCAGGCGAACCGGAAATAACTTCGGATGATGAATATTTCGTCCCCTTGAGAAAAAATATTGTTTTTCACGACGGGTCGAGTTTTTCTTCAGAGGATGTGGTTTTTACATTCCGGAGGTTAGTTGCGGCAGAGACGAAATGTCCGACTGCAGAACGTTTTCGGGACATCCGATCCATACGGACTGACGGTCGCTATGGAATCAGGGTAAAGACCGGCGTTGATGCGACGACTCTTATGGACCTTTTATCCCGGCATGAGATGTTCATATTGTCGGAGGCTACGGTTAAAAAGTACGGACCGAAATACGGCGAAGCGATGGCTGTCGGAACAGGTCCTTTTCGGCTTAAAGAGTGGGCTAAAGGTGAAATTTTAACTTTGGAAGGGTTTAAGGATTACTGGTTGACGCTTGAACAATGGGAACAGATAAAAAAAGGTGTGGAACCGGAAAAAACAGCGTCAGGGGAAACTGAGGAAACCAGGGAAACCGAGGAAGAAAAACCTCTGACAGCTTTGCCTTTCATTCGGAGGATACATTTTAAAATTGCGGAAAACGATGATGATCTGGTCAGCGGGATATCGCGAAACCGTTACGGCCTTGTGACGGAATTTCCGGTTACGAAAACCGGGGAGACGACCAACCCCGGCAAGGTCAGGTTCATGCGCAGGCCCAGGCGATTATTGGAACAGATTTACTGCAACACGCAGAAAGGGCCTTTGAGCGACATCAGGCTTCGACGCAGGATTTATGAAGCCGTGGATCGAAACCGGTTGGTCGAAGGAGTTTTCAACGGTTATGCTCAACCGGCGTATGGACATGTGCCCGATTTCATTCTGGATTCGGGCGTCATGCGAGCAGAAGGTATTGACGATAAAAGTTATGAGTATTCCGGTTCTGAAGGTTTAAAGGCAAATGATGATGAGGAAGAGATCGAAGTTGAATTGATATATACGGATGAGGAAATTTTCAGGGACCAGGCGGCAATCATTAAGGAGCAGTTGAAAAAAGCAAAGGTTGATCTTAAGTTAGTTCCCTTGCCGAAAGAAGAAGTATTTCAGCGGATATATGAAGGCGAGGAAGAGGGCCTACAGGATTTTGAGGCGGCCCTGGAGGATTACGAGGATTGGCGGGGCGGAGAGGAAATGCTTCAGTTTTATGAATATTTCGGTTCGTATCATCCGGGCAACAAATGCAATTGGGAAAACGAACGTTTCGACGATCTTTTGAAGTTGTTGAAAAAGCAGCCGAAACCGGAAACCGCGTTGAAACTCGAAAAGGTTTTGAGAGATGAGCTTCCTTCAATACCCTTGTGCCGACCGGACAGGATATGGGCTTACCGTACCTATGTGCAGAAACTGGAAGAACCTGCAGATGATCTGTTAAGATTCCGCCAGGTATGGATATATCATTAATTTATGGCGCGCGTATTATTTCTCCAGAAAATATGGTCTGAGAATCTAGGGCCGATGTATCTTTCTTCAATTTTGAAGAAAGAGGGTCATGAAGTATATCTGAAGATAGGGGCATCGCCGATTTCGGCCGGGGAACTGGAGCGGATAAATCCGGATATAGCGGCATTTTCGGTAACGACGGGGACTCATCTCTGGGCGCTGCAGCAGACGGGACATATAAAGTCGAAGTCGAACGCTTTGATCGTGATGGGCGGCGCTCATCCGACGTATTTCCCCGAAGTAATTGAGAAAGAGGGATTGGATGTAATTTGTCGAGGCGAAGGTGAAAATGCGTTTCGTATGTTAGCGGAGAGGGTGGAAGAGAGACGTTCCTTCAGCGATATACCGAATTTATGGGTAAAAACTGAGGGGAGAATAATTCGCAACCCGATGGCTCCGTTGATTGAGGATTTGGATGCTTTGCCTGCGCCTGATCGTGAGTTGTATTACCAATATCCTTTTTTGGCTGATAATCCGACAAAAAATTTCATATCAGGTCGCGGGTGTCCTTTCAATTGCGCGTATTGTTCGATGGCGAGTTTAAAAGAAATGTACCGGCATAAGGGACATTTCACTCGTTTCAGGTCTGCGGAAAAGACGATTGAAGAGATTACCGGCGTCCGCGATCGTTACGGATTAAAAACTGTATGCTTCCAGGACGACACTTTTATACTTAAAATTTCGCGGTTGAAGCCTTTTTTAAAACTTTACGGAGAAAAAGTGCGGCTTCCTTTCATCTGTCACGTCAGGGCGGACCTGGTTACGGATGAAATAGTTCGGTCGCTGAAGGATGCGGGATGTCACAGTGTGGACTTCGGGGTTGAAAGCGGGAATCCCGAGATAAGGCGCAAGGTATTGAAGAAGACGATAAGTAACCGTCAGATCAGGGATGCCGCGGGGTTATTTCATCGTTACGATATACCTATCAGGACCACTAACATGCTGGGTTTGCCGGGCGAAACGATAGAAACAGCGTTTCAAACCGTAGAAATCAACCAGGAAATCCGAACAGATTATCCGTCATGTTCGGTTTATCAGCCTTATCCTAAAACAGAGCTGGGAGACAAAGTGATATCCATGGGGATGGTCCCGAAAGATTACAACATAGACAATATGGGGTCATCCTTTTATAAATCGAGCGTAATTCAAAGCGATTCCTCCCGGGAATTCGCCAATCTCCAGAAGTTTTTCTTTTTCGCTGTCCGGTTTCCCCGTCTCAAATTCATCATTAAAAAACTGATAAAGCTGCCGCCGAATCCTTTCTATGATTATGTTTTTCTGATGTGGTATGCCTATAATTATATGGGAAGTGAAAATATTTCATTCGGCCGGGTCGTTCGTTTGGGATTGCATACATTCAAGCATTTCTTTTTCGGCAAGTAGGGTTCAGAGTCGACCGGGGCACCTTTGGAATCGAATTGATATAGCTTAGAGGACAGGTATTCATAATGGGCAAAAGGAAAGCGAAATCCAGGCGAAAAAAGGGAAATAAAAAAGAAGAAATTGAATCAAATGTGAAATCAGACCCGGTGGAGTTGCTGATGGAAAGATTGACGCAGCGATTGAACCGTTTTTTCTTTATGGCGTTGCTTGCGTTCATGATTGCCATGCGGATTCTTTATCTCGTAGAATTCCAGGGCAACTATGTGAAGTCTGCCGATTCGGCGGAATTGATAGAGCTGGCGAAGCAAATAGCGGAGGGCGATTTTTTCCTTAAGGGTCAGAGTCTGACATTCAGCCCTCTTTATTATTATTTTTTAGGGATAATATTTAGTGTATTCGGTGAAAATTTTACGGCGGTTCTCGCATTTCAGTTTTTACTGGGCTTGATTTCCGGGGTTCTGCTATATTTTCTGGCTCGTGAACTTTTCGATAAACTCACAGCTTTGTTCACTCTCTTTTTATACGCGTTTTATTCCCTCATTTTGCTGTATGAAGGCCAGATACTCGATGCGTCCTTTTCCATATTGGCCCCGACGGCTTTTTTATTTTTTCTGCACAGGGCAGAGGTGCGTGACCGTTTGATTTACTGGTTTTTCGGCGGGTTATGCATGGGATTGTTCGCGCTTTCCCGCCCGAACGTCATGCTCTTTTTTCCCGCAGCGCTTTTATGGGCTTATTTCATTCATGGACGGGAGAGGAGCAAGCGAAAAAGGGCCGTATCAATGGGATTCGTTCTGCTTGGCATCACATGTTGCTTTATGCCGTTCAGCATAAGGAACCTGATAATAACCGGAGAGCCTGTCCTGGTGACGACTCACGGCGGAATCAACTTTTTCGTCGGAAACAACAAGGATGCCACGGGTTTTTATACGCCGCCGCCCGAAATGCCGCCGATAACCGGATTATTCAATCAGGAGGTTCCCCGTCTGGTTGCAGAGAAGATAACGGGACGGAAAAACATGACCGACTCGGAAGCTTCCTCCTATTGGTTTCGGAGAGGACTGGAGTTCATAAAAGAGAATCCGAAAGCTTTTTTCGATTTAACCGTGAAGAAGGCGCGGGCATTTTTCAACGGGTATGAAGTGCCGATTAATATTGAGTTTGAGTTTCTCCGTGAAATAGCCTGGTCGTTAAAAGCAGCTTTTATTCCGATGGGTTTTATTATGCCGTTGGGGCTGTTCGGAATAGCGCTGAACATCAAAAGGAAACGGGGACATCTATTGTTTTTTCTGTATTTCATTACCTATTCTTTTTCCGTGATACTCTTTTTCATAACGGCCCGATACAGACTTCCCATAGTCCCTGTTCTCCTGCTGTATGCAGGATACGCGGTCAGGGCGGTCATCGCAGCTTTTAAAAAGATCGACCGGGCTGCAGCTTACATCCTTATTTTGATCCTTCTGGCCTCTTTCATCAATACGAAGATGGAATTAAGGGTCAATCCTGCGCTGAAAGCTCATTCACGCGGTTACACTTTAGCTGGTCTGAACCGCTTGAACGAAGCCATAGCCTATTATAAACGCGCCCTGCATTTAAATCCCCGTCTGATTCTTACTCATATTCACCTGGCAAGAATTTATACTGAACAGGGACGTTTTGAAGATGCCGAAATTCACTATGATGCAGCATTGAAACTGTCGCCGGGGAATGAGAGTTTGCTGGAACAGATTGAAGAATTCAGGAGGGAGAGAGAGGCTGCCCGGTAGGAATACGTATTAAGATAAGCCTTACTTCATTGCTTCTCAATATGTTGGCTGATGCTTCGTTGTCATTGTCGTTACCGGCGAAGCGGTTTTAGTTGTCGGAGTATCGTGCGAAATAAGTTTTAAATTCAATTTCGTCTGAATGGGCGTCAGGTTTAAACTTGACAACGACAATGATCACGACCGCGAATCCATTTTTAAGTTTTTTTTACTTTAAAAACAATTATCTGTTCCTATTATCTTAAGGCCAAAGGCCCGGTATGGTAAGAATCTGAATGCCAGTGTCAGTCGCGTATAAAAGTGAGATATGGATGCCGGAGCTTATTGTTTTCCTATAAAGCGGAAATAATTTATATCCATATATTTCAGCTCATTGCCGGAGGTGTTCGTCAGAATGATCAGGAACAAATATTCTCCCGTCGGTTCCTGGCCGGTCCATTCATACCGGAAGAACTCACCGGAAACCTCTAATTCCGGCGTAAAAACGACGTCTGCAGGCGGGATGAAGTCTCCAACGTAAACTTCATTGATGATTATGGGTGTGAACAACTTGAGCGTGCAGGATTTATCGTCGCCGGTGATTCTGTAACTGAGGCGCAGGGTCTGGGATGCGGAATAAACGGATTGATCGCTCCAGGTTTCGAATCTGACGCTGCATTGCGTTTCCGGGTTGGGGACGCCGCAGATGATTTCTGAGAGGTCTTTATTTCCTGTCGAATCAATCATGGCCAGTTTGTAAAAGTATGGCGAGCCGTTTGTAAGATGCTTATCCGTGTAAGTGTATTCATGCTTGCTGTAGCTTGTGCCGGCTCCGGGAATCATCGATTCTGTTACGATTTCGAAACCGTCGTAATAGGAATCCGACCGGAGGATATGGAATCCCACGTTGTCGATTTCGGTAACGGTCGTCCATTGCAGTTCAAGCGCATTGTCCTTGGGAACAGCGATGAACTTATACAGGCATACGGGAACGAGATATTCGGTCGTCGTCAAGTGAGCGTAGCATTCCGGCGGCTCGGTATTATGGGTGAATACATAGACAGGATAGATGATCGGGTCTAATCCCTCGGTATACCATATTACGCTGGCTTCCTTTACCTCGCCTATTGCCAGGTCGGTAAGCGGCACGGGGTCCCCGATGAATATCATGTTGGGATCGTCCAGAGGGTTCTCAGGGGTCGCTTCATAGGCGAAAAAGACTTCGGTGTAACTGACGTCCATCCAGCCGACGTTGTGAACTGGAGCGGTAATTGTAACAAGTCGGTCGGGAGAGCCCATAGGGGGATCGAATTCAATTTCATGAGATAATATTTCCAGTATGCTGCAGGCCGGCGTCAGAGTCGGTTCCGGCGTTATGGAAGGCGTTATGGTTGGCTCAAAAGTCGGCGAAGGCGGGAAGGTGATGAGAATCGTCGGGGTGGCTGTAGGCGTCAGGGTTTGAGTGGGCGTGCGTGTCGGGGTGTTCGTCGGCGAATTGGTCGGGGTTGAAGTAGGAGTATTCGTGGGCGATTGCGTGATGGTCGCCGTCATTGTCGGACTTTGCGAAGGCGTTAAGGTGACCGTAGGCGTTCCCGTCGGCGTGCGGGTCGCAGTTTGACTTGGCGTGTTCGTCGGGGTTTCCGTCGGGCTTCCCGTGGGCGTCAACGTTACGGTCGGCGTCTCTGTCGGCGTATCCGTCGGCGTCCAGCTCGGTGTCTCCGTCGGCGTCTGGGTCGGGGTATCTGTAGAGGTCGGAGTCGGCGTCAAAATACCGGTCAACAGACATAGACTTAAATCTTCCTCCACAGGTTCAAAAGCATCTCCGATCCACATATAGCTGAAATTGTCGCCCGTTGATGAGGTCATCCAGTTGAATCGGCATTCATCCTGTCCCGGATCGGGATCGGCTGAAACCGAGACCCAGAAAGTCCCGGAAGGTATGAAGCAGGGATCGATAACCGCTTCATATTCGATTAACTCATACTGCAATTGTCCTAAATCATATAATATTCCGGTATATGTTTTTACTGGGGCGACCGACTGACTCAGCAGCGCCGCTCCGGGCATGCCGCCCTGGTCCTCATATATTACTACGTCGAAAAGCACATCTTTCGAACATTCCGTAAATTGCAGCAAATCCAATTCAGCGCCCCACCAGATCAGTCCGCAAACCGGATCGGTTGGGCCGTCTATCATTTCATACATGTATATGCCGGCCGATTCGTCGCTGAGGTAAGCGATGCCGTCTGCAGGGCCGGCGGGAGGTTGAGACCATATCGATTCGGGAGGACATTCGGGTAAAACCGGCGTGGGTGTCGGAGTATAAGTCGGTGTATCGGTGGGCGTGTCAGTCGGTGTATCGGTGGGCGTGTCAGTCGGTGTTTGTGTGACAGTCGGGGTGTCGGTAGGCGTGTCGGTCGGTGTTTGGGTTACTGTCGGCGTATCGGTCGGGGTGTCGGTGGGTGTCTGAGTTACCGTCGGCGTATCGGTCGGGGTGTCGGTGGGTGTTTGTGTGACAGTCGGCGTATCGGTCGGGGTGTCGGTGGGTGTTTGTGTGACCGTCGGCGTATCGGTCGGGGTGTCGGTGGGTGTTTGTGTGACCGTCGGCGTATCGGTCGGGGTGTCGGTGGGTGTCTGAGTGACAGTCGGTGTATCGGTGGGCGTGTCGGTGGGTGTTTGGGTTACTGTCGGTGTATCCGTCGGTGTTCTAGTGGGCGTCTGAGTGATTGTCGGCGTGTCGGTCGGGGTATCTGTCGGAGTATAAGTCGGCGTATCCGTCGGCGTTCTAGTTGGCGTCTGGGTGATTGTCGGCGTGTCGGTCGGGGTATCTGTCGGAGTATAAGTAGGCGTATCCGTCGGCGTTCTAGTTGGCGTCTGCGTGATTGTCGGCGTATCGGTAGGGGTATCTGTCGGCGTGTAAGTCGGCGTATCCGTCGGCGTTCTAGTTGGCGTCTGCGTGATTGTCGGCGTATCGGTCGGGGTATCTGTCGGAGTATAAGTAGGCGTATCCGTCGGCGTTCTAGTTGGCGTCTGCGTCACGGTCGGCGTATCGGTCGGTGTATCTGTCGGTGTGTAAGTGGGCGTATCCGTCGGTGTTCTAGTGGGCGTCTGGGTGATTGTCGGCGTGTCGGTCGGGGTATCTGTCGGAGTATAAGTCGGCGTATCCGTCGGCGTTCTAGTTGGCGTCTGGGTGATTGTCGGCGTGTCGGTCGGGGTATCTGTCGGAGTATAAGTAGGCGTATCCGTCGGCGTTCTAGTTGGCGTCTGCGTCACGGTCGGCGTATCGGTCGGTGTATCTGTCGGTGTGTAAGTGGGCGTATCCGTCGGTGTTCTAGTGGGCGTCTGGGTGATTGTCGGCGTGTCGGTCGGGGTGTCTGTCGGAGTATAAGTCGGCGTGTCAGTCGGTGTTCTAGTGGGCGTCTGAGTGATTGTCGGCGTGTCGGTCGGTGTATCTGTCGGTGTATAAGTGGGCGTATCCGTCGGTGTCCTAGTGGGCGTCTGAGTGATTGTCGGCGTGTCGGTCGGGGTATCTGTCGGAGTATAAGTCGGCGTATCCGTCGGCGTTCTAGTGGGCGTCTGCGTCACGGTAGGCGTATCGGTCGGTGTATCTGTCGGTGTGTAAGTGGGCGT